>NZ_CAJMZA010000035.1:0-73151 GCF_905220195.1 Paraburkholderia sp. J8-2
ATTTACAGATGTCGTGTTTTTGACCACTGGCATGCTAACCGGCTCGTGCGAACTGCGGAGCCAGCCATGCGACCAGGCGAACTGGTGACACTGACGATGCGAGAGCTTGACCGACTCAAGGTGATCCAGGCGGTGGCCGAGACGGGTTTGAAGCCCGGGCGTGCCGCCGAACGGCTGGGTCTGAGCGTGCGCCAGGTTGAGCGACTGGTGATCCGCTATCGCGAACACGGACCCGCGGGCGTGGCTTCGGGCCGACGCGGACGGCCAGGCAACCGGAAGCTCGACGAAGGCCTGGCGTTGCGCGCGCTGGCACTGATCCGCGAGCGCTACGCCGATTTTGGCCCGACGCTGGCGTGCGAGAAGCTCGCTGAATGTCATGGCATCCGGCTCGCGAAGGAAACGGTCAGGAAGCTGATGGCAGACGCCGGGCTATGGATTCCACGTGCGCAGCGTCCGCCGAAGGTCTACCAGCCCCGTGCGCGCCGCGCGTGCCTGGGCGAACTGATCCAGATCGACGGCAGCGACCATCGCTGGTTCGAGGAGCGCGCGCCGGCCTGCACGCTGCTGGTGTACGTGGACGACGCGACGAGCCGCCTGATGCACCTGCACTTCACGGCCACGGAGTCGACCTTCAGCTATTTCGAGGCCACGCGTGCGTACCTGGAGCGTCACGGCAAGCCGGTGGCGCTGTACAGCGACCGCGCCAGCGTGTTTCGCAGTGTCAGCGCCGGCAAGACCGGGCGCAGCGTGACGCACTTCGGGCGCGCGATGTACGAGCTGAACATTGACACGTTCTGCGCGAACTCCAGCCCGGCCAAGGGCCGCGTGGAGCGTGCGCACCTGACGTTGCAGGACCGTCTGGTGAAGGAGATGCGGCTGCGCGGCATCAGCACGCTGGCTGAAGCGAATGCCTGGGCGCCCTCCTTCATGGCGAGCTACAACGCCCGCTTTGCGAAGCCACCGAAGAGCGGCTTCGACGCCCACCGGCCGCTGCGCGCCGACGAGAATCTCGATCTGCTGATGACCTGGCGCGAGACGCGGCGGGTGACAAATGCGCTGACGGTGCAGTACGACCGCGTGATGTACCTGCTCGACGATACGCCGCAGAACCGCAAGCTGGTGCACCGTTACATCGAGGTGTGGGAGTACCCGGACGGACGCATCGAGATCCGTGCTGACGGCCAGCCGCTGCCGTACCGCGAGTATGACCGCCTCACTGAGGTGGACCAGGGTGCGGTGATCGAGCACAAGCGGCTGGCGCACGCGCTCGCGGTGGCGCAGGCCCTGCAGGCGCAGCGCGATGACCGGCGGGCTTCGGGCTCGCCTTCGCGCACGAACCGTGGCGTCGAGGTACGCCGGGCTGAACGGGTGCCGGGCACGAAGAAGACGCGCGAATTCACGCAGGCGGACATGGACGCGGTGATCGTGAAGCTGGCACGGGCGGCAAAGCCAGATTCAAAGTCTGGCCGTCGGTCTGCCAGGGCTCGCTGAATGAACACAGGCGCCCTGCTGCTTCAACCCATGTTCTTCAACAATACGGGCGAACAGAACCATGAAAGAGATACGACATCTGTAAATGGCTGGCCGTACGACATCTGTATCTGGCCATGACATTTGATGTAGATCCGCGGGTCGCCCGATGCGCTCGCAGCGGGAATTAAAGCCGACGGAATACCAGGCTCGCGTTGACGCCCCCGAAACCAAATCCATTGGAGATCGCATATTCCGTCGATATTCTGCGGGCCGATCCGCCGACAATGTCGATGCCGTCCGTTGCCGAATCAGGCTGCGTCAAGTTGAGCGTAGGCGGCGCAAGCTGGTCTCGCAGCGCGAGCACCGTGAAAATGGCTTCCACGCCGCCAGCGGCCCCAAGCAAATGTCCTGTCGAAGATTTGGTGGCTGATACGGCGGGACCTCGACCTGTTCCAAATATCGCCTTAATGGCCGCCAACTCACTGATGTCGCCTACGGGCGTGGACGTCGCATGGGCGTTCAAATGCCCGATCAGCCTGGGTTCAAGGTTCGCCTGCTGGATTGCCAGCTCCATCGCCCGACGTCCGCCGGCGCCGTCCTCGGGCGGAGACGTCATATGGTGTGCGTCGGCGCTCGTGCCATACCCCATCACTTCCGCAAGCGGAGTGGCGCCCCGCTGCAATGCGTGCTCCAGGTCTTCTATGACGAGCATGCCGGCGCCCTCTCCCATGACAAAGCCGTCTCGCCCAGCATCGAACGGGCGGGACGCCTGAGCGGGTCGATCATTAAAGCCCGTGGACATGGTTCTTGCCGCGGCGAATGCCCCCAGGCTGACGCGATCGATACAGGCCTCGGCTCCGCCACACACGGCAATATCGGCTTCGCCAGCGCGAATCAGGCGCGCTGCGTCGCCAATGGCCTGTGCGCTGGCAGCACAGGCAGTGACCGGTGCGCCCAGGGGACCACGAAATCCGTGGCGAATGGATATATGGCCCGCCGCCATGTTGGCCAGGAAACTCGGAACGGTGAAAGGAGAAAGTCGCCTTGGACCCCGTTCGTCAGTAGTCCGGACGGCCTCCACAATCGCACCGAACCCACCTACGCCGGATGCCACGATTGTTGCTGTCCTTTGGCGAGCGCTTTCTGTTGCAGGTTGCCACCCCGATTGATTCAAAGCCTCTTGCGCCGCGGTCAACGCAAAGAGGCTGAAGCGGTCCATCTTCTTCTGGTCCTTGGGTTCCACCGCGAGAGCGGGATCGAATCCCCATGGGCAGTCTGATGTCAACACAGGCACGACGCCACCGACCTTCGATGCAATCCCTTCGGTGACGTCGCCAGGCAAACCGGCCAGGCCTGAATGCCCCTTCAAGATGCGGCTCCATACGGATTCGACGCCACATCCCAACGGCGACACCATACCCATGCCAGTCACAACGATCCGTCTCGTGCTCAAACCAAGCTCCCTTTTGACCGACGAAGAAACGCCGCCAGAAATTGGCGCAACGCGCCATCTGGCCGCTATCGCAAACTTCAGGCGTAGCAGAATTTCCCGGTCAGTATAGGCGCATGGCTAGCAGAGAACTGGCGCATCGCGCCAATCAATGTGCAAAATGCGCCATAATGGACGAACCATGAAATTGTCCTCGCAAAGCCCTCTCACGCTTTCCGCCCACTTCTTGCACGGGATGCTGCGCGTCATTCGTGCCCGTCACGGAGAAGGCGTAGCAGCACAAGCACTCGCCAGCGCCGCCATCCCCCCGTCCCTTCTCAATCAGCCTGACGCTCGAATGACACGTCAGCAATACGTCGCGTTGTACAGGACAGTCGCGGCGACGCTCGATGACGAGATGCTGGGACTATGGTCCAGGCCGATCCGGGGTGGCACGTTGAAGTACCTGATGCTCAGCTTGCTGGACGCGCCTACCGTGCTGGTGGCGTTCAATCGTTTTGTCCGCTTCTGGAATTTGTTGCTGGATGACTACCGGTTGCAGATATCAACGAAGAAGGATCTGGTGCGACTGGCTCTGGCGGAGCGAACGTCTGGCACACAGGTCACGCCACTTGGGCATGAGTTGATGATGAAGCTCGTTCACGGCATCGCATCATGGCTGCTTGGCAGGGAGATCAACCTCCATCGAGTCGAGTTCAGTTTCGCCAAGCCGAGGCATGTAGAGGACTACGCATTCTTGTTCCCAGGTCCAGCGCACTTTGATTCAGAGGCGACGAGCATTTATTTCTTGTACCAGGATTGTGCGGAGCCGTTCAAACGCGAGAAACACGAGCTATGGGAATTCCTGAAGCGTGCTCCCGGTGACTGGACATTCACCGCACTTCACTACGGATCCATTGTGGCTAAGACGCGCGAGTATCTTGAACAGAATATTGCGCAGCCGGTGACGATACAGGATCTTGCACAGGCGCTGCACACGTCTGTACGCACGCTCAACCGCAGATACGCAGAGGAAGGAACGCATTTCCAGCTGGTGAAAGACGGACTACGACGGGATATCGCAGTCCATCGGCTGACAAACTCGAACACGAGCGTGGCCGCGCTCGCATTTGATCTCGGCTTTTCCGACGCTACCGTTTTTTGCCGCGCATTTAAACACTGGACCGGCAGTAGTCCTACTGACTATCGCAAAGGCACCCGGCAGGGTGAATGACGTGGCAGTCCACACGCACAGAACAGCACTGCACGCCACGCCGTCCCAGGCGGGGGCAGCGTGGGACTCATCGCCTGACCAGGTCAGACGAAACCGCTTGTGACCCGCCAAAGAACACCGGCCTCAATCGAAGATCAGGCTTGTTTTGGCGCCGCTCGCTCGCGTTAGCGCGCGGCTGCCCTCGGGCCGAGCTAGTCGGAAGTGCGGCGAAATTTCTTGACCACTCCTCCCACTCTAAATTCGCGCGCACCCGCTCGCCTCCATCACTTGATGGAGATCGACCAGAAATGCGCAGCATGGCGTGCCTGCATTGATCATGCCTGGACGGTTGGCTGGAGCAGGTGCCGCCGACGTCCGAGAGCTGCTCTTTCGACATCCTGAATAATCTCACCTCAGTTGGGTGCCGACGGTTTTGACCCTCCAATCTACAGATCAATTCGCTGCAGAGCGGCAAACGTCGATGGCCACAGCGAAAGCGGGTGTTCGACTGGTTGATCGTGCGACTTTGCGCTTAAGATGAACTTCTGCGCGCATCACCTTGTGCACGCCCGCGAATGGCGGGAGCCAGGGCAGCGCCTGGATCAACGCCAACAGGTGTTTTCATCATGCATGCGAGCGTGCCCGCCGCGGTCGCCGGTCGTGCGGCTGCAATGAGGCCAAGGAGCGCGGCGCTGGCGACGTTTGGCCTGCCTGGCTGGTCGGCCCGGCTTCGCCACGCCTTGCTCGCAGCGGCATGCGCGCTGGGCGCGGCACCGGGCGCGCTCGCCGACACACCCGACAATACAGTCGATTCGGCCCACACGGCGGGCACCGTCACCACCGCGAGCCGCACCGGCCCCACCGTTTCGCCACGAGACGCCGCCGTGCGCCAGGTCGTGCTCGGAATCATCAGCTTTACGCACTGGCCGACGCCGCCTGGCCACCTGCACCTGTGCGTGACGGGCCGGCCCGACTACGCACAAGGCCTGGTCGACACGCTGCAGGCCGGCTCGACGCCGCTCGAGGTGCAGCATTTCCCCTTTGATGATTCCGCCCTTGGCGCAGCCTGTGAAGTCGTCTATCTCGGCGACCTGAACGGTGCCGAGAGACAGCGGGTCAGCGCCACCGTGGCTGGCCGCCCGGTCCTGACGATTGCGGAACACGATCCGACCTGCACCGCGGGCAGCATGTTCTGCCTGAATGTCGATGGCGAGCGCGTTACGTTCGACATCAATCTCGATGCCGTAGCGCGCAGCGGCGTACGCGTCCAGCCCAATGTCCTCAATCTCGCGCGGCGGCCGGTGACGCCATGAGACGGCCCACGCCCCCCGCTTTCCCTGCGCGCCCGACGCTGCAAAGCGTATTGCGCCGCGCGCATCTGCGTCTGGCGTTCGTTGCCGTCACGATGGCCGCAGTGTCGTTGATCATGGTCGCCGTGATCGCATTGCGTGCCTATGCCGGCAACAACCTGAACCTGCTGGCCCGCTCGCTCGCCTATACGGTCGAGGCGGCGTTGGTATTCGGCGACCGCATTGCGGCGACCCAGGCGATCGTGCTGATCGCCAAGGAAGAGGACGTGGCCGAGATCGTCGTCTCGGACAGCGCGGGTCGACCCTTCGCGGCATGGCAGTCGCCAGCCGCCAATGCGATCGCCAGGCTCGAGCGGTCGGTCGCCGACATTGCGCTGCCTGGCCCCGTCACCGTGCCGGTGGTCCACGACGGCGTTGTCGTCGGTTACGTCGAAGTGCGTGGCCAGGGGCACCAGTTCTTCGGTTTTCTGCTCGGCGGCGTCGGTGGCATCCTCGCGTGCCTCGCCGTTAGCGTGCTTGGCGCTTATGTCAGCTCGAAGCGCGTGCTGCGCAGCATCGTCGCTCCGCTGCACGCGCTGGCCGGCGTTGCCCACGCAGTGCGGCGCGAGCGTGCGTTCGAGCAGCGGGTCGAGCCCGCGGCAATCGCTGAACTTAACGAGCTCGGCAACGACTTCAACGCCTTGCTCGACGAATTCGAAG
Source organism: Paraburkholderia sp. J8-2 (assembly GCF_905220195.1). Taxonomy (NCBI): domain Bacteria; kingdom Pseudomonadati; phylum Pseudomonadota; class Betaproteobacteria; order Burkholderiales; family Burkholderiaceae; genus Paraburkholderia; species Paraburkholderia sp. J8-2. The sequence goes on from NZ_CAJMZA010000035.1 coordinate 6,125, forward strand.
ACTGGCAAAACACCCTGCGCCACGAAAACGCGTCGCTCGAACACAAGGCGACCCACGACGCGCTCACCGGCCTGCCCAATCGTTGGCAATTCGAGGCTCGCCTCATGCGTGCGCTCGACGAGGCCATGGTGACAAGGCAGCGCGTCGCCGTCCTCTATCTCGACTGCGACCGCTTCAAGGAGATCAACGACGGCCTCGGCCATGAAGCCGGCGATGCGGTGCTGATCGGTATCGCGGCGCGGTTGCGTACGCAGTTGCGCGAGGTCGATCTGGTGGCACGCCTCGGCGGCGACGAATTCGCCGTGATGCTGGCGCCGATGCGCGAACTGGCCAGCGCCACACGTATCGCCGAGGACATACTGTCGAGCATGACACCGTCGATCACCTTGCCCGATGGCCGTACGGTGGCCACCATGATGAGCGTCGGGATTGCGTTGTATCCCGATCACGCGTGTGACGCGAACGGCTTGCTGCGGGCCGCAGATGCGGCGATGTACCGGGCCAAGCGAGCGCGGCCGGGCTCGTGGCAGTTTGCTGAAGGTGTCGCAGGACAGGCTTGACGTTATGGCATGGTCCACCAGCCGGATCTGTCGCAAGAATTTGCAACCGTGCGCGCAACGCCGGCGCGTTCGAGGGGAATGCGATGAAAAAACACTCGTCTCCTGCAGGTAGCTGGCGGATGGGCATCGGGAGCGCACTGCTCCTGTGTATGCTGCTTGGGGCCTGCAAGACGCCGCCGCTTTACCGTGGTCTGACGCAGACGCAAGTTCAGGCACTCACGTCGGCGGGCTTCGAGGAGACCGAACAAGGTTTCGAGTTCGGCTCGACCGGACCCATTCTGTTCGACTTCGACCGCTACAACCTCAAGCCCGACAGCCGCAGGATTGTCGAGCACATCGGCCATACGCTTATGTCGGCGGGGCTGACCAGCGTGCGAGTCTATGGCTACAGCGACGCAGAAGGCGCGAATGCCTATAACTTCGAGTTGTCCAGACGCCGTGCGGAGGTCGTGGCGCTCGAACTGATCGACACCGGCCTGCCTGCCGGGGATGTCGAGATCATCGGGAAAGGTAAGCGTGATCCGGTGGCGGATAACCGCACGGAAGCCGGCCGGGCTCAAAACCGCCGTGTCGCGATTGTCGTCTCGCCACGCTGAGAGTCTATGGAAAATAACCGATCGCTCCAGTTCACGCAGACCTCATTCCCTGGCTGCCGGTTTCACGATGCCTTCCAGTTGATAAAGCTCGATCTTTCGATAAAGTGTGCTTCGCGAGACACCGAGCGCGCGTGCGGCTTGCGCGAGGTTACCGTGTGTATTGTGCACCGCGCGTGCAATGGCCAAACGCTCGGTTGCCTCGAGACTTGCCGCCTCGTCACGCAGCGAGGGGATGGCGCCGGACATCGAGATTTCATCAAGCAATTCGACAGGCAAATCGTCGAGTGAAACGGCAGGTTCGCTGGACGTCAACAGCATATTCTCGATTACGTTGCGCATTTCCCTCACATTGCCGGGCCACGAGTAGGCACGCAGCACGGCCATCACCTCCGTGCCGAGTTGTCGTTCGGGGACACCATGGCGCAAGGCAAGCTTGCGGTTAAAGTGCTCGACTAGCAGATCGATATCGATGTCCCGTTCGCGTAGCGGCGGAATACGTAGGCGCGTAACACTGATCCGGTAATACAGATCGCGGCGAAAGCGACCGGACTCGACCTCTTCGCGCAGATTGCGATTGGTCATTGCCAGCAAGCGCACATCCACGCGGCGCGGTTGCGTATCGCCCAGGCGGTAAATGACGCCCTCTTCCAGTACGCGCAACAGAACGGGTTGAAGTTCGAGCGGCATTTCACCGATCTCGTCGAGACAAAGCGTCCCGCCGTGAGCCAGTTCGAAACGGCCGGGCCGCCCTTCCGTTGTCGCGCCGGTAAAAGCGCCACGCACGTGACCAAACAGTTCGCTGGCAATCAGTTCCTTCGATGCCGCACCGCAGTTATACGCGACAAACGGGCCGGTGCCGCCCTCTTCACCATGAATCGCGCGCGCGAACAACTCTTTGCCAACGCCCGTTTCACCCTCGATGAGCACCGGAACACGCCTGCTGGCAAGCTGGCGCCCGCGATTGACGGCAGCCTGCATCGCGGAACTTTGCCCCTGGATTTGCGCGAAGCCGTTGCGCTGTGGATCAGCTTCGCCGCGACCGGCGAGTCGTACACTCACAGGCCGCGTCCTGGCCGGCACGACCAGCATCGCCCCAATCGGGCTGCCGTCGACGACGACAGGGTTGAACCATTCGGCGCTCAAGCCAGCGGGCAAATGCTGCGCCCAGTCTTCAACGGCAGAGGTCTCGCTCATGCCAGGAAAACGCTCGCCAATACCGACCGGCAACGTGACTCTGCCAGTGGTATGCACGAGCCGGCCACTGCGATCGATCGCGACCATCCCGGTCGCATCCGACGACGACACCCGCTGCAGGCAAAACGCCAGCAAACGCATATGTTCGCGAGCGGCCTGCTCGGCGAGCACCATTTCGATTTGACGCGCGGCGGTCACCGCCAACGTAAGATTGTTGATCTGATAAGTGGAAGGCGGCCCGGAAATATCGAGTACGCCGATCACCGCGCCCGTGCCCGGCTCGCATATTGGCGCGGCCGCGCAACTCCATGCCTTGATGCCTTCGCAGAAGTGCTCCGACGCATGAATATAGGTCGGCTCGCGCGTAGCCAGCGCGGTGCCGATACCGTTGGTGCCCGCACTGCCCTCGCACCAGTCGCCGCCAATCGTCAAATGGATTTTTTCGCCGGCCGCCTGCGTGCGCAAATCGCCGGCTGCTTTCAGGATGACACCGTCCTGATTCGTGAGCAGCAAGATTGAATGTGAATCTGCGAACAGGTCGGCTGTGACAGTGAACAGGCGATCAGCCGCGGCCAGCAGATCGCGATGGCGCCAGAGCAGCGCCGCGACTTCGTCGCCATGTACCGCGATAGGCGCTGAAACCGCAGTCGGACTCACGCCTGAGCGCAAGCTGCGTTGCCATGAGTCGATGAGCGCCGGGGGAGCGGAAGTCGAGGATTCGCCCGCCAGAAAGCGCTCCCAGGCGAGCATCGTGCCCCGATCGGAGTGACGGAGGTTAGCGCGCTGCGCGTTGGCCACGATGCCACGCATCGCAGCCTGATGACCAGGATCCGACATGCTGCCAAGCTGATGTCTCCTCGCCACAACGTCCTCCTGGGCGATGGGTCAACGCGGAGCCGGGCCCTGAGGCCGGCTTCGTCATGACTAGCTAGAATATTGTGGCTGGACGAATCTTGCCGACTTCTATTTTTCAAACCCAGCAGCGAACGCGCTCGCAGTATATGCCTGAATCCTCAACAAGTCTTTTGGGGGAAACACGGTCAGCAAACCGCGTACCCCGCCTCGCCTTGCACTTTCATTAATCTCTTTGTCACGCGTTTGTCAGCTCCCCCAGCCGGGAATACCAACGCCACATGTTTGCAGCACCACCACGACGTTGAACGATAAAACCACCAGCGCGGCCAAGGTGGCGATGACCGTCGTAACCGTGCGATTAGCGTAGTCGCCCATCACTGCATCGCAACGCGTAAACCACAGCAAGGCTGCCATCGGCAGCGGCAGCGCGAGACTCAAAACCACCTGACTCAAGATAAGCGCACGGGTTGCGTCGACACCGAGCGCCACCACCGCGAACGCGGGCACCATTGTGACGGCTCTGCGCAACCACAGCGGAAATTTGAAGCCGACAAACCCCTGCATGATCATCTGGCCCGCCATGGTGCCCACCACCGAACTGGATACGCCCGAAGCAATCAGCGATATCAGAAAGATGCTCGCCGCGCCTGCGCCGAGCAGCGGCGCAAGTGTGCGGTACGCGTCCTGGATTTCCGCGACCTCGGCATGGCCATGATGAAACGCACTCGCAGCCATGATCACCATTGCCATATTGATGACGCCGGCAATGCTCAGCGCGACCATCACTTCGAGGTTCGAAAACTTCAATAGTTGCTTACGCTCCTTCCCGCTGCGCGCGACCACGCGATCCTGCGTCAGTGCTGAATGCAGAAACAACGTATGAGGCATGACCGTCGCACCGAAGATACCGACCGAGATCGTCAATGCATCCCTGTCCGGCAGGTTCGGCGAAAACGCGTGGAGCAGGACCTTCGGCCAGACCACCGGCGCGATGAACAACTCGGCGAGATACGAGAGGCCAATGACGCCCACCAGTGCGCCGATAGCGAGTTCAAGCGGCCGAAACCCGGCGCTTTCGAACAACAGGAGTCCGTATGTCACCACCGCCGTAATCGCCATTCCCACGAGCAACGGCAGATGGAACAGCAATGCGAGCCCGATCGCGCCGCCGAGAAATTCGGCCAGATCGGTGGCCATGGCTGCGATCTCGCTCGCCCCCCACATCAACAGCACAACCGGTTTAGGGAACCGTTCCCGACACAATTGCGCGAGGTTTTTACCCGTGACAATGCCAAGTTTCGCCGACATCGCCTGAAACAACATGGCCACGAGGTTCGCCAGCACCACCACCCACAGCAACGTGTAGCCGTATCGGGCGCCCGCCTGAATATTCGTCGCGAAGTTGCCGGGGTCCATGTAGGCCACGGAAACGACGACCGCCGGACCGGCAAACGGCAGCAGCTTCAAGGCGCCACGACGGCGCCCTTCCAGTACCTCGCGCGCAGCAAGCATCGTGCGGGCTGTACTTGCCCCCGAATTCGCCACGCTCGCTGGCCGAACGCGATCATCCATGCGTGCGCTCCCGTTGTTCCCGCAATGCGCAGGAGCGCCCTCCCGGGCAGGCAGGTATGGCGATCACGCTATGGCTTTGAGGATCGCACTGGCAACGCCGTGCATCAACGCAGCGGTCGTTGCGCTCACATCGCATAGCAAAACCGAAAGCCCACACAGCGTGATGCTCCAACCCAGCGTGACCTTGAGCACGCGCATCGTGGGCATCGCGCCAACATGCCGGACCGTCGTCGCAGTCGCACCGAAGTGACGGCTGGTATCTCTCGCCATTGTTCGTCTCCCCACGGCGGCGCCTGCCCGGTCTGCGCGGGCCGCGGCCATGCCAGACCGGCCTCCGGATACGGAAAGCCGGCTACGCCAGTCTTGTCTTCTATGCCCGGCCGAGCCGCTCGGCGCCTGCGCCCAACGCGGGGCCGGCGGTCGGATCGGTCGTCTCCGGCTTTTTGGCGATCAGCGTCTGGGTGGTGAGAATCAACCCTGCTACCGAGGCCGCATTTCGCACCGCACTGTAGCTGACCTTGACCGGATCGATGATGCCGGCTTCGGCGAGGTTCACGAAGGCGCCGCGACGCGCGTCGAGCCCCATTCCGGGTTTTGCGCGTACCGCTGCGCTGACGATCGCCGCGCCGTCGAGGCCGCAATTCGTGGCAATGTGAAAGAGCGGCTTTGCCAAGGCGCTTTGCAAGAGCCGCGCACCTTGCTGCACGCTGCCATGGCTACGCGCGATGACACCCTCCAGTTCGGACGAGACCTGCAACAAGGCCATGCCGCCACCCGGCACGACCCCTTCGGCAATCGCCGCGCGCGCCGCGTGAATCGCGTCGTCGATCAGATGCAGCCGGCGCTTCTGTTCGACCGGGGTTGCGCCACCCGCGAGAATCAGCGCGGTGCCGCCCGACAGCTTGGCGAGCCGCACCTGAAACTTGTCGCGCTCGACATTCTCCGGCGCCATCTCGTACTGGCGCGCCACCTGTTGCCGGCGCGCTGCTACTGCCGTGGGATCGCCGCCACCTGCAGTGATGATGGTCTGGTTCGACGAGATGCGTACCTGGCGCGCGCTCCCCAGGTCGCCCAATTGCGTGGCTTCGAGCTTTCCGCCCAGGTCGCGGGCAACGACCTTGCCGCCTGTCACGATGGCGATGTCTTCGAGCATCGCCTTGCGCCAGTGTCCGTACTCCGGTGGATGAATCGCCGCTACGGGCATGCCGCCGTTGTCGCGCCATGCGAGCAGCGTCATCACGCAGGCTGGCGCCACCTCTTCGGCGATGATCAGCAGCGGTCGTTTGCTCTGCGTCGCGAGCGCCTGCAGCGCGGCCACTTCCTCCTGCGACTGCAGCCGCTGATCGGTCATCAGAATGAGCGGGTTGTCCAGCACCACCTGCATTCTTTCGATGTCGGTCACCATGTGATGAGACAGGTAGCCGCGATCGAACGCCATCCCGTCCACCACTTCGAGACGGGTTTCGACGGTATTGCCGTATTCCACATCGACGATGCCGTCGGCGCCCACGCGTTCCAGTGCTTGCGCCACAAGGTTGCCGGTAAACTCGTCGTTGGCTGCCACCACAGCCACGGCGCGCACTTCGTCACTGCTGCGCAGGGGCGTTGCCGAGCGCTTGAGCGAATCGATTGCCTCGTTGACGGCCAGTTCCAGCCCCTGCACCAGTTCGACCGGGTTGGCGCCCTGCGAGAGGCACGCGAGGCCCTCCTGAACCAGTGCGTCGGCGAGCACAGTCGCGGTGGTCGTGCCGTCACCGGCGACTTCGTTGGTCTGCCTGGAGACTTCGCGCACGACTTGCGCGCCAATGTTCTCGAATGGATCTTCGAGTTCGATCTCGCTGGCAATGCTCACCCCGTCGCGCGAGATGATCGGCGAGCCGATTGGCCGGTCGATGATTGCGTTCATTCCACGCGGGCCCAGCGTGCCTCGCACTGCCTTGGCCAGTTTCGCGATACCCCGACCTAGCGCCATGCGCGCTTCGTCGTCATGCAGCATGATATTCGGCATGATCCTGTCCCTCCTGATCCGGTTAGTTCTGGTTGCTCTTGTTTACTCTGCTGCGCGAGGCGCCTCTCGTGCTGGCGCGAACGACCCGCCGGGCTTCGCATCGCGAGTGCGCACGAAGTGCACCGGTTTGATCTCGACTGCCGGTGCGGATGTGCAACCCTCGCCGTAGCGGGCAGCCAGCAGACCGCGGCAAAGCGCGCCGTTGAATTCGGCATTGACGCCGACCCTTCGCAACGCTCGCAGGTATGCGCCTAGCTCGTCTGCAACCAGCGCTTCACCTTGCGCGTCGACGAATGCCAGTGCCGCTTCGTGCTCTGCTTTGGCATCGGCACCACGCCCTGCAACGAATCGCCGCTCGCAGTATCGCGCTACGAGCCGCCGCGTTTTCTCATCGTCCGTGCTCTCGCCTGCCAGCTCCGACAACTGCGCCATGCTCAGGCACACCAGCTTTGCGGGCTCGTTGCCTTGCCCCAGCAGCCAGCTTAAAAGCGCCTCCTGCCGCCGCTGGAAAGCCTTGACGAGAAAAATGCGCCGTACGTCCTCCACCTCGCCATTGGCCTCGCCGCCGAAGGTCTGCTGGAACGATCGTCCGGCGGCTACACCTCGATTGATTTCGGCGGCGTACATATGCTCGTCGAGCGTAATAGTGATGTTCGTCGCCCATGGCAAGCCCGCTATCGCCCGCCGCATGTCGTCGGCCATCAGGTAGGCGAAATTCGCCGCGCACCAGTAGGTCGGCAAGCGGAAACCGATCGACACACAGCCGCCCTCGACCTCGACCGTGGTGACGAACCCCAGTTCCGTCACCGACTCGTCGAGTTCAGGGTCAGCAACCGTCGCGAGCCGGGACCAGACCTCGGCGACGCGGCCCGATGCGACCTCCGCCCCGATTGCGGCCGAAGCTTGCACAACGAGCGGCGTGCTCATGCGCCTGCCGCTGCCGGTTGCCGGACATCCTCCAGCAAGGCCTTTTGCGCCTCGACATCGATGCCATACAGGCGCGCCGCGTTGAGCCCGAGGATCTTTTTCTTGGCCGTCAATGACAACTGCACACCGGTTTCCTTGCTGACCGACTCGGGCAATTCGAAGGCCATGAATTTTTCGATCAGCCATTTCGGCGACCAGATGCCGTAGTCGCTGCCGTAAAGAATCTTGTCCTCGCCGATCCAGAACAGCAGCTCCGAGATCACATGCGCGAAGTATTCCGGCCGCGTATGAATGAACGGCAGCACCACGGCGAGGCCGCCGTAGACGTTCGTCTCCTGGGTCGCGATCCAGCAGAAGTCGTCGAGTCGCGGCAAACCACAGTGCTCGACAATGAAATTCAGGTTCTGAAAACTGGTCGCGGCATCGTCGACATCGGCCACGTCGAACGCGTCGCGATTCAGCGGCAGAATCGTCGGTCCCTTGTGAACGTGGATGTTCTTGATCCCCAACTTCTCGCAGCGTTCGAAATAGCGTTGCACACCTGGGTCCGACAGCTTGTAGCCTTTGCTGTCGCCGCGCCATTCCGCCGTGTAAAGCTTGACGCCCTGAATCTTGTAGAGCGACGCAAGCTCCTCGAGTCGATCGAGGCCGGCTTCCCCATCGCGTGGATCGAACGCACCGTTGACGATAAAACGGTGCGGATACTTCTTCTTCAAGACGTAGTTGGCCTCGGTCGTGTTGAAGCCGTTCTTGTAGAAGTCGGTCAGATACGTTGGCTGACAAATCGCCATGTCGTCGTAACCCGTGACGAACAGGTCGTCGACCATCGCCTCTTCGCCGTATTTGTCGAACTTCTCCTTGGGCCACAGATACTCCTTGGGGCTCAGGTTCGAGTGATACGCATAGAAGCAGTCAATGAATTGCTGGCCGTGCACGTTCTTGACGTTGGCCTTGCTGCCGTCCCATAGATGAACGTGGCCGTCGATGATGAAGACTTCTTCACCGTCCGTGGTTCGATACATGGCATTCGTCTCCTTGGTTGTACGAACGGCCCTTCGCCATAGCGGGAAACGGGCCGTATGGTTGGATCGGGGGGTGTTCGCTCACTCGTAAGCCATCGCATCATCCATATTGCCGAACAGCACGACCGTCTCGTCGTCGATCATCACCATGCGCCCGTAATGGGTCGAGGTGGAAATCTCGAACAGATGCGGCGTCATCTCGCGGCCTAGCGCTTCGCTGATTTCGCCCATCTTGAACTCGATCTTGCCCTGGCCGTCGATGCGAATCATCGCTGGCAGATACGTCACCGTGATGCCCGGTTTCGCAGCCATCAGTTCGGCGATCGCGCGCGCCTCGACGCTATCGTTCATCGTCACACCGCATTGGTGCGAGATGGTCTGCTCGAAGCGGACGTCCTTCATCGACTTGAAAATGTTGTCGGTATGCACTGACATTGCGTACTCCTCTGCGCGGTGGATTCGAATGGTTCGAGCGGCGCTCAAGCGCGGATCGACGAAGGAAAGTGAACGCCGATCTCTCTCGCGATCATCTCCGCCCGTTCTATCGCGCTGTTCAGACAGTCGTTGAACTGGGCCGTTTTCACGTGCGGAATCGACCAGATCGGCTGCAACTGCTTCGCAGCGGCCAGAGCCAGCACGCCGTGTTCCTCCAGCCACGCGCCGAACAGCTTGCGATTGGCTTCGCCGTACTGCGGGTCGTTCGTGAGCATATGGAACAGTTCGACCGCGTTGGCCAGATTGCGCTCGTAGTCGCCTTCCGCAGCCGACACGACGGTCGGCGTCAGAAAGTCGTTTTGCGCCGCTGCGACCTGCATGATGAATCCGCTGCGAAACAGGTCTGCAACGAGCGGTTCGAACACAACGTTCACGGCGAAGTACTTCTCGAGAAAGTCGGTGGCCCCGCCGATGGCTTCCACCGCACGACGCGTGTCCTGCCAGATGGGATCGCTCAGCCAGTGCTGCTTGCCCGCATCGAGGTCGAGATTGGGCAGGTCGAGCGCGATCTCACCCAGGTAGAGTGTCAAATCCTGAGCGAAGCGCAGCTTGTACGACGCATTGGTCAGGATCGCGCTATTGATCATCTGCGTGTAGCCGTAGCGCTGCGCATGCATCGTGGAGGTGCCCAAACCGAACTCGGCATGCTTGTATGCGCCCAAATGCGCTTCCAGCACCTTGATCCACGTTTTGTCGAAGCGCTTGACTGCCCCGGAGCGCCGCGCGTTCTGAATCGCGCCACTGATCATCCCGACGATGGTCGACTGACGCTGGTAGTGCGTGCGCTCCCACTCCTCGTCGACGGCGCGGAACTTGTGCCAGTCCGAGCTTTTGGCAGCCGTCCACGTTTGCGAATATGTCGGCGTGCCGTCGGCGAATGAAAGAATCCAGTCTTGCAGCAGATAGCGATGTGGATCGGGCTGCACGTCTACGGTCATGTCTTCGTAGTGGCTGGCCTTGCGGCCCTTCGGCTCGAAGTAGTTGTACTTGCGGCTGTCCCAGCCGGCAAACTGGGCCGCGCCGGCCGCGCCCGATTTCACCGGCGACTGCTCTGCCAACGTACTCATGTTAGTCCTCCTTCACGTTTCGGTTATGGACATCCTGTCAGCGAACCGCCTGCGTAAACTTGTCGAAATACAGCCGCTCGGGCGCAACACCGGCCATTTGAAGAACCGGCATCACCGCCTCGATCATGGGAGTGGGGCCGCACGCGTAGGCGTCGATCTCACCCGCGAGCGCTTCCTCTCGCAGGGTGCGCCCGACCACCTCGTGGATAAAGCCGGTCTCGCCCGTCCAGCCGTCATCCGGTTCGGCGTTCGAAAGCGCCGGAATAAAGCGGAAATCCGGCAGCCTCTGCGCCAGGTCCGCGAACTCGTCGAGATAGAACAGATCGCGCCGGCTGCGCGCACCGTAGAAAAAGCGGATGGGGCGCTCCTCGCCGCTTTGCACGTGATCGCTCAGGATCGACCACAGCGGCGACATGCCTGACCCTCCGCCGACGAGCACCATGGGTCCAGGCTGATCCTCGCGCCGGAAGCAGGTGCCGTACGGGCCCTTCGCAATCAGCCTGTCCCCTGGACTGAGCCCGCCATCCAGTTGCGACGAGAACGCCCCGTTGGGATACTTCTTGATGATGAATTGCAGCGTCGATTCACCGTCGGGCGTATTGGCCATGGAAAACGATCGCGTGATGCCCGCGCCCGGAATCGTCAGGTCGACGTATTGTCCGGCCCAGAAGCGCAAAGGCCTCGAAAGCTTCACCTCCAGCAGCCTGATGTCGTGCGTGAGCGCCGTGATCTTCGTGAGCGTCGCGTCATATTCGCTGACCGCGATCGAGCGGCGCATCAGGTCTTCGTCGTAGTTCAGCAGTTCGACGGTCAGATCGCTATAGGCGAGCGTGCGGCATAGCAGGATATGGCCGGATTCGCGTTCGTAGTCGGGCAGCGCGAAGGTCGAATACTTCTTGAGTTCGACATCGCCTTCAATGAGCAGCGACTTGCAGCTGCTGCACTGCCCCTCCTTGCATCCATGCATCACCGCGATGCCCTGGCGAAACGCGGCGTCTAGCACTGTTTCGCCTTCCGCCACCGACATCTGCACGCCGACTGGCTCGAAGTACACGGTATGGAATATCTTGTCGTCGCCCTGGTCCGCCATCTCGCGCCTCGTTTCTTGCGTGTCGCTCATCGTGTGCTCCTCATCCGTCCGGCGGCAAACTGCGCGCCGCCGGACCGGACGCCCTGGTCAGCTCACCGGATTGATCTTGAAGCCGGCGCGATACTCGGCGATGTGTTTCTCGCGCTGTTCCGGCGTCATGCCCCGCAGCAAGACAAGCGGGCTCTGGATCGTGTAGCCGCGTACATGGTCGAGCGTCCACATTTGCCGGTCGTCGAAGCGCAGATGCGGTTGCGGCACGAGCGTCTTGCCGTCGCTGCGCACGAAGCCCAGATCCTTGATGCAATCGGCGAGATCCCAACCGTGGTAGCACTCTTCCCATTGGCGGCGCCCGCTGAAGCGCCCCATTGCCGGTGTCGGTCTGCCTTCGTATTCGTCGGCGAACGCGACCTTATGCGTCCAGCGGCACAGCTCCGAGCAATAGGTGTACAGCTGGCCGTCGACTTCATCGACCACGAAGTCTTCGCGAATCAGGCAAGGCACGAGACAACTCCAGCAACGGTGTGGATAGACGTACCCGTTTTCCTGATCGAACAGCATGTTGGTTTCGCCCGGAACGCTCTTCTTCGCATACCACTTCCAGTAGTCGCCAAATTCGGCGTACCAGCCGGGGTACTTGTGCTCGAACCATTCGAAGTCTTTTTCGGTCTGTGCTTCGATGCGCCAGAAGTTCACGGGCCAGCCCACCGAGAAGAACTGCGCGACCTTGTGAACATAGTTCTGCTTGACGATGCGATCCCAGGCAGCAGCGACGTCATCGTGATGAATCTTGATGCCGTACTTTTCCAGCGGCAGCATGTAGGTCCGGTAGTAATCCTCGTAGATCCACCGGTGCCACAACTCGGCGTACGATTCCTTGTTCTTGTCGCGGTCCGTGGTGCCGTATTCGATGAAGGTGCCAATCGCGGCGTCGACGATCGCATGGTTCTGCCAGAATGCGTAGCGCAGATCGCGTTCCAGCAGCAGATGGTTGTCCGGATCGTTGATGATCGACATGACCAGAGAGTGGCCATTGCCGATATGGCGGCTTTCATCCGACTGCACGGAAAGAAATACTGTCGGCAATGCATAGTCGCCGTTGCGGGCAGCCTCCGACGGCATTGCCACAAACAGCGTATTCGTGAACGCCGTTTCGGCCACCACCTGCAGGAACACGTTGGCAGCCGTCACCGCGTCACCAGTGAGGAAGCCCTCGGCGAACTGGCGGCCGATCGTGGTGGCATAGCACTTGCCAAACGCCGCTTCCGTAATATCGAACCCGGCCGGATCGATGTAGTTTTCCATGTACCACTTTTTCAGGTTCATCTGGATCGTGGAGTGCCGGAACTCGTCGACCATCTGCATCGTAAAGCCGGTGCGCAAATCTTCGCCGGGCGCGAGCCGGCCGAGCATCGCCATTGAACGCGCAGCCGAGATTTCGGGGAACGGAATGATCGCGAGGAACAGCTTCATCCATTCCACCCAGCGGGGCTCGACGTTGCGGAACATGTCGCCGCGCAATGCCGCGTCGAGTGCGCCGTACACGCGGTTATCCTTCTCCTCCTGCATCGGGAAATAAGAGCGCAGCACCTGTTTCATCGGGTCGCGTGGCGCCTTGCTGATCTTGTAGTCCGTCGGGAAGGTCATGGCTTCCTGGACGTAACTCGGAGTCCAGCCAAGATCGGCAACGCGGCGCGCCGCTTCGCCAATGCTGATACCGCGCTGGGACGTGATCTTGTTGAGCGTTAATCCATCAGACATTGAGCTCTCCTGGTTTCATTTCGATTACTGCCGCAATGCGACGCTTCGGGCGGAGCCGGCTAGCGTCACGACCAGAGTCAACAACGCGGGCGGGCCGTCTCGTTGGCAAGCGAAAAGGTCGGAGAAAAATCGAAGTGCAGGCCTGCTGGGCCTGACTTCATGATCGTGTCTCCTGCTGTTTTCGTTTTGCGCTTCTTGACGTCAACGCTTTCGGATTGACCTGTGCTTATAGAGCGATAAGCGTGCCAGACGTCGTTATTTCTTCCGGGTCAAGCCTGGTAATGGGCACAGACGCTTGCTATAAAATCTCGCAGTGCGCCATGTTTTGTTCTGCGACAAAGCCGGTTCACGATGCTGTCCGATATTGGGACGTCCGGTTGAATCGATTCTTAATGTAAATTCGGATACCTTATTGAATGAAACGAATATCGAAGTACGGTGCGTGGCACATCTACCGGGCTACGTCACCTTGGCTTTCAGTGGCAAGAATCGCGCTTTGACCGCTATTTCCGGGGGATTTTCCTTCAGCGACAAAGCGTGCCGTGAGAATGAGCGCCCCTAGTGCGAAATCCTTGCCGTACGCCTCGATCATCTCGTCCGCCATCGCGCCCAGGCGCTCGAAGCATTGTTCCCTGGAAGTGAGTCCGGTATTCATGGTCGTCTCTCTTTGGATATGTGGGAGGGAGCACTGCCGGCTTACCTGCGCCGTCCGAAGCGAAACAATTCTTCCGGCAGAAACACCAGCGCCAACTCGCCCGCCTCGGTTCCCAGCGCGAGGCGCCGACCGTCCGGCGCCCAGGCGATCGCGCTTACGGCACGGTTGCCCGAACCCTTGATGAGCAAGATGTCGCTGCTGCCTGGCTGACACAGCAATACCTCGCCGCTGTGATACGCGACGGCTATGAGCGGATGAACGGGATGGCAGGCTGCGATGCTGACCGGCGTCTTGCCCGCGATACCGCATTCATGCGGCTCGTCATTGGCTCTGGGCGGATCGAAACGCCAGCACACCGCGCGCATGCCGCCGCTCGTGGCGAGAAAGCGGCCATCAGCGGAAAACGACAACGAACGCGGCTGCCCGGGGTAGCCGCCCATGTCGATGTCCGCGCCATCGGGCAGCCGCCAGCCGTGCAAGGCGTTTTCCTCCATGCCGGTCACGAGATAGCGGCCGTCCGGACTCCACACCACGTTGCGGTGATAGCCCGGCCACACAAGCTGACGCTCGCGCAGCGTGTCGGCCGCCCATAGCGTGACGCCGCCGTGATGCGAAATGGCCAAACGCTTACCCGCTGGGTCGAACGCCATGAAGGTCGCCGATCCCGGCAGCATCAGACACGCGGGTTTCGGTCCCAGCCAATGGACCCTGCGGCCGCTGGCATAGGCTCGGCCACCAAGCGGACTCGCCGCCACCCGGTCGATCCATGCCCCGGCCTCATGCGCGACGAGTTCGCTCGTGCCATCGAGCCGCAGATGGACGAGGCGTCCGTCGTCGCCACCGCTGAGGAATCCCCCACCGGGGTCGGCGGCAAGCGCCAGGCACGTGCCCTCGTGCACGCTGAAGCGCGCGAGCGGCGCAGGCGGCGCTTGCGCCTGCACGAACTCGACGCCGCCGCTCTCGCGTGGCTTGAGTCGAGGACCGCCCGGCCAGCCACCCGTGGCGAGCGCAAGCGTGCCGTCGCCCAGCGCGAATCCAGCGCATTGCCCCGACGTGTCCCACACGACATCGACGACAGGCGCGTCGCTTTGCCAGCGCGCCCCAAGCAGATCGATCAGAAATTGCGGCGCGTTCATGCGTCGATCTCGCAGTATCGAATGCTTTCGCGCAAGTCGCGCCGGTCGAGATGGCGGCCGATAAATACCAGGCGGCTATCGCGCGGCTCGCCGTCTCGCCACGGTCGATCGAAGGCGGTATCCATCGTCATGTGCACGCCCTGAAACACAAAGCGGCGCTCCGATCCGGCGAGATCGACAATACCCTTTGCGCGCATCAGGTCCTGGCCTTGCTCGGCCACCAGTTGCTGCAGCCAGGAGAGAAAGCGTGTACGTTCGAGCGGCCGCTCGACACGCAGCGATACGCTATCGATGCCGTGACTATGGCGGCCTTGCTTGACAGTCGCGCCAGCGCGAAACGGCACCGCTCGATACGTCCGCTCGCCGCGCGGCGCATCGCTGCCTTCACCCGGCGACGCGACAAGCTGCAGGCGCTTGAGATCGAACGCGCCGCGATCGAGCAGCGCGGCAAGCGGGATTTCGCAGCGCACACTGGTCAACCATTCGGCAGTCGGATTGATGCGCCGCACGGCGTCCCGCACCGAAGCGAGACCCGCCGCATCGACAAGGTCGATCTTGTTGACCAGCACGATGTCGGCCTGCGCGAGCTGCTCCGCAGCCTCACGGCTGTCCGCGAGGCGCGCCGCCAGATGCGCTCCGTCGGCTACGCAGATCACGCTGTCAAGCCTCGTGCGCTGGCGGATCTCATCGTCGATAAAGAAGGTTTGCACCACCGGCGCGGGGTCGGCCAAACCGGAAGTCTCGATCAGAATCCCGTCGAAGCCATCCTTGCGCTTGACCAGCGACGACACCACGCGAATCAGATCGCCGCGCACCTTGCAGCAGACGCAGCCATTATTCAATTCGATGACCTCGTCCTCTGCGCCGACGACGAGGGCCCCGTCAATGCCGATGGCCCCGAACTCGTTGACGATCACCGCATAGCGCCGGCCGTGCTGCTCGCGCAGAATGCGATTGAGCAACGTGGTTTTGCCAGCGCCGAGAAAACCGGTGAGCACGGTAACCGGAATGCGGTTCATTGCCAGCCCCCTTGTGTGCCAGACGTCATTCGGCTGTCGAGGCGACCCAGTTCGCTTTCAAGCCGATCCCGCTCGGATTCGATCGCCCGCAACGCGCTTTCGGCCTCGCGAAAACGCCCGCGCAATTGCTCGATATGCGCCGCTCTTTCCGGTGAGGCGCCATCGCGCTCTTCGCAGGCGAGTGCGCATGCCAGTTCGATCTCCGCGCCCGCGCGTCGGCTTTCCCCGCGCAAATGGCGGGAATTCACTTCGGTTAGCGCAATGATCAAATGCATGCGCTCGAAAAGCGAGGCTGCGTCGCGCTCCATGGTCACGGCAATCTCCACGCTGAAGTCGTCCCGTCGAAACCGTTACGGAATCAACACCGCCCGCCCTTTGACCTTCCCGTGATGCAGATCCTTGAGCGCCTGGTTCGCCTCGCTCAAGCGATACTCCCGTGTGGACAGGTGGACGAGTCCACGATCGGCGAGCGCCATCAGTTCCACGAGTTCGGGATACGTGCCGACCAGATTGCCGACAATGGTCTTCTCGCTGGTGATCATGTCGATGGTCGGTAATTCGATTTTTCCGCCATAACCCACGATGTAATAGAAGCCGCCGTTGCGCGTCATGGCGAGACCTTTGGCGATCGCGTCTCCTTCGCCAACAAAATCGATGACGGCTTCCGCGCCATTGCCACGGGTAAGTTCCAGGACGTGTTCGACTTCTTCTCCGCCGCCCTTGACCGTGTGATGCGCGCCGCACTCCTTCGCAAGCTGCAGCGCAACATCGGAGCGATCGACCACGATGATTTCAGCCGCGCAGAGTGCCTTTAAAACCTGAATGCCAATATGCCCGAGGCCTCCGGCGCCGATCACGACGGCAAACTGGCCAGGCAGCAAATGGCGCGAGGCTTTTTTTGCGGCGCGGTATGCGGTCAAGCCAGCGTCCGTATAAGGCGCAACGTCCTTCGGTGCGAGCGATTTCGGCAACTGGATCAGCGAGCGCTCGCCCGTTAGCAGATACTGCGCGTAGCCACCGTTCGCGTTGATACCGGGAAAGCGGCTGTCCGTGGCGTGCATATCGTCACCGCGCCGGCAAGCGAGACAATGTCCGCTCGTCACCAGCGGATGGCAGATGACCGGATCGCCCACCTTCACACTCTCCACGCCGCGCCCCACCTCTTCGACCCAGCCGGCATTTTCATGACCCATGATGTAGGGCAGCGCCACATCGACCTTGCTGCGCCAGATGCCTTCCACGACGTGCAGATCGGTGCGGCACACACCCGCACCGCCAATCCTCACGACGACATCGGTGGGCCGCACGATC
Organism: Paraburkholderia sp. J8-2; assembly: GCF_905220195.1. Lineage (NCBI taxonomy): Bacteria > Pseudomonadati > Pseudomonadota > Betaproteobacteria > Burkholderiales > Burkholderiaceae > Paraburkholderia > Paraburkholderia sp. J8-2. The sequence goes on from NZ_CAJMZA010000035.1 coordinate 23,390, forward strand.
TTGGGATCGTCCACCTCTTCGTAGCGCACGAATTCTTCGCGAGTCAGCGACTCATCGTACTGATGCAGCACGGCAGCTTTCACTTTTTGTCTCCTCCGTTCAAGAATGGCCGGACAATGCACGAGCCATCGGGGCTAGCGTTGTTGCGCACGTCGAGAGCCGGTTACGCAATGTCCATGCCAAAAGAAATAGAAAGCAACGAAGCCGTCCGCAGTCGATGCGCTGGCTTGGAGAAGATGTGTCACCTGCAGCGGCGAACCAGCGGACCACCCAGCGAACCCGCCGACCAACTGTCGCAAAATCGGACGCTCAACGAGCGTGAGGATCGACAGGGTGTCCGAAAATGAGACGCGCCCAGCGGAAAGTGCGTGCACGACGACGCCGAACGCAGTGGCATTCGAGGGTAAGTCCCGACACCGATTTAGCCGGCCATTACCTGCCCTCCGTTCGCGCGCCTAAACTGACATCACTGCGCACAACGCAAGCCACCCGCAGTGGCCACCGCCGCAGACCGAGGAGACAACGCATGCCCAAGCTTGTTCACACGATGATTCGCGTGCAGGACCTGTCGCGCTCGCTCGACTTCTACGACAAGGTTTTCGACTTCAAGGTCTCGCACCGGCTCGACTTCCCCGATTTCACGCTCGCCTATTTGCGCAACGACGAGGCCGACACGGAAATCGAACTCACCTGGAACAAGGGACGCGCCGATCCGTATTCGCACGGCGACGGGTACGGCCATGTAGCCTTCGTCGTCGACGACGCAAAGGCCGATCGACAGCGCCTTCTCGACATGGGTCTAGCGCCAAACGACCTGCGCGAATTCCACGCGGACGACGGCTCGCTGATCGCCCGTTACTTCTTTATTCAGGACCCGGACGGCTACAAGATCGAAGTCCTGGAAAGGCATGGCCACTATCGCTAGCGACCGTGCGCAGGGCCGCGTTTGTTTGATGCATGGCATGAGACCAACACAGGAGACAACAATGAGCCCCACGATCATACCGATAGCGCACGAACCGGACGCGCACGCGGTGGAAAGCGCAATGCGCATCAAGCTCACGCGGCGCGAGTTGCTCAAAGGCACGGGAGTCCTGACGGGCACGCTGGCGCTGACTTCCACGCTCGCGATGTTCGCGCCCAGCCGGGTCTGGGCCCTCGAACTTCAGGGCCTCGACACGCACCAGGGCGACGTCCTGCTCGCGTTCACGCGCCAGCTCTATCCGCACCCCACACTCGACAATGCGGTCTACGCGCTCGTCGTCAAGGACCTCGACGCAAAGGCGCAAAAGGACCCCGCCGTACGCAAGCAACTGGCCGATGGCGTAAAGCAGCTCGACGCGAGCGCCGGCGGCTCGGACTGGTCCAGGCGCGAGAGCGCGGCACAGGCGCGCGACGTCGCCGCGCTGGCGGGCACGCCTTTCTTCACTACGGTGCGCAGCACGGCAATCGTCTCGCTGTACAGCAACACGCTCGCTTACCAGCACTTCGGCTATGGGGCGGCCGAGGGCGACGGCGGCTACCTGTACAAAGGTTTCAACAACTTGTCCTGGCTGCCCAACCCCCCTGCCGACGAGAGCGGTCCGCTTCCCAAAGACAGTTGAGCACAGGAGACAAAACATGGATCTGAACCAGAAGCGCTTCCCGCTCAACGACAGCAACGTGGTCGTCGTTGTAGGGTCCGGTGCGGGCGGCGGCACGCTCGCGAACGAACTCGCCCAGAAAGGCATCGACGTCGTCGTGCTTGAAGCGGGCGCCATGCATACGCAGGCCGACTATGTGACCGACGAATGGGGCTCGTTCCAGTTGCTCTCGTGGCTGGACAATCGCACGACCTCGGGCACGTGGCGCGTCGCCAAGGACTTCCCCAATCTGCCCGCGTGGATCTGCAAGACGGTGGGCGGCACGTCAACGCACTGGGCCGGCGCGAGCCTGCGAATCCAGCCGCACGAATTCAAGGCGCGCACGACCTATGGCGACATTCAAGGCGCGACGCTGCTCGACTGGCCGCTCACGCGCGAGGAACTCGACCCGTACTACGACCGCGCCGAGAAGAAGCTTGGCGTCACCCGCACCAACGGGCTGCCGGGCCTGCCGGGCAACAACAACTTCAAGGTGATGGCGGCAGGCGCGACGAAGGTCGGCTACACGCAATGCAACACAGGCCACATGGCGATCAACAGCGTGGTGCGCGACGATCGCAGTCACTGCTTCCAGCGCGGTTTCTGCTTTCAGGGCTGCCGCACCGGCGCGAAATGGTCGACGCTCTATACGGAACTGCCGCGCGGCCAGGCCACGGGCCATCTTGAACTGCGTACGCAAGCCCATGTGGTGCGCATCGAGCATGACACGCGAGGCAGAGCGACCGGTGTCGTCTATTACGACGCGCAGGGCAAGCTGCAACGCCAGAAGGCGCGCGTCGTGGCAGTCGCGGGCAATTCGATCGAGACGCCGCGACTGTTGCTGAACTCGCATTCCGGCAAGTTTGCCAATGGCCTCGCCAATGCTTCCGGGCAGGTCGGGCGCAACTATATGCGGCACACAACGGGCTCCGTGTATGCGACGTTCGAGCAGAAGGTGGACATGTACAAGGGCACGACAATGGCCGGCATCATCGAGGACGAGGCGAAGAACGATCCGAAACGCGGATTTGTCGGCGGCTACCACATGGAAACCATCTCGCTCGGACTGCCGTTCTATGCCGCGTTCCTGAATCCGGGCGCCTGGGGGCCGTCGTTTGCGCAAGCCATGGATCAGTACGCTTACACGGCCGGCATGTGGATCGTCGGTGAAGACATGCCGCGCGCCAACAATCGCGTGACGCTCAACGACAGCGTCAAGGATCAATACGGCCAGCCCGTCCCGAACGTCCATTTCGACGATCACCCGAACGACGAAGCCATGCGCGAGCACGCGTTCAAGCAAGGCTCCGCGGTGTACGAGGCGGTCGGCGCGAAAACGGTCTACCGCGTGCCGCCCTATCCTTCGACGCACAATCTCGGCACCTGCCGGATGAGCGCGAGGCCGGAGGATGGCGTGTGCAACGCGCATGGACAGACGCACGACGTGGCTAACCTGTTCGTGTCCGATGGCAGTCAGTTCACCACGGGCGCCGCCGAGAACCCGACGCTCACGATCGTCACGCTCGCGATCCGCCAGTCCGATTACATCGCAGGGCAAATGAAGCGCCGCGCGATCTGATGACAGGCGCCCCTTGGCTGGCAAACGCGGCTCGGGAGGGTTGCGTTTGCCAGCCAGGAAGCTTGCGCGTATGTTGGCAGGGCAAGACTTCTCCCCATGAAGACTGAAGGAGATCGAGCATGTGCAGAATCTACGTCAACGCAGACCCGATCCTCTACGAATCGCGCACGCGATCGTTGCGCATTCACGGCGTGATCACGACCGTGAGGCTGGAAAACCTGTTCTGGGACGTGCTGCAGGAAATCGCCGCGCGCGAAAACATGACGACGAGCCAGTTCGCGGTCAAACTGTACGACGAACTGATTGCGCTGCGCGGCGAGCCGCCGACCAACTTCGCATCGTTTTTGCGGGTGTGCTGTTTGCGGTACCTGTCATTACGCTCCGCAAAGGAAGATGCGCCTGCAAGCCCGGCGATGCCGGGCAGCGACTTGCGGCCGCGCATTCTGAAAACGGTTTGACCCGGCTTTGAGCCGGGACGTCCATTTTCATCGCGTGGAACGCGGGGATGTCGAAACCCGGCACGCGCCAGTCGAGGTACTGCTCGCGCGGGTCGCACACCGTGACCGCCGCATACGACCACGCGAACCGGCGACACCGGCGACACCGGCGATGCGCGAGGTAAACCGTCATTGCGCCTGTTGCTGAGCCGCCTGCTCAATGAGCGCAGCCACTTCCTTCGGATGCGACTCATACACCGAGTGGCTCGCGCCATCGATTTCCACCGTCTGGGCGTGAGCGCGCTTCGCGTACATGCGCTCGAGGTCCGGGTTGATGATCTTGTCCGCCTTCGCGACCATATAAAACGTCGGTTTGATCTTCCAGGCCGGATCAGGGATCTGCGCAGCGAATACGCTTGCCGAAGTCGGCATTTGTTCGTGGGCTTCGAATTCGGCCTGAGCAATTGGAAGGTCGGCCGCGAAATCGCGCGGATAGTCCGCCGGGTTCAGATAAAGATAGTCGTCCGCCGTTTTCACGATGTCCTCGTGGGGCGTCGCGTTTGGATAACGCTTGCCATTCGAGACTTCGGTTTCGCCGGCATCGAGTGCATGAGCCGCAATGTAGACAAGCGACTTCACGTGCTCGTCGTTGCCCGCCTCGGTGATGATGGCGCCGCCGTAGCTATGGCCGACGAGCACGCACGGGCCGTCGAGGCTGTCGATAGCACGCTTCGTCGCTGTCACATCGTCCTTGAATGACGTGAGCGGCTCTTGCACGAGCGTCACGTTGTAGCCGTCCTTTGTGAGAATGTCGTACACCGGACGCCATCCGGCGCCACCCACGAAAGCGCCGTGCACGAGGACAACGTTCTTGATGGGCGCGGCTTGCGCCGTCGTCACGGCGCCAGCGACCAGACAAAGCGCGGCGGCTGCGTGTGCAATAGCGGAACGGAAAGTGGGCAAAGACATGGAAGCTCCCTGGAATGGCGTGAAGTGGATCAATCGATTAACAACACGGCCAGTCTAAAAAGCGGTCTCGAACGAGAGGGTTACCCAGTCATTACGAAAAAATGACGTCGCTGCATCGGTGAGTCGAATCAAAGGGCCGGAAGGCTTGTTATTTTCTTGTAACGACTCGGTAACCCTGCCGATCGAGGCGCCTCCCTACACTGCAACCACGCAGTCACGCTTTGCCTCGCTTAGCCAAGTTTCAAGTTGTCCCTCCTAAGCTTGTCTTCGCGTCCATGCACAGTCGATGCTGCGGCCTTCTTTCCCGACTCATCCGCTTTTCAGGTACATAGGAGTATTGATCATGTCCAAGCTTCTCAGCGTTCTCGTTGCGGCTTCCGCCGTCGCCGTTCCGGCCTATAGCTTCGCGCAGTCCGCCCAACCCCTCACCCGCGCAGAAGTCCGTGCGGACCTCGTGCGCGTCGAGCAAGCCGGATACAGCCCGGGCCGCGGCGACGACATCAACTATCCGGCCGACATTCAGGCAGCCGAGGCCAAGGTCGCAGCGGGGCAATACGCACAAAATTCCGCGCAAACCGATATGGGTGGCGTATCGATGGCGAGTACCTCGGCTGCTGACTCGCGCACGCGTATGCCTTCACAGTCCGACTGTGTTGGCCCAGCCAGCTTTTGCTCGGTCTTTTTCGGTAGTTGAGCCGGCGGGCGCGCTGTACCTAATGAGGCGGTGAACCCTCCAGTGACGGCGCACCGATCTCGCCCGTTGCCAGGGCGAGCGTCGCGGCAGCGGAAAGCGCGGCGCTGTAGCTGTCCGCATACGCGTTCTGCGCGGCGAGCAGCTGGTTCTGCGTGAGGAGCGCGTCGGTAATGGTGCCGACGCCGTGCCGGTACGCGGAGAATGCCGCGTCGTAGGTCGTCTGCGCGGCTTCGACCAGCGCCTTCGCGGCGTCGTTCGACGCGAGGCTCGTGGAAAGCCCGTTCTGCGCGGCCACGATCTGCCTGACCGCTTCCTGCTTCGTATGGGTCAGCTGTGCAGATGCACTGTCCGCGTCGTTGCGCGCCTGCATCAGCACGGCGGAACGCAGGCCGCCGTCGTATAGCGGGATCGTCACGCCGAGGAAGATGCTGCCGCTGCGGCGGCTGCCGTTCAGGTTCACCGTGGCCGCCTGATCGCCAACCGGCGGAATCGCGGTGATCGACGTCGTGCCGGTACCGTATGCGGCCGCGGCGGAGAGAAAGATCTTCGGCATGAACGCCGATTCGGCGGCGCGGATCTTCGCCTGGTTGGCCTCCTCCAGCGCGTAGGCGCCCTGCACGTCCGGCCGTCGCGCGATCGCATCGGCGACGATTTCATCGACGCTCTGATGCAGCGCCGGCGTGAGCGTGCGTGCCGGCAACGCAGCGATCTGAGGTTTCGACAACGGCGAAATGCCGAGCGCAGAGACGAGGCTCAGATAGCTGTCGCTCACGGCGCCGTCGGCCTGCACCTTCAGTAAATTGGCTTGTGCGCGGTTCTGCGTGGCCTGTGCGACTTCGACCACCGTGCCCACGCCCTGCTTTCGCCGGGCGCGCGCGGCGCTGAGAATGCCGTCCGCGTTGTCGAGCGCCTGCTGCGCGGTATGCTCCCTTGCGCTGGCGGCTTCGTAGGTGTAATACGCGATGCTCACCTCGTGGATCACGTGCTGATGAACCGACGTGAACGCGACGTTCGCCGCCAGGGAAAGCTGCTTCGCCGCGTCGAGGCGCGCGCGCCGGCCACCGAAATCGAATAGCAGCCATTGCAGCGACAGCACCGAAACGGTGCCGTGAATGTTCGAGCTGGTCGAGGTGTTGCCGAGCAGCGGCGTCGACGTCGCGCCGCTCGCCGCCTCGTAGCCGCCCATGGCGGTGGCGGTAAGCTGCGGCAAATACGCGGTCTTCGCAACGCCCGCCGCGAGCGCCGCGTTGCGTGCGTCGTTCCAGGCGATGCGCGTGAGCGGGTTCGTGGACTCCGCGAGATCGATCAGCTCGGGCAGCGTGTACGCGTGGTTCGCATCGAACGCCGCGGCGGGTTCGATCGAGGCCAGCGCGGCGCTGCGCGGCAACGTGTAGCCAGCCTGCGCCGCGTCGCTGGCGTTACGTGGCGGGCCGGGCACGATGTTGCCGTCGGCGTCCGTCTGCGGCTGCCACGGTCGGTCCGCCGCGGGCGGCGCGAGATCGATCGACGACGTCGCGCAGCCCTGGAGGCCCGAGATAGCCAACGCGGCAGCCAGTGTGGCAGCCAACGTGGCAGTCAACGCGACAAGCCGGGGCATCGGTTCAGGGGCGCGCATCGGTCGTCGTCTCCCCGTCCGAAGCTGGGCGCGCGATGTCGGCGATCTGTCCAAATCGCTTCGCGATAACGTTGTGGAGTGCATCGAGTGCGGGGTCGGCCGTGCGGTCCTTTGCGGCCTCGGCGGCATGCTGTGGGGCCTGCAAGTGCGCGTCGTCGCCAGGTGCGAGACGCTGTGCGATTTCACCCAGCCGCGCTGCGCCCGCTCGTCCTGCCGCGAGGACCAGCGGCGCCTCCAGCGCCTCGAGCTCCGCGAGCGCGCGCCGCCGGCTCGCCACCCAGTCGGGCTCGGGGCGCACCCACGATGGCTCGTAGTGAATCAGGCCGAGATCCTGGCGCAGTCCGCCGTACTGGGCCAGCGCACCGCCCGCGAGCGCGCTGCGCGTCCGGGCGTCCGTTGCCTGCGCGATGCGGGTCCACTGCGCAACGAGCGCCTTGAGCGTTGCGTCGATGCGGCTCGCGATGCTCACGGGCCAGACGCGCGTAAAGACCAGATAGATCACGACGTTGCCGATCAGGATGCCGATCACGCGGTCGCGTGCGAGCGTGAGGTCGAACGCGGGCGCCGCGCCCTGGATCACGCACAGAAAGAACGCAAACGCGATCTGCATGCCCGCGTACGAGATCCGCGCCGACCCCATCGCCACCCATGCGGCGAGCCACGCGCCTGCGAACACCAGCGCCATCAATTCGCCCGCCGAGGTGAGACGCGGCGTCACGAACACGATCGCCGCCGTGCCGAGCAAAGCGCCAATGAGACAGCCCGTGATCCGCAGTGTCGACTTCTCGACGGTCTCGGCCGTGGTGTTGAGCGAGACCATATAGCAGGTGATGAAGCACGTATGGATGCCCTGCCAGTCGAGCTGCTGATACAGCACGTAGCAGAACATCGCCGCAGCCGTGGTCTTCAGCGCGTAGCGGATGTGATCGGGATTCGAAAAGGCATCGGCGTCGAAAAAGCCGCGGCGCGCGGGCGGCCCGGCGGTTTTCTCATGAGCGGGAGCAGGATCAGGAACCGGCGCTGCGGCGGCCTCAGCAGACGGCACCGCGAAGCCCTCCAGTGCGGCGCGCAGGTCTGCGAGCACGAGCGCCTGTAGCGCGGTTGGCTCAGGCACCTTTGGCACGTCGAGCGTGACGTCCACAGGGTAGCCGCCCGCTTCGAGCATCGCGGCCATCTGCGTCATCGTTTCGGCAAGCTGCGCCGCGCACGCGTCGGGCAGACGCGCGCCGGGTTCGCTCGCCGCGAATTCCGTTGCGACCAGAATCGCCGTTGTGGACGCCGCTGCCTGGCGCAGCGGCGCAGCGTCGGCCGGCGCCAACGTGCCTTCGAGTTTCGAGAGCTTGAGCCACGCGAGGATCTGATGGTCGCCCTCGCGCATGCACGCTTCGAATGCGGCGCGCTCCTCGTCCGTCGCCGTGCCCGTGAGGCGGCGCGCGGCGAGCTTCAGGCGCCGCGCAAGCTGCGAGGTGGCGAGCCGGCGCGGCGACGGCGCGCTCACGAGGTTCACGACGATCGCCACGCCAATCGGAATTGCGACCATCAGCCACGCGTACAACAGGCCGCGCGTGGCCGCTTCGCCGACCGGCGCGAGGCCAAGCTCGTCGAGTCCGAAGCCGACGATCATCGCAAGAATGGCGCCGATTGGCCGTAGCTTGCTCGCCGAGGTGGCGAATAGCAGTCCGAACGAGAGCAGCGCCATGCTCGCGACCCGCAGCGGCGGCTGGTCGATGGTGAGGATTGCGAAGATCATCACGATGCCGATGATCACCGTCACGATCAGCATCAAGGCGAACGACATGACGATGCTCGTCATACGGTCGGGCCGGTTCAGGAAGAACACGATATACACGGAAGTCGCGGCATCGGGCGTGGCGTAGCCGGTCGTCACGAGTACCGTGAGCGCGCAGATCAGCGCAATGCGCGTGACGATCGCGGCGCGCCCCGGAAACGGCGCGAGCAGCTTCGCGATTTCCCGCGGACCGGGCCGCCTGATGTCACCGGCAAGACTGGCCATGCCGGACCTCGACAATCGCACTGGCGCCAATGCGCACCAGCTTGTTGACCGGCGCGTCGATGCGCACGCGAACCGGAAAACGTTGGGCCACGCGCACCCAGTTCACCGACTGCTGCACGTACGGCAGGCTGCGCGGCAGGTTCACGCGGTCCGTGTCCAGGATCCCGGCGCCAATGCCGATCACCTTGCCGCTCATCGGCTGTTTTCGGTCGATCATCGAGTACACGGTCGCGCAGTCGCCGACTTCGATCGCGCCGAGTGCCGTCTCGCGAAAATTCGCCACCGCGAACCATTCGCCCGAATGCACCAGCGTGAAGATGGACTGGTTCGGCGCGACCGTCTCGCCCGCGAGAATCGTCAGACCTGCCACGTAGCCGTCGAACGGCGCGCGCACGACCGTGTCGTCGAGCGCGCGCTGGGCGATCGCGAGCGCGGCCTCGCGCGCATGCAGGGCCGCTATGGCGTCGGCGTCGTCGCCTATCGTCTGCGCAGAAGCGCGCTGTTGCACCTGCGCCTGCGCGAGCGAAACGCTCGCATCGCGCTGCGCCACAACCGCCTGGTCGAGCTGCTGTGCTGAAACATAGCCTTGCGCTGCGAGCGGACGCAGCCGGTCGACGCTGCGCGTCGCGAGGTCGTAGTTGTGCGTGGCGCGGCGGGTCTGGTCGGCTGCGATGGTCGCGTTCGATGTTTCGCCGATCAGCGTGCGGCGGCGCGTGGCGAGCGAGGCGCGCGCCAGTTCGACTTCGGCCTGCGCCTGCGCAACGCCGAGCCGGTACGGCACCGGGTCGATTTCGAACAGCACGTCGCCCTTCGCGACATGCTGGTTCTCCTCCACGGGAACGCGGATGATCCGGCCGCCCACGGGCGACGCGACGTGAACGACGTCCGCGTCGATGGACGCGTCGTCGGTGGACGGATAGCGCGACGAGCGATCGTACGCGTACCAGAGTGCCGCCGCGCCGAGCAGGACGATCACGGCCGCTATGGCGCGGCCCTTCCATGCGTGTCGAGGATTCTGGCCGGCCATTTTCATGTCAGAGCTGCCCCGTTCCCCACAGCCAGGCCAGCACCCCGACGACGATGCCGATCGAGGTACACACGGAAAGCTGGTACGGCACCCGGCGAACCCAGCCGGTCCCGACGAACACGCGATGAGCGACGATCGCGACCACGACGCCGATCACGGCGCTCACGAGCCAGTACGGAAAGTACGCGCCGAAGAGCGACCAGGACGGCGCGCCGCGGGCCACGCAACCCGCAAGCGGCATGAAAGCCAGGCATGAACAAACGACAGCGCATCTGGGCCATGTACGTTGTTTCATCGCTTATTCGATGCTTCGTGACTGGAATACATGCTGAATTCCACTCGTACGAACAACCCATGCGCGCACCGATGGGTTGCGTCCCGCATTCCCGATTCAAGGCAGCCCATCATAGCGCGGTTTGCCGCACCGCCGCCCATGGGGTGCTTATCGGCCCCGCTGCTCGCGCTGCCGCGGGAACACGAGCGTAAAGCGCGTCACGCCGTTGCTGCTCGACGCGCGCCACGCGCCGCCGTGCAGCTGCATGATGCTGCGCACGATCGAAAGCCCGAGCCCGCTCGACTCCGATGAGCGATGTCGCGACGGATCGGCCCGGTAGAAGCGATCGAAAATCCGTTCGAGATGATGCGGCTCGATCGTCGGCCCGCGGTTCTCGACATGCAGCGTCGTGGCCTCCGGTCCCTGATCCGCCACGGTCGAGATTGCCGAGCCCGGTTCCGCATACCGCAAGGCATTCGCAAGCAAATTCCCCAGCGCGCGGCGCAGCAGATCCGGGTCCGCGCACACGTCGCCCTCGCCGCGCCACTCGAGGCTCACGTTGCGGTCCTCCGCGAGACCTTCGAAGTACTCCTGCATACGCTCGAATTCCACGGCGAGCGGCAACGCCTTGCGCTCGATAGCGTTGTCGGCCTGCTCGGTGCGCGCCAGAAAAAGCATGTTGTCGATCATCTTCGACAGGCGCTGCAGTTCCTCGTAATTCGAGCCGAGCAACCGCTGGTAGTACACGGTGTCGCGCGTCTGGCTCAGGCCGACTTCGGTCTGCCCCAGCAGGTTGCCAATTGGCGTGCGCAGGTCGTGCGCCATGTCCGCCGACACTTGCTTTAACTGCGTGAACCCGCGTTCGAGCCGGTCGAGCATGCCGTTGAACGCGGCGATCAGGGCGTCGAGTTCGGGGGGCGCAGCGCGCTGCTCGATGCGCGTCGACAGCGTGCTGATGCCGATCGCCCCGGTTTGCGCGGCGAGCACGCGCAATGGCTGCATATTGCGGCGCGCGACGACGAAAGCGAGCAAGGCGGCGATGGTCGCGCCAGCGGAGGCGAATAGCAGTATCCGGTTGCGGTAGGCCCGCAACAACAGCGTGCGCTCGGTCAGCAGGCGGCCTGAGAGGATCTGCAGATCCTGCTTCCCGGCTGCGTCGTGCGCCGCGGCGGCGACGTAGATGAACGGCGTTCCATCGGCCGCAAGCGTATGGCGGACGGCGCCGAGCGTGAGTGGCGCGTCCACCGGCACAGGCGTCACGTCGGGCACCGCCCTGTGCCCCGGATTCACCGTAATGAGCGGCGCCTCACCCGGAAAGCCCACGATAAGCAGCGATTCCGTATTGCCGAGCATGTTCGCGAAGAGATGAGGCTTGTCCCGAATCAGCTCGCGCACGTCGACATCGTTCATGAGCGTGCGAAGCTGGTCCACCCGCGTCACGAGCGCGGCGTCGTCGCGCACACTCAGTTGCTGCTCCAGGCCGCGGTATAGCAAAGCGCCGAGCAAAGCCATCGCCGTAAATACGATAAGTGCGTACAACAACGCAAGGCGCGTGGTGAGCGAAAGCCGCATCATGCTTCGTACTCGAAACGGTACCCCACACCGTGTATCGTATGAATCAGGCGAACGGTGAAAGGGTCGTCGATCTTCTGCCGCAGCCGGCGCACCGCGACATCGACCACGTTGCTATCGCTGTCGAAATTCATGTCCCACACGCGCGAAGCGATCAGGGCGCGCGAGAGCACCTGGCCTTGATGCTCCAGAAAGAACGCCAGCAGGTTGAATTCCTTGTTGGTGAGCGTAAGGCGCACGCCGCCCCGGTCGACGCGCCGCTTCGGCACATCCACGCGCAGATCCCCGACTTCGAAGACCTGTTCATCCGGCTTTTGCGGCTGACCGCGCCGCAATATGATGCGGATGCGTGCGAGCAGCTCGGCAAACGAGAATGGCTTGACGAGATAATCGTCGGCGCCGAGATCGAGGCCCTTCAGGCGGTCTTCGAGCGTGCCGCGCGCGCTCAGGAACAACACCGGCGTTTTGGTGCGTGCGCCGAGCTTCTTCATGACGGTCCAGCCGTCCATCTCCGGCATCATCACGTCGAGCAGGATCAGGTCGTAGCCCATTTCCTGTGCAAGATGCAGCCCGTCGATGCCGTTCGTGGCCACGTCCACCACGTAACCGGCTTCCGTCAAGCCGTTCTGGATGTACTCGCTGGTCTTCGCTTCGTCTTCGATGACGAGGATTTTCATGGCGTCCGATCCCTGCACGTTGATGCGCGTGTCACTGATTCTGTGCTCGTTTGCGCCCTTATACCAGCCGGGCATGCTTGCAGTCTAAGCAGTGTGCGCTAACAGGGCCGTTACCCAATCATTACAAGGAAATGACAAACGCCGCCGTCGCAAACACTCAGGTCTGCGACGGCGGCGTGTGCTATTTCCTGCGCGACAAGCGCGCGTCATCAATGCTGCGGAATCTTCCCGCCGAGTTCGTCGTCGACGAACGCGCGGACGATATCCTTGAACGACGCATCGCCTTGCAGGCCGAGCTGCGTTGCGCGCGCGATGTCCCATTGCGCGGGCCAGCTGCCGACGATCTTCTCGACGCGCTCATCCGCCTTCCATTCGATCCGTGCTGCGACGGCTTCGCCCGCCACTTCGCGCAGGGCGGCGATCATCTCGTCGACCGTCACCGACACGCCCGGCAGATTCACCGTGCGCCGGTTGCCGAGCGCCGCGCCGTCGATCTCGCAGCCCGCGATCAGGCATTCGATCGCCTTGCGCGGCGACAGCAGCCACAGCCGCGTCGAGCCGCTCACCGGGCACACGGCCGGCTGCCCGTTCAGCGGCTCGCGAATGATGCCGCTGGCAAACGAGGACGCCGCCGCATTCGGCTTGCCCGGCCGCACGCTAATGGTGGGCAGGCGCAGCACGCGGCCATCGACAAAACCGCGCCGCGAGAAGTCGTTGAGCAGCAACTCGGCGACAGCCTTTTGCGCGCCATACGACGACTGCGGATTCAACGCGGTTTCATCGAGCACGACATCGGGCAGATCGCCGCCATAGACGGCGACCGAACTCGTGAACACCACACGCGGCCGATGCCCACGCTCGCGGCACACGTCGAGCAGCAGGCGCGACGCGTCGAGATTGATGCGCATGCCGAGATCGAAGTCCGCTTCCGCCTGGCCGCTGACGATCGCCGCGAGATGAAAAATCGCTGCCGTCCTGTCGTCGATCAGACGTTCGAGCACGCTGCGCTCGGCAATGTCGCCGACTTCGACACGCACGCGCGCGTCGTTCGGACCCGGCGCCGCGACGACGTCGAGCAACACCAGTTCGGTGATCGGCTCGCGCTGTCCGTGCGCGCCCGTTAGTTCGCCGCGCGCCAGCAGTTCGCGCGCGAGACGCTGGCCGAGAAATCCCGCTCCGCCCGTGATCAGTACTTTCATGTTGCTGTGGTTCCTCAGTGTGTCTTTCGAATGCGCTCAGGCGCGCGCTTTCACATACGGCCGGATCCATCCCAGCCCTTGCGACGTGCCCGCGCGCGGCCGGTATTCGCAGCCGATCCAGCCGTCGTAGCCGAGTGCGTCGATCAGCGAGAACAGATACGGGTAGTTCACTTCGCCGATATCCGGCTCGTGCCGCTCGGGCACGCCCGCGATCTGGATATGCCCGATGCCCTTCATGTCGCGCTTGAGCTTGACGGCGAGATCGCCTTCGACGATCTGGCAGTGGTACAGATCGAACTGCACTTTCAGGTTTGGCGCGCCGACTTCCGCGCAGATCGCCTGCGCGTCGTCTTGCCGGTTCAGAAAGAAGCCGGGAATGTCGCGCGTATTGATCGGCTCGATAACGACGGTGATGCCGTCCGCTTCGGCCGCTTTCGCCGCATACGCGAGATTCTTCAGATACACGTCGCGGTGCGCGGCGCGCGACTGCTCCGGCTTGATCAAGCCGGCCATCACATGCAGCTTGTCGTTGCCGAGCACGCGCGCGTAATCGAGTGCCGTATCGACGCTGCGGCGAAACTCGTCTTCGCGGCCCGGCAACGACGCGATGCCGCGCTCGCCTGCCGCCCAGTCGCCCGGCGGCGCGTTGAAAAGCGCCTGCGTGAGGCCGTTTTCAGTCAGCCGCGCCTTGATGTCGGCGGCTGGAAACTCATAGGGGAACAGAAACTCCACGGCCTCGAAACCGTCGCGCGCGGCGGCGGCGAAACGATCGAGGAACGCGTGTTCGTTGTACATCATCGACAGATTGGCGGCGAAGCGTGGCATCGAAGCAACTCCTTAAATACGCGTGTTTAGCGGTTCACGAGCCGCGCGGGCGTCAGCCAGACGGCGAGCGCGCCGATCACGAGCATGGCGGCCAGCACATACATGCCGGACTGCGTGCTGTGCGTGAGATCCTTAAGATAGCCGATCATGTACGGGCTTGCGAAGCCCGCCAGATTGCCGATCGAATTGATGATCGCGATGCCCGCCGCCGCCGTCGCGCCGGACATGAACGCCGTGGGCAGCGACCAGAAGAGCGGCGCGCAGGTCAACACGCCCGCAGCCGCGATCGACAGGAAAACAATCGACACGGCCGTGTTGTTCGCGAACGAAGCCGCGACCGTGAAGCCGACCGCGCCCGCGAGCGCCGGCCCGATCAGATGCCAGCGGCGCTCGCGGCGCTTGTCCGCGCTGTGACCCATGATGTTCATCACGACGATGGCAACGAGAAACGGAATCGCGCTCAGCAGGCCGATTTCGAACGCGCCCGTCACGCCCGTCGACTTCACGAGCGTCGGCATCCAGAACGTGAGCCCGTACTGGCCCGTGACGAACGCGAAATAGATCAGCGACATCCACCACGTGCGCGGGTCGCGGAACACCGCGCCAATCGAATGCGACTTCGCCTCTTCCTGCGGCTGCGCGGCGATTTCGTCGGCGAGCAGTTGCTTTTCGCGCGGCGTCAGCCATTTCGCGCCGGCGATGCCGTTGTCGAGATACAGGATCGTCGCGATACCGATGGCGATGGCAGGTACCGCTTCGATCAGGAACATCCATTGCCAGCCCGCGAAGCCGTGATGGGAGTCGAAGGTCTGCATGATCCAGCCCGACAACGGATTGCCGAAAATGCCCGAAACCGGAATCGCCGACATGAACACCGCGATGATCTTCGCGCGGCGATGCGACGGGAACCAGTACGTGAGATACAGAATGACGCCCGGATAGAAACCGGCTTCGGCAAGACCGAGCAGGAAGCGCAGCACGTAGAACTGCGTGGGAGTCCGAACGAATACGAACACGGCGGAAAGCAGGCCCCACGTGATCATGATGCGCGCAATCCAGATGCGTGCGCCGAGCCGGTGCATCAGGATGTTGCTGGGCAGCTCGAAGAGAAAGTAACCGACGAAGAACACACCCGCGCCGAGACCGAATACCGTCTCGCTGAACGCGAGGTCCTGCGACATCTGCAGCTTTGCAAAGCCCACGTTGACGCGGTCCAGATACGCGACCACGTAGCACAGCATCAAAAATGGCACGATGCGCCAGAACACCTTGCCATAGGTGCGTTCGATTTCGGCCGCGCCGGGTTGCCCGGCTGCGGCGGCGGTGGATGCAGGGCGAACGGATGCCGCCTGATAGCTTGTCATGCGTTGTCTCCTTCGGGGTGGCGCTGGTTACAGGCCGTCCTCGTTGCGTCGGACGGCCCTCCGGCTTTCTGTCTAAGGTGGGTAATACGGAGCGTGCGCGTGGGTGCGCGGCAAGCTCGATGGGCTCGAACGCGCTACCAGCGCGCGCCGAAGACCGTGCGCAACTCCTCGAGCGCGGTGTCGCTGAGCGGCGCGGGACGCGGGTTCGTCATCAGCCACAAGCGCGCCGTCTCTTCGAGTTCTTCGATCACGTACGAAGCCTGCGAAACGGAGCGCTCCCAAACGACCGGCCCGAGCCGTTCGAGCAGCACGCCGCGCACGCTTTCTGCGAGCGCGGCGATCTCCTGTGCGACTTGCGGATCGCCGGGCCGCCGGTAGCGAATCAGCGGAATGTGGCCGACTTTCATGACGTAGTACGGCGTGATGGGCGGCAGCACGTCGGCGTCGCTCCAGACGCCTGCGAGCGTCAGTGCGACGAGATGAGTGGAATGCGTGTGCACGATGCCGCGCGCTTCGCGGTTACGCTCGTACACGCCGCGATGCAGCGCCAGCGTTTTCGACGGCTTGCCGCCCGAAACCGCGTTGCCATTCAGGTCGACCTTCGCGATCTCCGCCGGATCGAGCCGGCCGAGGCAGGCGTCGGTCGGCGTGATGAGCCAGCCGTCGTCGAGCCGCGCGCTGATGTTGCCCGCGCTGCCGACCGTGTAACCGCGCGCGTACAGGCTTGCGCCCGTCACGCAGATTTCTTCGCGGACGCGGGCTTCGCCGCTCGTGTGAATGGCTGCCGTCATTGCGCGTCTCCGTCAAGCTGACGCAGCGCCTTCGCGAAGAAGTCGACCGCGCCGAAGTTGCCGGATTTGAGCGCGAGCGCAAGCGGCTCCCCGCCTATCGTGGCGGTGGCGGGCACGCCCGGATCGATCTGTTTGCCGATGCGCAGCATGTCGACGCCCAGCGCCTGCACCACTGCGCCCGAGGTCTCGCCACCGGCGACAACGAACTTGCGCACGCCGAGATCGCGCAGACCGCGCGCAATCGATGCGAGCGTGCGCTCGACCAGCTCGCCCGCCTGCGCGACGCCGAGTTGGCGCTGCGTCGCCTTCACTTCGTCGGGCGACGCCGTTGCGTAGATCAGCACGGGTTGCAGCTGCGCGGCGTTCATGTGCTCGCGTGCAAAGGCCAGCGCGTGTTCGACGACAGGCTCGCCGCGCGCCGCCGCGAGCGGATCGATGCGGAACGCGGGGCGCGTTTCGCGCCAGGCGGCCACCTGGGCATTCGTCGCCTTCGACGCACTGCCCGCCAGCACTGCCGACGCGCCGTCGATACGCGGCAGCTCGCCTGCGTTGGCGGCATCGGCGAGCAAACCGGCGCGGCGGAAATTCGCGGGCAGACCGAGCGCGACGCCCGAGCCGCCCGTGATCAGCGGCAGGTCCGCGCAGGCTTCGCCGAGCGTGTAGAGATCGGCGTCGGAGACCGCATCGGCAATCGCCATGCGCACGCCGTCGGCGCGCAACGTGTCGATTGAAGCCCGTACGGCTTGTGCGCCCTGCGCCACCGCGTCATAGCGTACGAGGCCGACTTTCGAGTGCGTCTGCCGTTGCAGCACGCGCACGAGGTTCGCGTCCGTCATCGGCGTGAGCGGATGATGCTCCATGCCCGACTCGTTCAGCAGCACGTCGCCGACGAACAGATGCCCGCGATAAATCGTGCGGCCGTTTTCCGGAAACGCGGGGCAAGCGATCGTGAATGGCGCGGTTCCGTCGATGCGCGACAGCGCGTCGAGCAGCGCGTCGGCCACGGGCCCAATGTTGCCTTTATCCGTCGAATCGAAGGTCGAGCAGTACTTGAAGAAGAACTGGCGGCAGCCTTGCGCGCGCAGCCATTCGAGCGCGGCCAGCGACTGCGCCACGGCGTCGGCGGCATCGATCGTGCGCGACTTCAGCGCGACCACGAGCGCATCGGCTTCGATGCGCGTGTCGGCGGCGGGCACGCCGATCGTCTGCACGGTGCGCATGCCGCCGCGCACCAGCATGTTCGCGAGATCGGTCGCGCCCGTGAAGTCGTCGGCGATGCAGCCGAGCAGCGGCTTGCTGGCGGAGGCGTTCAGGTTCGTCATGTCGTTGCGCCCTTCTCGCTTACCGCTTCGCCGGGACATCGATGCCCGGGAAAATCTTGATGACGGCGGAATCGTCTTCGCCGCCGTGGCCCGCCGTCGAGGCCATCATGAACATCTGATGCGCGGCCGCCGAGAGCGGCAGCGGAAACTTCGAGCGTCGCGCGGTATCGAGCACGAGGCCGAGATCCTTCACGAAGATGTCGACGGCCGACAGCGGCGTGTAGTCGCCGTTGAGAATGTGCGGCACGCGGTTCTCGAACATCCACGAGTTGCCGGCGCTATGCGTGATCACGTCGTAGAGCGCGTCGGGATCCACGCCTTCGCGAAGACCCAGCGCCATCGCCTCGGCGGCGGCGGCGATGTGCACGCCCGCGAGCAACTGGTTGATGATTTTCACCTTCGAGCCCGCGCCGTGCTGCTCGCCCAGCCGATACACCTTGCCCGCCATCGCGGCGAGCACGTCTTCGCACGCGGCGTATGCGGCAGCGGGCCCGGACGTCATCATGGTCATTTCGCCCGACGCGGCGCGCGCCGCGCCGCCCGACACGGGGGCATCGAGCATGTGCAGGCCGGCCGCTTCCACGCGACGGCCGAGGTCAATGGCGAAGTCCGGCGCAACCGTTGCGCACGCAATCACCACGCCGCCTGGCTTCATCGACTTGACCGCGCCGTGCTCGCCGAACAGCACCGTTTCCGTTTGCGCGGCATTCACGACGAGCGTGACGACCACGTCGCACTGCGCGCCAAGCTCGGCAGGATTCGCGCAAGCCGTGCCGCCGTCGGCGACGAACTGGTCGAGCACTTCGCGGCGCACATCGCACGCATGGACGTTGAAGCCGCCGCGCAGCAGCGAACGTGCGACACCCATGCCCATCGCACCCAGACCGATCACTCCGACATTTCTCGACATACCCTTTCCTCTACGAACAATGCAGCAGACAGCGCGCCGCGCATGGCGCTGGCGAACGCGTCTGCAAATCAGCAGATACCGGCTTCGGCCAAACGGCGCGCCGCGTTGTACATGTGGGTTTGCGCGGCGTTGCGCGCCGCCATGGGGTCGCCGGCGCGGATTGCCGCGGCGATCGCTGCGTGTTCGTCGCGCACCTGACGCGAGAAGTCTTCGCGCAGCGCCTCGTTGCGGCGCGTGACGACCGTGCCCGCTTCGAGGTATTGATTGAGAAACGTCAGCGTCTTCAGGAAGTACGGATTGCCCGTTACGGTGGCAATCGCGCGATGAAACGCGACGTCTTCGGCAACGCCGTCGCGGCCCTCGGCGACGGCTTCATCGATCCTCTTGAGCGCGGCGTCGATGGCCATCATGTCGGCATCGGTGCGGCGCATCGCGGCTTCCGCCGCGACTTCGGCTTCGATCGCGCGGCGCACCGCGAGAATCTGCAGGACCGAGCCGCCTTCCATCGCTTCCGCATAGTCGATGCGCAGCGGCCGGATCGCGCCATGCGCCGATACGTAGACGCCGCTGCCCTGGCGCGGCTCGACCACGCCCTCGTTCTTCAAGCGCGAAATGGCCTCCCGGATTACCGTGCGGCTCACGCCGAACTCCTGAGCGAGCACGGCTTCGGTCGGCAGCTTGCCGCCGCGCGCGAACGTGCCTTTGTCGATCTGGGCGAGCAGTTGTTGCGCGACGGTGTCGCTCAGCGCCCGCGTGGGAATTTTCTCGAACATATCATCAGATTCGCCATGTCATCGGGTCATCATACAAATTTTGACGCGCGAATCGACATTGGGGTGAACCCTTAAGCGGCTCGTTTGAGCCCGTTTCAAAGGGAGGCGGCCCGTCTCTCGACGGGCGCGCCTCCTTTCGCTCACTCGGGAAGGTCGTCCACTTCGATATCGAGGAGCGCCATGCTCATCGACTTGCCATGCGCGTCGAGCGCCAGCGAGCGCGTGACGCCTCCGCCGAGCGCGTTGCCGAGCACGAAATTGAATGCACCGAGAAGCGGCAGTTCATAGCGCACGACGTCGCCCTTGACCACGTCGGCGAGGTGAGCCTTGACGCGCTCCGGCGTGAGGACGTTGCGCAGATGGGCGTAGTGCTTCGCGTCAAAACAGATCACCGAAATATTCAGCGTATTGCCTTTGTCGCCGGTGCGGCCGTGGGCCAGTTCACGCAGTTTCATCGCTTGCCTCGACAAATTGGAAAGCCGCACTCACCTGTTCGCGCGGCAGCAGCACGGACTGCACGGCGAGCACCTCGCGCGTCGATTTGGTGACGCCGCCGCCGCCCGCAGGCCCGTTGGTGTAGAGCGTTTCGACCTCGTTGCCGATGCGCGCCGCTTCCTTTGCGTTCGCCGCGCGCCCCGCCACGCGAACGCGCACTTCGTACGGTTCTTCATGATGGGCCGCAAGGGCATCGCCATAAAGCGCATTCACGCCGATCAGGTCGAAGCGCAGTTCGCTCGTCTCGACGCCCGTGATCGCCAGACGCTCCCGCACGATGTCGAGCGCAAGCCGCGCACGCGCGAGCGCACCCGGCCCGCCATAGGAAATCTGCCCCTCTCCGATGTAGCCGTCGACATATGCGACCGACACCTTCAGCGTGCCGGTTCGAGCGCTGCCGCGTCCGCCTGTCACGCGCACGCGGTCATGTGCCTTCTGTGCGACGCGAACCTCGGTGAAGTCTGCGACGACATCGGGTTGAAAGTAGCGTTGTGGATCGTGAATCTCGTAGAGCAATTGCTCCTTGCATGTCGCCTCGGTCACGCGCCCGCCCGCATGCGGCACCTTCGTGACGACGACGCTTCCATCGGCACTCACCTCGCCAATCGGAAAACCTAGCCGCGCGAGATTCGCTACGTCCTTGACGCCGGGATCGGCGAAATAGCCGCCCGTCACCTGCCCCGCACATTCGAGCAAATGGCCGACGACTGTCGCCTGCCCGAGCGTGTTCCAGTCGTCCATGCGCCAGCCGAACTCGTGAATGAGCGGCGCCGCGAACAGCGACGGGTCCGCGACGCGCCCCGTCAGCACGATATCCGCGCCCGCCGCGAGCGCTTCGACAATCGGCGCCGCGCCGAGATACGCATTCGCCGAGACGATGCGGTCCGTGTAGCGGCTCACATCGTCGCCGGACTCCTCGAAGCGCAGTTGGGATTGCAGGACGACATCGAGCACATCGTCGCCGGTGACGGCCGCAATCTTCAGTCCGCTCAGGCCAAGTTCCTGCGCAATTTGCGCGGTCTTGGTCGCCGCAGCGCGCGGATTGGCGGCGCCCATGTTCGAGATGATGCGCACGCGCTGGCTCACGGCGACCGGCAGTACGGCGCGCATGCGCGCTTCGAGCAGCGGATCGTAGCCAAGCTCGGGCTGGTGACGGCGCGTCTGCTGTGCGATCGCGACCGTACGTTCCGCGAGGCATTCGAATACGAGGTAGTCCAGCGCGCCGTGCTCCGCGAGTTCGACAGCGGGCTCGATGCGGTCGCCCGAGTAGCCAGCGCCCGCGCCTATGCGTACGCGTTTCGGTGATTCGGTCCGGTTCATGACGTCAATGACTCCTGTTTACAACGCAAACACACCCAGCACGACGCACGCGATCGTCATGACGATCGATGCGCCAAATAGCAGCGGGAACGTGAACTTCTGATGATCGGCGAGATCGATGCCGCACAGGCCGACGACCAGAAACGTCGCGGGCGTGAGCGGACTCACGGGAAAACCGGTAGTCATCTGGCCGAGCAGCGCGGCCTGGCCGATGTGCACCGCCGGCACGCCCAGCTGCGACGCGACTTCGGCGATAACCGGTAGCACGCCGAAATAAAACGAATCGGGGTCGAACAGCATCGAGAGCGGCATCGACAGCACGCCGAGCGCAACCGGAATCTGCCCCGCAAACGATGGCGGCACGAAGCCGACCGCCGCTTGCGCCATCGCCTTGAGCATGCCGCTGCCCTGCATGATGCCGGTAAACACGCCGGCTGCAAGCAGGATGCCCGCCATCATCAGCGCGGCGCGCGCATGGGCGTCGATGCGCTTTCGCTGCATGTCGACGTTCGGGTAATTCACCATCAGCGCGATGCACAGGCCCACCATGAACATGATCGCGGGCGGAATCTTCTCGCCCATCACGACCATCGTGCCGAGCACGATGATCGTCAGCACGATGTTGAACCAGAAGTTCTGCGGGCGGCGCAGCGCTTGCTCCTCGGGCGTGAGTTCGCGTTTTGGCACCGGCACAGCGCCGTTCGCAGACGAATAACCGAGGCGCTTCTCCTCGCGCCAGCCGAGCCACCAGGCCATGCTGAACACGAATACGAGGCCGATTGCCTGCACCGGAATCAGCGGGTTGAACAGCGCGGAAATAGGCAGATGCAGCGACGCCGATGCGCGGATCATCGGCCCCGTCCATGGCAGGAAGTTGATGCCCGCCGCCATCGAAACGGCCGCCGCGAGCACGCGCTTGTCCATATTCAGGCGCTCGTACAGCGGCAGCATCGCGGGGATCGTGACGAGAAAGCACACGGCGCCCGAGCCGTCGAGGTGTATGAGCAGCGCGAGCAGTGTCGTGCCCACCACGATACGCGTCGGCTTGGTGCCGACCGTGCGCAGGATGCGGTCGATGATCGGATCGAGCGTGCCCGCGTCCGTAATCGTGCCGAAATAGAGAATCGCGAACACGAACATGCCGACGACGGGCGCGAGGCTCTTCAATCCGTCGACAACGAATTTGCTCGTCTGCAAGCCGAATCCGCCAATCAGCGACGCGGCGATCGGCACGATGATGAGCGCGACGAGCGGCGACATGCGTTTTGAAAGAATCGCGGCCAGCAACACCACGATCGTCACGAGCCCCAGCAAAGGCAGCATGTTGTGTCTCCAGTCTTGTCTTTTAGTGCGGACCAGCGTAAGTTCGGCGGTGCAATAACGCAATTGAAATGAATTGATCGCAGCAATCACAGTTTGTTATGGATCTCAATCTCCGCGACATTCGAGCTTTCGTGACCGTGGCGCACGCGGGCAACTTCACGCGCGCGGCGGCCCGGCTGCATTTGTCGCAGCCCGCGCTGACCGTGCAGATTCGGCGTCTGGAAGAAACCGTGGGCGCGCGACTGTTCGATCGCAACAGCCGCAGCGTCGCACTGACGCAAACGGGACGCGAATTGCTGCCTATCCTGACGCGGTCGCTCAGTGACATGGAGCAGGCCCTGCGGGACGCGCGCGCCCTCGGCGACGGTTCGAGCGGCACGGTGCGGCTCGCGTGTCTGCCGACCTTCGCGGCCAGCGCGCTCCCCGAACTCATTCAGGCGTTTCGTCTACGCGTGCCACAGGCGCGCTTTCAGGTTCGCGATGTCGTCGCGAGCGCCGTCAACGCACTTGTGCGCAATGAAGAGGTCGATATTGGCCTGACGGGCGGCCACAGCGTCGATGCGACGCTCGATGTTCTGCAGACGGGCGAGGACCGGCTCGTGATCGTGTGTCCGAAGACCCACCCGCTTGCCCGCAAGCGCACGGTGACGGTGGACGACTTCGCTTCGATGCCGCTCGTGCTGACCGCGCCGGGAACCAGCGTGCGCGCGGTGGTGGATGCCGCGCTGTCGAACTCGCGTTGCACGCCCGATATCGCGTGCGAGCCGATGTACATGATGACCGCCGTTGCGATGGTGCGCGGCGGCCTGGGGATTTCGGTTCTACCGGAATCGGCGCGTGAAGTGCATGCCGAGCGCGGCCTCGTCACTAGGCCGATTGACGATCCGGCATTCGTGCGCCCGATCGCGCTCGTCAAGAAGCGCGGCCGCACGCTGCCTCGCGTGACGGAGGACTTTGTGAGCACAGTCGATCTTGGCGGCGAGAGGCCGGGCTGAGCGCAAATTGTCGCTTTGCGGTGGGCACCGCCCTAAGTTCACTTAGCGCATTGTTTTGCGACTGCCTTTCGCCGCCCACGCCAGTACCAGGCACGAAAATGCATTGAAAGCGAAAAGGCCCTTCGCGCCCAGCACGGTCATGAACATGGATGCGATGGCAGGCCCTGTCATGCCGCCCAATGAGAACAGCACCAGCAACAGCGAAGAGATCGCCACACGCAATTGCGGATCGATACGGTCATTGGTGTCGCCCGCGACAAGTCCATACTGCGTGAACGTCACCGCGACATACGCAATGGCGCCAATCCAGAGAAACGCACCTTCGTGAAGTACGACGAGCGCCACGCTCAGCGCCGCCGATAGCAACGCTATCCGGAACACGAGCACACGCCGCGCATAACGGTCGGAAAGCCGCCCTATCGGCCGCTGCGTAAACAACGCGCCGAGTAGACAGACGCCCATGAATAGCGAAAGATTGGTCGTGGCGAAGCCGGAACGCACAAGAAAGACGGGCATCAACGAAAAAAAGCTGCTGTAGAGAAACCCCGCGAGAATGCAGCCCGGCACCGCAAGCGACGTCGCACGGGTCAACGCTCGCAGGACCTCGATCCAGCTATGCCCGCGCAACGGTTCAATCGCGCCGCTATTCGCCGTCCTGGGCCAGCCCGACAGCAACGCCACAGGAATGATCGCCGCTGAGAAAAGTCCAGAGGCAAGCGCAAATCCGGTTGTAGCGCCCGGGCTGCCGATATTCAGCAATAATTGCCCCGCGCACAGCGAGAAATAGTTGACGGTGGAGTAGGTGCCGAATATGCGCCCTCTATTGGCATTCGACGCCGTGCCCTGAATCCAGCTTTCGATAGACGAAAACAGGCCCATGAAAGCGAAGCCGGTCGCGAGACGAATCAACGCGAGCGTCGGTGCCGAGTCGAACGCTCCGAACGCTTGCGTGAGAATCGCGGCCAACGCGGCGAAGGCGATAAAGACCCGATGCTGGCCAAACCGGTCGATTAAACGTCGCGCGGTAAATGCGCCGAGCAAAAAGCCAAGGTAGTAGCACGACTGGATGAGTCCCACCATGAGCGTGGATTCGCCGTGGCGCACGAGACGCAGCGGAATCAGCGTCTGGAACAGCCCATTGCCGAGAATCAGAAAGCCCGCGCCGAGCAGCAGTCCCGCAAGGGTTCGGTATTCGCTGGGGGTTTGCGAGGCAGCGGCCGGAGCGGCCGGTAGTGGCGCGGCGTGACCGGGCGTGTCAAGAGGAAGGTTCGATTCCGCGCTGCCCGTGCGATCGTCTGGCGGTTCTTGCAGCAATAGCGTGCTGGCGTCACCTTGTGCTTCTCTCATTCTTACCGTCCGTAAAGCAGATGCGCAGGGCGCACGTCCCTCGATCAATGACGCCACGATTCGTTCAAGCGAAGCACGGCCGCGGCGTGTATCGCCAGAGTCGGTCAGCGTCATCCAGAATGCGGCCGCACGCGAAATCAATCACGAAACGTGATAAAGAAATTAACGGCCCGTGATGCTCACGCGCGCGAGCACGAGAGCCGAAGATCGCCCGTCATTGCATGCTGTCACGCGAATATCACCCCCTCTTATTATCTGAATAAGATCCGCCGATCGTTTCGCGGCCGATTTTTTTGACCTACCTACTCTGCGAGCGCATGGCGTCGCCAACGGCTTCGCCGGCTTCGTTCTTCTTTCAACCGCAGAGACCTTCACATGCAAAAACACCTTCTTGCAGCGGCTATTGCGCTCGCATTCGCTAGCGCTGCGCACGCCCAAAGCTCCGTCACGCTATATGGATTGATCGATGTCGGCGTCCTCTATGCCAACAATGCCGGCGGCCATAGCCAGTATCAGATGAGCAGCGGCAATATCCAGGGCAGCCGCTGGGGCTTGCGCGGCAACGAAGACCTGGGTGGCGGGCTCAAGGCGCTGTTCGTGCTCGAAAACGGTTTCAACGTGGCGACCGGCAAGCTTGGCCAGGGCGGCGACGAATTCGGACGCCAGGCCTACGTGGGACTGTCGTCGGCGAATCTCGGCACGATCACGCTCGGCCGCCAGTACGATTCGATCACTGACTTCACGTACATGTTCGAAGCGGCGAACGTGTGGTCGCCGTACTTTGGCGCGCATCCCGGCGACCTCGACAACCTGAACGGCACCAACCGCGTGAACAACGCGATCAAGTACAAGAGCCTCTCCTACGGCGGCTTCACGTTCGGCGGGCTTTACAGCCTAGGCGGCGTGGCGGGCGACTTCACCCGCAACCAGATCTGGTCGCTCGGCGCGAACTACACGCGCGGGCCTCTGGTGCTCGGCGTGTCGTACCTCAACGCCAGGGACCCGAACTACTCGTACTTCGGCAACAACTCGACCTCGAGCACCACGGCGTCGAACATGACGTCGAGCCGCGTCTACTCCGGTTATGCGTCGGCGAAAACGCAGCAGGTTATCGTCGCGGGCGCGCAATATACCTACGAAGCCGCGACCTTCGGCGTCACGTACAGCAACACGCAGTTCAAGGACATCGGCGCGCTCGCCGGGCTGCCTGCCACGGGAGCCGGCGGCGACGCGAAATTCCACAATGTCGAGGCGAACTTCCGCTATCAGCTCACGCCTGCGCTGCTGCTGGGCGCGGCTTACGACTACACCAAGGGCTATGGCGTGAACGGCGCGACATATCACCAGGGTGTGATGGGCGCCGATTACTTCCTCTCGAAGCGCACCGATTTGTACGTCGACGCGGTCTACCAGCACGCATCCGGCACCGATTCCACGGGGGAAAAGGCGGTCGCGAACATCAACTTCCTCACCGCTTCGACCACGCAAAACCAGGTCATGGCGATTGTCGGGATGCGGCACCGGTTCTAAAACGCGCGAACGCCGGCGTATTTGCGTAAGCGGTGCTTATGGTTAGGAAAAGAGCCGCTTAGGCACCGGCGTTTCGCAACGGGTTCGGCTACCTTAGGACAACGCGCGCCGCGCTCAAGGCCGGCGCGCCGCTGCCAGCGAAACACGCGCGCAAGCGAACCCGAGGGTATTGAACATGCAGAGCCTGGCTTTCGGGCACGTTTTTCGTGCCGATTCACCGCTTGTCATCGTCACGCCGCATAGCGGCAGCCGGATTCCGGGCGAGTTGCTGAGCAGCGCGTCATGGACCGCCATCGAGGGACGTATGGCCGATCCGGCGGGCCTCGCCCTCGAAGCCCTCGCCGCGAAGCGCGGCATCACGACGATCAGTGCGCGCTACCATCCTTGCGTCATCGACTTCAACGTGGCAACGGAAAGCCGTCCGCTATCGTTGCGCCTGAGCCGAAGCGGCCTGTGCCGCACGCACACTTCGCGCGGCGAGCCGCTCTACGACGACTCGCACCCGCCTTCCGAGCGCGAGGTCGAAGCCCGCGTCGAACAGTACTGGCGTCCCTTTCATGCGGCCGTGGCGGCGGAAATCGAACGCTTGCGCAGCCTTCACGCCAACGTGCTGCTGCTCGTTTCGCACGCGAGCTACTGGCTCTCGCCTTACCGCAACCAGAGCGGCGCGCTCGACTGCAACGTCGGCAGCAATCGCGGCCGTTCGTGCGACCGTCAACTCGTGTCCGCGCTCACCGATACGGTTGGCGAGCACGGCCGCTCGTGGGTCGTGAACGGCAAGGTCGCGGACGTGTTCGCGGCGCAGCACTACGGCGCGCCCGACGAGGGCATCCACGCCGTCGAAATGGAGATCGCGGGCCGCTGGCGGGCAGCGCTCGAATACGAGCGCGAGCAGGCAGAAGGCGCCGAAGCGGTTGCCACGCTCAGTGCGCTGCTCGATGCGCTCGAGGGCGCGCTCGCACGCTTTCCGCGCGCGCCAACGCTCGCGCCGTCGCACGCAACGTCAACCCACGCCGACCGGCTGCCAAAGTAACGGCAACGCGCGATTCCCTAATATTTACGCTCAGGCAACCGTGTTAGCATTCGTGCTGTCACGTTGCAGGCGACCATGAAAGAAAGCGCACCTGAACAGTATCCAGACTGGGATTTACTCGCAAGCTGGGTGGCCGTCGTCGAATCGGGTTCGATTTCAGACGCGGCAAGCCGCCTCGCGATCTCGCAAGCCGGCGTCTCACAACGCATCAAGGCGCTCGAAACCATCCTCGACACCACGTTGCTCGATCGCGCCACGCGCCCCGCGCGTCCTACCGCCGCCGGTCAACGCCTGTTCGAACATGCCACCGTGCTGCTGCAAGGCGCTGACCAGATGGTCGAAGCCGTGCGCAACGTCACGCGCGCCAAGCGCGTTGTCGTGCGTCTCGGATGCGTCGATTCGTTTGCGGCCACCATCGGCCCGATCATCATCAAGGCGCTCGCGGGCACGTCGCATCAAATCCGTTTGTGGTCGGGCATCACGCCCACGCTCGACGCGCAGCTCGAGGCGCGCCAGCTCGACATGGCCGTGACGACCACCGAGCTTTCGCAGGTGCCCGGCATTCGCCGCCAGAAGCTGTTTTCGGAGCCCTACGTGGTCGTGCTGCCGCGCAGCTTCGAAGTGGACCGCTTCACGACGCTCACGGAACTCAGCCGCCAGCTTCAACTCATCCGCTACAGCGCGCGTTCGGTCATCGGCCAACACGTCGATGCCTATCTCGCCGCCAACGCCGAAAACATCGAGCGCACCTGCGAATTCGACGCCACCGACCCGATGCTCAGTCTCGTGGCCGCCGGTCTCGGCTTCGCGGTGACCACGCCGCTGTGTCTGTGGCAGTCGCGCCATTACGTGCCCGATCTGCGCGTGGTCGCGCTTTCGTCGTTCTCGCGGCACGGCCGGGCTTACCAGGGCCTGAGCCGTTCGTTCTTTCTCGCCTCGCGCGAGAACGAACTCGGCCATCTGCCCGCCGATCTCTACGATCTGCTCAAGCGCGCGTTCGAGCGCCAGGTGTCACGCGACATCGCCAAAGCGCTCGCGCTCGCGCCCGAGGATGTCTGTATCGCCGACGAGCAATGATGCGCGCCGCGCGATGGCCGCATGTTCCGCCGCTTCCATAACCCTCGCCGATCCAAAGCATAAGTCGAGGTTTAGCAACGCGCGGTTTGCCGCCTTGCCACTAGTCTGGACACTGAGCTTCGCCTTCGGCGCAAAGCGGCGCGCGCGGCGTGCCGCTGCATGCGAACCGCTACGCCGGCGGCGTTTTCGAATCCCCTTCCCTTAGGAGCCAGTGTGATTTCAGGTCCTCAATTCCCGCAGCCCGCGAACGAACCCGAAGTGCATTTCGGCGCGGGCACGCAAGCGCAAGCGGAGTTGCGCCAGGCGCTCGAACAGCGCGACGTGGTCGAGATCCCCACCGTGATCGACGGCAAGCGCTACTTCTCGAACGACGTCGTCGAAGTGCGCGCACCGCACGACACGCAGCGCCTGCTCGCCCGCATCCACCGGCCCACTGAAGCCCAGGTCCAGGAAGCGATTGCGAGCAACAAACGCGTGGCGAAAGATTGGGCCCGACTCACGCACGCGAGCCGCGCAACGATCCTGCATCGCGCCGCCGAGATCATCGCCACGCGTTCGCGCATGAAGATCAACGCAGCGACCATGCTCGGCCAGAGCAAGACCGTGGAAGAGGCCGAGCCGGACAGCGCCTGCGAGTTGATCGATTTCCTGCGCTTCAACGCCTACAACGCACAACGCGTGTATGCGGAGCAGCCGATGTCGGTCGCAACCGCCGCGAACCGCGCCGACTGGCGTCCGCTCGAAGGTTTCGTCTACGCCGTCTCGCCGTTCAACTTCACGGCCATCGGCGGCAACCTGACCACGGCGCCCGCCATCATGGGCAATACCGTGCTGTGGAAGCCCTCGGAAAAGTCGGCGCTCGCCAATTACATCTTCTTCGAAGCGCTCGAAGAGGCGGGCCTGCCGCCGGGCGTGATCAACTTCGTGCCGGGCGAAGCCGAACTCACCACACGCGTGGCGTTGGCCTCGCCCGATCTCGCGGGTATTCATTTCACGGGCTCGTCGGCGGTGTTCCAGTCGCTCTGGAAGGGCGTGGCGTCCAAGGTCGACTCGTTCCGCACGATTCCGCGCCTCGTGGGCGAAACGGGCGGCAAGGACTTCGTGCTCGCGCATGCGTCGGCGCACCCGTCCGAAGTCGCCATCGCGCTGATTCGCGGTGCGTTCGGCTATCAAGGGCAAAAGTGCAGCGCCGCCTCGCGCGCTTATATTCCGCGCAGCCTGTGGTCCACCGTGCGCGAGGAATTGCGCGCGCGCCTTGCCGAGCTGAAAGTGGGCGACGTAGCCGACTTCAGCACGTTCATGGGCGCCGTGATTTCCGAAGCCTCGCATAACAAGCTGAGCCGCGTGCTGGCCGCGGCAAAGGACGACTCGGCTGTCACCTTCGTGAGCGGCGGCAAGACGTGGTCGGAACCCGGCTACTTTGTCGAGCCGACCGTGCTCGAAGTGAGCAATCCGAAGCACGCGCTGATGACCGAGGAACTGTTCGGGCCGATCCTCTCGGTGTATGTGTACGACGACAACGCATGGGACGACACGCTCACGCTGATCGACGCGACGAGCCCGTACGCCCTCACCGGCTCGATCTTCTGCACCGACCGCTTCGCGCTGCATCAGGCCGAGGACGTGCTCGTGAACGCCGCGGGCAACCTCTACCTCAACGACAAGCCGACTGGCGCGATGATCGGCCAGCAGCCGTTCGGCGGCGGCCGTGCGAGCGGCACGAACGACAAGGCCGGTTCGTATCTGAACCTGCTGCGCTGGGCCTCGCCGCGCGTCGTGAAGGAAACCTACCTGCCCACGCGCGAGTGGCGTTTCGGCGTGTAAGCGTCACGCGCGGTTCCTGCTCCCGGTGACAGCCGGGACGCATGAAAAAAGGGCTCATCGCGACGATGAGCCCTTTTGCTTTACATGTTCGGATAATTCGGTCCGCCGCCGCCTTCGGGCGTGACCCACACGATGTTTTGCGTCGGGTCCTTGATATCGCAGGTCTTGCAGTGAACGCAGTTCTGCGCATTAATGACTAGCGTGCGATCGCTCGCGCCTTCATCGCCCGTGAACTCGTAGACGCCCGCCGGGCAAAACCGCGCTTCAGGCCCCGCGTAGCGGTCGAGATTCACACGCACGGGCACGCTCGCATCCTTGAGCGTGAGATGAGCGGGCTGGTTCTCTTCGTGATTCGTATTCGAGAGAAACACCGAAGAAAGCCGGTCGAACGTGAGCTTGCCGTCGGGCTTCGGATAGGCGATCGGCTTGCACTGCGCTGCCGGCCGCAATGTTTCGTGATCCGAATGATGATGGTGAAGCGTCCATGGCACGCGTCCGCCCAGCACCTTTTGCTCGAGGCCGACCATCATGCTGCCGAGATAGAGGCCCTTGCTCATCCATTGCTTGAAATTGCGCGCACGATGCAGTTCTTCCTTGAGCCACGATTGCTCGAAGGCCTCGGGGTACGCCTCGAGCGTGTCGTTGCCACGCCCCGCTTGCAACGCGTCGAACGCCGCTTGCGCCGCCATCATGCCCGAGGCGATCGCCGCGTGGCTGCCCTTGATGCGTGAGGCGTTGAGCATGCCCGCCTCGCAACCCAGGAGCGCGCCGCCCGCGAACACGAGTTTGGGCATCGACATGAGGCCGCCCGCCGCAATGGCGCGCGCGCCATACGACAGACGCCGGCCGCCTTCGAGAAAGCGCCGGATCGCCGGATGCGTCTTGTAGCGCTGAAACTCCTCGAACGGTGACAAATACGGATTCGTGTACCCGAGCCCCACGACGAAACCCACCACCACCTGGTTGTCGTTCAGGTGATAGAGAAACGAGCCGCCGTAGGTGTCGCTTTCGAGCGGCCAGCCCGCGGTGTGTATCACGAGGCCCGGCTGATGCAAGGCCGGATCGATCTCCCAGAGTTCCTTGATGCCGAGCCCGTATACCTGCGGATCGGCGCCCTCGTCGAGTTTGAAACGGCCGATCAGCTCGCGGCCGAGATGGCCGCGCGCGCCTTCCGCGAATAGCGTATAGCGCGCGTGCAGTTCCATGCCCAGCTGGAAGTTCGCAGTCGGCTCGCCGTCCTTGCCGACGCCCATATTGCCCGTCGCCACACCCCGCACTTCGCCGTGCTCGCCGTAGAGCACTTCCGCCGCTGCGAAGCCCGCGAAGATCTCCACGCCCAGCGCTTCGGCCTGCTCCGCGAGCCAGCGTGTCACATTGCCGAGGCTCACGACATAGTTGCCGTGGTTCCTGAAGTTATCGGGCAGCAGCCAGTTGGGCACCGGCCTCGCGCCGCCTTCGGAAAGGAAGAGAAAACGGTCTTCGGTCACCGGTACGTCGAGCGGTGCACCGCGCTCCTTCCAGTCGGGAATCAGCTCGGAAAGCGCGCGCGGGTCCATGACCGCGCCCGAGAGCGTATGCGCGCCGATGGCCGAACCTTTCTCGAGCACGCACACGCTCACATCAGCGTTGCGTTCTTGCGCCATCTGCTTGAGGCGGATGGCGGCGGAAAGACCGGCCAGCCCTCCACCGACAATGACGACGTCATACTCCATCGATTCGCGCGGGCCAAACCGCGCTGCGAAGTTCTTCGTGTCCATTTCAACCGATATCTGACTGTGCGGGACGGCTGCGGCTCGCACACACATGCAAGGGCCGCAGCCTTGTGGAGTTCCCGGCACGCGCCGCGCGAAGCGGCACGACCGGCCTGAAACCCATCCTACGTTGCCGGATAGCGGTTGCCTGCGACATCACCGGCGCTTATGCAGCAATCAAGCCGGCGTTGGTCTTGCGATGGCGTGAATTCAATGCGGCGACGCGAGCGCGTCCAGTCGTGGTGATTCTGTGCGCGTCGCTGCGAATGCGACCGGGCCAGTCCCGCGTAAGGCAAGCGCCACCCAGAACCGCGCGGATAGCGCCCGAATACCGCGCGCACGGCCTGTGCGCGGCGGCAGTGCGACGCCCGCTTTTACTAAGCATCGATCCTGCTTATATTGGCGCGCCGCGGTTTATGGCGTCTCACACTTCGCCCCATACCCTTTGCTCAGGAAAGGACGCGAAACCGTGGACAAATATGATGTGGTCGTGATTGGCGCTGGCGTGATCGGCAGCTCCGTCGCATTTCAACTGGCGAAGCTCGGCGCGAAGAACGTGCTCGTGCTCGATCGCGGCACGATTGGCGCCGGGACGACCTCGCAGTCGTCCGGCATCTTGCGGACCCACTACTCCGTCAAGGAAAACGTGGAACTCGCGCTCAAGAGCTGGGAAGTCTTCAACAACTTCCCGGCCTATCTCGGCGACGAAGAAGCGTCCTGTGGACTCGTGAAGTGCGGCTACATGATCGTGGCGAGCGAAGGCGACAAGCTCGAGCCGCTGCGCGCGTCGCTCGATCAGCAAAAGGCCCAGGGCGTGCCGCTCGAATTGCTCGACGCGAAAACCGCGCATGAACTGCTGCCGATCGCCCGCTTCGACGACGCCGCGCTGATCGGCTACGAGCCCGAAGCCGGTTTCGCCGATGCGTATCTCGTCGCCACCAGCTTCGCGCGCGCCGCGCGCCGCGGCGGCGTGACGATCCGCGAGAACGTCGCGGTCAACAAGATCCTGTTCGAAGGCAACCGCGTGGTCGGCGTATCGACGAGCGCGGGCGACTTCGCAGCGGGCGTCGTCATCAGCACACAGAACATCTGGACGCCTGAACTTGCGGGCTGGACCGGCCGCAACCTGCCCGTGATGCCCGAACGCCACGCGGTGCTCGCGCTCGAATGCGACGCGGCGAAGTACACGTTCTCGATGCCGGTATTCAAGGACCTGGCCTCGCCCGGCATGCTCTATTACCGCAGCTACGGCGGCAGTCAGATGCTGGTGAGCGAAGGCATCGTGGGCGAAAAGCTCGCCGCCGCCGAAACCGAGCAAGGCGACATTCCGATGGACTACGTCGTCGAAGTCGGCGCGCAGGTGGCCGAGCGCTTTCCGGCCTACGAAACGGCGGGCATCGCGTCGTCGTGGACCGGCGTCTACGACGTCACGCCCGACTGGAATCCGGTGCTCGGCCGCCTGCCCGGCATCGAAGGCCTCGTGGTCGGCTACGGCTTCTCGGGCCACGGCTTCAAGCTTTCGCCGACGGTGGGCCGCGTACTCGCCCAGGAAGCGCTTGGTCTGCCGACCGATGTCTCGCTCGACCCGTATTCGATCGAGCGCTTCGAAACGGGCGCGCTGCTGACGGGCAAATACGGCCTTGGCGCCGTGTCGTGAGTCCGCGTGACCCTGTGCCGATGAACACCGTCAACGTGCGCGCGCTCGCCGCGCTGCCGCCCGAAGCGTGGCGCAACGGCGGCGGCGTGACACGCACGCTTGCCACGAACGCGAATGCAAACGCAGACGCAGACGCATGGCGCGTGAGCATCGCCGAAGTCGAGCGCGATGGCCCGTACTCGCGTTTTGCCGGCATGACGCGCGTGTCGTTCGTACTGCGCGGCGCAGGCGTCGTGCTGCGCGAAGGCGCGCTGGAAGTGTCGCTCACGCCGAACGAAGCCGTGGAATACACGGGCAACGCAGCGTGGGACGCGCGCCTCGTGGGCGGCGCAGTCACGGTGCTGAACGTGATGAGCGCGGCGCAAAAGTATCGCGTCGCGGTGCGCCCGCTCTGCGCGAGCGTGACTGTCGACGCCGGCGGCGTGGCGCTCGTGCTGGCGCTCGATGGCGCGTGCGATATCGGCGGCGGCTTAGCCGGACACACGCGCCTCGCATCGGGCGAATACGCCACGTTCGCCGACGTGCGCGCGCCGCTGGCCGTCGCGCCCGCCACGCCAGGCGCGCGCATCGTGCTCGTCACGTTATCGCCTGTCGCATCACCATGAACGAATATCGTTGAGTATTCCGAGGAAACCAGCATGAAAGTGATTACCGCAGTCAAGCGCGTCGTCGATTACAACGTGAAGGTCCGCGCGAAAGCGGACGGCAGCGGCGTCGATATCGGCAACGTCAAAATGTCGATGAATCCCTTCGACGAGATCGCCACCGAAGCGGCCACGCGCCTGAAGGAAGCGGGCCATGCCACGGAAGTCGTGGCCGTCTCGTGCGGCGTCGCGCAAAGCCAGGAAACGCTGCGCACCGCGCTCGCCATCGGCGCGGACCGCGGCATCCTCGTGGAAACCGCCGTGGAATTGCAGCCGCTTGCCGTCGCGAAGCTGCTGAAGGCCGTGATCGACAAAGAGCAGCCGCAACTGGTCATTCTAGGCAAGCAGGCCATCGACGACGACGCGGGTCAAACGGGCCAGCTGCTCGCCGCCCTGCTCGACTGGCCGCAGGCGACGTTCGCGAGCGCGATCGAAATCGGCGATGGCACGGCCACCGTCACGCGCGAAGTGGACGGCGGTCTCGAAGTCGTCTCGCTGCGCCTGCCCGCCATCGTGACGACCGATCTGCGCCTTAACGAGCCGCGCTACGTCACGCTGCCCAACATCATGAAGGCGAAGAAAAAGCCGATCGACACGCTCACGCCCGAGCAACTCAACGTCGATCCCGCACCGCGCCTGAAAACGCTCAAGGTCGTCGAGCCGCCCGTGCGCAAAGCCGGCGTGATCGTGCCAGATGTGGCCACGCTCGTCGAAAAACTGAAATCCGAAGCGAAGGTGATCTGAATGACAACTCTCGTAATCGCCGAACATGGCGAAGGTCAACTGAAGCCCGCGACGCTGCACACGATCGCCGCCGCGCAACAGATCGGCAACGGCGTGCACGTGCTCGTGACGGGTCATGCCGCGAGCGCCGTGGCGCAAGCCGCGAGCCGTGTGGCGGGCGTCGACAAGGTCGTGCTGATCGATGCGCCGCATCTCGCCGATGCCCTCGCGGAGAATGTGGCGGCGCAGGTCCTGGCGCTGGCTGCCGACTACTCCCATCTGCTCTTCCCCGCCACCGCGTTCGGCAAGAACGTCGCCCCGCGCGTGGCCGCGAAGCTCGACGCCTCGCAAATCTCCGACGTGATCGCCATCGACGCGCCGGACACGTTCCAGCGCCCGATCTACGCCGGTAACGCCATCGCCACCGTGCAATCCAGCGACGCCGTGAAGGTCGCGACGATCCGCACGACCGCATTCGAAGCGGCGCAGCCGGAAGGCGGCAGCGCGTCGATCGCCGAAGCGCCGGCCGTGCCCGATCGCGGCCTCTCGTCGTTCATTCGCCGCGAGATCGCGGCAAGCGACCGGCCCGACCTCACCTCGGCGCGTGTGGTGGTGTCCGGCGGTCGCGGCCTTGGCAGCGCTGAAGATTTCGCGCGCCTCGATCCGCTCGCCGAAAAGCTGGGCGCCGCGATCGGCGCGTCGCGCGCCGCCGTCGATTCGGGCTATGCGCCGAATGATTTGCAAGTCGGGCAAACCGGCAAGATCGTGGCGCCGGAACTCTATGTTGCAGTCGGCATTTCCGGTGCGATCCAGCATCTCGCGGGCATGAAGGACTCGAAGGTGATCGTGGCAATCAATAAGGACGCCGATGCTCCGATCTTCGGCGTGGCCGATTACGGTCTCGTTGCCG
Source organism: Paraburkholderia sp. J8-2 (assembly GCF_905220195.1). Classification (NCBI taxonomy): domain Bacteria; kingdom Pseudomonadati; phylum Pseudomonadota; class Betaproteobacteria; order Burkholderiales; family Burkholderiaceae; genus Paraburkholderia; species Paraburkholderia sp. J8-2. The sequence continues at coordinate 59,683 of NZ_CAJMZA010000035.1, forward strand.
ATCTGTTCGAGGCGGTGCCCGCCTTCGCTCAAGCGCTGTAATGCTGCGCGGCGTTCGCGCCGCGCTACTTGCCTGTTCCTGTCTCAATCCTCACGCAGTAACCGGTTCGCCGTCTTCTCGATGCCTTCGCGAAGACGGCTTTTTTTGCGCCTGCGATGCGGCATGTGCGATGCGCCAACAAAAAAAGCGGGCCATGCCCGCTTTTTCATTAGCCTGGATCGCGCATTCAGCGTCCCATCGCTCGCACCGCCTCAAACGCCGCCGTCACCATGCGCTCGACCACCGGCGCGACCTCGCCCGCGACTTCAGGCAGGTACTCAAACGGCGAAGTCTCGCTCATATACGTCGACTGACACATTTCGAGCTGCACCGCGTGCACGCCCTTCTGCGGCTCGCCATACGCGCGTGTGTTGTAACCGCCCTTGAAGCGTCCATTGGCGATCCACGTGAACGGCTGAGCGCCGAGCGTGCGCGTGATCGCGTCGAGCACGCCGGCGTCGCAACTCAGTCCGTTGTTCGTGCCGATGTTCAGGTCGGGCAGCTTGCCCTCGAAAAGGCGCGGCAGCACGCTCGCGATCGAATGCGCTTCCCACAGCAGCACGGCGCCGAATTCAGCCGTCAAGCGGTCGAGTTCGGCGCGCAGTTGCGCGTGATACGGGCGCCAGTACCGGTCGAGACGCCGCGCGACTTCGGCGGCGTTGGGGCCGGCGCCATTGCGATACAGCGGTTCGCCGCGAAACGTTTCGGTCGGGCACAGGCCGGTGGTCGTCTGGCCCGGATAGAGGCTTTCGCCCGAGGCCGGCCGGTTCAGGTCGATCACATAGCGCGACACGCGCGCGCCCAGCACCGAGGCGCCCATCTTTTTCGCGAACGCGTAGAGGCGATTGAGATGCCAGTCGGTGTCGGCGACTTCGCCGGCAACGTCGGTCAACTGCTCACGGATATCGGCGGGAATGGCCGTGCCCAGATGCGGAATGGAAACGAGCAGCGGCACGGTGCCGCGATGAAAATCGAAGATCGGGGAAATCATGCGGGAGGCATTGCGGTGACGTTGAGGGGAACGGCCTGCGTAACTACGCGGAAAGCGAGGGTGACGCTGCCGGCACGACACGGCCCGGATTCATCGTATCGTTCGGATCGAGCAGGTGCTTCATTTGCCGCATCAAGGCGATTTCGTTCGCGTCCTTGTAGAGCGACATCTCGGGCACGTGCAGCGAGCCGATGCCGTGCTCCGCGCTGAACGTGCCGCCCATCGCCGCCGCGATGTCGTAAAGCCGATGACTCAGCGCGAGCTGCAGAGCGGCCTTGTCCGCAACGCTCGCCCAGTATTCGTGCGAAAACATGGCGATGTAGTGGAGATTGCCGTCGCCCATATGGCCGACCACGACTTGCATGGCCTGCGGATAGTGCTCCTCGAGCGTCTTCTCGGCGGCCGCCATGAAGTCGGGAATGCGGTACGTAGGCACGGCGATATCGTGCGTGAGCCCCATGCCTTCGCGGCCATTCGCCTCGGTCACGTGATGACGGATGTGCCAAAGGTCCGCGCGCTGCTGCGCGCTCGCGGCCACCACCGCGTCGACGATCACGCCGGCTTCGAACGACGGCGCGAGCGCATCCGTCAAGCGCGCGGCGATTGCTTCATCGTCGCCCGACGAAGCCGCCAGTTCGACGAGCACCATCCACGCCGGCGTTTTGTCGAACGGATTGCGCGCCTTCGCGGCATGACGCAGCGAGATTTCGAATTCACTGCGCGAGATGAGTTCGAGCCCGACCAGTTCGCCCGGAAAAGCGGCTTGAAGCTTGAGCCCTTCCTGCACGGCGGCGTGCACGGTATCGACGCCCAACATGGCCGTAGCCGTCGCGCGCGGACGCGGATACAGCTTCAACGCAGCCTGCGTGACCACGCCGAGCGTGCCCTCCGCGCCCACGAACAGGTTCTTCAGATCGTAGCCGCTGTTGTTCTTGCGCAGCGTGCGAATGCCGTTCCAGATGCGCCCGTCGGCGAGCACGACTTCGAGCCCGAGCACGAGATCGCGCGTGTTGCCGAAGCGCAGCACGTTGGTGCCGCCCGCATTCGTCGCGATGTTGCCGCCGATCTGGCACGAGCCTTCCGCGCCGAGCGTGAGCGGAAAAATGCGGTCGGCGTCGAGGGCGGCTTGCTGGAGATCGGCCAGAATGCAACCGGCCTCGACGGTCATCGAATTGTTGTCGGCGTTGACCTCGATGATGCGGTTCATCTTCGCGAGATTCAGCAGGATGCTGTTACCGGAAGCGTCCGGTACCGAGCCACCGCACACGCTCGTGTTGCCGCCTTGCGGAAACACCTTCACGCCGCGCGCGTTGCACCATGCGAGGACACGCGACACCTGCGCGGTGTCGCGCGGAAACACGACGCACGCGGCGCGTCCCGAATGGCGCTTGCGCCAGTCGATCAAATGCGGCGCCATGTCGGCGTCGCGCTCCAGCACATTGGCGACGCCCGCGAGTTCGCGCATCGCCTCGATAATCATGGCTTGATTCATGGTTCGTTCACTTCCTCAACACGACGGCGTCGCGCGCGGCCCAGCGCACGGCCAGTTGCTGCCCCACGTTCGCGCGCTCCGCGGCGCGCGCCGAAATACCCTTCACGAGCAGCGTCGCGCCGTCTGCGAGCGTCAGCTCGAAGCGCGTCATGCCGCCCACGAACGATACCTGCGCAATCGTGCCCGTGCACGTGTTGTCGTCCTCGGGTTGCATTTGCTCCACCACGTCGATCTTTTCCGGGCGCACGAGCACCTTGACTTTCGAGCCGATCGCGTGCCCTTGCGTGCTGCGCACCTTGAGCACGCGATTCGCGGAAACACGCACCACCCCTTCGGCCTGCACGACGCCTTCGATCAGGTTCGATTCGCCAACGAAGTCCGCGACGAACTCGTTGACGGGCTCGAAATACAGTTCGTCGGGCGTGCCGAGTTGCGCGATGCGGCCGCCGTTCATGAGGCACACGCGGTCAGAGAGGTTGAGCGCCTCTTCCTGATCGTGCGTGACGTAGACGAGCGTGGTGCCGAGGTCGCGGTGCAAGCGCTTGATCTCGCCTTGCAACTGGTCGCGCAGCTTCTTGTCGAGCGCGCCGAGCGGCTCGTCCATCAGGATCACCGAAGGCGAATAGACGATACAGCGCGCAATGCCCACGCGTTGCTGCTGGCCGCCCGACATCTCGCGAGGCTTGCGATTCTCGTAGCCCGTGAGACCGACGCGCTCGAGCGCGTTGCGCACACGCTGCTGGATCTCCGACTTCGCGACGCCGCGAATGCGCAACGGAAACGCCACGTTGTCGAACACATTCAAATGCGGCAGCAGCGCGTAGTTCTGGAACACCATGCCAAGGCCGCGCTCGCGCGGCGGCACGGTCGACACGTCCTTGCCGTCGAGCACGATGGTGCCTTCGGTCGGCGCGACGGCGCCCGCGATAATGTTGAGGATCGTGCTCTTGCCCGAACCGCTCGGCCCGAGCAGGCTCAGGAATTCGCCCTTGCGGATCGAAAAATCCGTGCTGTGCAGCGCAATCGCGCTGCCGTAATGCTTGCTCACGCCGCGAAAAACGATCATCTCTTCAGTGTTGCGCTGCGTCGCCGCGACGCTGCCCGAGGCTTCCTTGGCCGCTTGCGCGATGCCTGGCAGCGGACGGCCATCGTTATCCAGTAGAACGTGTGACATGTTTTTCTCCAACCTCAATGCGACGATTCGGGCGCAGCCGGCTGAAGCCAAACCGACACGCAACAGAAAACCAGCGAAAGCAATGTGAGCAGTGCGGAAACGGCGGCGATCACGGGTGAAATATCCCATTGAATGCTGCTGTACATCCGCACCGGCAACGTAGTCGTTTCGGGGCTCGTGAGAAACCACGCGATAACGACCTCGTCGAACGACACGAGAAACGCGAACAGCGCGCCCGCGAGAATCGACGGGCGAAGCTGCGGCAGGACCACCTTGAAGAACACGGTGTGGCGCTCCGCGCCCATGATCGTGGTGGCGAATTCGAGCGCCGGGTCGAGCTTCTTCACGCCGGCCATCACCGTCATCATCATGAACGGCGTGACATACGCGACATGACTCACGACGAGGCCAAGCGTCGAGCCGACCAGATGCAGCCGCGACAGGTACAAATAGAGGCCGAGCGACATCACGATCACGGGAACCAGAATCGGACTCATGAGCAGCAACATCACAAAGCGCTTGCCGGGGAATTCGTGGCGCACAAGCCCGTATGCGGCAGGCACGCCCAGGAGCACGGAAACGACCGTGGTGAGACTCGCGACCTTCAGGCTCTGCAGGATCGGTCCGACCCAGCTATCCGACGTGAAGAGATGCACATACAGCGACATCGACCACACACGCGGCGGGAACGTCAGCTCGCCGTCGCCGCCGAACGAAATCGGAATGACGATGAGCGTGGGCACCAGAATGAAGACGTACACCAGAATGGCGATGACGTTGCGCAGCCGCGCGTAACGACGCGCGAGCCCATCGACCATGACACCGCGCCGGACTGCCGGCAACCCTGCTTGCATCGATGTGCTCATGCCATCACCTTTTTTGAATCGCGCTTCTGGAACCGCTCCGCGCCGAGCGCCGCGAGCGTGACGATACCGAGCAGGATCACGCCGATCGCCGACGCCATATTCCAGTCCATTGTTTCGCGCGTGTAGAAGTCGACGAGATTGGACATCATCGCGTCCTTACGGCCGCCCAGCAGCGCGGGAATCACGAAAAAGCCCATCGACATGACCGTGGTGCTCAGCGCCGCGGCCGCGACACCGGGCATGGACAGCGGCAGCGTGATGCGAAAGAAGATGCGCGGCGGCTTCGCGCCCATGATTTCCGAAGCGCGGTACAGCGACTGGTCGATAGCGAGCAAACTCGCGAGGACCGGAAAGACGATGAACGGAATCAGATAGTTGGTCATGCCGACCATCACGCCGAAGCGGTTGAACAGCATCGGCAGCTGGACATGCGTGGCGAACACGACCGATAACAGCTTGTTGACCAGCCCGTCGCGGCCGAGCAGGACCGTGAATGCATAGCTCTTCACGAGAATGCTGGTCCAGAACGGCACCAGCACGAGCACCATGTAGAGGGCCCGTTTCTTCGGCGTTTGCTTCGCGAGATGCATGGCAATGGGATAGCCGAGCAGCAGGCTGCACAACGAAGCGCTGATGCTGATCTGAAACGTCGACCACAAGGTGCGCAGGAAGAGTTCACTGCCGAAGAGGCGTCGATAGGCCGAAAGCGACAAGCCGTCATTCACCCAGACACTCGTGTAGACCACATACATCAGCGGCACGAACACCACGAGAAATAAAAATACCGTTGCCGGGCCGACGTACAGCAACCCATCCTTTCTGCCTTTCATCACTCCTCCTACCGCTGAAATGCTTGACTGCTGACCATACGACCGCCGCTATTGCGACGGCCCTTTTTACCTCGACGTTACGACAGCACCCACTCCTTGAAACGCAGTGTGAGTTCGTCGTAATGGTCGGTCCACCAGACATCGTTGCTGATGAGGTTCATCTTGTTGTTCGGGTCCGACAGCCATTTGCGCACGTCGGGTTTGACGAGCGGGAGCGCCTTCTTGCTCGCCGGCGTGTTGCCGAGATAATCCATGAGCGCCGCCTGACGATCGGGGCGCATGGCGAACTGCACGAACTTCATCGCGTTCGCCTTGTTGGGCGCGTTCTTCAGAACGACGAGATACTCCAGACCGGTGAGCGTTTGTTTAAACGAGAAGTCGATCGGCTTGCCCGCTTCCTGCGCGGCCTTCACGCGCGTCGAATACGTGTAGCTGTAATCGACCTGGCCCGTTTCCACGAGCGAGACCGTTTGGGGCGTCTGGTCCACCCACTTGCCGATAGACGGCTTGATGCGGTCCAGTACGCGAAACGCGCGGTCGACGTCGAGCGGATAAATCTTTTCCGGCGGCACGCCGTCGGCGAGCAAGGCGATTTCAAGCGTTTCGCTCGCGCGGTTGCGCAGCGTGCGCTGGCCGGGAAACTTCTTCACGTCGAAGTAATCGGCGAAGGTTTCCGGGTGCTTGCCGGCCGGGTGCTTGCTGTTGTCCCAGCAAATGCCGCCCGTGAAGCCGTAGAACGGCACGGCGAATTTCGTCATCGGCGCAATCAGGTCGCTGCGGTCGAACAATGCCGGATCGAGCGGTTCCCAATAGCCGTTTTTCGCACCCGTCATCGCCATTGGACCGACCGCATCGAACACGTCCCATTGCACGTTGTTCGTCATCACCTGCGCCTTCACGCGGGCAAGATCGGGCGTGTCGACGAGCGTCACGTGCACGCCGAATTCCTTTTCGAACGGCTTGGCGAGCGCTTCGTCAACACCCTGATGATAGTTGCCGCCCCAGCTCACGACCGTGAGATTGCTCGCAGCGGCCGCCTTGCGTGAAGTGATGATCATCGGCGCGGCAACGGCCGACGAGAGTAGCGTGGCGCCCGCCGCCTGAAGAAAGCGACGACGCGGAAGAATGATGTTGTTATCGGATGACATGGTCTTCTCTCTTAACGTATCGATGGTCTCAGTGCGACTCAAACGCCCGCCGCGGATGGGGAACAGGCGTCCTCGCGCGCGACGAGCGGCGCCATGACGTCGGCGAGGCGCTGGCGCAGCGCCGCCGAAGCAGGCTTGAGCGGCGGCAGCACGTCGCCGAACGCGAGGCCTTGAAGCGTCAGCGCGGCTTTGATGGGCGCGGGATTCGGCTCGGCGAAGATGGCGTCGATGAGCGGGCGCAACGTGGCGTGCAGCGCAACGGCCTGTTCGAGCTGGCCGTTCGACGCCAGCGCGAGCACACGCGCCCACTGCTTCGGCACGAGGTTCGAACTGGAGATGATGCCGCCTACGGCACCCATGGCGACGTGCAGCGGCAGCACGTCTTCCTCGCCGCTCAGAATGGCGATCTTCGACGCGCAGAGTTCGGCCGCGCGCATTTGCGTGGCGAGATCCGGATTGCAGGCTTTGATGCCGACGACGCGCGTGAGCGCGGCGAGCTTCGCGACGGTTTCGTAATGGAGCGAGACGCCCGTGCGATACGGGATTTCGTAGAGAATGATGTCGGCGTCGACTGCATCGGAGAAACGCTGGTAGTACTCGACGATGCCTTCCTGCGTGGGCCGGAAATAATACGGCGTGACGACCATGAGCGCCTTCGCGCCGGCCTTCACAAAGGCCTTGGCGTTGTCGATGGCGTCGCCAAGTCCTGGCGCGAGAATGCCCGGCACGACGGGCAGCGCGCCGGCCGCCGCTTCGAGCGACGTTTCGACGACACGCAGACGCTCCGCGAGCGACAGTGCCGTGTACTCGCCCGTGCCGCCGAGCGGCACGACACCGTCCGCGCCGGCTTCGATGAGCCTGCCGATCTGCGCGGCAAGCGGCGCGGCGACGAAATGGCCGTCTGCGTCGAGAGGAGTGGGAACTGCCGTCAAAATACCTGCATAGGGATGCAACGTGCTCATCGATGCGCTCTTCAATAGTGGTACGGCCTGGGTCGCCGAGGATCTGAATGACACTCCATGGTTTGAACGATAAGGAGGCAAAAAAACCGGACACGCACCATCAGTGCCAGTTACCCTCTTTATAAGACCTGGTTATTCAATGGGGCCTGGAGCAGGCGGGATGGGGCTGCGCAGCCTCGCGAGACGGCCTGGCGGGCGCAAACAAGCGTGATAAACGTGGCGGTTCGAGGGTTTCCCCTGATGTGACCCTCTGGTGGTTCTCAGGGGCATGTGCATCGAGAGCATTGTCGCCTTATGCGAACGGGCGTGGTCCCCCATCCATCCGTGACCTCTTGTCCGACGATTTCGCAAGGGCCAGGCGATTCGAACGCGGTTTTTTGATTCTGGCAATGCTCGTCGACAGCGGTAGGTCGTCGGGGCATAGGTGAAATGCCGGTATTATGATTTTATTGTGATAAGTATTCTTATCATAATGGAACGCTTTTCACTTAAAACTCCTAGATGACAGAATCCACCTTACTCGGTCCCCTGCCCGCTTTCCGCTGAAGGCGCCGGTTTTCCCGATGCCGGTGAACTCGCAATCCACAACTCCAGCGAGAGGAAAGCGCAGCGCCTGAGCTTCGCGTCATTCCAGGCGTTTGCATCTGTCAACTCTCCACGTTCGCCCCAGTAACTGTCGACGGCGTTAGCGTCGATATAAGAAATAGCGGTGACGAAGCGTAGAATACGCCACTCATCCAACGCATCCAGATCCGGGCGCATCGCCACGGATACCCTGCAAGTCCAGGCTCCGAGTGTGTCGTTGGTTGGCGAACTGGCCTGAGCGGCAGCCGGGCGAACAAATCAAGGTGCGTCTTGCCTGGCTCGCCAGGCATGGGGAAGCGTGCGTATTACGGCATCAACTGATTAGTGAACGAAAGAAACATGCAGACCGTTGCGGTACTCGACTTCGAAACAACCGGGCTTTCGCCGAATCTGGGCGACCGCGCTACCGAGATTGCCGTCATCCTCCTGCGTGACGGTCGGATTGTTGATCGTTACCAGAGCTTGATGAACGCAGGACGGCGCATCCCGTCCGATGTCGCTGCTCTCACAGGCATCACGAACGACATGATCGCATCGGCTCCTCCTGTATCGAAAGTCATGAGGGAATCTGCAGCGTTTGTTGGAAACCATCCCGTCGTTGCCCACAACGCCGGTTTCGATAAGCGGTTTTGGCAGGCAGAACTGGGGCTTCTTGGAGTGCCAGCGGAGCATTCGTTTGCTTGCACGATGCTCGTGTCCAGGCGGATCTACCCACGCGCCCAGAGTCACCGCCTATCTAGCTTGGCGGAGATGCTTCGATTACCGAAATCGGGTCGTGCGCACCGAGCGATGGTTGACGCTGAGATCGCCAGTCATCTCTGGTGCCGATTGCAGCACGACATCGCTCAAACTTACGGGCTGAAGCGAATCGATCACGCCCTCATGGCTCAATTGCAGAAGACTAGCAAGGCGAAGGTTGCGACATATCTGGGTTCACTGTCTAACGACTGAGCCCACAGCGCCGAACAACCTGGACCGCCCCCTCTATCCGTGGGGGAGGCCTTCCAGAGGCACTGTCGCATTGTCTTGTTGATAACGCAGTAGCTGATCGAGCGCACCACCCGCTCAGGCTGAGCGAGCACTTTCTCCAGTCCGTGTGAATGGCTTTGGCCATTTAGAGTGCCGCCTTTTTGAGCGGACGTCCGTTGTGAGCTGGGCAGTCAGCCATCCATGCAAATTTCCGCAACGCTGTCACGGTTCTCGGACTTTCGATTGATTCATCTGGCATTTAGTTGGTCCATGATCGCTCGGACGCCGCGTGTTGATGCACACTTCAGTATCCCGCACGTAGTACCCACCCAAAAGAAGAGGAAGCTGACCTATGCCAATTATTGGATATCACGCGACGCACTCCGGACACCGCGGATCCCTGACAGGAGGATTGAGGGTAGTGCAGTCAAGTTGGGATCCGGCTAGTGGAGGCGAACTCGGCCAAGGCTTTTACATCATAGCTGGGGCGCAGAAAACATCGGCGCTGTACTTATATGGCTACGGCGTTGCGCAAGCGGCAAATCAGGGTGTAGTCGATATTTGGGAAGTGACGTGCGATGTGGAACTCTCGACACTAGCAAGGTTTGATGTGACGAACGACTTGCAGTGGGGAAACATGACTCGGCAGTTGTGCGATGACTACGACTATCTGACTAACGCGAATGAGACGGAGCCTAAAGCGCAGTTAAAATTCAATCAACGGGCATATTCCCATTTGACGATCAGACTTCACGAATCGTTATCAGCGGACGCGGCGATCAATAGGGCCGACCAACTGCTTGCCCAGCAATAGGCTACCGCACATTGGGATGCTTGGGAACACACTGGCTGCCTAACGCGCCGGTGAACACGACGCCTGAAAAGCGGTATGTAGGCGTGGATTTAGGCAGCACAAAGTGGAAGGCCTGGCTCAATGAGCCAGGCCTGATCCAGAACATTCTGGAACGGTCGCCATCGCCCCCCTCATCAGGCGGTAGTCGGCGGCGGACCGGTCGTTCGACGCCGCCGCGGAAATCGTCGACAGTCTGCATATCTTCTTTATCCGCGGTGTTGAAGAACCTAGATGGAATCGCACGTAATCCAGTTTACGAAGAAAGAGCTTAGCCACTGGGCTGGCATGGGTGAATATGTACTACTACCGCCCGACGGCAGCTACGAGATAGCACTGAAATACGAAGGGGAACCGCCGCATGGTGACTCGTACCACACCGCCATAGTGGACGGCCGCCAGTTGCCCGGCTACGCGTGGGGCTGCATATTCTCGATGTCCGCGTGCTCGAGTTTCGTAGCATTCAGTTGGATGGAGCGTAAGTTCGAAAGGCTGACGACAATCGTCGATGTGAGACGCAGCTTGTACTTTGTCCTGCCCATGTATATCTACCATCCGTGCATCGAATGGCCCGCAGTTCTACCTGGGCCAGCCTCTGGGCCGGGACACTACGCATTCGTTGGCTCCGAGGTCTGGAGAGCGTTTTGACGCCACCATGATCGCTATATCCGGCGCCGCTCATATAGCATCAGTCGGCAGCTTGGGACATCCAACAAACCCCGCAGCATCAGCGACAATCACGACGAGCTAAGCATATTGCGCGACCATGTCCAATGATCAAAGAAACGTTTGCCACCGATTCGGTGCAGAATACATGCCGCCCGAGGCGAGCCAGAAGGTAGGGATCGCGCTTGGATCCCTTGAGAATGTGCCGCTTCAAGCGGTTCGACTAACCCCGGAAAACGGTACGTGTGGTTGGTATATTTACGGCGGCGACTACTCACCGGACGCGGACTTCTATCAGCCGCTTCATGTCGCCCACTTGATCGAGCGCTGTCCGACCATTGTCCCTTACTTGGCACTGCCGCCGAGATGGCGTGTATTGCTTGCGCCGGACTACGAGGATGTCTGGTTCGATGGTGAACTGCTGGTCACTGAAAGCTCGTAACGGCCAGTTCGGTCTCTCGCACCTGAGCCTCGTATCGTTGACGAATCGAGATGCAGAAGTTGCTCGAAGCGCTCTATCCACTTGCGGATCAATGTCAAAAGCCCGGGGCTGACCGCCAGTGAACGAACGGTGGAAACGGCGCACTTTTCAGGAAGGCTAGGAAGACTTCCACAACCTGGTCACACATGAACCATTCATCTGCACGCATCGGAATATTTCCTGCACTGAAAACCAAGATCGTTCCATCTGGGCGCACAGGGGAAGGTTTGTCGTGAAATGCCCTCCATCTTTGTGATGCGTCGATCTCGAAGCGCTCAATCATGCAGCTAACGCCACCTCCGGCTACCTGCACATAGTTTCCTTCGGTATCAGTCAATGACGCATAAGATGACTTTCCGTAGCTTCGCAATGACTTGAGCGCGCGGGCGATCTGTATGGGAGGCGGCGTGGTGATTCCCGCTTTACCCTCGATGTCGAATTTCATTGGTCGATTTATCTCGATGCCTCTCGATCAGATAAGGCATCCTACCAGTGTCCCGCCCCCATAGCGAATGGCCGCTATCGGCAAACCCGACTGACCGCTCGGGGTCTATTTCGTTGAAAAACTCACCTGAGAGTCGGATTGTTCGCTATCCTGGAATCCATCAATCGGCGGGAGTGCATCGTCATGATGGGTCAGAGAAGCGGCGATCAGGAGCAGCTGTTTTAGGCGTTCAATCTTGATGATCATGGTCCGAAGGACCACCTGTTACGGGGCATAGATCACTTCTTTGATGCCGGAGACCTCCGCAAGCACATGGGGTCGTTTTACAGTCATACGGGGCGCCCTTCTATCGATCCAGAGTTGATGATTCGCATGCTGATCGTCGGCTACTGCTTCGGCATCCGCTCCGAGCGGCGCCTGTGTGAGGAAGTCCATTTGAATCTGGCGTATCGCTGGTTTTGCCGCCTCGGCCTCGAGGACGCGGTTCCCGATCACTCAACGTTCTCAAAGAATCGCCATGGCCGGTTTCGCGACAGCGATATGCTGCGCCATGTATTCGAATCAGTTTTACGGCGCTGTATGAATGAGGGTCTCGTAGGTGGTGAAGGGTTTGCGATCGACGCGAGTGTCATTAAAGCCGACGCGAATCACACTCGCGGCATAGCTGGGACTGAAGCAATCGACTGGAGTAGTGGCGAGGGGCCCAGTCGAGCGGTGCGTGAGTATCTGGCGACGCTCGACGCGAACGACACTGACGCCCAACCCCTGGACACATCGCAGGAACCCCTTGCGCATCCAAAGAATATTTCGCTGACAGATCCTGCCGCGCGTTGGACAGCTGCACCCGGTGGCCCGGCGTTCTATGCCTACTCGACCAACTACCTGATTGATCTGCAGGCGGGAATCATCATGGATGTCGAGGCTACCCCCGCATACCGCACGCAGGAAGAGGACTCGACCAGGACCATGATCGATCGGGTTGAGCAGCGCTTCCGTCTCAAGCCAAAACGTCTGGTGGGTGACACCGCGTACGGCACTGCGTCGCTGCTTGCCTGGATGATCAATGACAAACCGATCGAACCACACGTTCCGGTGTGGGAGAAGGGAATACGTAGCGACGAAACCTTCGCGAATAGCGACTTCCAGTGGCTCGAGCAACGCAACGAGTATCGCTGTCCGGCTGGGCATGCACTGCGCGCCGAACGGCGTCCATTCAAGAATCCACGCACGCACATCACCAAGGCCAACACGATCGTCTATCGATCGAGTCAGTTGGACTGCGCTGGATGTTCATTGAAAGACCAATGTTGTCCGAACACACCAATACGAAAGATAGCCCCGAGCGTCCACGAAGCAGCACGCGATAAGGCAAGGGCGATTGCGCAAACGCCGGCATACAGGCAATCACGAAAGGACCGCAAGAAGGTTGAGATCTTGTTTGCACACCTCAAGCGCGTAATGAAGTTGGATCGTCTCCGACTGCGAGGTCCGTCAGGTGCCCATGACGAGTTCTTGCTGGCCGCGACTGCGCAGAATCTTAGGCGCATGGCGAAGTGGTTGATGCCAAAGCGGGGGAAAATGGCGGCAGCGGCCGCTTGAGACGCATCGCGGGGCGATGCACAGAAGCGGTGCGATCGGAAAGAGCGCTGAGCGCGTCGATTGTATGTCCAAAAATCACCGCACCCGCGCGCCGCATCGCAGTTTTTCAACGAAATAGGCCGAATTCAACCGCTGAGCTTTGACGCCACAAAGTCGCCGCTGGCGCCCGCGAATGGTTTGAACGACAGCAAACGGAGGAGCCGGCGAGCGCTCGCGATCGGCCATGAGGCGTCACTCGCCCGCACGGCTACTCTGACGTGTGGGCGTCCGCTTTGCCTCCCCAAACCGCCTTTCAATCGCCCGAAACTGATTCGAGTCAGTGCGTTTTGCGTTTGCTCACGCCGCAATTTCAGACATCATTTTGGGACCGAC
>NZ_CAJMZA010000036.1:0-72485 GCF_905220195.1 Paraburkholderia sp. J8-2
GCCGGTGGGGGAAACGCGAACCGTCCATTGACATGGGATGAATGGGTCGCGTTCAAGGCCGCACAGGAGGAAAAAACGACTGGAGCAGGATCGGTCCTGTCTACGGCATTCGATGCGCCCTCGCAGGTAGCCAAAGCCTCAACGGGACTGACACAAGTTGTGCGCAGTGCCGCGAGTGCCAGCGAAGGAGATGGAGGCGCAGGACTTTTGGGGCTCATGGAAACGATGGCAGGTGCGTTGCCCGGAGGCAGTGACGATGTTTCGGACGATGATGACGCGACCCCGGAAGGCTCAACGCCACTTGGGGATGCGCAGTCGTTTACCTATTTGCCTGCTTCCACCGAGGGTGATGCATTCGACCTGGCGGGCATTCCAGATATGACCGGTGATCCGAACTCCTGGATCGAAAGCGGTCCTGGTATGAAGAAACAATGGCGCATGTTTGATTCCAACGGCAACGCAAGCGTTGATATAGACTTTGATGTGCATCACGGCCAGCCTAATCCGCATGCGCATAACTGGGAAGGAAATGCACGTGATCAGGGTTGGCCCGTTTCAATTCTTCCTTGGTGAGGCAAGCTGTGACAGATATTGATGCAACGCTCCACGCGTATGACTACTTTCATGATTGGTACATTTTTCGCATCGCGATACAAAATCAATTAGACATCAGTTGCCCCGATACATTGATTCTGAGTCTCAAGCTAGGTACGCGAACAGCTACGGTCACCTTTCAAGGCATGACTCGTTTGGGAATTGAGAATGGTGGGACCGTCAATATCGTGCTGTCGTTGGAGAGGGCACAGCCAAACACGGAAGTTGAATCGCTTGCACGGAATCTGTTGAAGCGCTCATTGCCGGGCAAAAGGGCAGCGCAGCATATTGTCTATCTACATCCCACCGCTGGCTTTGCAATCGCTGTCGAGTTCGATTCGATGCAGGTTCTGGAGGGTGCAGAGTGAAAGGAAAAAATCCAACTCGCGCGAGCGTTGTCCGCTGGGAGAAATTGCAATGGTCCGCGTGCAGCAACGCGTTAAGGGTCGTCGAGTAGGCAACAGGCACATTGCTCGGCGGCGGTAATAGTGATTCGGACGCCGGCGATACGGGAATCAACAAAGGTGGTACGTTTGGCAATGACTTGTTCAGTGCGAATTCAGGCGCCGACTCGACACAGCTCGGCGACGCACAGCCGTTCGACTATAGTGAGGATTCGAATGGAAATGATGCAGCATCAACAGTGCAGAGGGTATTGATCGCTAAGCATCCTGTAAAGCGGTGCGTTGTTGTAATGTGGTTTGAAGAGAAACAGGCACTCGTTTCGTACACGCTTGAGGAGGAGAAAGTGCTTTCGGCGACTGCGCGCCTCTTTCCGCTCGAAGTACCGGTGGCGAACTACAGCGACACGTTGGACGACGAATTCGCGTGGCGATTTGGTGGCGCAACGCTCAATCTTCTCGCTTTATCCAACCCTGGTTTGAAGCCTTATATCAAGGTCACTCAAGCCGATGATTGAGAATCTCGTCGCGCAACAGATCTCCCCGTATCATGCCTGCGGATCGTTCGTCGAACAGCCGCCGGCACTGGCGGCTGCATGACCGGCTCATGCGAACTACGACTTGGCAGGTTTCAATTCGCAGCCACCATTACTGTCGGCTGAAGCGCCGCTCGTCGGATTTTGAGCACGCGGCCCATCCACCGCGCCACGTTTGCAGCGCCTCAGAAGACCATAGCGCCGACCCATACGCGAAGTCGCGTTGATCGCGTTTATCCCCGTCAAATTCCGGTAATGATTTCACCGGCAATTTCGCCAGCATGCACTCTTCCCGTCTGTCGAGCACGCAATCGTGCGCTTCCCGCCGCAGCCCAATCTGGCCGTAGAACCGGGCATCAGTTACACCCCGTTATTCCCCCCAAGCGTCCTCAAGCTCTTCCACTGCCCCTGCTGCACCTCGAAGAGCGTATAAGGCGGCTTGATGAGGTCGCCGTGCGGATCGAACGCAATATTGCCCGTCACGCCCACCACCGTTACCTTCGGGAAGCTCGCGACGATCTTCGCGCGGTCGAGCGAGTCGGCGTCGCGAATCGCCTTGATCATGGCGAGCGCGGCGTCATAGGCGAACGGCGCATACAGTTCGACATCCTGATTGAATCGTGCCTTGTAGCGCTTCGCGAAAGCCTGCGCGGAAGGCAGCTTGTCGAGCGCCGGTCCCGGTTCGAGATCCTGCGTGCCTTCGCCAGCCGGGCCCGCGATCTGCAGGAAGGCATTGCTCTTCAACGCGCCCGCACCGAAGAGCCGCGCCGGCATGCCGAGCGTGCGCATCTGCTTGGCAAGCATCGCGCCTTGTTCATCGAGGCCGCCAAAGAAGATCACGTCGACGTTCTTCTGCTTCAGCGACGTGAGAATGGCGCGGAAGTCCACGGCTTTGTCGTTGGTGAATTCGCGGTCGACGATATTGCCGTTCGCCTCCTTCGCGCCCTTCTCGAACGCGTCGGCGAGCCCCTGGCCGAAGGCCGTGCGATCGTCGATGATGCCGATCCGCTTCGCCTTCAACTGCTCCACCGCGAACTTGCCCGCAATCACGCCCCCTATGCCGTCGTTGCCCATGGTGCGAAACACGTTCGCATAGCCCTGCTGGGTCAGCGCCGGGTTGGTGGAGCCCGGCGTGATCATGGCGACGTTCGCGTTGTGATAAACGGCTGAAGCGGGAATGCTGCAACCCGAGTTGTAGTGGCCGATCACGCCGACCACGCCGTCGTCCACGAGCTTTTGCGCCACCTGCACGGCCACGTGCGGGTCGGCCTGGTCGTCCTGCACGTCGAGCACGTACTTCACCGGTTTGCCCGCAATCACGGGGTGTTTGGCGTTCTCCTCGTCGATAGCGAGCTGCGCGCCGTACTGCAAGTCCTTGCCAACGCGCGCGACCGGGCCCGTGAGCGGACCTGCGAAGCCGATCTTCACCACCTCGGGGTCGGCCGCCTGCGCGGGGCCGTGCAAGCCCATCAGCCCGAGGGCCATCGTTAGTACGAGAGTGCGGCGGTTCATGATGCTCATCCTCACAGGGAGATTGTTGCGGTGGGTGTTACCTGGTTATGGCTGGAAAGTACCTGCAAATACGGTTAAAAACGGCGCGGACTATAAGGCGTGAGATCGAGGGGAGGCGCGCGTTGCGCAACGAGATCGGCAACCACGCTGCCCGTCACGCCGCCGAGCGTCACGCCCAGATGCTGATGCCCGAACGCGTAGATCACGCGCGGCGAGCGGCTCGACGCGCCCACCACGGGCAGCGCGTCGGGCAGGCTCGGCCTGAAGCCAAGCCAGTCGCTGTCCGGCTCCGGCAATCCGGGCAGCGCCTCCTGCGCGGAGCGCGTCAAAAGCCGCAGCAGGTCCGCGTTCTTACCCGCGCCGTTGGCCGCCAGCTCGACCGTGCCCGCTGCGCGAATGCCGCCGTCCATCGGCGTCATGTAGAAACCGCGTTCGGCCCAGCCGCACGGCCGCGAAATTCGGTTAGCGGTGCCAGGAAAGCGCACGTGATAGCCGCGCTCCACACCTAGCGGCAGCGCGTCGCCGCATTGGCGCGCGAGACGCCCCGAAAACGCGCCGGCGCACACAATGGCGTGTTCGGCGTCATGCGTCTCGCCCGCCGAATCGATCAGCTTCACCGCGTTTGCCGCAGGCGCCAGCGTCTCGACCGCCACGCGCCGGTGCACGAGCCCGCGCAGCGACAACATCGCATGCAAGGCCTGAAGAAAGCCGCGTGGATCGCTCAAAAACCAGCTGCCCTTGAAGAGCGTGCCTTGCGCGAAGAGCGGCGCGAGGCCCGGCTCCAGTTGCGCGATTTCGCTGCGCGCGAGCGTGTCGAACGCCACGCCTAGCGAGCGCCGCAACTCGAGCGCCGGCTGCGCGGCCTCGAACGACGCCGCGCTCGAATACAGGTAGAGGCATTCGCGTTCGCGCACGAAGGCCGCGAGCGTGTCGACGGCAAGCATTTCGCGGTAGCCGTCGAACGCGCGCGAGAGCAGTTGCGCGAGCGCATTCACACTGCCCGCGTAGCGGCGCGGCGTGGCGCTCAGCAGAAAGCGTGCGAGCCACGGCGTGAGCGTTGGCACGTCGCCCCAGCGAATGCGCAGCGGGCTCGTAGACGAAAACAGAAAGCGCGGGATGTTGCGAAACACGTCGGGGTTGTTCACGGGAATGCACGCGTAGTTCGCGAACGTGCCCGCGTTGCCATATGAGGCACCCTCGCCCGGCCCTTGCGCGTCGTACAGCGTCACGCTGTGCCCGTCGCGCATGAGCCAGTAAGCGCACGACAGCCCCACGAACCCCGCGCCAATGACAGCCACTTGCGACATTACTTCTTCCAGTTGGTTGCGGGCTCACGGAAATCTTCCACGTGAGTCCGTTTGCGCGTCAGCATGTAGGCCGCCGACACCACCGCCACGCTCGCGAGGCTCGCCATGAGCTGCCCCGAAAGCGCGTGATCGAAGCCCATCGCGCAGAGCACACCGGCAATGGCCGCCACCACGGCCCACGAAAGCCACGGAAAGAGCCACATCTTGAACGTGAGCCGTTCGGGCTCGGTTGCCTCGAGGCGCCGGCGAATCACGATCTGCGAGACGGCGATGGAGAAATACACGAACAGCATCACCGCGCCCGATGCGCTGACGAGATAGAGGAACACGCCCTGCGGCGAAACGATCGCCGCCACGATGGCCACGTAGCCGACAACGCTGCTCGCGAGCACGGCCAGACGCGGCACGCGGCTCTTCGAGAGCGTGAGCAGCGCGCGCGGCGCGTCGCGGCGTTCGGCAAGCCGGAACACAATGCGCGAGGACACATAGAGCCCGGAGTTCAGCGCCGAGAGCACCGCCACCAGCACGATTGCATTCATGATGTCCGCAGCGCCCGGAATATGCATGGTTTCGAGCGCGGCCACGAACGGCGAGTAGCCCACCTTGATGCTCGCCCACGGCACGATGCACGCAATCACGAAAAGCGAGCCGACATAGAAGGTGATCACGCGCAGGATGACCGAACGGGTCATCGAGGCGACGTTGCGGCCCGGGTCGTCGGATTCGGCCGCGGCAATGGTCGCGATCTCCGCGCCGCCCACAGCGAAGATCACGGTGGGCACGCCCGCGAAGATCGACATCGCGCCGAACGGCATGAAGCCGTGGTCGCCGCTCAGATTGTTCACGGTCTGGTGCCACGAGCTGAACCCGAACAGATAGCTCGCGCCCACCACGATGAATACGATGATGGCCGCGACCTTGATCGACGCGAACCAGTACTCGAATTCTCCATATGATTTCACCGAGAGCAGGTTCACGACCGTCATGAACGAGAGCAGCACGAGCCCGATCACCCACACTGGCGCGGGAATCCAGCGCTGCAGGATGCCCGCGCCCGCCACCGCTTCCACGGCCACCACGATCACCCAGAAGTACCAGTACAGCCAGCCGTTCGTGAAACCGGCCCAGTCGCCAAGACCAATGCGCGTGAACTCCGTGAACGAACCGACGCCCGGATGCGCGAGCGCCATCTCGCCGAGCATGCGCATGACGAACAGCACGACGATGCCCGCCAGCAGGTAGCTCAGGCAGGCAGCGGGCCCCATCGCGTTGATGGTGGCGCTGCTGCCGACGAACAGCCCCGCGCCGATGATGCCGCCGAGCGAAATCATCGTGACGTGCCGCTTGCGCAGCGAATGGCCGAGGGGTGTGGATGTTGCGCCTGAAGCGGGTGTGGATTGCCGGGATGCCACGAGACTGTCCTCCTGTAATACAGTGCGTGTTGCGCCGAGCTGCTGGCCGAACAAAACCTTGGATTCATACTCACACAATAATTTTTTGTGTGCAATTAAAAAGACTTTGTGTGGAGACCAGGAATTTCCCTGGCGAGTGATCTAACGCTTCAGGGCACGCGCAGCCAAACACTTGCCATATCTTGTGTTTTTGGGTTAAAGATGCAGCAGGGGCGCGGGTGATGTGCCTCAGTGCAGCGCGGTGATGTGGCAGACGATCGAGTTTTGTATGGAGTTACTACTTGCATGAAAGCCGACGATTACCAGACAAAAACGGATGAGAATATCCAGACAAAAGGTCGTCAAGCCACGTATCTGGAGGTCTCCCGCAATCTCGAGGAGCAGGTGCGCAGCGGTCAGTACCCGCCAGGCAGCCGCTTGCCGCCGCAGCGCGATCTGGCCGTGGAGCTGGGCATCAACGTTTCCACTGTTTCGCGCGCCTACAAGGAGTTGCAGGCGCGCGGGCTGATCGTTGCGAGCAAGCGGCGCGGCTCGATCGTCACCGGCGGCGCCATGCCGGCCGTTGGCGCCGCGGCGCA
Source organism: Paraburkholderia sp. J8-2 (assembly GCF_905220195.1). Taxonomy (NCBI): domain Bacteria; kingdom Pseudomonadati; phylum Pseudomonadota; class Betaproteobacteria; order Burkholderiales; family Burkholderiaceae; genus Paraburkholderia; species Paraburkholderia sp. J8-2. Next base: position 6,341 of record NZ_CAJMZA010000036.1, read on the forward strand.
GCGAAGCGCGGAGGCGAACGGCGCCGAAGCGAGCGGCGTGGTCGACCTCACCGTCAACCGCCCGGCGACTGGCGAATTCCTCACGCAACTCGCCCGCACGATGGCGCAGATCTCGCGCGACCCGCGCTTTGCGGAAACTCAGGAATATCAGCCGCCCCAGGGCGCGGAATGGGCGCGCGCGGCGGGCGCGCAATGGATCGCCGCGCCTGGCTTCACGCCCTCGCCCGATAATCTCGTCGTGACGAGCGGCGCGCAGCACGGCCTCTACGCGGTCTTGAGCAGCCTGATGGGACACGAAGGCGTGATCCTCTCCGACAAGCTGACCTATTACGGCCTGAAAGCGCTCGCACCCGTATTCCAGTTCGAACTGGTCGGTATCCCAAGCGATGCCGAAGGCCTCCTGCCCGATCAGCTCGAAGACGCCTGCCGCCGCATGCCGGTGAAGGCGATCTTCACTGTGCCTAACCTGCAGAACCCGAGCGTGGTGACGATGAGCCTCGAGCGTCGCCTCGCGCTCGTGGAGATCGCGCGCCGGCACCATGTGGCGATCATCGAGGACGACGTGTACGGGCCGTTGCTGCGCAAGCGCCTGCCGACCATCGCGAGCCTGTGCCCGGAGCTGACCTTCCACGTGGCCTCTACGTCGAAGGTGCTCGCACCCGGGCTGCGCATTGGCTATCTGCACACGCCGCCGCATGGCGCGGCGCTCGCTGCCGAGGCCGTGCGCACGACGGCCTGGATGCCCGCGCCGCTCACCACGCTCATCACGACGCGCTGGATCGAGGACGGCACCGCGCACCTCATACTCGAAGCGCAGCGTGCGGAGCTGCAGGCACGGCAAGCGCTCGCGCTCGAAATCTTGCCGCGCGACCTGCTCAATAGCGACCCGGCGTGCATGTTCGTCTGGTTGCGCGTGCCGGCCCCGTGGCGTTCCGACGACTTCGCCGCCAACGCGCTGGCGCGCGGCGTGAACACCATGCCCGCCTCGGCGTTCGCCGTGGACCGCTCGACGCTCGAGCACGGCGTACGTATCAACCTCGCGTGTGCAACCTCGCGGGAGCAACTCGCGCGCGCACTGAAGGTCCTCGCGCGCACGCTGCAGGACCGGCCGCGCGCGCTCTTCGGCACGATCTAACCCGCACTCGCATTTCCCCCAATGCGCTAGCGCCGGTGGGCTCGCCTCTGGCGTGAGCCCGTCGATTATCCGCACGACCATCCGCAATTTCTGCCGCTGCGGGTGGTCTTGCTGCCGCCTGAATCGGTCATATCGTCTGCGATGTTAGGCAACGACATTGCACGCCATCTGCTAGCTGGTGGACTTCACATCCATCTGCGGGGCGTTCGCGCACATTCGGCTGGCATGAAGCCATTCAGGTACTAGAATGCATGGGTGCAGTCGATGCAATGGCGGTCAGTTGAGCAGGAACGTTCGGCAGTTTTGATGTTTCGAGTTCGTCATTGGAGGCATGCTCATGACGTGCCTGAACGAAAAGATTGTCGGTGCAGCCTTTTTTATGCTGAGCGGTTATGCGTTCGCTCAGAGCACCGGCTTGAACGCTCCCGAAACCATGACGGTCGCCAATATCCCGTCAATGCCTATGGAAGTGATTCCAGCACTGCCACCGGAACCCCAGGCGTATCTGCACCGGTACGAAATGGAATACCAGGCGAATCAGCCCAAGCCGTTTTACGCGCAAGTCGAAAGTTTTTATAGCGCGCCGGTGGTACCGGAGAAATACCATTACGACTTCGTAAAGTCCGCGCCCGGGAGCAGTGACGGCGTGCAGCAAGCTGCGCGGCCGAGTTCCGATTATCTGCAGATGGGCCCTTCTACGGCGCCCCAGATTTCAATTCTTCAAGTGCCCGACGGCACGCTGAACATTGGCGCGCAACCTCAACGCAGGCTCTCGCTGACCATGGACGAGTGGGTGTTTTCCGCCACCGCGCGCGTCGCCATTCTTCATTCGCATAGCACGGGCGCAACGGTTACGGTTCGGCGCGGCTTCTGAACGCGCGTATTGAAATGATCCGGCGAATTGGGAAAGTCGCTTAAAACGGCATAATCATCCCAACGCCGGATGAATCGTTAATCGCATCAATAATAGGCTCAACGTGCACATTTCAGGAACGGCGCATGCTGCAAGGCATCGCGTGCCGAACCTCGCCTTGCCCGATGAATCCTCCAGATACAACCGGGACGACCGATAAACCCGCCATCATCGAAACCACGTTGCCCGCGCGCCTCGACCGCTTGCCGTGGGGGCGCTTTCACGTGCTCATCGTCGTGGCGCTGGGCGTCACCTGGCTGCTCGACGGTCTCGAAGTCACGCTGGCCGGCGCCGTAGCGAGTGCGCTAAAAACGAGCCCGGTGCTGCATCTGGACAACGCGCAGGTGGGACTCGCGGGCAGCGCGTATATCGCGGGCGCGGTGTGCGGCGCGCTCGGCTTCGGCTGGCTCACGGACCGGCTGGGGCGCCGCAAACTCTTCTTCATCACGCTCGCGGTGTATCTGCTCGCCACCGCCGCGACTGCGTTCTCGTGGAGCTTCGCGAGCTTCGTGGCTTTTCGCGCCATCACGGGCGCGGGCATCGGCGGCGAGTACGCGGCCATCAATTCGACGATTCAGGAGTTCACGCCCGCGCGCGTGCGCGGCTGGACCGACCTCAGCATCAATGGCACGTTCTGGGTCGGCGCGGCCATTGGCGCGGCGGGCTCGCTCGTGCTGCTCGACCCGCACCTGCTGCCCGCCGACTGGGGCTGGCGCGTGTGTTTCTTGATTGGCGCGGTGCTCGCGCTCATCATCTTGCCCATGCGCCGCTGGATTCCCGAAAGCCCGCGCTGGCTCCTCACGCATGGCGAGCACGACGAAGCAAAGCGGATCGTGAAGACCATCGAAACGCGCTTTCGCGACGCGGGCCATACGCTGAAAGATCCACCCGACGCCCCGCTGCGTTTGCATGCGCGCAGTCACACGCCGCTACGCGCGGTGTTCCACGCCATCTTCGTGCGGCACCGCCGCCGCGCGCTGGTGGGTCTTTCGCTCATGACGGCCCAGGCCTTCTTCTACAACGCCATTTTCTTTACTTACGCGCTCGTGCTCACGGAGTTCTATCACGTGCCGGGCGGCGACGTGGGCCTCTATCTGCTGCCGTTCGCGCTCGGCAACTTCCTCGGTCCGCTCGTGCTGGGGCGTTTGTTCGACGTGATCGGACGGCGCACGATGATCGCCGCGACCTATGCGCTCTCGGGCGTGCTGCTCACGGTGAGCGGGTGGCTCTTCGAGCAGGGCATGCTCACGGCGACGATGCAAACCGTCGCGTGGATGGTGATTTTCTTTTTCGCCTCGGCCGCCGCCAGTTCCGCCTATCTCACCGTGAGCGAATCGTTTCCGCTGGAGATTCGGGCCCTTGCGATCGCCGTGTTCTATGCGTTCGGCACGGCGTTGGGCGGCATCATCGGCCCGGCATTCTTCGGACGACTGATCGATACGCATCAGCGCAGCGAAGTGTTCACGGGCTACGTGGTGGGATCGGCGCTCATGCTCGGCGCGGCGCTCGTCGCTGCGGTCTGGGGCGTGGACGCGGAGCGCAAGTCGCTCGAGCATGTGGCCGCGCCGCTTTCGGCGGTGGGAGAGGAGTGAGTCGATCAACCGTTGGCACCGATTCGGCCGGCAACGGAAATACGGCGCGCTATCATGCGTCCTCGCCGTCCGCCCTCCTTCGAATCATGAATATCCGGTTTCTCGAAACATTTATCTGGCTAGCGCGCCTGCAAAATTTCCGCCTCACCGCGGAAAAGCTCCACACCACGCAGGCGGCGGTGTCGAGCCGTATCGCGGCGCTGGAGGAGAGCTTCGAGGTGCGCCTGTTCGACCGCAATTCGCGCTCGGCCACGCTCACGCCCGCGGGCCGCAAGATGCTCGCGTACGCCGAGCGCATCGTGAATCTCGGCGAGGAGATGCGCCGCGAAGTCGAGGACGCGAGCGGCGGCGGCGGCCTCATTCGCATCGGCGTGGTCGAGTCGATCGTGCATAGCTGGTTTCCCGCGGTGATGGCGCGCGTGCGCGAGCGCTTTCCACATCTGGAGATCGAGGTCACGAGCGACACCACGATTCACCTCACACAATTGCTGCGCGCCGACGCCGTCGATCTGATCCTGCAAACGCACGCGCTGGGCGACCGCGAATTCGCCGACGTGCCGCTGTGCGAGTTCCCCATGCGCTGGGTGGCCAGCCCCACGCTCGGGCTTTCGGGCCAACGCGTCGATCTTGCGCGGCTCGCCGAATTTCCCATCCTCAGCTTCTCGCGCAATTCGGGACCGCATATCGCGCTCGAACGCGAGTTCGCACGCGCGGTCGAGCGCCCGGTGCGCATCAACTGCATTAGTTCCGTGGCGGCGATGATCCGCCTCGTGGCAGACGCCTTCGGCGTGGCGGTGCTGCCGCCCGCCATCATCCAGCGCGAGCTGCGCGAAGGCGCGCTCGAAGTGCTCGACGTGGAAAGCGGCTTCGTGCCGCTGCCGCTCGTGGCGAGCTACCGTCTGCAGAGCCAGCCGCTGCCCGCGCGTATCGCCGAACTCGCGGCCGAACAGGCGCAAGCGTTCGTGCTCGCTTTGGGGCCGGAGCTGGATGGCGCAACGCCGGCTGTATCCGCCAGCACCGCGCGCCGCCCGAAAGCCCCGGCCCGCGCGGCAGGGGTTGCCAAACCCGCGGCGAAAACCGCGCGCCAGCGCCCGGCAAAACCGGCCCGCGCCGCCAGTGACAAAAACAAGCGATAAAAAAACCTGTTCACTGCGTATTTTTTTTCTTGTTGGACCGAAGCGGCCCGTGCTCGCCAAACTGCGTCTATCCGATACAACGTATGCGCAGGAAGAACCGATGAGCACGACACAGAACGCCCAGCCCGGCCAGCTTTGCATCTGGACCGACACCGACCCGCACGCCGAAGCCGACTTCAACGCCTGGTACGATCGCGAGCACATGCAGGAACGCGTCGGCATTCGCGGCTTTCGCCATGCGCGCCGCTTCCTCGCCAACGACGGCCACGCGCGCCGCTATCTCGCGCTCTACGTGACGGAATCGCTCGATGTGTTCCGCAGCGACGCCTACCGCCAGGCCTTCACCGTGCAGACCGACTGGTCGCTGCGCAACTTCGCGCGCATGAACGATACGCAGCGCCGCGTGGGCGAGCTTGCATTCGAAGCGGGTGAAGGCGAAGGCGCGCACGTCGCGATCTTCGTGGCCGCGCCGCAAGCGCTCGCCGCCGCAACCTGGCGCGATGCGGCCGACGCCGCCACGCACGCGCCCGGCGTTCACGCGGTGCGCGTGTTCCGCACCGAGGGCACGCTTTCCTCGCCGCTTGCGACCGGCGGCGCTGCGGGCACGGCGCGCGCCGTGCAAGAAGACGCGGTCGTGTTCGTGGAAGGCAGTTCGAACGCTGCAGCGCGCGCCGCCGCCGAACAGCTCGCGCAAGCCGCGGGCGTGGCGCGCGAGACGGTGCGCAGCTTCGACATGCTCTGGCGCCTCGCGGCGTGACACAGCAGTAGCCCCAGGCGCTTCACGCCCAACGACTATGGAGAATCCGATGAACTCTCTCGCTCAAGCCCCGGCGATCGGCCGCACCCGCACCGGACGCGGCCGCCTTGCGAGCGCCAGCATGATCGGCACGTCGCTCGAATGGTATGACTTCACCGTCTACAACACGCTTGCCGCGCTGGTTTTCAATCATCTGTTCTTCCCTTCGGTCGACCCGCTCGCGGGCACGCTGCTCGCGTTCTCGACCTATGCCGTGGGCTACGTGTCGCGGCCGCTCGGCGGCTTCATCTTCGGTAATCTCGGCGACCGCATGGGCAGGCGCGCCGTGCTCATGCTCACGCTCGTGCTCATGGGCATCACCACCGCGCTGATGGGCGTGCTGCCCACCTACGCCACGGCCGGCATCCTGAGCCCCATGCTGCTCGTCGCGCTGCGCTTCGTGCAGGGCATCGCGCTAGGCGGCGAATGGGCGGGCGCGGTGCTGCTCGCGGTTGAGCACGGCGACCAGAAAAAGCGCGGCCTGAACGCTTCGTGGGCACAAGTCGGGCCCTCGTTCGGCACGCTGCTCGGCACGGGCTTCATCGCGTTCATCACGATTTCCGTGTCGTCCGATGCGTTCCTCTCGTGGGGCTGGCGCGTGCCGTTCCTCGCGAGCCTGCTGCTCGTGCTGTTCGGCATCTGGGTGCGCAGCAGCGTTGGCGAAACGCCGCAATTCGAAAAGCTGAACGAAGCGCACGCCACCGCGGAAGTGCCCGTGCTCGAAGTGTTCTCGCAGCACTGGCGGCGCCTCATCGTGGCGGGCGGCGCGCGTATCGGCTCCGACGTGCTGTACGCGCTGCTCGTCGTGTTCACGCTCACCTATGTGACCACGGTGCTCAACCTCTCGCGCTCCCTCGCGCTCACCGCCGTGCTCGCGGGCACCGCCTGCAACGCCCTTGCCGTGCCGTTCTTCGGCGCGCTCTCCGACCGTTTCGGGCGGCGTCCCGTGTACCTCGGCGGCGTGATCGCAGCCATGGTCTGGGCATTCGGCTTCTTCATGCTGATGAACACCTCGCAGCCCGCGCTGATCGTGCTCGCCGTGATGATCGGCCTCGTGATTCACGCGGTGATGTACGGCCCGCAAGCCGCCTTCGTCACCGAGCAGTTCCCGACCCGCGTGCGTTATGCCGGCTCCTCGCTCGCCTATACGCTCGCCGGGATTCTCGGCGGCGGCTTCGCACCGCTCATCATCGTCGCGCTGTTTCGCACCTGGCACAGCACGGCAGCCGTCTCGCTCTATGTGAGCGGCGCGCTCATCGTCACCGGCATCGCGCTGATCGCCGCCCGCGAAACCGCGCATCGCCCGCTGCAGGACTGATCTCCGCTTTTCCTCCCGGCGCGCGCAGCCAGTGCGCCGGGTGCGTCCTCCCCCTTTCGAACTGCCATCATGACCACGCTTTCCTTCACCGTCCTTCCGGCCGGCGGCGCAGCCACGCCGCTTTCGATCGATATCGACACGCTGGTGATCGCCGGCTGGGCCGGCCGCGACGCTCACGCGATCCAGCATCACATCGACGAACTCGCCGCGCTCGGCGTGGCGCCGCCTTCGAGCACGCCGCTCTTCTACCGCGTGGGTGCGGAGCAACTGAACCAGGCCGAAACCGTGGACGTGCTCGGCACGCACACGAGCGGCGAGATCGAGTGCGTGCTCGTGGCGAGCCCGCTCGGCACGCTTGTGACGATCGGCTCCGATCACACCGACCGCAAAGCGGAGGCCTACAGCGTGGCGGTATCCAAGCAGGTGTGCCCGAAGCCGCTGGGCCGCGAGGCGTGGCGCTACGAAGACGTGGCGGGCCACTGGGACCGCCTGACGATGCGCGCCACGCTCGTTGCCGCGACCGGCGAAACGCGCGCCTACCAGAGCGGCGCCGTGGACGGCCTGCTGCCGCCCGCCGACCTGTGGCGCCGCTATACGGAAACGGGCGCATTGCCGCCCGGCAGCGCGATGTACAGCGGCACGCTCGCCGTGAACGGCGAGATGGCGGCGATGGAGTCGGGCGACGCGTTCGAGCTGGAACTGCACGACCCGGTGCTCGAACGCAGCCTGCGCGCGCGTTACGCGGTTCGCGCGCTGCCGGTTGTGGCATAAGCGGTCGCCTGAGCGGTGGTCTGAGCACTCATCCTTTTCCTCGTACACGCGCAACGAAACCCATGTCATACAATCCTGCCACGCGCCTCTCCCAACTCGCCGCCGATCTCGACGCGGCCCGCACGACGAGCCGCGCGCTCGTGGAAACCGCGCTGGAGCGCATTGCCGCCGAAGGCGGCAACGGCGGCCACGCGTTCATCGCCCTCGACGCCGAACGCACGCGGCGCGAGGCCGACGCCCAGGACGCGCTGCGCCGCGCGGGCGTGCGGCTTTCACCGCTCGCGGGCCTGCCGGTGTCCATCAAAGACCTGTTCGACGTGGCGGGCGAGCCCACGCGCGCGGGTTCGCGCGTGCTCGACGACGCCCCACCCGCCACCTTCGACGCGCCCGCCGTGGCGCGTCTGCGCCGCGCCGGGGCCGTCCCGCTCGGGCGCACCAACATGAGCGAATTCGCGTTCTCTGGGCTCGGCCTCAACCCGTGGCGCGGCACGCCGCGCTCGCCGTGGCGTGACGGCGACGGGGCACGCGTGGCGGGCGGCTCGTCGTCGGGCGCGGCGGCCTCGGTGGCGGGTGGCATGGCCGCGGCCGGACTTGGCAGCGACACGGGCGGCTCGTTGCGCATTCCCGCCGCGTTCTGCGGCCTCACCGGCTTCAAGCCCACGGCCCGGCGCGTGCCGACGGCCGGCGTGTTCCCGCTTTCGACCACGCTCGACTCAATCGGCGCCATCGCCCCGAGCGTGGCGTGCTGCGCGCTGGTGGACCGTGTGCTCGCGGGCCTGGCAACGGACGCAAACGCCGCGGACGTACGCACCGCCGAGCCCAAGGGCCTGCGCCTTGCGGTCCTTGCGAACTACGTGACCGAAGGCATGGACGCGCATGTCGCGCGCACGTGGGAAGCCACGCTCACGCGCCTCTCGCGTGCTGGCATGCAGATCACGCCGCTGACCCTGCCGCTGCTGGAGACGCTGCCCGCCATCAACCGCTTCGGCTTCTCGCCGATCGAGGCCTTTGCCACGCACCGCAGCCGTCTGCCTGCACACGCGCAGCGCTACGACCCACGCGTGCTCGCGCGCATCCGTCTGGGCGAAACGGCGAGCGCCGCCGACTACCTCGACCTGCTTGCCGCGCGCGCCGCCGCAATCGCACAGGCGCGCGCCGCGCTCGCGGGTTTCGACGCCTTCCTCATGCCGACCGTGCCCATCGTGCCGCCGACAATCGCGGCGCTCGAAGCCGACCCGGCGCACTTCGCGGCCACGAACGCGCTCGTGCTGCGCAATCCTTCGTTGGTGAACTTCCTCGATGGCTGCGCCGTGTCGCTGCCGTGCGCGCCGCGCGGCGAGGCGCCCGTGGGCTTGAGCGTGGCGGGACTCGCCGACAGCGACGCGCACGTGCTGAGCGTGGCCGCCGCGATCGAAAGCGTGCTGCGGAGCGTGAACGGGGCCTGATGCGTCTCACTCCGATCGGCTAAGATACGGCTCCGCATACGCCATCTATCGAACCAACGGAGTGTTTTCAGTGATTCAGGCAATTCAACCGGGCGCCGTCTTCAAGGACAATCTCGCACTGCTGCCGGGCATCGACGGCATCGAGCGCATCGATCTCGTGGACGCTCAGGGCGTTGTCGCCGCTAGCATCGAGAACAAGCCCGGCAAGCAGGGCTCGCTCGCGGTCTACCACTACCTGCGCGAAGCCTTCGGCACGCTCGACGCCAACGCCGCCGAGCATGGCCTCGCCGTGTTCGCAGAGCACACCGCCGACGCGCGCAACCGTCCGGGCGCGCACCCGAACGTCGATCGTCTGCTGGAAATCGCAGCGGGCGGCCCGGCGCTGCGCATCGACGTGATCGCCGCAGCCTGAGCGTTGCCTTACGAGGCGTGCCGGCCGGCACGCCTCATCCCCTTCTGCCTCACGCCGAAAGCTCTTCGAGCCGCACGCCATTCGTGCGCGGCCCAAATCCGCCGATGGAAATCATCACCGCGAGCATGCACACGGTGATGCCGGCGAACACACCGCTCACGCCAAAATCGCGCAGCAACGCGGCGATGATAAAACCCGACATCATGGCGCCCACGCGGCTTGCGGAATAAACGATGCCATTGGCGCTGCAACGCACGGCCGTGGGAAAAAGCTCGGCCTGGTACGCGTGATAGCACACGGAAATGGTTTGCCCCGCGAGACTGATCAGGACACCGAGCGAAATGAGCGCAAGCGGCCCGCGTGCCTGCGCGAACAGCAACCCGAACACGACCACCGCGAAAGCCGAGCCGACGATGAGCCACTTGCGCTCGATGCGATCGGCCACGAGCATCGCGAGCAACGGCCCGCACGGCAGCGCAATGGCGATCACGACCGCATACAGCAGGCTCTTCGTGACGGTCACGCCTTGCCCGATCAGGAGCGTGGGCACCCAGTTGGCGAATCCGTAGTAGCCCACCGCCTGGCACAGATTGAACGCGATCAGCATGATGAGGCGCGCGCGGTACGGCGGTTTCCACAGCTCCGCAAGCGAAGTGCGCCGATGCGCGGGCAGCACGAGCGTGGGAGAAGGCTCGGGCAACGCCTGGCCGCTCTCGCGCACGGCGCGCTGCTCCATCTGCGCGATCACGCGTTCGGCCGCCTCCGTTTGACCGTGCGTAACGAGCCAGCGCGGGCTTTCCGGCACGGCGCGGCGCACGAACCACACAATCGCCGCACCGAGCGAACCGGCAAGCACGACCCAGCGCCAGCCATCCAGACCGAACGGCGCCAGCGGCACTAGCCACCACGAAAGCAGCGCTGAAATGGGCGCGGCTGAGAACATGATCGCCTGATTCAAGGCCATCGCACGCCCGCGCATTTGCTGCGGGACCATCTCCGTGACGTAGCTGTCGATGGTGACGATCTCGATGCCCACGCCGATGCCCGTGATGAAGCGCCACAGGATCAGCCCCTGCGACGTATGCTGGAATGCCATCGCCACCGAGCCCGCCGAATACCACAGCAGCGAAAATGTGAATACGCTTCGTCGTCCAAATTTATCCGGTAGCCAGCCGAAACAGAACGTGCCGACGAAAAGACCCGCAAACGTCGCGGCCACGAACGCGCCTATGCCGTTGAAGCCGAAAAACGCGTGCGTGGTGGTTTGCAGCATGCCGCTTTTGGCCATGCCCGGTGCGATATACCCTGTGAAGATGAGATCGTAGACCTCGAAGAAGCCACCCAGCGATATCAGCATCACCAGCATCCAGAGCTGGCGCGTGGCGGGCAGGCGGTCGAGCCTGGCGGAAAGCGCGGCCGCCGCGCGATTGCCCACGGGTGGGGCCGTGACGGCGTCGAGCGGATCGTCCGCCCCGAGGATTCGTTGCATGCTTGTCTCCGTGACGACGCCTCGCTGGGCGTCTTTCTTGTGAATGCCGGGCCTGCTTGCTCAGGTCGCCGCGCGTGACTTCAGTCCTGCCAGCACCTCCTCGGTGTGCTCGCCCACCTTCGCGAGCGGCTGACGCACGCCGGGACGGCGGCCGCCCATCATGAGCGGCAGCAGCACGACTTCGGTCGTGCCGCCGTCGTCGGTCTGCATCGGCACGAGTCCGCCGCTCGCCTTGAGGTGCGGATCGTCGAGCAACTGATCGGGGCGCACGATCGGCGCGTAGGGAATGCCTGCCGCTTCGAGGCGCGGCATGAGTTCGGCGACCTGCTGCGTGGCCAACACTGCGCCCAGGCGTTCGAGCAGTTCAGGCCGCACGGCCACGCGCAGGGCGTTGTTCGCGAAGCGAGGCTCGTCGGCAAGCTGCGGGCAGCCGATTACGTCGCACAACGTCACGAACTGCTTGTCGCTTACCGCGCCGATGAAAAGCTGCTCGCCCTCAGCGAGCGTGAACACGTCGTACACGCTCCAGGCCGACACGCGCGACGGCATGGGCGGCGGCGCTTCGTGCGTCATGGCGTATTGCTGCATGTGCTGCGCGCTCAGGAACACACAGTTCTCGAACAACGCGCTTTGCACCTCCTGGCCACGGCCGGTGGTGTCGCGCTCGCGCAGCGCGGCCAGCACGCCAATCGCGCCGAACATGCCACCCATGATGTCGTTCACCGAGGTGCCCGCGCGCAGCGGCCGCCCCGCGGGCCCGGTCATATAGGAGAGGCCGCCCATCATCTGCACGACTTCGTCAAGCGCGAGACGCTTTTCATAGGGGCCCGGCAAGAAGCCCTTGTGCGAGACATAGATGAGGCGCGGGTAACGCTGCGAGAGCGTCGCGTAATCCAGGCCGAGCTTTTCCATGAGGCCGGGCCGGAAGTTTTCGAGCATCACGTCGCACTCGCCGATCAACTCCACGGCCGCCGAGCGCCCCGCTTCGGTGTTGATGTCGAGCACCACACTCTTCTTGTTGCGGTTGAACGAGCGGAAAAAGCCGATGCCGAGGCCCGGCAGGTTGCGCGTCTTGTCGCCGCCTGGCGGTTCGATCTTGATGACTTCGGCGCCGAGGTCCGCGAGGATCATCCCGCAGGTGGGGCCCATGACCATGTGCGTGAATTCGACCACACGCACGCCTTCGAGTGGCAACCGGGTTTGCGTATTCATAAGGAATTCCAATCAATCAGGCGTGATGCGCGGTTGCGCCAAAAGTCTTCGGCAGGCCGGCGCGCCAGAGCGTGCCGTGCAGCGTTTCGCCCTCCAGCCACGCGGCCACGCGCGCGCGCAGCGCGAGCAACCGTTCGATGTCGATGCCCGTTTCGATGCCCATGTCCGCGAGCATGAACGCGAGGTCTTCGCTCGACGCGTTGCCGCTTGCGCCCGGCGCATGCGGGCAGCCGCCGATGCCGCCAAGCGTGGCGTCGAAGCGCGTCACGCCCGCCTGCAGCGCGGCATAGACGTTGGCGAGCGCGAGGCCGCGCGTGTCGTGAAAATGCGCGCAGCACATACGCTCGCCCGCGATTTCGCGCGCGGCCTCGAAGAGTGCTCGCACAGCGGCGGGGTTGGCGTAGCCCACGGTGTCGGCGAGGCTCACGCGGTCCGCGCCCGCGTCGAGCAGCGCCTGCATGCAGCGCAGCACCTCGGCAGGCTCGACGCGCCCCTGCAGCGTGCAGCCGAAGGCCGTGCCGATGCCGCCTTCGATCAGCGTCTTCGCGCCGCTGGCGTCGCGCGCGGCGCGCATGCGCGCCACCTCGGCCACCACTTCACCGGGCGTTTTGCGCAGGTTCGCAAGGCTATGCGCTTCGCTCGCCGAAAGCGGCACGAGCATGAGGTCCGCTTGCGCTTCCAGCGCTCGCTCGGCGCCCTTCAAGTTCGGCACGAGCACCGAGACGAAGAGGTCCGGCAGCGTTTTCGCGTAAGCGACGAGTTCCGCCGTATCGGCGAGTTGCGGCAAGAGGCGCGCGGGCACGAACGAGCCCACTTCGATCTCGCGCTGACCGGCTTCGTATGCCGCGCGTATCCACGCGATCTTGTGCTCGGTAGGCAGCACGGTCTGGATGCTCTGCAGGCCGTCGCGCAGGCCGACCTCGCGTATTACGCCGCGCCGTGGTAATGGGGGCATGAAGGTGTCTCCGTTTTTGTCTCCAGCGATGTGCTAACTTTAGGCATTCCGCAAAATACATAAAGCGGTATTTTGGAAGCTTCAAGATTCCAATCTGGAAACACACAAAATGCCGTAAGGAGACATCGTGCACGACATCGACCTCAAGACCCTGCGCCTTCTCGTGAGCGTGTGCGAGCACGGCAACATGGGACGTGCGGCGCGCGAGGAGCATATCGAGCCCTCCGCCATCAGCAAGCGCATTGCCCAGCTCGAAAGCGAATTCGGCGTGCCGCTGCTCACGCGCTCGCGCCGCGGCGTGCAGCCCACCGCGGCGGGCCTCGCGCTGCTCGAACATGCGCGCAGCGTGATCTTCACGCTCGAGCGCGCGGCCAGCGACGTCGCCGCGCTCGGCAGCGGCCTCTCGGGCAGCGTAAGCGTGTGCGCCTCGGCCTCCGCAATCGCCGAAGCGCTGCTCGACGACCTCGCGTCGTTCATGCGCCTGCCCGCGTACAAGAACATTCGCGTGAACGTGGAGGAGCGCACGTCGCACGAACTCGTGCAACGTGTGCGCGACGGCGCGGCCTCGCTAGGCGTGTGCTGGGACAACGTCGAACTCGGGGGCCTGCAATCGCGCCCCTGGCGTGAAGACCGCCTCGTGCTCGCCGTGCATCCCGAGCACCCGCTTGCGAAACGCCGCACCATCGCCTTCGAGGAGACGCTCGATTACGAGCACGTGGGCCTGCCGCCCTCCACCGCCGTGCATACGATGCTGCGGCAGTCGGCGGCGCGCAGCGGGCGCACGGTCGCCTATCGCGCGGTGGTGTCGACACTCGACGCGGCGTTTCGCGTAGTGGCCGCCAATCTCGGCATCAGCGTCGTGCCCGAGGAGGTGAGCCACACCTACCGGCGCATCATGGACGTGCACACCATTGCCTTGACCGATGCCTGGGCGCGGCGGCGTTTCATCGTCTGCTTTCGCGCGTTCGACGCGCTGCAGCCCGCGGCGCAGCGCATGGTCGAGCATCTCGTGGAGCGGGCGGCTCAGAAGAAACGCGGTGCGAAGCGCACGGCCTGAGCGCCCGCCTCAAGCCGCCTCTTTCTTCGTGCGCTTGCGCCCGCTCGCGCGCTCGGGCGCTTTCATCTGCGCAATCAACCCATCGTGATGCGCGCGCAGTACTTCGACGAACTCCGCCACCAGACGCTCGCGCGGCCGGTTCGGCGGAAATAGCAGGTACGTGGGGAACATCACCGCCGGCGAGAACGGCCGGATGGCAATGTCCGGCCCTGCGAAATCGCGCGCGACGATGGGATGCGCGAGCGTCACGCCCATGCCGCAGCGGACCATCTCGCAGCAAATTGCCGTGTACTGCGCCTCGATGGCAAGGACGCGCTCGACCCCGGCACGCTGGAATATTTCGTCCATTTGCGTGCGCGTGCCGTCGCCGTGACACAGCGAGATGAACGACTCGCCCTCCAGATCGGCGGGCCGGATCATGGCCTTTTTCGCGAGCGAATGTGAAGCCGGCATCACGCAAACGGCCGCGACCTTCGAGAGCAATTCCACCTCGCAATTCGACGCCTCGCTGATGTACACGGCCACACCCAGATCGCAAAACTGCGAACCGGTCCAGTGGTTCACCGTGCCCGAGGTGTTCACGTGCAGCGAGACCGTCACGCCCGGAAACAGGCGGCGAAACTTGTCGATGGCGTGCGGCACGAGCGTGAGCCCCGCAGAAGGCATCGCGGCGATACGCAGGCGTCCGCTGCCGAGATTGCGGATTTGCGCGGCGGCATTGCTGAGTCCTTGCAGGCCCACATACGCCCGCTCGACTTCGCGAAAAAACGCGTTGCCCTCGCTCGTGGGAATGAGGCGGATGCCCACGCGCTGAAACAGCGTGAGCCCGGTCTCGCGCTCCAGTTGCCCGATCAGGCGGCTCACGTTGGGCTGCGAGGTGTAAAGCGCTTTCGCGGCGGCCGTCATCGAGCCCGACACCATCACCGCGCGAAACGCCTCGACGTGCTTCAGATTCAAGGCAGATCTCCTGGGCTTAACCCTGATTCACACGCCAGGGCCTAACCCTGGTCCATATCATTACCGTATAGGTTGGCATTTTATTCGTATTGGACGATATGGCCAGCCCGGCACAGACTGCGATGCATCGGCGCACTGTCCGGTTCGCCGCTCCCCACAATCGAATGGAGATCGTCGTCATGAAAGCCGCGATGCGCCGTCGTTCAACCTTCCTGCCTAAAACCGCGCTCGCCGCCCTCGCGCTCGCGGCGGCCTCGCTAGCCCAGGCCGAAACCACGCTGTACGTCGCCAACGTCGGCGGCTCCAACGAGCAGCTTTATCGTCAGAAGATCATCCCGGCGTTCGAAAAGGCGCATGACGTCAAGATCGTCTATGTGGCGGGCAATTCGAGCGACACGCTCGCGAAACTCCAGGCGCAAAAGGGCCACGAGCAGATCAACGTCGCCGTGATGGACGACGGCCCGATGTACCAGGCAATGCAACTCGGCCTGTGCGGCAAGCTCGACGACGCGCCCGTCATGAAGGACCTCTACCCGCTCGCACACATTGGCCCGACCGCCGTGGGCGTGGGGATGGTGGCGACCGGCATCGGCTATAACGAACAGGCGTTCAAAAAGCTCGGCCTGCCCGCGCCGGACTCGTGGAAGTCGCTCGAAGACGCGCGCGTGAAAGGCAAGCTCGGCGTGCCGCCGATCACCAACACCTACGGCCTGCACACGCTCGTCATGCTCGCGCGCCTGAACGGCGGCGGCGAAAAGGACATCGACCCCGGCTTCAAGGCGATGACGAAACAGGTCGCGCCCAATGTGCTTTCGTGGGCGCCCACGCCCGGCGAAATGGACGGCCTCATGCAGTCGGGCGACGTGATCATCGCCCCCTACGGCAGCGGCCGCGCGGTGGCGCTGCAGAACACGGGTTTCCCGCTCAAGTTCATCTACCCGAAGGAAGGCGGCGTGGCGCTGCAGGTGGCCGCGTGCTCCATTGCGCAGAACGCGCAGCCGCAGCTCTCGCAACAGTTCATCCAGTTCCTGCTGAGCCCGGAAGTGCAGGCGCAGCAGGCAGCGGACATCGGCCTTGGCCCCGTCAACAAGACCGTCAAGCTCACGTCGGAAGTGGCCGCGCGCGTGCCCTATGGTCCTGACCAGATCTCAAAGCTCACGGCCATGGACTGGAGCACCATCAACGAGCATCGCACCGAGTGGACCGAGCGCTGGAACCGTTCGGTCGAGCGCTGATGCGCGCGCTCCCTGCCCCGCACCCACCGCACGTGATCAGCGAGGACCCACGCTCATGAGCTTCCTCACCCTGCAAGGCATCTCGAAGCGCTATGGCGACTTCACGGCGATCGAGCAGCTCGACCTCACGGTCGCGCGCGGCGAGTTTCTCTCGCTGCTCGGTCCCTCGGGCTGCGGCAAGACGACGACACTGCAGATGATCGCGGGCTTCGTCACGCCGAGCACGGGCCGCATCACGCTAGACGGCCGCGACATCACGCACGAGCGGCCCGAAAAACGCGGCATCGGCGTGGTGTTTCAAAGCTATGCGCTCTTTCCGCACATGACCGTGGCCGGCAACGTGGGCTTCGGTCTGGAGATGCAGAAGATGAAGCGCGCGCAACGCGCCGAGCGCATTGCCGAGGCGCTGGACCTCGTGCGCCTGCGCGGGCTCGACGCGCGCTACCCGAAAGAGCTTTCGGGCGGCCAGCGCCAACGTGTGGCGATTGCTCGCGCACTGGCCATGCAGCCCGAACTGCTGCTGCTCGACGAGCCGATGTCGAATCTCGACGCCAAGCTGCGAGAAGAGATGCATATCGAGTTGCGCGCGATCCAGAAGCGCCTTGGCATCACGACTATTCTCGTGACCCACGACCAGGTGGAAGCGATGACGATGAGCGACCGCATTGCGGTCATGCATCGCGGCACGATCGCGCAGTTGAGCACACCGTTCGACGCGTACGAGCGCCCGGCCACGCCGTTCGCTTCGACCTTCCTTGGCCGCACCAATACGCTGGAAGGCGAAGTCCTGCGCCGCAACCTGCGCTGCGCCGAGGTCGAGGTAGGCGGCACGATGCTGCACGTGCCCCACGAAGGCCGCGAGGTCGCGGGCGCCGTGAACGTCTATATCCGCCCCGAAAAAGTGCGTCTCGCCAATGGCGACGCGCGCCTCACAGGCCGCGTGAGCACGCGCGTGTTCGTCGGCAATCAGTGGCTGCTCGCCGTCGAGACCGAGCTTGGCAAGCTGCATATCGCGCAACCCAATCACGGTGCGCCGCCGCCCGATGAGGGCCACGAAGTCGGACTCGCGTGGACCGACGACGATCTGCGCGTGCTCACGCGGGAGGGCGCCCATGGCAACGCTTGACGACTCGCGCGCGGGCGCCGCGCCTTGGCTGCTCTCCGCGCCCGCGCTGCTGCTGTTTCTCGCGCTGCTGCTGGTGCCGCTGCTGCTCACCTTCGTGCTCTCGTTTCATGTGTTCAGCGATCTTGCGGGCGTGCAACGCGGCTGGACCGTTACGAATTACCTGGAGGTCCTGAGCGATCCGTACTACGGTGAAATCTTCCTGCGCACTGCGGGCCTGGCGTTCGCCGTCACACTGCTTTCCATCGTGCTCGGCGTGCCGGAAACGCTGGTGCTCGCGCGCATGCGGCGTCCATGGCAATCCGTTTGTCTGTTGATCGTGCTCGGCCCGCTGTTGATTTCCGTGGTCGTGCGCACGCTCGGCTGGCAAATCCTGCTGGGCAATAACGGCGTGCTCAACAACGCACTCCAGGCGCTGCACATCACCGACGAGCCCATTCGCCTCGTCTTCACCATGACCGGCACGATCATCGCGCTCACGCACGTGCTCGTGCCGTTCATGGTGATGTCGGTCTGGGCGACGCTGCAAAAGCTCGATCCGCAGGTGGAATGGGCCGGCCGCTCGCTCGGCGCCTCGCCGCTGCGCGTGTTCCGCCGCGTGATCCTGCCGCAGATCATGCCGGGCGTGCTCTCGGGTTCGATCATCGTGTTCGCGCTCTCGGCCTCCGCGTTCGCTACGCCTGCGCTGATCGGCGGGCGGCGGCTGAAGGTCGTCGCCACGGCTGCTTACGACGAGTTCCTCGGTACGCTGAACTGGCCACTGGGCGCGAGCATTGCCGTGCTGCTGCTGATCGCCAACGTGGCAATCGTGATGGGCTGCAGCCGTCTCGCCGAGCGCCGCTTCAAGCACATCTTCGACTAACGGGGCTCGACATGAAACGCAACGGATTCCTCGGGCTCGCGTTCAACGCGCTCTTTCTCGCCTTCATGCTCGCGCCGATCGTCGTGGTGCTGCTCGTGGCCTTCACGGACAAGGGCTATATCTCGATGCCGTTCGACGGTGCCTCGCTGCGCTGGTTTCGCGCGATCCTGCAGAACGGCGACATTGTCGCCGCGTTCTGGCTTTCGGTGCGCCTCGCGTTCGCGGCGGCCACCATCGGCGTGGCGCTCGCGGTGCCCGCCGCGCTCGCCATCGCGCGCTACCGCTTTGCAGGCCGCGGCGCGCTGGTGAGCTTCTTCCTCTCGCCGATGATGATCCCCGCCGTGGTGCTCGGCATTGCGTTCCTGCGCTTTCTTTCACTGCTCAACCTGAACGGTTCCTTCTGGGCACTCGTCGCCGCGCACGTGGTGATCGTGCTGCCGTATGCGCTGCGCCTCGCGCTTTCTTCGGCGGTCGGCCTCGATCGCGACGCCGAGCGTGCCGCCCTTTCGTGCGGGGCGAGTCGCTTCACGGCGTTCCGCCGCGTCGTGCTGCCGATGATCCGCACGGGCGTAGCGGGCGGCTGGGTGCTGTCGTTCATCCAGAGCTTCGATGAACTGACCATGACGATTTTCGTCGCGACGCCCGGCACCACCACACTGCCCGTCGCCATGTACAACCAGATCGCGCAAACGATCGATCCGCTCGTCACTTCGGTGTCGGCGGTGCTGATCGTCGGCACGATCCTGCTGATGCTGCTGCTCGACCGCATGGTCGGGCTGGACCGCATCCTGATCGGAGAAGCCCGATGACACAACACTCCTCCACGAGCCCCGACGTGCTCGTGATCGGCGGCGGCCTCGTCGGCTCCGCCGTGGCCTACGGCCTCGCTCGTGAAGGCGCGCGCGTGACCGTGCTTGACGAGGACGACGGCGGCTTTCGCGCCTCGCGCGGCAATTTCGGCCTCGTCTGGATTCAGGGCAAAGGTTACGGCCTTTCGCCGTACGCGCGCTGGTCGCGCAGTTCGGCGCAGCGCTGGCCACTTCTCGCGCAAAGCCTCGCCGACGAAGCGCGCGTGGACGTCGCGCTGCGACAGCCCGGCGGCTTTCATATCTGCTTCTCGGACGAAGAACTCGCCGAACGCCTTAAACGGCTCTCCACCTTGCAGGCCGAGATCGGCGATTATCCGTTCGAACTGCTAAATAATCGAGAGCTGCGCGAGCGGCTTCCGGGCATCGGCCCCGAGGTCGCGGGCGCAAGCTATACGCCGATGGATGGCCACGTCAACCCGCTCAAGCTGCTGCGTGCATTGCATGTCGCGATGCAACGGCGCGGCGTGCGGCTCGTCTCCGGCGAGCGCGCCGAGCGCGTTGTAGCCGGAACCAGCGGCTTCAGCGTGCAGGGCCGGCGCGGCGTGTACCACGCGGCGCGCGTCGTGCTCGCAGCGGGGCTCGGCAATCGCACGCTCGCGCCGCACGTGGGCCTGAATGCGCCCGTTGCGCCCAATCGCGGCCAGGTGCTCGTGAGCGAGCGCGTCGAACCGTTTCTGCGCTACCCGACCATCAACGTGCGGCAGACCGACGAAGGCACGGTGCAGTTCGGCGACTCGATGGAAGAGGCCGGCTTCAACGACTTCACCACTACGCCGATCCTGCGCCAGATTGCGGCGCGCGGCGTGCGCGCGTTTCCCATGCTGGCCCATGTGCGGCTCGTGCGCATGTGGGCCGCGCTGCGCGTGTACAGCCCCGATGGCTTTCCGATCTACGACCAGTCGGAGGCGCATCCGGGGGCCTTCGTCGTCACTTGCCATAGCGGCGTGACGCTCGCTGCGGCCCACGCGCTGCGGATCGCCCCGTGGATTCTGGGCGCGCCAATGCCCGCCGAACTCCCCGCCTTCTCCGCAAACCGCTTCGCAACCGATGCGGCTGCCGAACCGATCCTTGCTCACTGACCCTGCCATGACAGCCCACTCTACCCAAGCGCCCGCGCCGCTGTTCAAGACGCTCACCGACGCCGAAAAGCGCGTCGATATCTGGTTCAACGGCCAACCGCTCTCCGTGCCTGGCGATCGCTCCGTCGCCGCTGCGTTGCTCGCCGCGGGCATATCGCGGTTTCGCGCGACGCCCGTTTCGGGAGCGCCACGCGCACCATTCTGCATGATGGGCGCGTGCTTCGAATGTCTCGTGGAAATAGACGGCGTGCCGAGCCGCCAGAGCTGCATGGTGCCCGTGCACGGGGGCATGCATATCCGCTCGCAGGAAGGCGCGCGCGACCTGCCGCCCGGAGCGGCCACGAATGCCGACACGCTCGAGGAGAACGCTCATGCCCGGTGATTATCAAGGCGACGCCAAAGCCGATTTCCACGCAGAAGCCATCGATGTCGTCGTGGTCGGCGCCGGTCCCGCAGGCATGAGCGCGGCGACGCGTTCGGCGCGCGCCGGACTCTCAGTGGTCCTGATCGACGAGCAGGACGCCGTAGGCGGCCAGATCTACCGCGCGATAGGCCGCGCCGACGCGCGCCGCAAGGAGATACTCGGCCCCGACTACGCGGCGGGCGACGCCATCGCCCAGGCGTTCTCACGCTCAGGCGCGCGCCACGTAGCGCATGCGTCCGTGTGGCAGGTCACGCGCGAGCATGCGGTTCACTACCTCAAGGACGGCAAGGTGGGCAGCTTGCAGGCCAAGCGCGTGATTCTCGCGAGCGGCGCGCTGGAGCGGCCCTTTCCCATTCCCGGCTGGACGCTGCCCGGCGTGCTCACGGCGGGCGCGGCGCAAATCCTGCTGAAAAGCGCGGGCGAAGTGCCCGCCTCGCCACCCGTGCTCGCGGGCTGCGGGCCGCTGCTCTATCTGCTCGGCTGGCAATACGTGCGGGCGGGCGTGCCGATTCGCGCGCTCGTCGACACCACGCGCCACGAAGACCGCTGGCGTGCGAAACGCCACCTGCTGGCCGCGCTGCGCTCGTGGCCGTTCTTGAGCAAAGGCCTGCAGTTGATCCGCACGCTGCGCGAGGCCAAGGTGCCGATTTTCGAAGCCGCCGACGACCTTGCCGTCGAAGGCCGCCAGGACAGCGACGGCGTGCAGCGCGCAGCCGCGCTCACGTTCACGTCGCAAGGCCGTGCGCAACGTATCGAGGCCGATGTGATCCTGCTGCACCAGGGCGTGGTGCCCAATACGCAGTTCACGCAGGCGCTGCGCGCCACACATCGCTGGGACAACGGACAGCTTTGCTTCAAGCCGCAAACGGACGCATGGGGCGAACTCGACGTGCCCGGCATCTTCGTGGCCGGCGACGGCGCGGGCATCGGCGGCGCGCAGGCCGCCGCGCAACAAGGCACGCTCGCGGCGCTCGCCGCTGCGGCGCAACTGGGCACCATCGACCTGGCCTCGCGCGACCGCGAGGCCGCCCCGCATCGCGCGGAACTGGAGCGCGTGATGCGCATCCGTCCTTTCCTCGACAGCCTTTACCGCCCGCGCGACGCGAACCGTATTCCCGCCGACAGCACCATCGTCTGCCGCTGCGAGGAAGTAACCGCGGGCGAGTTGCGCGGGTTCGTCGGCCTCGGCTGCGTCGGCCCGAACCAGGCGAAGTCATTCGGCCGCTGCGGCATGGGGCCGTGCCAGGGCCGCATGTGCGGACTCACCGTGACCGAAGTGATCGCCGATGCGCGCAACGTGCCGCCAGCCGAGGTCGGCTACTACCGCATTCGCCCGCCCATCAAGCCGCTCACGCTCGGAGAACTCGCCGGTGAATGACGCCCGAACTCTCTCCGCGAGCGCCGTACAGGAAGCGGACGTGCTCGTGATCGGCGGCGGCCTGCACGGTTCGAGCAGCGCCTTTCACATGGCGCGGCGCGGCGTGAGCGTGACCGTGCTCGAAGCCGACTACGTGGGCCGCCATTCGTCGGGCGTCAACGCCGGTGGCGTGCGCACGCTCGGACGCCCGCTTCCCGAGATTCCGCTCGCGCTCATGTCGCGCGAAATCTGGCACGCGCTGCCCGAAACCATCGGCGACGACGGCGGCTTCGTTCCCTCCGGACAACTGAAGATTGCCGAAACCGAGGCCGAACTGGACGAATGCCGCGAACGCGTCGCCTTGCTCGAATCGCACGGCTTCACGCACGAAAAGCTGATCGACCGTGAGACGGTGCTCGAACTCGAACCGGCGTTGGCCAGGCACGTGACGGGCGGCATCTGGGTCGAGCGCGACGGCTACGCGCTGCCCTTTCGCACCACCACGGCGTTTCGCCTCGCCGCGCAAAAGCATGGTGCGCGCTTTTTTGAAGGCACGCCGGTCACGCGCATCGAGCCGCGCGGCGAGCGCTGGATCGCCCAAACGCCGCGCGGCACCTTTGCCGCGCGCAAGCTGCTCGTCACGGCGGGCGCGTGGTCGGGCGAACTGGCGCGCCAGGCTGGCGAGAGCGTGCCTGTTCACCCCGAAGGGCTCATGCTGATGGTCACGCATCGCGTGGCGCCGTTCTGCCGCGCGACGCTCGGCGCGACGGGCCGCCCGCTTTCGTTCAAGCAGTTCGACAACGGCACGGTGGTGATTGGCGGCAAGCTGATCGGCATCGCGGATTTGCCTGGGCGCCACGGCGAAGTCGATTTCATGCGGCTCGTGAAAAGCGCACAGACTGTAGTCGATCTGTTTCCGCATCTGCGCCATCTCGGCGTGAACCGCGCATGGGCCGGTGTGGAAGCGTTCACGGCCGACTCGCTGCCCGTCATATCGGCAAGCCGGCGCGCCTCGAACCTCTACTACTCGTTCGGCTATTGCGGCAGCGGCTTTCAACTCGGGCCCGCTTGCGGGCGGCTCGTTTCCGAACTCGTGCTCGACGGTGAGCCTTCGCTTTCGCTCGATGCGTTCGCGATCGACCGCTTCGAGCGTGCCGCGGCGCACGCGCCAATGGCCGGCGTTGCTGCGCATTGATTCTCTCACCCTGTATCGCCAAGATGGCGAAGGAGCTTGCAGACACATGAACGATATCGTTCGTATCGAAACCAATCAGCGCATGAGCCGCGTCGTGAAGGCCGCCGGGCTCGTGTTCGTGGGTGGGCAGACGTCAGCCGATCCGTCGCCGGACGTGAAAGTCCAGACCGCCGCGGTGCTCGCGAAGATCGACGGCTTTCTCGCCAAAGCCGGTATCGACAAGACGCGGCTCGTCTCCGCGCAAGTGTGGCTTGCGGATATCGCGCGCGACT
Source organism: Paraburkholderia sp. J8-2 (assembly GCF_905220195.1). Lineage (NCBI taxonomy): Bacteria > Pseudomonadati > Pseudomonadota > Betaproteobacteria > Burkholderiales > Burkholderiaceae > Paraburkholderia > Paraburkholderia sp. J8-2. The sequence goes on from NZ_CAJMZA010000036.1 coordinate 29,945, forward strand.
TCGCGGGCATGAACGAAGTGTGGGACGCCTGGGTGCCCGAAGGTTGCGCGCCCACGCGGGCTACCGTGCAGTCGCAATTGGCGTCGCCGCAATTGCTCGTGGAGATCGCGGTGGTGGCGCTGGGTTAAGCGCGGGATCGGGCTGCCGGCGCTGGCATGAAAGCGCGCCGACAGCCACGATTGCCAATCCGTAAAGCGAAGGCGCTTCTCACGCGCACGCTGTCAGCGCAAGTTCACGTTCGCGCGGCACAATGGCGAACCCACCCGAACTCAGAGGAGCGCGCGATGGCCCTTCCTTACGGCTACGTCAAGGCGAAGATGGCTTCCGCGCCGCAGTTGAAGCCCACGCGGCGGCCTCACGAAGTTCAATACCACCTGCACTTCGGTGTGACGGTCGACGGCGCGCGCTGGGACATCGCCGTCAACGTGGGCACCACCGATGCCGACGACCTGCTCAAGTACAAACTCGTATTCGACTTCAATCACAACGTGCTCACCACGCTCGAAGGCGCCGCCGAAGGGAAGACCGATCTCGCGGGCACCGAAGCGCTGCCCGCCATCGACTTCGAGCGCAGCGACTTTCTCGCCAATACGGGCGCGTGGCGCGACAGCGACGTGATGGATGGCTCCGACCAGGTCGAACCGGTCGCTTCGCTGAAGCGTCTTCTGTTGCGGGCGCAACAATCTTCGCTCGACGTGTACGTGTTCGGCCGCTTCTACAGCGAAGGCGACGGCATTCACGACGTCCACATGAACCAGGGCTCGAAGGGCGAGTTCATCCACACGGCTGGCAACGACGCGAACGACCACAACGACATCTGGCAGGACGGCGCGCTGCTCGTGGATCTCGGCGACCCCGAATGGGCCTTGTATGTTGCGGCGTTCGATCAGCAATACGTGCCGACCGACGATCTCGGCAACCCGATGCCGAATTCAGAGCCGATTTCGTAGGCGCTCAACGGCAAACGGGCGCATCCCGGCTCCCCGGCATGCGCCCGCTCGTTAGACGATCGACCGCCTAGAAGTCGATCTTCGCGTTGAGGCTGACCGTGCGCGGGTCGCCCGGCGCGATGTAATCGGAGTACTGGAACATCCAGTAGCGGCGATTCGTGATGTTGTCGATCGCGGCTCGCAGCGTCACGTCGTGGCCGCCAATGCGGGTGAAGTAGTTCGCGCCCACGTTCACGAGCATGTAGCCGCCGGTTTCCAGATTGTTTGCCGGACGCACCTGCGTGCTGCCCGTGAACTTCGCATCCGCCGCCAGTTGCAGGCCTTGCACATAAGGCACGTCGTAAGTCACGCGGCCCGCGGCCACGAACGTCGGCGCACCGGCTACGCGATTGCCGTTGTACGACTGGCCCTTCGCGTACCACGTATCGAGCAGCGTGACGCTGCCGGCCACCTGCCAGCTGCGGCCAAGCCGCACGCTGCCCGCCGCCTCGATCCCTTCGAAGATCGAATTGCCGTCCTGCACATAGACGTTGTCGCTGTTCGCGTACGCCGCGCCGCGCTCGATGCGGAACAGCGCCGCCGTCGCGCTCCAGCGCTCGTGCTCGCTCTTGACGCCGATCTCATACTGACGCGAGCGCAGCGGACGCAGCATCGCGCCGCCATTCGCATAAATGCTGTCGACGATCGCGCCCTGCTCCAGCGCCTCGACGTAGCTCGCGTACAGCGTCGTATTCGGCTCGAGCTTGTACATGAGCGCGAAAGTCGGCGTGAGTACGCCGTTCTGGCTGTACTGGGAGGTCTTTTCGCCCGTGGTTGCGTAGTTGTTCTGACTATAGTTCGTGTACCGCAGGCCCGCGAGCACGGACCAGCGGCTCGTGATCTGCATGGTGTCGCTCACGAACGCCGAAGCCTGCGTGATATCGCTCGCGCGATACGTTTCGAGCCCGGAGCCCGAATAGTAGCGCCACGGATTGGGCTGATACAGATTACCGTCGCCGAGCACCGTGTAGATCGAGTTCGACGCGTAGTTGTTGGTCTGATGCTGGTACGAACCGCCAATCACGAGTTGATGCGTGAACGGCCCGGTCTTCACCTTGCCCTCGAACATGCCCTGCCAGTAGATGTCCTGATGGCCTTCATCGCCGTTCCAGCGCGCGTCGGTGTAGTCGCCTTCCTGGTTGAGCAGCGTGAGCGTGCTCTCGTTGCGATCGCGCGCCGACTTGCTGTAGCTACCCGAGGTGGTGAACGACCAGTCGGGCGTGATCTGGTAGCGCACGCCCGCCGTGTAGAGCTGCAGGTTCGTGTTGATGTGCTGGTCGGTGCCACCAAGCAAGTTCGTGCCGCCGCTGATCACCGCCGGCAGGCTCGAGGCCGTGTAGCTGCCCGTGTAGATCGCGGGCGTTTGGCCGCTCGAACGAACGGTCTGGTAAAGCGCGTTGAACCAGACCTGCAGGTCGCGCGTGAGCTGGCCGTCGAGCGCGAGCGAAACCGAGTTGCGGTTGATATCGCCCGCGTTATAGGTCTTGCCCGCTTCCTTCGTGTAGTTCAGGCGCGCGCCGAACATGTCGTCCGGGCCGAAGCGGCGGCTCAGGTCCACGTGCGTGCTCAGCACGCCGTCCATGCGATAGCCCACGTCGAGGCTCGTGACCGGGTCCTTGTCCGGCCGCTTCGTCACGTAGTTGACGAGGCCGCCCGGCTGCGCAAACCCGTACATGAAGCCGCCCAGGCCCTTGAGCAACTCCACGCGCTCCAGTTGCTCGTAAGGCATGGTGATGCCGTACGAGATGAACGGATTGCCGTCGATGCGATAACCGTTTTGCCAGTCGATGGGCAGGCCGCGAACGGTGATGTAGGTGGCCCACGCGTTATAGGCATTGCTGTTGTTGCTGACCGATGCGTCGCCGGCGAACACGTCGCCGAGCTTGTAGACCTGGCGCTCGGCGAGGTTCTCGCCCGTCACGACGGTGGTCGAGAACGGCGTGTCGAGCTGCGAGCGCGTGCCGAGCGCGCCGCTCGACACCGGCGTATTCAGGTGCAGCGGCGAATCGGCAACCTGGCTCGCGCTCACCTTCACTGCGGGCAGCGCCTGGTCCGTGCTGGTGGTGGCCGCGGCTCCGTCCTGCGCAGTGGCGGCCGGAGTCGCTGTCTGGGCAACGGCGGCCTGAGCCGCCGCGAAAGTGAGCCAGGCCGCAAAATGCAACGGCCGCAGGGGCCGGGGCTGCGTGCGTCGAGCGCGCCGCGCGTGTTCTCGGTTGTTCATGTCGTTTTGGAAGGGTCGTCTCGCCAGTGCTCGCGGATACTTCAATGAGAAGCATTCTCATTTATCACTGGCCGGCGATATTAACAAACCCTTACGACTTTTCCTAGAACCCGTATGGCATTTGTCAGTTTTGACGTATTCCTTCGAAATACTGCTCAAAACGGACGCGGACAAGGCCGATCATGTCTGTTTGGCGAAATAATCGCCTCGAGTTTTCTGGATTGGACAAGCCACCCGAGGGCGCGGCCGCCTCGCTGCTCTGCGTGATGCCCGCGCCTGGAAATACGCTAAGTCGCGACATAAAATACAGGCCCAGTCAGTCCATTCACGTGGTGGCCGCGTATGAAACACGCTACGTTCCCCGTGCTGATCGTTCTGGCTTCGGTCCCGGCCGCATGGGCCATGGGCCTCGCCTCGGCAAACGAAAACACGGTTCTCCCCTCTCCCCAGAGTGCGGCGCCTGCCACGCTGTATTGGCCGCCCGCCTCGCCCTCGTCTATCCCGCCAGGCATTTCGCGCGCCGCGTTGCACACGGGGCCGCAGAAAGAAGGCAAGCCGTATTTCGAAGCGCTGCCGGCCGGCGACGAACAGCTCGACGATCAAGGCGCCCCCCTGCGCGGCGATCGTTTCCACTGGCAGCAGCCCTAGCGTTCACGCGATCCGTGGCGCCCTACACACAATATTCAGCGATCCTGATTATTATTGGCGGCCACTGGAATGAACTAGCGGCGCTGCGCCCCGCACACAATGCGCGCCGCATAGCAGACCCGATGGTGTGCTTGCGCCCTGGCCACGTTCGAACCGGCCACCGCGAGTTCCGTGACATGATCGGCGCGTCCTGCAACTGGAACGCCATCATGTCCCGTCCGCTTCGTTCGCATTTGCGCCTGAAAGCCTGCGTGCTTGCCGCTTCGCTCGCCCTGCTGGCTGCTCCGTTCGTCATCGATCCCGCGCAAGCCTGCACGCGCGCGCTCTATGTGGGCGATAGCGGTCTCGTCATCACCGGGCGTTCGATGGACTGGTCCGAAGACATGCGCTCGAACCTTTGGGTCTTTCCGGCAGGCATCGAACGCGACGGCAACGCGGGCCCGCGCTCGCCGCACTGGCGCTCGAAATATGGCAGCGTGGTGGTGTCGGGATACGACATCGGCAGTGTGGACGGCATGAATGAGCGCGGCCTCGTGGCCAATGCGCTCTATCTCGCGGAAACCGATTACGGCAAGCCCGACTCGGGGCACCCGCCGCTTGCCATCAGCCTGTGGGCGCAATACGTGCTCGACAATTTCGCCACGGTTGGAGAGGCCGTGGACGCGTTAGGCCGCGAGCCGTTCCAGATCATTGCGCCACCGCTTCCCGACGGCAAGCCGATCTCGATCCACCTCTCGCTTTCGGATTCGCAAGGCGACTCGGCCATTCTCGAATATATCGACGGCAAGCTCGTGATCATGCACGACAAGGCGTACAAGGTCATGACGAACTCGCCGATCTACCCCGAACAACTCGCGCTCGACACGTACTGGAAAGGCGTAGGCGGCCTCGCCTTTCTGCCCGGCACGAATCGCGCAGCCGACCGCTTCGTACGCACCTCATTTCTGCTCGATGCGATTCCCAAGAAGCCCGACCCTGCCTATATGGCCGGTGTGCCGCAGCAAAACCCCGCTTATCAGGCCGTGGCGAGCGTGATGAGCCTCATGCGCTCCGTGAGCGTGCCGCTCGGCATCACCACGCCCAACATGCCGAATCTTTCGTCGACGATCTGGCGCACCGTGGCGGACCAGACGAACCGCGTTTATTACTTCGATTCCGCCACACGCCCCGACACCTTCTGGATCTCGCTGAGCAAGCTCGACCTCAAACCCGGCGCGCCGGTGATGAAGCTCACCATCGATTCCGGCCAGGTGTATTCAGGCGAGGTGTCCGGCAAATTCGTCGCGACGCCTTCGTTCAAGTTCATGCCCGCGTCCGCGCAGTGATCACTGCGCGGGCAGCCACGCTCATTTCGCGAACAGCTGGCCGATATCCTTGAACGCCTTGAATTCGAGCGCGTTGCCGCACGGGTCGAGCAAGAACATCGTGGCCTGCTCGCCCACCTGCCCCTTGAAGCGCACGTAAGGTTCGATCACGAACTTCACGCCGAACGTCTTGAGGCGCTCGGCCAGCGCCTCCCAGTCGCCCCAGCTCAGCACCACGCCGAAATGCGGCACGGGCACGTCGTGGCCGTCCACGGGGTTCGTGTGCGCATGATCCTGCGAGGCCGTTTTCGGATGCTCGTGAATCACGAGCTGATGGCCGAAGAAGTCGAAGTCGACCCATTGCGCGCTGGAGCGCCCCTCCGCAAGACCGAATACGCGGCCGTAGAAGTCGCGCGCGGCTGCAAGGTCATAAACGGGAATGGCGAGGTGAAAGGGGGAAAGGGACATGCGTGTCTCCACTGTCTTCGAAGGCAATCCTGTCATGGTAGACAGACCGAAGCAAAAACAAAATCAATATATAATTTTCTGACTCACAAATATTATTGATGAATGATACGCGAACTCAGAACCCTCGTTGCCGTGGCGAGAGAAGGCACGTTCGCCGCCGCGGGACAAAAGATCGGCTTGACGCAGGCCGCCGTGAGCGCGCAAATCCAGCGCCTCGAGGCGGAGCTGGGCTTCGCGCTGTTCGACCGCGAGGGGCGCGCGGCGCGCCTGAACGCAATGGGCCAGCACATTCTTGCCCAGGCGCAGGAGGTCATCCGGCTCTATGAAAGCCTGAGTTCGAGCGCAGCCGGCCCCGCGGCGACCGGGCGCGTCACGCTCGGCGCGATCGCTTCTGTGCAGCGTGCGCTCGTGCCCGAGGCGCTGGCCGAATTCCACCGCCGTTGTGCCGGCTGCCGCACGCGTGTGATTCCGGGCGTTTCGATGGAGCTGCACAATCTCGTGGATGCAGGCGAAATCGACATGGCGGCCATCATCCGGCCACCCTTCGCACTGCAAAGCGATTTGCGCTGGACCACGCTCGCGCGCGAGCCGTTCCGGCTCATCGTGCCGCGCCACGTGAAAGGCCATGACTGGGCCGAACTGCTGGCTACGCAACCCTTCATCCGCTACGACCGCGCGTCTTTCGGCGGACGTCAGGTGGACCGCTTCCTGCGTCGCATGCACTACACCGTGCAGGACCTGAGCGAACTCGACGAACTCGAGGCCATCGTCGGGCTCGTTGCGAACGGCGTGGGCGTTGCGCTGGTGCCGCAGACATCGGCATGGCGGCGCTGGCCCGCCAAAGTGCGCGCGATCGATCTCGGGCAGCACACGTTCCACCGCGATGTCGGCCTCGTGCATCGCGCGCCGGGCACGCTCAGCGAGCCTGCGCGTCTGCTGATCCAGCTGCTCGAATCCCGCGCCCAGGAACAGCAGACGGACGCGGAGCCATGAACACAGTCGATTAAACCAAATTAGGCGAAAAATACATTAAAAATAACTGGACGAAAATCAATACGATTGCACAAATCACTAGACCGTGCCGTCCAACCCACAGGAACGCCTATGCCGCGCCCCATCGCCGCCCGCATTCACCCCGACGCCATCCGCCACAACCTGCAGCTTGCGAAGCAGCTCGCTGCCGGCTCGCGCGCCTTCGCCGTCATCAAGGCCAATGCGTACGGGCACGGCATCGAGCGGATCTATCCGGCGCTCGCGGGCGCCGACGGCATCGCGCTGCTCGACCTCGATGAAGCGGTGCGCGTGCGCGAACTGGGCTGGACCAAACCGCTGCTGCTGCTCGAAGGCGTGTTCGAGCCCGCCGACGTGGAGCTAGCCGTCGCACACCGGCTCACCGTGGCCGTGCATTGCGACGAACAACTCGATCTGCTCGCGGCGGCAAAGCCGCAGCGCCCCATCGACATTCAGCTGAAGATGAACTCGGGCATGAACCGCCTGGGCTTTCGCCCGCATGCGTATCGGGCGGCGTGGGAGCGCGCGCGCGCCATCCCGTCGATCGGTGCAATTAGCCTCATGACGCACTTCGCGAACGCCGACGACGGCCAGGTCGACTGGCAGCTCGACACGTTCGACGCTGTCGTGCGCGACATTCCCGGCGAGCAGTCGGTGTCGAATTCGGCAGGCGTGCTCTGGCACCCGCGCGCGCACCGCGACTGGGTGCGCCCGGGCACGATCCTGTATGGCGCGTCGCCCACGGGCGTGGCGCGGCACGTGGAAGGCTTCGGCCTGCGCTCGGCCATGACGCTCACGAGCCGCATCATCGGCGTGCAAACGCTCGCGCCGCAGGAAACCATCGGCTATGGCCGCACCTTCGCGGTCGACCGGCCCATGCGCATTGGCGTCGTGGCGTGCGGCTATGCGGACGGCTATCCGCGCCACGCGCCCACCGGCACGCCGATCGCTGTGGACGGCGTGCGCACGCGCGTAGTGGGCCGCGTGTCGATGGACATGCTCACCGTCGATCTCACGCCGTGCCCGCAGGCGGGCATCGGTTCGAGCGTCGAGCTGTGGGGCGATCAGGTGCGCGTGGACGAAGTGGCCGAGGCGTCGGGCACGATCGGCTATGAGCTGATGTGCGCGATCGCGCGGCGCGTGCCGGTGATCGTGACCGATGGCGCGCAGACACCCACCACCGCACAAGCACAAGGCGAGTACGTAGCTGCCTGAGCGCGAGTCTGACCGCGCTGAAAGCCTCCTGACGAAATTTCGTCAAACTTCCGGTTGAGCCCCGGCCTTGCGTCACCTATTTTTGTGTTGACACGCGCAGCGCATCGCACGCCGCGCGTGGCCAACACATCAAGGAGACACTCGTGGCCGACCAGGAGACTCAAGCCTACGCGCCGCATCACGCGGACTACCGCCTCATAGGCGGCGCAGGCGAACGCGCGCGCGCAGCGGGCCTCGTCAACGCGGACTGGTACCGGTGCGCCGTGCCGCGCCCCGTGATGAAGCAGCTGATGCAGCGCAGCGACGCACGCGCCATCCGCGACACCGCGATCTGGTACGCGGCCATCGTCGCGAGCGGCGTGCTCGCCGGTTTCCTCTGGCACGCGCATTCATGGTGGGCCCTGCCCGCGTTCCTGCTGTACGGCACGCTCTATTGCAGCCCGGCCGATTCGCGCTGGCACGAGTCGGGTCACGGCACCGCCTTCAAAACGCGCTGGATGAACGACGTGCTCTATCAGATCGCGTCATTCCAGGTGTTTCGCTGCGCGACGATCTGGCGATGGAGCCACGCGCGCCATCACACCGACACGCTCGTCGTGGGCCGCGATCCCGAGATCGCCGCGCCACGCCCCACCGACTGGCTTTCGCTCGCGCTGAACATCTTCGCGCTCAAGCACGTATCGCGCGAACTGCCGCGCATGATCCGCGCCGCTTTCGGGCGCCTGGGCGCGGAAGAACAAAGCTTCGTGCCCGCCTCAGAATGGCCCAAGGCCATTCGCGAAGCGCGCCTGAGCCTGCTCGTGTACGCGATCGTGATTGGCGCGTGCATCGGCTTTCGCACGATCCTGCCGCTGCTGTATATCGGCCTGCCGAGCCTCTACGGCGCGTGGCTCTATCTCTACTTCGGCCTCACGCAGCACGCGGGCATGCCCGAGAACGTGCTCGACCACCGGCGCAATTGCCGCACGGTGATGATGAATCCCGTGTTCCGCTTTCTCTACTGGAACATGAACTATCACGTCGAGCATCACATGTTTCCGATGATTCCTTTTCACGCGCTGCCGCGCCTGCACGAAGTCGTGAAAATGGATATGCCGCCGCCCTACCGCAGCAGCCTGGCCGCCTATGCGGAAATCATTCCCGCGCTCGTGCGGCAAACACGCGATCCCTCATATCACGTGGCGCGCCCGGTGCCGGGCCACGCCGAAGCTTGACAACCAGTTGCCAGCGCAACCATTCATAAAGACCGGAGACAACCCATGACCCAATGGATCGACGCAGCCGCACTCGACGATATCGAAGACGAAGACGTCATGCGCTTCGACCACGGCGGACGCACCTTTGCCATCTATCGCGTGGAAGACGAGGTCTACGCGAGCGACGGTCTCTGCACGCACGAACATGTCCACCTGAGCGACGGCCTCGTGATGGGCCATGTGATCGAATGTCCGAAGCACAATGGCCGCTTTGACGTGCGCGACGGCAAGCCGCTTTGCGCACCGGTATGCGAAAAGCTCGCAACGTATCCCGCGAAAGTAGAAGGCGGACGGATTTATATTGAAGTGTGATGCAGAGAAACTTTCCGCGAAGCAAGCTATAAAAGCCGCGCAAACGTTAGCGCGCCACTCGCCGATCATTATGGTGTATTAAACAAGCCAACTTGAGCGCTTACTCGGTCCCATGTAACGAGAATGACATAAATAGCCATTAGCGTGCTGATTCTCCATATTAATCGGAATGGATAGTCATGCACCCCGCGCTCGCGCAATTTCGTCGTCCGGGACTTCCCGTGGGCCCGCGCAGCGCCGGAGAACTGGCTCTGGAAGTGCCGGCCATCGACGCTTCGGATTCGAACTCTCTCGTCATGGAGATTTTCTATTCGAGGCGCGACATGGCGAGTCTCGCGGTGATCGAAAACGATCGCCCTGTCGGCCTAATCAACCGCGATATCTTCCTGTCGCAAATGAGCAAGCCGTTTCATCGCGAGCTATACGACAAGAAGAGCTGCATCGCGTTCATGGACAAGGAGCCCTTGATCGTCGATGTGGGCATGAGCATCGAAGCGCTCACGTTCAAAACCGTTGAAGTCGGCGAAAAGGCGCTCGTGGACGGTTTCATCGTGACGCGCGAAGGCCGCTTCGTTGGCGTGGGCAATGGCTTGCGCCTGCTCTCCGTCGTGGCGGAAATGCAGGCCGAAAAGAATCGTCAGATCATGCAGAGCATCGAGTATGCGAGCGTGATCCAGCAAGCCATGCTGCGCGCCTCGCGCGAAACGCTCGCAACCATGCTGCCCGATGCCGCGCTCCTCTGGGAGCCGCGCGATGTCGTGGGCGGCGACTTCTACCATTTCGCGGCGTTCGCCGACGGCTGGTTCGGCGCCGTGGCCGATTGCACGGGCCACGGCGTGCCCGGCGCATTCATGACCTTGCTCGCTTCGGCTTCGCTTTCGCAGGCGCTCGAACAGATCGGACCGCGCAACCCCTGCGCGTTGCTCGCGGCCGTCAATCGCAACGTGAAGGGACTGCTCGGGCAAATCAACGGCGCAGGCGACGCACCGCAGTCCAACGACGGCCTGGACGCCGCCTTCTTCTGGTTCGACGCCGCCAGCCAGGTGCTGCACTTTGCCGGTGCGCGCGTCGCGCTGCATGTGCTGCGACCGGACGCCGCCGAATTTGAAAGCGTCGCAGGCGACCGCATGGGCGTGGGCTATGTGGACAGCCTCGCCGACTACACCTGGACACAGCACACCGTTGCCGCGCCGCGCGGCAGCCTGCTGTTCGTTTCCACGGATGGCCTGACCGACCAGATTGGCGGCCCGCGTAACATCGCCTTCGGAAAACGCCGGACGCTCGACCGGGTTCTCGCCGAACGCGAGCACGCTTCTTCTTTCATCTGCGCGCGCCTGCTCGAGACTTTCGCCGATTGGCAAGGTTCACAGGCGCGCCGCGACGACGTCACGCTTTTCTTCGCACGAGTCTGAGGTAGTTCACCAATATGTCTGCAATTCTGGATCAAAACTGCTGCTTCTTCGAAATCGCACAGAAGCGCAATTTGCTCTTCTATCACAAGGGGTATTTTTCGCACAGCATCGTCGCGGCGATGAGCGAAGTCGTGAAGCTGCAACTGGAAGTGGCAGGACTGAGCACGTCCACACGCAGAAGGATCTTTTCGTCGTTCATCGAGCTTTCGCACAATATCGTGCACTACTCGTGCGACGCGCTCTCCGAAGATCGAGGCCAGGGCGGAGCGATTCGCGAAGGCGCGATGTGCATTTCCGCTGAAGGCGAGCGCCACCTCATGGTGTGCGTGAACCCCATCGCCACGGCAGCCGTGGATGATTTGCGCGAGAAGCTGGAGCCGCTGCGCAACATGTCGATCGAAGAGATCAAGCAGGCCTACAAGATGTCGCTGCGCGCCGAAACGCCTGCCGACAGCAAAGGCGCGGGACTGGGTTTTCTGACGATGGCGCGCGACGCCAGTGCGCCGCTCGAATTCGCGTTTCATCCACGCGAAGACGATACGGACACCACACTGTTTTGCCTCAAGACCATCATCTGACCAGGGCACGCGTACAAAATGGATAACCTTTTTATCGCCGCCACGGCAACGTCGCCGGAAATCGATTTCCGCTTCGACGAAAACGTGCTGTCACTGCGGGGCGAGTCGTATCCCGAGCACGCGGCCGCGTTCTATACGCCGATCATCGAGCGGCTCAACCTGTGGCTCAAAGGTTGCGAAAGCGCCGCGATCACGGTCGAGGTGACGCTCACCTACTTCAACAGTTCGAGCACGAAAATGCTGTTCAGCGTGTTCGATGCGCTGGATCGCGCGGCGGCGGCAGGCAACGCGGTGCAGGTGAACTGGTATCGCGACGAAGAAGACGAAACGATCCTCGAATTCGGCGAGGAACTGCAAACCGACTTCACGGCAATCAAGTTCAATGACTGCCCGGTTGCGACCTGAGAATGCTTTGAGGACGACGCGCGTGGAAACGACTGCCTTGCGGGACGCATTGAAGGATCATTATCTCGACCTGTTCCGCAGCGAAAGCGAGGCACTGGAGCGGGCCCGGGCGATTGCCGAGGTCGCGGATTCGCCCGCGCAAAGTCATCGCGAAGCGCTAGTCGAACTGATCCAGCATTACGAACGCCTGATGCGCGAAACGCGCCGCCTGATCGGGCGTAGCGATCGCGCCGAGCGCGAAATGCAGGCGCTCACGCAGCAACTGCAATATCGCGCGACGCACGACGCGCTGACCGGCGTATTGAATCGCAGCGCTGTGATCGAACGCACGGTGAAGGCGCTGCGCGCGAACCGGGCCGTGATGATCCTGCTCGACATCGACGACTTCAAGAAGGTCAACGACGACTTTGGCCATCCGGCCGGCGACAGCGTGATCTCGGGCATCGTGAACTGCCTGCGGCGCATTCTCGGCGAAACCGGCATTATCGGCCGCGTGGGCGGCGAGGAATTCACCGTCGTCCTGCCGGGCTTCGATATTGCTGATGCCCTGCAACTCGCGGAACGCATGCGCGCGGCCATTGCGAGTCACGCGTTCGCCGCGCCGGTGTGCCGCCCCATCACGGCAAGTTTCGGCGTGAGCGACAATCCGGCCGGCACCGATTTCGACACCGCTTACGGACTCGCGGATTCCGCGCTGTACACCGCCAAGCGCGGCGGCCGAAACTGCGTGACATTCGAAGGGCAAATCGCCTCGGCAGGTTGAAACGCGGCGGCCGAGTGCCTTTCGTGCCGTTGCCGCGCAGCGCGTGCCTTTTCCTAACGCCACACTACAATGGTGCGGAGAAACTCGCGACGCGTATGAAGAATGCTGGTCACGACATCGCGCGTCGGTAGAGCAGAACAGCGCCAAAACAGCGAGGCGATCGATGACAGCGAAGCGGCCGGCACGCCTGGCATTGCCCGGGCAAGTCGTACTCGTGTTGCAGGGTGGCGGCGCGTTGGGCGCCTATCAACTCGGCGTCTATGAGGCGATGCACAAAGCCGGCATCCAGGTGGACTGGGTGATCGGCACGTCCATTGGCGCGATCAACGCGGCGTTGATCGCCGGAAACGCGCCGGAGCGCCGCTTCGAGCGTCTGGACGAATTCTGGCAACGCGTCACCGACCGCACGCGCCTTGACGTGGCAGCGTGGCCCGGTTTGGGGCCTGGCTGGGACAGGACGTTTGCAAAACTAATGATCATCGGCGGCGGCATTGCCGGGTTCTTTCAACCCAACCCGGCGTCGTGGTTCGGGCCGCTCGCGCGCCTGGGCGTCGATCGCGCGTCGTACTACGAGATCGCACCGCTGCGCGACACGCTCGTCTCTCTCGTCGACTTCGAACGGCTCAACTCGGGGCACCCGCGCCTCACGGTCGGCGCGGTGAACGCACGAACGGGCGCGATGCACTATTTCGATTCGCGCGACCAGCACCTGAATGTCGAACACATCATGAGTTCGGGCGCGCTGCCGCCCGCGTTCCCTGCGGTGCGCATCGACGGCGAGCCGTACTGGGACGGCGGCATCTATTCGAACACGCCGGTCGAGGTCGTGCTCGACGACAAGCCGCGCAGCAGCTCGGTCATTTTCTCGGTGCAAGTGTGGAATCCGGCGGGCCCGGAACCGGAAAGCATCTGGCAGATTGCGGAGCGGCAGAAAGACATTCAGTACGCAAGCCGCACCGAAAGCCATATCGCGCGCCAGCAGCAGATTCACCGCTTGCGCCATGTGATTCGCGAACTGGCGAAGCGCGTGCCCGAAGCCGAGCGCAACACCGCCGACGTTCGGCAGTTGGCTGCCTGGGGCTGCGAAACGACCATGCGGCTCATCAAGCTCGCGGCGCCGCGGCTCGATGGCGACGACCAGTTGAAGGACATCGACTTCACGCCGGCCGGTATTGCCGCGCGCCGACGCGCTGGCTACGAAGCCGCCATGCGCGCGATCGAAGCAAGACCGTGGGAGGCGCCGATGGATCCCATAGAAGGCCTAAGCGTCTACAGCGCCGACGCAGAATAAAAGAAAGCGATAGGCCGTGAAGGCCCTATCGCCCCACTCGGACCGCAGTGGAAAAAAGCCGGCGGGTGGAGCCGCCGGCCGAGTAGATCGATTACGTCGTTCCGTGCACGACTGCAGCGAGCAGCGATTTGAGTTTGGTCGTGCTGTCGGCAAGACGCTCGGGGTCGATCCGCACACGGCGTGCAATGAGTTCCTGCGCAATGCGCACGTCACGGGCGATTTCTCCCGTTTGCCCTACGCCGCTCGCGCCCACCAGCCAGCCCGCGTCGTCGAACGCGAAAAAGACCTTCGATGCCGGCCCCGTTTCACGCACAGCCCGGGTCGAGCCGAACCCGGGCAAGCCTGCAATCTGGATCGTCGTGTCGTATTGATCGGACCAGAACCACGGCACGGCGCTGTATGCCTCGTCGTGGCCGAGCATGTTGAGCGCTGCCACGCGCGCCTGATCTTCTGCGTTGCGCCAGCATTCAAGGCGAATGCGACGCCCGTACAGCGGATGCACGAACGAGCACACGTCGCCCGCTGCGTAGATATGCGGGTCGCTCGTACTCAGCATGGGATCGACGGCAATGCCGTTGTCGATCGCGAGGCCTGCTTCCTGCGCCAGCGCCACGCGCGGCGCCACGCCAATGCCGACCACGGCTGCGTCGCAAGGCACGACCGTGCCATCGCCGAGCACGACGCCATTGACGCGCCCTTCGCCCTCGAAGCGCCGCACCTGCACGTCAAAACGCACGTCCACGCCTCGTTCGCGATGCAGGTCCACGAGGCACTGCGCCACTTCCGCGGGCACCGCGCGCATCAACGCGCGCGGCGCCGCTTCAAACACGGTGACTTCGCAACCGCGCTGTCTGGCCGAGGCCGCGACTTCAAGTCCGATGAAGCCCGCGCCAATCACCGCAATGCGCCGTCCGGACCCAAGCTCGGCTGCGATTGCGAGCGCCTCCCCGGCATTGCGCAACACATGCACGCCCGCGAGGTCTGCGCCGGGCACGCTCATGCGGCGAGGCTCCGCGCCGGTCGCGATCAGCAGGCGATGGTAGGAAAGCGTTTCGCCATGCGCGAGCGTAACCGTCTGCGCGGCGCAGTCGATCGCGCGCGCGGCGCAGCCGCTGCGCAGATCGACGCGCTGCTCGCGATAAAACGTCTCGCGATGTATCGCGCCCTGCTCCGGCGTGCGCTCGCCCACCAGCACCGCCTTCGAAAGCGGCGGCCGCTCGTACGGTTGTGCGGCTTCATCGGCGATCAGCGTAATCGCGCCTTCCCAGCCGCCTTCGCGCAAAACTTGCACGGCACGTGCGCCGCACTGCCCGCCGCCGATCACCACCATGGCATCGTCCGCACTCATCTCGACTCCTTGCGCGCTCAACGATACTGCCCCGCGAGCGCAGACACCTGCTGGATATTCTGCGGCGTGATGAAGCCCGGCCCGGAGCTGATATTGCGCGCCTCATACACGGGCTTGAGCCCATAGTCCTTCAGGCGCTGCTGGAATTTCGGGTTCTGCTCGAGCACGGTGCGCGCCTGCAGCACGTCGTTGCTGTGGTTCTGGTGCATGATCGCCAGCAGCGCAACCGGGATATAACCCTGCAAATACGGCTGCTGATCGGTGCAGAACTTGATCGTGCCGTCCTTGATGCCCTTTGCGACGTCCGTGTCGATATCGAAGGTCGCAAACCAGATCTTGCCCGCAAGGCCGAGACTCTTCACCGCGCGTATCGTCGGATCGGCCGAGGTCGGGCCGAGCGTGAGCACGGCCTGCGTGTTCGGGTGGTTGCGCAGATACGCGCTCACCTTCGATTCTATGCCTGTGGGGTCCGTGCCTGCATCGAGCACCGAAGTTTTCATGTTTGCGCCGATCGCGTCGGCAAAGCCTCGGCAGCGTTCGAACGAGAGCGGGTTCGTCGCGTAGTGGTTCACGCACAGGAAGGTCTTCACGCCGTCTGCTTTCGCGCGCAGCCCCGCTTCCTTGCCTGCGAGATATTCGGGCTGGCCCACGTGCATGAGCGCGCCAAGCTCGGCGCTCTGCTGCTCCGTGCCCGTATTCGCGGTGATAAAGGGAATGTTCTTCGACTTCAGGCGCGACACGGCGCCCTTGAGCAGATCGAAATCCGCTATGGTCGTGACCACGCCGTCGTAATTGCGCGCCGCCGCCTGATTCACGAGCTGCACCATATCGGCAATATCGCCATTGGGCGGATTACGGTAGTCGGTCTGAACATTGAAGTCTTCATCGGCCTGCTTGATGCCGTTCTTGACGGTGTTCCACCATGCATCCGAATCGGGCGCGTGCGAAATGAAGTCGAAATGGGCGACGGGGTCCGCGTGCGCCGCAGGGCTCAGCGCGAGTGCAAACAACGTAGCCGCCAGCGGCAACACCTTCAGGAAAGGAACATTCACGGCTGTCTCCTAAGTTTCGTCGTTATCGTGCTGAATCATCGATTCGTATGCCGAATCATTCTGCGGCGAGTCCGAGATAAATCGTGCCGCCCTCGACCTTCACCGGATGTGTTGCGAGATTCACGCAGACCGGCGCTCCCTTGGCCGCGCCCGAGGGAATATGGAAGCGCCCCATATGCATCGGACATTCGATGATGTCGCCGAACACGAGACCTTGCGCGAGACGCGCCGTTTCGTGCGTGCAGACCCCTGCGGAAGCGTAGTAACCCGTGGGCGTGTGATAGATCGCGTAAAGCTCGCCTTCGTGCTCGAACTCCATCACGTCCTCTTCTTCGAGTTCGTCGCTCGCGCACACTTCGTGCCATTGAAGAATGTTCATCGTCGTCTCCACCATCTGTTAGCGGGTAACCGAAGCGTCATTGCGTATCGGCGGCAAAAGCCTTTGAAACCGCGTCCTCACGCATCACGCCCGCCGTCTTGCCGGGCACCTGCGGCGTGATCATGTAGTCCGGATCGTGGCGCTGCATGCGCAATACGTGCAGGATCTCGGCCCAAGCATCGAACACACCGTCATAGGCGGGCGGCAAGTCAGCCTCGATCGCCTTGCGCAATTTAGGCAGCGCATGAAACGGCACGTTGGGGAACATATGGTGTTCGACGTGATAGTTCATGTTCCAGTAGAGGAACTGCAGCACGGGGTTCAGCCGCAGCGTGCGGGTGGAAAAGCGGTGATCGAGTTCGTTCTCGCGCAGCCCGGTGTGCTGCGTAATGGCCAGCAGTTCGTGCAACCAGGCGCCGTATGCGCGAGGCAAAAGCAGGAACACCACCGGCAGCCCGCTATGCGCAACAAAAGCCCACACGCCAACGCCCACGTAGAGCGCGAGCATGACCCGCGAATTGCGGCGCATCGCCCGATATTCGACCACGGGCACCACGGCCTTCGCGCTCCTCGTGACGATGCCGAGGCTGTGCAACACGATGTTGCCGAGATGATGGATGCCGTGCGAAATACGCAGGAAATCGGTGGCGAGCTTGAGGTAATTGGGCGGGCGCTTGACGGCAATTTCAGCGTCGGCGGGCACCGTGGCCGTGAGGTGCGTATAGGTGTGATGCTGCGCATGCGACCAGCGGCTATAGATCTGCTCGCGCCACGTCATGAAGCAGATGACCCAGTGCACACTCTCGTTGAGCCACTCGCTCCTGAACGGCGTGCGATGACGCAACTCGTGTTCCATCGCCTCGGCGAACGCGTAGAACGTGCCGTAAAGCAGCAAGGCCGGAATGCACCAGAGCGTACCCAAGGAAAACCAGGCGAGCGCGCCGGTGGCGAGCACGAGCGCCATGAAGCCGCCGAAATACATCAGGGCAACCCTGTCGTTGCGCCGCGTGACCTCCTTGAGTACCTTGCGGTCCAGCGGACAACGGTACCAGTCGTCCATCGTGATGACCTGTGGCGAGCCTTGCTGTGCGGACATGAATCGAACTCCCGTGCATGACGTTGAACGCTGATGAGCCGCTTTGAATTCGGTCATCGCTGAGGCGAATTACAGGCTCTAAATGAGCCATCGTCAAAGGTTAAAATGACTCATTTTGAGCATTAAAGGGTATTCACCTAAAACGCCAGCGCGTGAAAACGTTCTCCACGTGGAGATATAATTAAAATATCGCATCTAATGACTCATTTTGAGGCAAAATGCGGTCATGCTCACCCGCCGCCGAGATCCGATGAAAACCCGCCCCACGCTGAAGCAGTTGATGGAACTCACGCAACTGAGCCGCGCGACCATCGACCGGGCGCTCAACGACCGGCCCGGCGTGCACCCGCGTACGCGCAGCGCTGTGGAAGCGGCACTCAGGCAACTGGGCGCGGGTGACGATCGGGCGTTGCCCGTGGCCTCGCGTGCAGGGCCCGACGCGCTGCGCGTGCGCCTGCTCCTGCAGGCCGGCGACGCGTTCACCGCAGAGCTCACGCGCACGGCCGCGAGCCTCGAAGCCGAGTTCGCCGCTGCGGGTGTCACGCTCGACGTGGTCAACTGCGTAGGCGCCAGCGACGAGGACGTCGCGCTGCGTGTGCGTGAAGCCGGGCAAGGGGCGGACGCCATCGGCATCATCTGCACGAACACGCCGCCCATTACGTCGGCGTTGCGCGCATGTATGGCGCGGGGCCTTGGCGTGGTGACGCTCATCACCGACGTGGATGCCGACGCGCGCCACACCTACGTGGGCGTGAACAACCGCGCCGCGGGCCAGTCGGCTGCGTTCCTCGTTGGCCGCCACCTGGAAGGGCGGCCCTCGCCTTCCGTGGCCGTTGTGGTCGCGACGTTCTCGTACACCTGTCACGAAGACCGCGAGATCGGCTTTCGCTCGCTGTTGCGCCAGCGCTTTCCCCACGTGAATGTCGTCGAAGTGATCAAGGGCGCCGACTCGGGCGCGGCGACCTACGACGCCACGCGGCGCTGCATGGAAATGCACGGCGCGCTCGACGGCATCTATAACGTGGCGGGCGGCAACGAAGGACTCGCGGCGGCGCTGCGCGAGCGCGGACTTGCGGGCCGCACGCTCTATGTCACGCATGAGGTGAACGCCGTGACGGAGCCGCTGTTGCGCGCAGACGTGATCGACTATCTGCTCTCGCAAGATTTGCGTTTGCTGCTGCGCACAGCCGTCGAACAGATGCGCCAGGCGGTGGCGGGCGGCACGCCCCCTGCGCAGGCGCTCGTGCCAATCGAAACGTATTCGCGCTATTCGCTCCCCTGAAACAGCCGCACCGCGCACACTGCGCCGCCTGTTGCACGTCTTGTCCGTTTACGATATTTTATGCTCGTTTTTGCTCGATTAAAAAGGGCAAAAGCGAGCAAGCCGACACACAAACGGGAGCCGAACCCTATGCAACGAACTCGCCAGGCGGCCATTGAAAGCCTGCTCCCCGACGAGCGCGAGCGCCTGATCCTCGAAAAACTGCGCGCCGAGGGCCGCGTGCTGGCCGCCGAACTCGCCGCGCAACTCGACACCTCTGAGCACACGATCCGGCGCCATTTGCGCGATCTGGCCGAGGCGGGACACTGCAAGCGCGTGTACGGCGGGGCGCTGCTCACCTCACCCTCCAACAAGCCCGCCTTCATGCGCATGCGCGAGCAGTTGCCGGCCAAGGCGCGCCTTGCGCGCGCCGCCGCCGCGCTCGTCAAGCCCAACCAGGTGATTCTGCTCGACGCAGGCTCGACCAACGTCGAGATCGCGGCGGCGCTGCCCGAAAATGCCGGCCTCACGGTCATCACGACTTCGCCGCAGGCCTGCGTGCGCCTGCTCGAGCGCCCGGGCATCGAGGTCATCCTGATCGGCGGGCGCGTGAGCGCGCAGGCCGCGGGCGCGCTGGGAGCGGCGGCCCTCGTGCAAGTTCAGAGAATCAAGGCCGATCTCTGCTTTCTCGGCGCATGCGCGCTCGACCCTCAGGAAGGCGTCGCCGCATTCGATGCAGAGGATGCCGAAATGAAGCGCGCCATGGTCGCGGCAAGCGGCCAGATCGCGGCGGCGGTCACCACCGAAAAGCTGATGACGTCGGCGCCGTTCGTCATCGCGCCCTGTGCTTCGCTCGACTATCTGGTCGTCGATGCCGATGTGCCGAAACTCCATCTGAAGCAGCTAAAAGCCGCATGCGGCGACGTGACGGTGGCGCGATGAGACCGCTGCGCGAACGTTACGCCACCACCGCCGTCTTTTTGGCGAACGGCTTCGGCATTGGCGCGTGGGCCGTCGAGGTGCCGCGCGTGAAGGACAAGTTGTTCCTTGGCGACTCGCTGCTCGGCGTCGCGCTCTTCGCGTTCGCGCTGGGCGCGATCGTCGCCATGCCGCTTGCGGGGCGGCTCGCGCCGAAGTTCGGCAGCGGCCGCGCGACCGCCCTGCTCGGCGTGCTGTTCGTCGCCGCGTTCCCGCTACCCGCGCTCGCGCCCAATGCGCCGCTGCTGTGCGCCGCGTTGCTGCTGCTCGGCGCGCTCAATGGCGCACTCGACGTTTCCATGAACGGCCACGCCAGCGCTATCGAAAAAGTGTGGAGCGCACCGATCATGTCGTCGTTCCATGCTGCGTGGAGCGCGGGCGGTCTGGCGGGCGCGGCAGTGGGCACGGTGCTGCAGAAGGCAGGCTTCGGCGTCCTAAGCGGTCTCGCGCTGCCCGCTATTCCCATCGCCGTGCTGATCGTCGGCGCGGCGCTGTTCTCGCTGCGCGACGTGGGCACGCGCCCCAAGGCTGCGTCCGGCAGCGGCTTCGCGCTGCCGCAGGGGAGCGTCGTGAAGCTCGCCGCGCTGGCGTTCCTTTGCATGGTGACCGAGGGCGCTATCGCCGACTGGAGCGCCGTGTACCTGCGTTCTGCCTTGCCCGCTCATGCCGATAGCGCGGGCATTGGCTATACAGCGTTCGCGTTCGCCATGGCGGCCTGCCGCATGGTGGGCGACGCGTTCGTGCGGCGCCTCGGCGCGGTGCGCGTGGTCGCGCTGGGCGGCCTGCTCTCGGCTGCGGGACTCGCGGCTGTGCTCGCCGCGCCTGCGCTCGCTACGGCGGTTGTGGGGTTCATCTGCGTCGGCATTGGGCTCGCCAATGTGGTGCCGGTGATTTTCAGCGCCGCCGGGCGCACCACCGATCCGCCCGTTACCGGTGTTTCGATGGCGGCCACCGCCGGGTACGCGGGCTTTCTCGTGGGGCCGCCGATCATCGGCTTTGGCGCGGGGCTCGTCGGGTTGCAGCTAGCGCTTGGCGTGCTGGTGCTCGCTACGCTCGCGGTGTGCTTTGCGGGCAGCCGTGCGGTTCGCGATGTGGATATGTCGCGCGGCGAATCTGCAAAGCATGCGCAGATGAACAGCAATGCGCGTGACGCGGACCGCATTGAGGCGGAGTGACCTGCGCGCATCGAATTTCAGCACAAGATCCGGATATCCCCAGCCAACCGCCCTACGTAGACTCGATCCCGAAGTTCAAACCACCGCATCCAGCCGATAACGGATCGATCTTCGGGACATCTACGATGGGCAGCACGCCGGAAAACGCCACCTCACAGCACGTCGTCGTCAATCTTTCGCATGCGAGTCTCGCAGCGCAATTCAGCGAGCAGATGGCCATTGCGGTCATCCCCATCGTCGCCGTGGTGGCGCTAGGCGCTTCCGCACAGCAAAGCGCCTCGCTGCAGGCCATCAATACGCTGCCGTTCCTGCTGCTCTCGCTGCCCGCCGGCCTCGTTGCCGATCGCAGCCGGCGCAAGCCGCTCATGATCGCAAGCGAACTGCTGCGCGCCGCCGCCCTTTTCGTGCTGTTCGCGTTGTTCCATGCGCGCGTGCTTTCGCTCTACACGCTCGGCACACTGGGCTTCGCCATCGCGACGGGCACCGTCGTGTTCAGCGTGAGCGCGCCCTCGCTCGTCGCAGCCATGGTCGAAACGGGCGACCTGCTCACCGCCAACCGGCGGCTCGAGATCGCGCGCAGCATCGCCTATACGGCGGGGCCAGCCGTGGGCGGTATCTTTGCGGGCTGGGCGTCGGGCGTGTTCGCGTTTCTCGCGGCGTTCGCGCTGTCGCTCGCCAGCGCATGGTTTCTCGTGCGCCTGCCCACCGAGGCGCCGCGCCCGCGTTCGCGACGCGCGCTCACACACGAGTTATTCGACGGCGTGCGGTTCATCGCGCGCAGCACGCATCTGCGGCCGATCGTGGCGACGGCCTTCGTCTTCAATACGTCGTGGTATCTGTTGCTCGCCGTGTTCGCCTGGTACGCGATACACCGGCTCGCGTTCGCGCCATCGGCCGTGGGTGTTGCGCTTGGCGTGTACGGCTTCGGCATGGTGGGCGGCGCGTTTCTCTACAAGCTCATCGCAAAGCGTCTCGTCTTCGGACGGCAAATTCTGCTCGGCCCGCTGAGCGCCGCGCTTGCCTCGCTGCTCATGGCAAGCACCGCGCTCACGCATTCGCGCGCCACCGTGTTTCTGGCTTTCTTTCTGTTTGGCTTCGGGCCGATCGTCTGGACCATCTCGACGACGGCGTTGCGCCAAGTCGTCACGCCGCGCGATCTGATCGCGCGCGTCTCGTCGGTCATCATGACGGCGACATTCGGCGCGCGCCCGCTTGGCGCCCTGCTCGGCGCGTTCCTGAGCACGCGGCTTGGCATGGCCAGTTGCCTCGTGGGCGCGGCGTGCGGATTCGCCATGCAACTCGCGATCATCGCGTTCTCCGCGCCCGCGCGGCTGCGCTCGATCGAAGGTCTCGACGCAGCGCACGCAGACACGCGCGAAGCGAAGGCAATGACCTTCGCGACTGAGAACCATCAACAATAAGGCGGCCGAAGCCGCCCCTTATGCCTTACTCGTTCGAACCGTCGAAGTCCACCACTTCGACCCAGTTCGCGCCCTTGCCCACCGGGTACTTGCCAAGCTCGTGCAGCGCGCCGCTCTTCGCATCGATACGGTAAGCGCTCAGCGTGGGCGAGAGCTGGCCCACGGCAAAGAGGTATTGGCCCGAAGGATCGATATTGAAGCCGCGCGGCTGCTTTTCCGTGGCATACGTGCCAATGCGCGTGAGCTTGCCCGTTTCCTTGTTCACGCGATACGCGCCCAGCGTGCTCGACGTGCGCTCCGAGATATACAGGTGGCGGCCGTCGGGCGTGAGGTGCACGTCGGCGCCCCACGGCTTGTCGCCGGAAAAGTCGGCGGGCAGGATCGAGATCGTCTGGATCGGCTTGACCGTATTGTTCGCCGCGTTGAACGCGAGCACGTGCAGTTTGCCGTCGAGCTCATCGATCAGATAGACGAAACGCTGGTCCGGCGAAAACTGGAAGTGGCGCGGGCCGGAATCCTTGGGCAGCGAGTAGGCGGGCTGCGCGTCTTCGGTGAGCGCGCCCGTCGCGGCGTCGAACTTCAGGCGCAGCCATGCGTCGGCGCCGAGCACCGAGGCGAACGCATAACGGTTGTCCGGCGAGGTGCGAATGATGTGCGCCATCGGGCCCGTCTTCACGGTTTGCAGCACGTCGCCCGCCACGCCGTTTTCGGCGATGCGGTTCACCGCCAGCAGATTGCCGCCGTACGAAGCGGAAAGCAGATAACGGCCCGTGCCGTCGGTGGACACATAGGCCATGCTCTCCGCGAGCGGCGAGCGGCCGAGTTCGACGAGGCGGCCATCGAGCGGATTCACCGCGAAGCTCACCACGCGATACGGCTTCGAGCGCAGCGCCGCATACAGGCGATGATGATCGGGCGAGAACGCCATCGGCATGACCGTGCCGCCCACCGGCACGGTTTCGACCGCGGCCAGCGCGCCGCTTTGTGCATTGAGGCGAAACACCGAAATGTCCTGGCTATCGGCATTCGACACGTACACGTAGTTAGCCGCGTGCACGGCCACCGATGCCGCGAGCCCGAAAACAGCACCCACCACGCCGCGCAAGATTGCGTTCTTCTTCATCAACTCTTTTTCCGTTTGTTAGTTCTATTAATCAGCTTCGCACTCGCCTGCCTTCACGCAAGCGCGCCAACGCGAAACACCGAAACCGCTTCCTTCATCGATTGCGCCTGGTGCTCCAGCGCGCTCGCCGCGGCGGCCGCCTGCTCCACGAGCGCGGCGTTTTGCTGCGTGACCTGATCCATCTGGCTCACCGCCATGCCGACCTGCTGGATACCCGTGCTCTGCTCGGCGGTGGCCGTGGTGATCTCGGCCATGATGGTGGCGACGTTGCGCACCGAGTTCACGATCTCGTTCATCGTCTCGCCTGCCTGCGCGACGAGCGCGTTGCCATTGCGCACGTCTTCCATCGAGGCGCCGATCAGTTCCTTGATCTCGCGGGCGGCGCCCGCGCTGCGTTGCGCGAGCGTGCGCACCTCGCCCGCGACCACGGCGAAGCCGCGCCCCTGCTCGCCCGCGCGCGCCGATTCCACGGCGGCGTTGAGCGCGAGAATATTGGTCTGGAACGCGATGCTGTCGATCAGCCCGGTGATCTCGGCAATCTTCTGCGAACTGGCGCTGATGTCCTGCATGGTCTGCACGGCGCGCCCCACCACGTCGCCGCCGCGCTGCGCAAGATCGGCCGCGCCCGTTGCGAGCGTGCTGGCCTCGGATGCGTTCGACGAGTTCTGCTTCACGGTGGAGGTGAGTTCCTCCATGCTCGCAGCCGTTTCTTCGAGCGAGGCGGATTGCTCTTCCGTGCGGCTCGACAGATCGAGGTTGCCCGCCGCGATTTCACGCGCGGCCGTGTGGATCGCGTCGCAACTGTCGCGCACGCCGGCCACGGTGCGCGAAAGCCCTGCCTGCATCCGGCGCATTGCCGCGAACAGCAGGCCAATTTCGTTGCGGCCCGCTTCGGGCACGCGCACCGTGAGATCGTTCGACGCGATGCGGTCGAGCACCGCCGCCGCTTCGGCGAGCGGGCGCGACACGATGCGCTGCAACGCGAAATGCGTCACGACGACGAGCGCCAGCGCGATCGCCACACCGACGCCCACGAGACTCACGATCCACGCGTAACGCGCGTTGCCGTCTTCGAGCGTTGCCTCGGCAAGCGCGTTGGCGAGCTTCTGGAACTTCTCCACGTTCACGGAATAGGCCGCGCCCGCTGCGGTGATGTCGGTGTCGTTGACCGCCACATAGGCCGCTGTGTCGCCGTTGCGCAGCGCGGCGGTCGCGCGCGTGAGCGTGTTGGAAAGCTGTGCGGCGGAGTCGAGCAACTGACGCTTGAGGTCCGCGTCCATGCCGTCGAACGCCGGGGCGTTGGCGAAGGCCTGCGTTTCGCTCACCGAAAGCTCGAAGCTTTTGGCAGCGCTGGTCAGCGCGGAGTCGCGCGTGGCCGTGTCGTTGCGTTCCTTGAGCGCGCTATAGCCGCGCACGAGCGCCGAGCGCGTGCGCGTGGTGTCTTTGTAGGCGTCGTTGACCAGAATGGTCTGGCGCGCGATTTCGTGCAGGCGCTGGGCGCTGGCGTTCGACTCCCGCAGCGAAAACACGCCCGCGAAGCCGCCGATCAGGATCATCACGCCAAAGATCACCAGCACTGCAAGGAGGCTGGCTCGTACCGTCGTGTTGCGCATGTTGCTTCAATCCCCGGTTTCCATGGTGTTCTTCTTTACGGCTCAAACGCCGGAGTCTTGAGGGTGTGCCCGCCATGTTGTCCAACAACTTGGGCATATCATCCCATCATCACGCGCTTATCCTGAAATTCGAGTTTACCCTGAGACCCACTGAAGAGGCACACAGTTCGGTTGCCTCGGCTTCCTGGGCAATGTACGATTGGCTCTGACAACCAGCCTTCATGTCAAACAACTTGCTGACAACTGGCTGAACAGGCCGCGGAGCAGGTCCGCACCCGGAACGCGCTTGACGTAAGTTCAGCGCGTTCCTGCATAAGTAGATGCGGCGCGCATGAGGCGCGCCGTCAGGAGACAGCAGATTCGGGCCGCCGCCTCGCTCACGTTGCGCGGCCCGGGTCCCGCGCACGATAGAGGTCGATCCACATGTCGTTGAGCCGCACCGCCACGCAGTCCGATGTCGCCAGGCGCACCAGGGTGCGCTACCTGATCCTCTCGCTGATCTTCATCATCACCACGCTCAACTACGCTGACCGCGCCACGCTCTCGGTCACGGGTTCGGCCATGCGCGCCGAGTTCGGTCTCGACGCCATCCACATGGGCTACATCTTCTCGGCGTTCAGCTGGGCGTATGTGCTCGCGCAGGTGCCCGCGGGCTGGGTGCTCGACCGCTTCGGCGCGCGCCGCGTGTACGCGGGCAGCATCTTCCTGTGGTCGCTCTTCACGCTGCTGCAAAGCTCGATTGGCCTGCTCGGCAGCGCGGGCGCCGCGATCGCAGGCCTCTTCGCCCTGCGCTTCGCGATGGGCGCGGCCGAAGCGCCCGCCTTCCCCGCCAATGCGAAAGTGGTGGCGAGCTGGTTCCCGGCGAAGGAGCGCGGCACGGCCTCGGCCATCTTCAATTCGGCGCAGTATTTCGCGGCCGTGGTGTTCACGCCGCTCATGGCGTGGCTCACGCACGCGTATGGCTGGCATCACGTGTATATCGTGATGGGCGTGGGCGGCCTCGTGCTCGCCTTTGCGTGGATCAGGTTCATGAAGAACCCGGCCGATCATCCGGGCGTGAACCAGCAGGAACTCGAATACATCGAGGCGGGCGGCGGCATCGTGAACGGGCATCAACGCACGGCGCGCGCGGAACGCAAGGCACGCAAGGGCGCGAACTGGGCGGTCATCCGCCAGCTGCTCGGCAATCGCATGCTGCTCGGCATCTACCTCGCGCAGTACTGCATCAACGTGCTCACGTACTTTTTCCTCACGTGGTTCCCGATCTACCTCGTGCAGGCGCGCCACATGACCATCCTGAAGGCGGGGCTCGTTGCTTCGCTGCCCGCCATCTGCGGGTTCCTCGGCGGCGTGCTGGGCGGTGTGGCGTCGGACGCTTTGATTCGCTCGGGCCGCTCGCTCACTGTGGCGCGCAAGGCGCCGATCGTCGGCGGCATGATGCTCTCGTGCTGTATCGTCGGCTGCAACTACGTGAACAGCGACTGGATCGTGGTCGCGCTCATGTCGCTCGCATTCTTCGGCAAGGGGCTGGGTGCACTCGGCTGGGCCGTGATCGCCGATACCGCACCGCGCGAAGCCATCGGCCTCTCGGGCTCGATCTTCAACATGTTCGGCAATGTGGCCGGCATCGTCACGCCGATCGTGATCGGCTATGTGCTGGCCGAAACCGGTTCGTTCAACGGCGCGCTCGCCTTTGTCGGCGTGAACGCGCTCGTCACGGTGATTAGCTATCTCGTGATCGTGAAGGACATCAAGCGCGTGGAATTGAAGGCCGCCTGAAGCGGCGGCGCGTTATGGCTGCTCGTGGGCCCGCCGCGCCAGCGCGCGGGCCGCGACAATAGCGGCCGCGAAGCCGGAAGCCGCGCCCACCAGCAAGGCCCAGCGCGGCCCCCAGTGGTCGGCGATCCATCCCACGATCGGCGCGCCGATGGGCGTGCCACCGAGCGCCACGGCCAGGCGGATCGCCAGCACGCGGCCGCGCATGCCAGGTTCCGTGGAAAGCTGCATGAGGCTGTTGGTTTCGGTCGTGAACGTGAGCGCCGCGATGCCGATCATGACGAGCGCGCCGCCGAACCACCAGTACCCGGGCGCAACAGATGCCAGCACACAGCCCACCCCGAACGCCGCCGCCGCGAACAACAGCGAGACGAAACGCGGCTGGCTGCGGCCCGCGCCGAAGAACGCGCCGCTCATGGTGCCCACCGCCATCAGGGAAGAAAGGAGTCCGTAGCGTCCCGCGTCGGCGTGGAAGACGTTCACGGCCATCGTCGAGATGAAGATCGGAAAATTCAGCCCGAAGGTGCCGATCAGAAACAGCATGACGAGGATCGCCCGCAGGTCGGGGCGCGCCCACACGTAACGGAATCCCGCGGCAATCCCGCCCTTCGCGGGCTGCTTGCGCTTCGCTGAACGCAGTTCGTCCACGCGCAAGCGCGTCAGCGAGATCAGCACGGCGACGAACGAAAGGCCGTTGAGCAGGAAGGCCCAGCCCACGCCCACCGATGCGATGACGAGCCCCGCCACCGCCGGCCCGATCATGCGCGCGGCGTTGAACGAGGTGGAATTGAGCGCAACGGCGTTGGAGAGATCGGCGTCACCGACCAGTTCCGAGACGAAGGTTTGCCGCACCGGCGAATCGAATGCCGTTGTGCAGCCGAACAGGAACGCGAACACATAAACCTGCCAGAGCTGCACGAGCCCCGTGACCGTGAGCACGCCTAGTGCAATGGCCAAAGCGCCTAGCAACGCCTGCGTGAGCATCAGCAGCTTGCGCTGGTCGAAGTGGTCGGCGGCGAAGCCCGACCACGGCATGAACAGCATTTGCGGGCCGAACTGCAAGCCCATCACGATGCCCACCGCCGCCGCGCTGTGATGTGTGAGGCCGGTGAGCACGAGCCAGTCTTGCGCCGTGCGCTGCATCCACGTGCCGACGTTCGAGACGAGCGCACCCGCCGACCACACGCGATAGTTGTAACTCTTGAGCGAGCGAAAGAACCCCGAAGCAGGAGCGCCCATGTGAGCCCCTCGCCTTAGTCGGCCACGAGCCGCTTGAGCAGGTCGACTGCGGCGGCTAGCTGCTGTTGCTCGGTGCCGGAAAGGCGCGTGTCGATCCTGCGCGAGAGCCAGTCCTGGCGCGCGGCCCGCCCTTCTTTGAGCCACTCGCGAAAGGCGTGGGTGAGCGACCAGAGCGTTTGGCGCCCGTCGTTGGGGTCCGGTGCGCCGCTGATATGCCCCGCCGCCTCGAGCGGCGCGATGAGTGTGCCCATCGACTGCGGGCGCATACCCTCCGCGCGCGCGAGGCTCGACACCGTGGCCGGCCCTTCGCGTTCGAGCCGCAGCAGCACGGCCATCTGCGACGGCGTGAATTCGCCGAGGATCGCCTGCTCGCGAAAACGGCGGCGCAGTTGCCCGACGAGGGCGCGCAGGTCGCCGGCAAGCGACGCGGCGAGGTCGGGAGGGGGAGTTTTGGCGCGATCGGTCATCCCCGCATTCTAGGAGATATGAAGGTAAACTGCAAAGATAACCTTCATATCTCCGAGTCCAGGCTGCAGCGAGGTTGGTTTGGGGGATGCCTGGCGGGGTATTGCTTTATGTCACCTGAGAAACGTTGACGCGACCTGTGTCGTCGGTTGCGTTCGGCCACGGGCAATTGAATTCATTCATTTCGCCGAGTTCGCGCTTCCGCTCGACGGTGACATGCGGGGAATTGCCGGATACATAGAGGTCTTTTCTGGCGATCGTTTTTCCGGCCATGCAACCGAAGCCGCGCCCCGCATTGTCGAGTATCTGAACACGCTCACGCGCACCGCTAACGCTGCTGGGCGCGCAACCGTTTTCAAATTTTGCAGATCGCGGGGGCACATTTCTGGACGCGGTTCATGTCGTTATCCTTAGTAATTCAATCACACAAAGGCATTCGTGCAGGGAGTTGCTCGCCAGGCACGGCAACGCACATGTTGTTGTCATTGCGACACCGCGCTGAGTTTGAATTGGCGGGAAATGTACAAATTCAGGCGGCGTAGGTCAAGTTTCGATGTGTGTAATGCGCGTAAATACAGGGAGGAGACCGCATAGCCATTCAAGGAGACACCCGCATGACGAAGTGCAATCCAACCTGGCGTGCCATTCGAAGCGCCGCCATCAGCACCTGCGCACTCGCCGCTGTATCTGTTGCACATGCCCAAAGTAGCGTCACGCTGTACGGCATTGCCGACGCCCAGATTCTCTACACGAACAAGACCTTCAATCTCGCCACGGGTGCCAGTGAAGGTCATCAGTTTTCCCTTCAGAGCGGCGGCGAAAGCGCGACGCGCTTTGGCGTAAAAGGGACTGAAAATCTTGGTGGCGGGCTCGCAGCCATTTTCAACCTCGAAAGCGGCATCGATATTGCCAACGGTGGACTGGGTGACTCTAACGGCGAGTTCTTCGGCCGCCAGGCGTGGGTTGGCCTGGTCGGCGGCTTCGGCACAGTCACCGCCGGTCTTCAATACTCTCCGTTCCTGCTTTCGATCTTTGCGACCGATCCACGGGACTTCAAATATTTTGGCAGCGGACTCGTCAACTACGTTGACAACGTCGTCGTTACTGGCCTCTTCAACGCCAATTCAATCATGTACGCGTCACCCGAGATTGCGGGCGTCCAGGGCCGTGCCATGTACGCCTTTGGTGGCTCTCCTGGCGACTTCAAGGCAGGTCAGCAGTATTCCTTCGGGCTTTCCTGGCATGCTAGCGGCTTGCTGCTCAGCGCCGCGATGTATAACGGCAACTCAGGCGGGACCGCAGCCACCATACCGAACCCAAGTACCGTCGCTTTCGTCGGCCGGAACATCGGAGCAACTTATTACTTCGACCGCCTGTCTATCAAAGCCTCCTACACGCTCTACAAAGTCGCTGGCTCCTTCGACAACCGAGTGATCGCCGGCGGCCTTGCGTATACGCTCACGCCCTCCCTCTCCATCGACGGGGGTGCCTGGTATACCCGCGACGGCAATGACTCAAGCAATCATTCAATCCTCGGCTCGCTCGGCGTTGACTACTCTCTCTCCAGGCGCACAACTCTTTATACGCAGGTCGCTTACGCTAACAATCACGGGCGCATGAATACAGGATTAGCAATCAACGGGGCGCTCTTTGGCGTAACAGGGTCACAGTTCGGCGCCGATGTTGGCATTCGACACCTGTTTTAATATTCGATTTCTCACGCTGCTGCGGCCTTACCCCGAGGCTTCCCAACTTGAGCCTGCCATGCCCTACGCGCGCCATGCGTCGGGCAGGCTTCGCCGTGGCGCCCGCTATTATCGCCAGTCTGCTGATGCGCCGACGTAACCGGCCAAACACGCTGGCCGCCGATGACCGGTGCGCGGCACTCTCATGCTGACGCGCCGTGCATCGATGCAGTGATTCCGCGAATCGCTGTAAAGCCGATACCGAACCGCATACGCTCTGGTATTCCTCGCGGCCAATCCTGCCATCGAGGATGACGGTCAATCCCGACGCGCGGGCCATGTCGATGATGTCCATTTTGATCTCCTGTTTAGGTGCCTTTCCTGTCATACCGCGGGCAGGCGTCGGTTATTCCCCATCCGTACAGGAAAACGACCATCACTTGTGCAGCAGCAGTCGATTCATCGAATCACGCCCACGTTATAAACAGGAATCCTTTTCGAGCGGATTCTTCACATGCATGCCTTGAAGGCCAGCCGACACGATCTTTGGCTGGCGTCCTCTTTGCCGGTCTTCCAGCCAGCGGAAAAACTGGCGCGTAAAGTACAAATTTGGGCGGCGCCGGTCAAGTTCCGGCGGCGAAACTGCGATGGAATAGACACCAGAGATTGCACATCGGCTTGTCTCGATGCCAATCCTGTTCCTCATCCCCACTGGAGACACTTTCCATGAACGCAGAAGTCGCACAAGCCCTCAATGATGTTTCCGCAATTGACACGGTGCATATCGGCGGACAATCCACGCCGTGGCTCCCCTTTGCTCCGATCAACGACAAGATTCACCTCAAGTATTTCCGGATCAACCCTGTCACGGGCGAAGTGGTCTTGCTTATGAAGGCGGCCAAAGGCGAAGGCGCGCATATCCACCGGCATACCGGCACGGTGATGGTCTACACGCTCAGCGGCCGCTGGAAATATGACCAGCACGACTGGATCGCAGAAGCCGGTGACTTTGTGTTCGAGCCCTCGGAGTCGTCGCACTCGTTCACGAACCTCTCCGACGACGACAACGGCACGGCGCTCGTCGTCTCGACCGGAGAACTCCACTTCCTGGATGAACAGGGCAATGTCACGCACGTCGAGACGTGGCGGACCGCTTTGAACCGCTACCAGGCCTATTGCAGGAGCCATGGGTTGCCTGAAGTTGACCTGATCGGCTGTCAGGGCAGCCGCTGAGCAGCACGCCTTCTCACGGAGGTTACGCCGATGGCTCACCTCGCACCCTCCGCGCCGGCCGAATCCATTGAAGCCCTGACGCTGACCATTGGACCGCACGCCGATACCGCGCTGGCTGCGGGGCCGCGCAGCGGAGAGTGCGTCCTGCTGCTCCATGACTGGCCGGAATTTGCCGACTGCTAGCGCGACATACTGGCCGCTCTCGGCGCTGCGGGATACCGGGCCGTCGCAGTGGACCCGCGCGGCCGCGCTGAAAACGCCAGGTCCACGACTATTGCGCTCTACACCGCGGCTCATCTCGAGTCGGACGCACTTGCGTTCACTGATCAAATCGGGGCGACACCGTTCCATCTGATCGCGCACGACTGGGGCCGCTCTCCTCTCTATACGTTACATCCATCACCTGTCATTCATGTCTTCTCACTCCCGGAACGATAGCCAGCCGATTGCTCGCGTCATGGTGGCCGGCACTGGCATACTCGGCGCGCAGATCGCCTTTCAATGCGCTTTCTCCGGCGTCGATGTTGTTACCTACGATGTTGACACTGGCTGCCTCGAACGCGCGAACACGAGATTTGATCAGCTCGGACACATTTACGCTGTGGAGCTCGGCGCCACACGCGCACAAATCGAAGCCGCGCGGGCTCGCATCGTGGGCAATATCAATCTTGGTTCTGCCGCGGCGCACGCAGATCTTGTCATCGAAGCCATCCCCGAAGATCTCGCGACCAAACAGTCGTTCTACCGCGCGCTGTCTGCCTGCGCGCCGGCCGCCACCATCTTCGCGACTAACTCGTCGACGCTCGTGCCGAGCCAGCTTGTCAGCGTCACGGACCGCCCCGAGCGCCTGCTGACGCTGCATTTCGCCCACGACGTCTGGAAGCACAACATCGCGGAGATCATGGGCCACGCGGGCACCGACCCTGCCGTATTTGGGCGCGTGGTGCAGTTTTCCCGCCGTATTGGCATGGTGCCGTTGCCGCTGCGCAAGGAGCAACCG
This sequence comes from Paraburkholderia sp. J8-2, assembly GCF_905220195.1. Classification (NCBI taxonomy): domain Bacteria; kingdom Pseudomonadati; phylum Pseudomonadota; class Betaproteobacteria; order Burkholderiales; family Burkholderiaceae; genus Paraburkholderia; species Paraburkholderia sp. J8-2. Next base: position 62,662 of record NZ_CAJMZA010000036.1, read on the forward strand.
GGTTACCTGCTGAATACCATGCTTATTCCGATGCTATTGGCGGCACTCGGCCTGCTCGTCAACGATGTCGCCGACATACAGACGATCGACAAAGCGTGGATGGTTGCGAAAGGAGACTGCATCGGCCCCTTCGGCATTCTCGACGGAATCGGCATGACGACCGTGTACAACGTCACCCGCGCACTCGCTGAACGCACCGGCGATTCCACTCATCGTCGCATTGCGGAATACGTGAAGACGCATTTCATCGAGACGGGCAATCTTGGTGAGTCAACGGGGCGCGGGTTCTATCGGTATCCTGATCCTGACTTCCTGGATCCCGCGTTCGTCTCAGCTTGAACTGCCAGCCAGGATCGCTATTCGTCGGCGCGTTCGCGGTCGGTCCCGCGGCACGTTGCGAGCAGCTGTCGGGGCGTCATGCCCCGCAGTCGCTTGAATGCACGGCTAAAGGCACTCTGCTGGGAATAACCCAGCATTTCGGATATCTCCGCAAGTGGCAGACTGGATTGCTGCACATACTTGACCGCGAGGTCTTCACGAACTTCGTCCCGAATTTCATCGAAGCTCGTTCCGGCTTCCGAGAGGCGGCGTTGCAGAGTCCGCGGGGATATTGCAAGCGCTCGTGCAATCGCATTCAGCGAACTGTCCGTGAACGGCAAAAGTGCCCGAATCACCGCTTGCGTGCGCACAACCCAGAGCGCCTCGATTTGTGCCCTTTCTCGCCGCAAATGTGCTTCGAGCACGCGATGTGCGTTACGCCGAAACTGCGTAATCGGGCGCATCATCGTGTCATGGTCCAAAACAATCGCGTTTCTATCCTGGTCGAATCTCAGGGATGGTCCAAACGTACGCAAGTGCATCGAGCAGTCCGCCGGCGCAGCATGACGAAACTGCACGACTTCTGGCTTCCAGTCTGTGCCACAAATCGTCCGCAAATACCGCACACCGTTGGCAAGCCCCAATTCGATTGCCTGCACCTCTCCAGACCCAGCCGCATTCTCAATGTCGTAAGTCAATACCATTCCTTGTTCATCGCGAACTGCCCTTACCGATGACATTGACGTATGGAGCACATAAAACTCGGCAAGCGTTTCCATGGCCTCGCCAACGGTACGCATGCCCTGCATCATGACAAGTATGGGCCCCAGGACCGCCAGGCCCTGGTACTCGGAGAGCCTCAGTCCGAAGTCCCGGCATTGTGTGATTTCAGCAGCGAGCGAAAGGAAGTGCAGTACCTGTGCGCCTCGAATTGGCACGTCAGTGGAACGCAGCGCAAGCTCCGGCAAATCCGCTCGAGTCACCACCAACTCGGGTCGGACGCCGAGCGCTTCGAGTAGAGCGGCAGCGCCCGTCAACACGACACTTGGTAGGTAGCCTTGCATTCTATGTACAGGTAGTCACTTGCGACGGGGCACTGTGGGAAGAGGTTCATATGCGGGTCGCGAAGACCGGCCTTGATTTTGGTATTTTCCCTCAAATGCACCACGCGCGGAACATGCCTGGCAGTAGCCCGCAGCCGTGGTCACAAAACGCCAGCGCCCCGGCATTAACGGGGCGCTGGCGCAGTGCTTGTGGAAACGTTCATCCGGGCAAGCGGTGTCGCGTATCAATTGTCTGGCGCGATGGGTCGTTGCAGCGCCGGATCACCTTGAAACTCGCGATGCACCGTGACGGTTGGCTCAAGAGCCGAAGAAGATAGTGCAAAAGCTAACCGGTCCGACGCAGGTCGACGGATCGGACGGCGTCTTTTCTTTTTTGATGTGGCCCGCGTCGCTCGTGCCTGTCATGGCGGCACCCATGCCGCTGTTGCTGTTCTGCTGCTGGGGCTCGGCGGCTTGCCGTTCAGCGTCCTGGGCGGCAGCCTTCGCCTGCGCCGCCTGGATGTCGTCCGGATAGTTCGCGTCGTCGCCAGCCGACGGATTGTATCCGGCCTGTTCGAGCCTGATGAGATCGGCGCGCACCTGCGCTCGGGTGAGCGGCACGGACGCGGACTGCGCAAAAGTCACGTTGGAGCTGACGAGCGCGCAAAGCGCCAAAGCCAGCAGGGCGAGCTTTTTCATGATCAGAACTCCTTCCCAAAGCGTGCAGAAACTGGCAGGTCCGACGCAGGTCGACCGTTAGCCTGCGCGTCGATTGCAACGCCAGATTCAGAAAAAATTATCAGGAAAACATTCATGGTTCGCTTATTCAATTTGGACTCCGATTTAAATAAGATGAAGTGACCAATCCAATGGCCCAGAACGTCAGACACTGTGGCGTCCGATTCTCCGCTCACTTTCAGATGAGAGGACTGAAACGCTGCAGTCGTCATCGGGCTTGCCCACGCCAAGGTATACCGGGAACAGGTACCGCTTATTCCCACAGCTGACACAGGTGCGAGAGAAAAATTTATTGGCGAGTGCGTCGCCTTCGTTCGCCCAAACGCGGTACGTCGTTGGAATAAACCAGCCCGCTCTCCGGTATTGCTGTTGGACGCCAGCTTTGCTCAGGTGCGGAATAAAAGTTGTGCGCCGACGGTTAAACCTCTCGACGGGCGCGGATGCGTCACAGCGACAATTCGGGTCCGGAATGAACGATCTGACTCCTCTCAGGCGCTTTGAAACCCTGGTAATACCTCACATGAATTCCGCGTACAGCGTCGCAAGGTGGCTGACCCACAACGACCAGGATGCACAGGATGTCGTTCAGGAAGCGTACATCAAGGCATTCCGGTTCATTGGCAGCTTTCAGGGTACGGATGCGCGCGCCTGGCTGCTGACCATCGTCCGCAATTCGTTCTACACGTGGTATCAGCACAACAAGAGCCGGGCCTTCGAATCGCAGGTATTCGAGGAGGCCGCGTATGAATCGGAGCCAGACGACGAAGGTATCGAAAGTCCAGAGGTTCGGGTCATGCGCGATCAGGACCGCAAGCAGGTCATCAAGGCGCTGAGCATGCTGAGCCTCGAACATCGGGAGATCATCGTGCTGCGGGAGATCGAGGAAATGACCTACAAGGAGATTGCGGGCATTGTCGGCATTCCAATGGGCACGGTCATGTCCCGTCTTGGACGGGGGCGTCAACAGCTTGCCGCGGTCCTTGCAGGAATGGGCCAGGAGGCATGATGGATCACGGGAAAGCGTTCGAACTGCTACCGGGTTACATCGACAGCGAGCTCACCCTTGGTGAAACGGTAGAGTTCGAGCATCATCTTTCCGGCTGCGCCGTGTGTCACTGTGTGCTGGCTTCGCAGCGGCGGGTAAGTACGTTATTGAAAACGTCCAAGCTCCAGTTCACCGCGCCGGCCGAACTGCGAGCGCGCATCAAGAAGGAACTGCATCCGCGCGAGTCCCTTTTCCAGCGTCTTGTGGATTGGCTGCCTTCGTGGAAAGAAGGCGGGAGGTCTGGCCGGGCCGCAACTGGTGTAATGATCATCAGCGCAGCGGCATTCATGGGAAGCGGGATGCTTTATCTGGCTGCCCCCTCCTCCGACGTCCGGCTTAGTCAGGAGTTTGTCGACAACCATGTGCGCTCGCTACAACTGAATCACCTTATCGATGTCATTTCCACGGATCGACATACGGTCAAGCCATGGTTCGAAGGGAAGATCGATTTTGCGCCACCCGTACTGAATCTGGCGCAGGATGGCTATCCTCTTGTTGGCGGGCGTCTCGATTATCTCGACGGCCGCACTGTGGCGGTCATGGTCTACCGCTACAAGCTTCATGCAATCAATCTCTACGTGTGGCCCGGCCACGACGCGGGAGACAGTGCGAAGGTTCATGAGCAGCAGGGCTACCATATCGCTCACTGGACCGATGGACGGATGAACTATTGGGCCATTACGGACGCCGGAAAGAACGAACTGTACGGATTCGTCAAAAGCCTGAGGGCGCAAGCTGGTTCGTGAACGGAACCCCCGAGACCGTGAGCATCGATGAAGCGGTGCGAAAAAGACGGCATAAGCGTCGCGCTGCTCACTGAGGGAACTGACTGGCGGCTTGAACAACTGATTGAACGCCTGATTGAATCCGCCAGCAGCCCCTGTACAACACCCCATCTCTCGCAATCAAGGCCTGCTTTCAGCCTCGACCGCCTTGTGACCGGCCATTGACGCGGTCACCTGCGCTTGCCGTTTTGCCTCGACGCGTTGCTCCGCAGCCTGGATGTCGCCCGGGTAATACGGATTGTTACCCACAGGTTGGTGATAGCCGACCGACGCCAGCTCATTCAGTTCATGCCTCACTTCCGCGCGCGTAATCTGATGCACGTCTGGGTTCAATGCGGCTTGCGCAAACGTACCGGACGACAGTACCAGTAGCGCTGCGCTCACGAGCGGCGGGCGCAACAATTTCAGGATCTCACGGCGATCCGACCGGCTTGATTTCATGTCGACACTCCTTGGTCAATGAGCGTTGAAGCCCCGCCGTCTGCGAGTTCTGGCGGGACAACGCTCTACATGACTAGACCGTCGTACAACCCTTCTTATTCCATGAGCGCGAGTGCCGGCCCGAGTGCGGCACCCGGCCCCGATGCGCGTGCACACGATTGTCGATATGCTGAAGGCCTGTTTGGCCGAAGCGCGGGGCATAGACAGATAGTGAATATCGGAAGTTTCGCGTTGGCACGTACAGTGCAATCGTCTATCTTGAACGGGCGCGCAGCCCATCAAACGGTGAGTGCGAAGTGTCCAAAAAGCCCTCCAGTGAGTTGTCCCCTCATGCTTCGGTCAGCGGCTTCGTGGAAGTGCGCGGTGCTCGCGAGCATAACCTCAAGGATGTGGACGTCTCCATTCCGCGCGACGCGCTCGTCGTGTTCTCGGGCGTCTCCGGCTCAGGCAAGTCCTCACTTGCCTTCGGCACCCTCTATGCCGAGGCGCAGCGGCGCTACTTCGAGTCGGTCGCACCGTATGCGCGGCGCCTGATCGACCAGGTGGGCGTACCTGACGTAGATGCCATTGACGGCCTGCCGCCCGCGGTGGCGTTGCAACAGCAACGCGGCGCCAGCAATGCACGCTCGTCCGTAGGCAGCGTGACCACCCTGTCCAGTCTCGTGCGAATGATGTATTCGCGCGCCGGCGCCTACCCGGCGAACCAGCCGATGCTGTATGCCGAGGACTTCTCGCCTAACACACCGCAGGGCGCGTGCCCAACCTGTCATGGCCTGGGCCGTGTGTATGAGGTGACCGAAGCCACCATGGTGCCGGACCCATCGTTGAGCATCCGCGAGCGGGCCATCGCTTCCTGGCCGCCCGCCTGGCATGGGCAGAACCTGCGCGACATTCTGGTGACCCTGGGCTATGACGTCGACCGGCCCTGGAAGGACCTGCCGAGGAAAGACCGCGACTGGATCCTGTTCACCGAGGAAACACCCACGGTGCCGGTGTATGCGGGCCTCACACCCGCGCAAACCCGCGCAGCGCTCAAGCGCAAGCAGGAGCCAAGCTACATGGGGACCTTCACCGGCGCGCGGCGTTATGTGCTGCATACCTTCGCCAACACGCAAAGCGCGCTGATGAGAAAGCGCGTGTCGCGCTTCATGGAAGGGATGTTATGCCCCGCTTGCCACGGCAAGCGGCTCAAACCCGAGGCACTGTCGGTGACCTTTGCTGGTGTGGACATTGGCGAACTCACGCAAATGCCGCTGGACCGGTTGGCCAGCCTGCTCGAACCCATAGCCCATGGCGATTTCCACGCTCATTGCGCCGGAGCAGGCACCGACAAGGAAGCGACCCAGCGCGATCGCGCCGAACGCGCAACAGCGGGCCGCGCCACGCATGCGATCACTCCGGACGTGCGCCGCACTTCCGCATTGTCGGAGGAGAAGCGCATGGCTGCCCAGCGCCTCGCCGAAGGCATGGTTGCGCGATTGCATCAGTTGCGCGGGCTGGGCCTCGGTTATCTGACGCTGGATCGCGCTACGCCAACGCTTTCAGCGGGTGAGCTTCAGCGGCTTCGGCTGGCCACGCAATTGAGCTCGATGCTATTCGGCGTCGTGTACGTACTCGACGAGCCCTCGGCGGGCTTGCACCCTTCGGACAGCCATGCCCTCTATGACGCACTCGACAAGCTGCGTGATGCGGGCAATTCGGTGTTCGTGGTCGAGCACGACCTCGATCTGATGCGCCGCGCGCAATGGCTGGTAGACGTGGGACCGGATGCCGGGGAGCGTGGCGGCCGCGTGCTCTACAGCGGCGCGCCCGAAGGCCTGCGCGCGATCGCTGAGTCCCGCACCGCACGCTACCTGTTCGACGAGATTCCCGCGCTACCCAGCCGCAAACGCGCCCCCAGTGGATGGCTCGAGCTGCATGGGATTCAACGCCACAATCTGCACGGCGTGGACGCACGCATTCCGTTAGGTGTGTTGACTGCGGTCACGGGTATCTCGGGCTCCGGCAAATCCAGCCTCTTCGCACAAGCACTGCCCGAACTGGTGCTCCTGCGTCTGGGCCACGAACCCGAGGACGATTCGGCCGAAGCCACGAGCGAGGGTCCAACAGTCATCGAAACCACTGGCGGCCACCTGGCCGGTGATGTGGATGCCGTGCAGCGCGTGGTGCAGGTGGACCAGAAACCCATCGGCCGAACGCCACGCTCGAACCTGGCCACTTATACCGGCCTGTTCGATCACGTGCGCAAGCTATTTGCCGCTACGCCGGACGCACGCCGCCGCCGCTTCGACGCGGGCCGGTTTTCGTTCAACGTGCCCAAGGGGCGCTGCGAAACCTGCGAGGGAGAAGGCTTCGTGAGCGTGGAGCTGCTGTTCATGCCGAGCGTGTATGCGCCCTGCCCGACTTGCCACGGCGCACGCTACAACGAAGCCACACTGAAGGTCCGCTGGAACGAGCGCAACATCGCCGAGGTGCTCCAGATGAGCGTGGACGAAGCCCGCGACTTTTTCGCCCACGAGGACGTGGTAGCGCGCCCGCTGCAATTGCTGCGAGAGATCGGGCTGGGATACCTGCGCCTGGGACAGCCGGCCACCGAGCTCTCCGGGGGCGAAGCGCAGCGCATCAAGCTGGCCACGGAGCTGCAGCGCAGCCAGCGCGGCCGCAACCTGTACGTGCTCGACGAGCCGACTACGGGGCTGCATGCGGCGGACGCCGATAGATTGCTGGTTCAGTTGCAGCGTCTGGTCGACGCGGGCAATACGGTCGTCATGATCGAACATGACATGCGTGCCGTGACACAAGCCGATTGGGTGATCGATGTGGGACCGGGCGCGGGCGTTGCGGGTGGCCGCGTGGTGGCGACCGGCACGCCGCAACAGGTGGCGCGAGCGTCCGGCAGCCGAAGCGCACATTTTATTGCGCAGGAGCTGGCGCGTGCCACACCGACCGCACCGCACCGGCATCGCTAACCAATAAGCTCGCCATATCGCAAACGCCGCTCCCTCCGAACAACCCTTTCAAATACCTTTAATCGCAAGCCTGTTTGAACAATCGCAAACCGTTAGAACCCCTGCGCGGTTCCTGTCGAATGCGCGACCAGCAGCACGACGCCCAAAATGCAAGCGCCGATCAACGCGGCCAGCCCAACGGCCACGAACGGGAGCCAGCTGAAGTTGATATTGGCCAGATCGGCTTCGTGCGACGCGCTCTTGCGCACGCCAAAGAAGCTCCACAGGACCATGCGCACCATGCGTACGAGTTCCATCACGCCCTCCATCGGGTTCGATTCGATGGGTCTATGTTCGGACTTCACGGGCGGCGAAAAAAGGAGCAGTTGCGAACAATCTGAGCGATGCAGAATCGTCCCGCCGGATAAAGAAAACGCCCCGGCACTCGCGCACCGGGGCGAAAGGCTTGCCACGCTACAGGCAAAAAGAGCCGCAAGCTCTGCGGGTTTAGGTGATGATCCAGGCACTCGCGCAGTAATCCCGGCGCATCCCGGGAGAACAGACCCGGACTGCGATGCGCGCTGGCCGCAATGATCCGCGCTCCGGGGAAGGCCGTATAGAAGCAGCCGACGCATAATTGAGCGCAGCAGATTGGAATCCCCTTCCTGCTCGCCACAAGAAACGTACGAATCGACCCATGACCGCACTGGAACAGCCTGAACGCATGACACGCTATGAACGCCTCGCGCAGAGCATGGCCGCCGAGATTCGCTCGGGCAACCTGAAGCCGGGCTCTCGCATGCCTTCGCTGCGGCAGATCATCGCGCAGCACGGCGTGAGCCAGTCCACGGCAGCGCGCGCTTACTACGTGCTCGAACAGTGGGGCCTCGTGCGCGCCGAAGAGCGTTCGGGCTATTACGTCGCGCCGCCTTCGAAGGCCAGCCACGCGGACTCGCGCGCAACGACAGGCGAAACCGCCACCGTCGATATCAGCGAACTCGTGTTTTCGGTGCTCGACGCGGCCAAGCGCCCCGGCATCGTGCCGCTTGGCTCCGCGTTCCCTTCCCCACTGCTCTTTCCGCTGTCGCGGCTGGCGAAATCGCTTGGCCAGGCCGCGCGCAGCGTGAGCCCGTGGAGCACGGTGGTCGATCTGCCGCCGGGCAACGAGAACCTGCGGCGGCAAATCGCGTTGCGCTATATGCGGGTTGGCATCTCGCAGCCGGCCGAGGACATCATCATCACGAACGGCGCGCTGGAAGCGCTCAATCTTTGCCTGATGGCCGTCACGCAGCCCGGCGATATCGTCGCGGTCGAGTCGCCGGGCTTTTACGCCGCGCTGCAGGCGATCGAGCGTCTTGGCCTGCGCGCGGTCGAAATTCCCGTCGATACGACCACGGGGCTCGACCTCGACGCGCTCGCGCAAGCGCTGGAGAAGCACCCCATCCGCGCCTGCTGGTTCATGACGAATTTCCAGAACCCCACGGGCGTCACGTTGTCGGCGGCGAAGAAAGAAGCGCTAGTCGAGCTGCTCGCGAAACACGAAGTCCCGCTCATCGAAGACGATGTGTACGGCGAACTGCACTACGCGCCGAACTATCCGCCGCCGGCCATCGCGTTCGACCGGCGCGGCCTCGTCATGCATTGCAGCTCGTTTTCGAAGAACCTCGCGCCCGGCTATCGCGTGGGCTGGGCGAGCGCCGGGCGCTTCGCCGAGCGCGTGCAGCGCCTCAAGCTCATGACGACGATCTCAGCGAGTATTCCGGCACAGGCCGGCATTGCAGATTATCTCGAGCACGGCGGCTACGAGCGTCATCTGAAGAAGATCCGGCTTGCCATGCAAACCCAGCGCGACGCGATGATCGAGGCGATCCGCCGTTGGCTGCCTGAAGGCACGCAGTACACGCGACCCGAGGGCGGCTATTTTCTGTGGCTGACCTTCCGCGAGCGCATCGACGCCATGGCGCTCCATCGTCTCGCTATCGAACGCGGCATCAGCGTCGCGCCTGGCCCGCTCTTTTCCGCGTCGCATGCATTCGAAAACTGCATCCGGCTCAATTATGGTCATCCGTGGTCGCAGCGCATCGACGAAGCGATTCGCACGCTCGGCGAACTGCTCGTTCATCCCGATGTGTGCGCTCGATTGTGATCGCGCGACGCCACACGTTGCGGCGAGGGTTGTGAAGCGGTCTCGGGCGTAGAGGAAGATGCAGCCATTTCGTTCTGCTTGATGATCTTTTCGATCTCGCCGTTGGCTTGCGCATCGTACTGTGCAAACACATCGGTGCGATAGCGCGTATTGTGCGCCGCGCCGAGCTGCGAGCCGGCATCGTCGCGCGTATCGGTATCCACCGTCATCGAGAGGCCAATGCGCAACGGCCGCGCCGCGAGTTCGTGCGGATCGAGTGCGATGCGCACCGGCAGGCGCTGGACGATCTTGATCCAGTTGCCCGTAGCGTTCTGCGCCGGCAGCGTCGCGAATGCACTGCCCGTCCCCGCCGAGAACCCC
>NZ_CAJMZA010000037.1:0-68947 GCF_905220195.1 Paraburkholderia sp. J8-2
CCTGGAGTGGTGCGAGATGAACTGTGGCAGGCGCTGGCGGTTTGAGCGGCTTTCTTTTGCATACTTTTCTTTGCCGCTGCAAAGAAAAGTAGGTGCCGCCCCGCACAGGGGCAACGCTGGCATACCGCCACGAACACAAGGAAAGGCCAAAGCCCTCAACGCACAGAAGGTTTTCTTCTACTAGCCACCTTAAACTAACCACTCCGCGCGCCAGCAACAGTCTCACGCCCCTGCAAACCCAGATCGACAGCACGCTCCTCAGACTCGAAGTCAACCGCGCCATTTAAAACCGCCCGCGCGCGATCAACATCAATCGCCCCTTCCCACCGTGCAACCACAATAGTCGCCACCCCGTTTCCGATCAGATTCGTCACCGCACGGGCTTCATTCAGAAAGCGATCCACGCCAAGCAGCAGCACGAGCCCCGAAACCGGAATCTTGTGCATCGACGCGAGCGTAGCCGCAAGCGCCACGAACCCCGCGCCCGCGACGCCAGCCGACCCCTTCGAAGTCAGCAGCAAAACGCTCAGCACAACAATCTGATCGAGCACCGTGAGATGAATATTCATCGCCTGCGCGACAAAGAGCGCCGCCATCGTGAGATAGATCGCCGTACCGTCCGCGTTGAACGTGTAACCGGTCGGCAGCACCATGCCGACAACCGGCCGCGAGCAGCCCAGGTGCTCCATCTTGACCAGCATCTGCGGCAGCACGGCCTCGGTCGACGCCGTGCCGAACGTGATCAGGATTTCGTCGCGGATATAGCGCAGATACTTCCACAGCGAAAAGCCGAAAACGCGCATGACGAGCCCGAGCACGACCACGACGAAAAAGATCGACGTCACATACAGGCACAGCATCAACTCGCCAAATGACGCCAGTGTGCCGAGCCCGTACTTCGCGATGGTGAACGCCATGCCGCCAAAAGCGCCCACGGGCGCGACATACATGACGATACGCACGACACCGAACATGCCCTGCAAAAACATGTCGAGCATATCGACGAGCGGTGCAGTGCGCGGACCAAGCTTCGCCAGTGCGATGGCGAACAGCACGGAGAAAAAGATGATGGGCAGAATTTCGCCATTCGCAAACGCGCCGACAATGCTGTTCGGCACGATGCTCATGAGAAACCCGATCGCCGTGTGATCGTGAGCGGCGTGTGCGTAGCCGGCGATAGCCGAACTGTCCAGGTGCGCCGGATCGATGTTCATGCCGCTGCCTGGCTTGATCACGTTCACGACAACGAGGCCCACCAAAAGCGCGATGGTCGATGCCACTTCGAAGTAGAGCAGCGCCTTCACGCCTACGCGCCCCGCCTCGTGCAGGTCGTTCATGCGGGCAATGCCCACGACGACCGAGGCGAAGATGATCGGCGCGAGCGCCATGCGGATCAGCTTGATGAAGAGATCGCCGAGCGGCTTGAGATCGGCGCCGAAATCCGGGTAGAAGTGGCCGACGAGAATGCCGGCCACAATGCCGATCAAAACCTGTACGTAGAGCTTCGAAAGGTACTTTTTGAGTGTCGAGGGCCGCATGTCTGTCTCCTGAGCATGGCGCCATCCAGGTGAATCCAGGCGACCGCCAACCGCCATGCGTGCAGCGGTTGTGTTTCCGGTCGCGCTTTTCCCTTTACTTCGTTGCGCTTCGCGCGAGCGTCACGGTGCGAGCTTTTGCATCTGCTCAAACAGATCGGCCTTGCCCTCGAAGCCGATGCCGGGCAGGTCGGGCATCGTGATATAGCCGTTGTCGACCTTCACGCCATCGGGGAAGCCGCCATACGGCTGGAACAGGTCGGGGTACGACTCGTTGCCGCCAAGCCCGAGACCCGCCGCGATGTTGAGCGACATCTGATGGCCGCCGTGCGGAATGCAGCGGCTCGCCGACCACCCGTGTTGATGCAGCATCTCCAGCGTGCGCAGATATTCGACGAGGCCATAGCTGAGCGCGCAGTCGAACTGCAGCCAGTCGCGGTCGGGACGCATGCCGCCGTAGCGGATCAGGTTGCGCGCGTCCTGCATCGAGAACAGATCCTCGCCGGTCGCCATCGGCTTGTCGTAGTAGTTGCGCAGCGTGGCCTGCAATTCGAAATCGAGCGGGTCGCCCGGTTCTTCGTACCAGAACAGGTCATATTGCGAGAGCGCTTTGGCGTACTGGATCGCGGTGTCCAGATCGAAGCGGCCATTGGCGTCGACGGCAAGCTTCTGGCCGTCACCGAGCACGCTCAGGATCGAGTCGATGCGGCGCAGGTCCTCGTCGAGCGATGCGCCGCCAATCTTCTTCTTCACGACCGTGTAGCCGCGGTCGATATAGCTGCGCATTTCGTCTTTGAGCTTGTTGTGGTCCTGGCCCGGGTAGTAGTAGCCGCCCGCCGCGTACACGAAGATCTTGCGGTTCGGCTGCCCGTTGCCGTAACGGTCGGCGAGCAGCTGAAAGAGCGGCTTGCCTTCGATCTTCGCCACGGCGTCCCACACCGCCATGTCGATCGTGCCGATCGCCACCGACCGCTCGCCGTGGCCGCCCGGCTTTTCGTTGGTGAACATCGTGGCCCAGATCTTGTGCGGGTCGAGGTTGTCGCCCGCGTCGTTCACGAGCGAGGCGGGATCGGCTTCGAGCAGGCGCGGGATGAAGCGCTCGCGCATCAGCGTGCCCTGGCCGTAGCGGCCATTCGAGTTGAAGCCATAGCCGACGACAGGCTTGCCGTCGCGGATCACGTCGGTGACCACGGCGACGAGGCTCAGCGTCATCTTGCTGAAGTCGATATAGGCGTTGCGGATCGAGGAACTGATCGGCACGGTTTTTTCGCGGATTTCAACGATTCTCACGGGTGTCTCCTGGTGGCACGGCCAGCGCTGGTGGTTGGCTGGCTGTTGGAGACGCTAGGTTATGCGCCCGGATCGGTACTATGATTCACTTGTTTTCACATCTTTATTAACCTGCGGTGAAGAATGACCTGACCTCGTATCTGGAGTTTTTCGTCCTGCTCGGGCGTTACGGAAGCCTTTCGAGCGTGGCGCGGGACATGGACATCACGCCGCCGGCGGCGACCAAACGGCTCGCGCAGCTCGAGGCGCGCCTGGGCGTGCGGCTCGTCAACCGGACGACGCGCAGCGTGAGCCTGACCGCCGAAGGCGAGACCTTTCTGCACTACGCGGCGCGCATTCTTGCCGAAGTGAAGGAAATGGAAGACGTGGTGTCGTCGAGCCGTTCCGTGACGCGCGGCTTGCTGCGCGTGAACGCGACACTCGGCTTCGGGCGCACGACGATTGCGCCGCTCGTTTCGGAGTTCGCGCGGCGCCATCCGCATGTCGAGGTGCAGCTCGACGTCACCGACCGGCCGATCGATCTCGTCGAAAGCGGCGTGGATCTCGCGATCCGTTTTGGGGAGCTGCCCGACAAGCGGCTCATTGCGCGGCGCATCATGACGAACCGCCGCCTGCTGTGCGCCTCGCCGCGCTATCTGGAGCGGCAGGGCACGCCTGCCACGCTTGCGGATCTCGCCAGTCATCAGTGCATCGTGCACCGCCAGAACGACAGCGCTTATGGCATATGGCGGCTGGAGCGCGGCGGCGAGGCGCATTCCGTAAAGGTGCACGGCATGCTGTCGAGCAACGACGGCGACATCGTGCTCGGCTGGGCGCTCGACGGTCATGGCATTCTGCTGCGCTCCGAGTGGGACCTGGCGAAGTATCTGGAGAGTGGGCGTTTGCGCGTCGTGCTGCCTGAGTTCGTGCAGCCGCTTGCCGATTTGTTCGTCTATTACCCGAACAAGCGGAACCAATCGGCGCGTGCGCGCGCGTTCATCGATTTTCTGGCGGAGCGCTTCAATCAGCACGATGCGGTGGCTGCGCCCGGGGGCGAGTGAATTCCCCTAAGGGCGTATGACGCGCCTCGCACGCTACAGCGAACTGCCCCCGCAGATCATGATCTGCTGCCCCGTGATCGCGCCGGCCTGCGGGCCGAGCAGATACGCGACCATCGAGGCCACTTCCTCCACGCTCACGTAGCGCCCGATAGGCGGCATGACCGGCGCGCTGGACGTGCGCTGCGGGTCGCTCAGCATGGGCGTGGCGGTCGCGGCAGGCGACACCACGTTGACGGTGATGCCGCGCGGTGCAAGCTCGATGGCCCACGAACGCGCCATGCCGACCATGGCGGCCTTGACGGCGGCGTACTGGCTGCGCCCGGCGGCGCCCGCCGACACGCGGCTGCCGATCAGCACGATGCGCGCGCCTTCGCGCATGGCGGGCACGAGCGCGTTGGCAAGCGCCGAGGCGGCGGCCACGTGCAAGCGCCACATCGCTTCGCCACTGGCTTCGTCGAGTTCGCCAAGGCGCGCCGTTTTCATGAAGCCCGCTGCGTGCACAAGGCCGTCAACCGTGCCCAGCTGTTGTGCGAGTCCGGCAATCGCGGCGGTATCGTCGAGGTCAGCGGTGCACCACGTGAAGCGAGGATGATCGAGGTCCGGCGCGCTGCGGCTCAGGCCAATCACGTCATGGCCTTGGGCGAGCAGTTGCTTCGCAATGGCGTAGCCGATGCCGGAGCTTGCGCCCGTCACGACCATGCGTTTGTTCGTGGCGCCAGCCAGCGTGTCAATCGTTGGGCTCGTTGCGTTGTCCATTGTCGTCTTTCAATGCGCGGCTCCCGCGGGCACTTCAATCGGCTCGATCGTGAGCCCCGCGAGATTGCGGAACGCCTGCAACTCGACATGCGTAGCGCTCGCGTCCGTGATCAGCGTCCACGGCTTTTCAATCGGCGCCCAGTGCTGCTGGCTGTCGCGGTTGAGCTTGTCGGCGGTCACGAGCACGAAGAGGCTCGCGGCCTGCCGCATCAGGCATTCCTTGAGGTAGGCCTGGTCGGCGGTCGCTTCACACAGGCCGCGGCCGGGCACCACGCCATCGGCGCCGAGGAAGGCCTTGTCGACCGTCACCCGCGTGAGCGCGAGCTGCGCGATCGGCCCGAGCGTGCTCATGCTCGACTCGCGCACCTCGCCGCCAATCAGCGTGAGCGGCACACTGCTGCCCGCGAGCGCCTGCACGACGAGCAGGTTGTTGGTCACCACGCGTATGTCGTGGCGGCCGGCCTGAGCGAGCGCGCGTGCGAGCGCGGCGGTGGTCGTGCCGCTGTCGAGGAAGATCGTGTCGCCGGCGCGCACGTGAGCGGCCGCCGCGTGGCCGATGGCGTCTTTCTCCGCCTGGAAGCTCTGGCGGCGCTGCTCGAGCGATTCCTCGGGCGCGTGCGTGCCGACCGAGGCCGCGCCGCCATAGGTGCGCAGGATCAGCCGCTCGTCGGCGAGCGCGCGCAGATCGCGGCGCACGGTGGCCTCCGACATGCCGAAGTGTTCGCACAACTCTGACACCTCGGTCATGCCGGAGAGGACGGCCTGGAGCATGGCTTCGCGGCGGCGGGCTACTTTCATGGAGTGTTCGGCGTTGGGTTCGGGACGCCGCTTCGCGGCGAGGCAGACGGCTTGGACAATACGGCGCGCACGCAGTTTACCGCGTACTTCACCCCGTACTGTATCCACTTTCCGACGCCTCGCGTTCATCGCGCAGGTCCCGGTTCCCGGTGTGCCCGTGACCCGTCAGGCTGCGGCGGGCGCGGGCTGCGTGGCCGCGGGGGCCGTGCTGGCCCATTCCTCGGCCACGCTCACGTACTTGATGCGCTGGCGGAAGTACGTGTAAGCGATATGCAGGCGGCCATCGGGCGACTGCGCGATCGACGGGTACGAGAACTCGCGGTTGAGCTTGTCCGTCGAGTTGTTCGTCATGCAGTAGCCGTCGCCGGTTTCCAGGTTGCGCGTGATGGGCCAGGTGCGGCCGCCATCCATGGAGATGGCGAGCGTCATCGGCGCGCGCGGTGCGCCCCAGAATGCGGTGCCGTGCGCCGAGGCGGCTTGCGTCACGAGATCGCCGCTGTCTTCCGAGTCTTCGATATCGTCGTAGAGCGAGGCGCGCCGCCCGGTGCTCTGCGCCGCGCTGCTCGCGTTGAACACGAGGCCCAGGTGGCCGTTGGCGAGCGCGACGAACTGGATCGACGAGTTGTTGTTCGGCAGGGCGAGCGGCTCGGGCGCGCTCCACGCCATGCCGTCGGCGGAGCGGCTTGCGTAGATATGGTCGGCCCAGCGGCTGCGGTAGAGCGCGAGGAGCGAGCCGTCAGCGAGCGGCTGGATGTTCATGTGCACGCAGCCCACGCTCGCGGGCACCGCGTGCTCGGTCCAGCTCGCACCGTTGTCGGTCGAGCGCATCACCACGCTCACATCGTCGTTGCCCGACCAGCGCTCGCCGGGTTGCACGCGGCACAGGAACACCGGGCACAGCCACGCACCGTCGCGCGCCACCACGATAGGCTGGCGCACGAAGGTGCCGGGGCGTTCGAACAGCGTTTCGATGGGGCCCCAGGTGCGGCCTTGATCGGCGGAAACGCGCCGGCGCACGATCGAGGTGTTCTGGTGACCCGAGAGCTGCGCCGTGTAGATCAGCCAGATGTCGCCGTTGGGCGCGGCAAAGAGCACCGGGTTCTGCTCGGAGCGCGTGGGGTCGTCGGAGAGGCGCACCGGCTCGCTCCATTGGTCGCTGCCCTTGTTCAGGCGCGAGAGGTAGACCGAAATGTCGGGCACGCCTTCCTGCGTGCCGCCGAACCACGCGCACAGCACGTCGCCGTTGGCGAGCGCGAGCAGGTTCGCCGCGTGGCACTGCACCGTGGCGGCGGGGAGGTAGGCGTCCGTGCGCGCGGCGTCGCCGGCGGCGGCATGCAGGCGGCCGGGCAGGGTGAACGCGGCGTCGGGCAGCGTGGAGGGAGTCGTCATGATGTATTCCTGTTGCGGTGTGGCAAGGGGTTCGCAGGTCGCGCTTTACGTGTCGCGCTTCACGAGTCGGTGTGTGCGACGCGCGGGCCGTTGCCGCTCGCCGTGGGCGCGAGCAGCTTTTCGACGACCATCACGATCGCAGGCGAAACGAGCGCGACGTACATGTTGTCGATGCCAAGCGGATTGCCGAGCAGATACCAGATCGTCGTGGCGATCGTGGCGACCACGAGCGCGCTGATCGCGCCGCGGTTGCTGTTGAAGAAGGGCAGGTAAATGCCCATCAGCGCGACCACGGTGACCGAGAGGCGCAGCGCGCGGGTGAAGAACGAGAGCGCGAGAATTTGCGGCACGAACAGCACGAAAATTAGCGGCAGGAAGCCCACCACGAAGGAGATCGTGCGCGTGGCGCGCAGTTCTTTCTCAGGCGTCGGGCGAAAGCGCGGTACGTAGAAGTCCTTGACGATGAGCGAGGCGATGGCGAGCGCCACCGTGCTCACGCTCACGAAGATCGAGGCGACGAGCGAGACCGTGACCACGCCCGAAAGCAGCGGGTGCATGTGCTGGAGAAAGATCGGCAGTGCGTAGAGGCTCTTGATGTTGGGGAACAGGAACTTCGCTGCGACGCCGAGAAAGCCGAGCGCAAGCGCGATGGGAATGCACAGCGCGCCTGCGATCAGCGTGGCGTTGCGCGCCTCGTTCGCGGACTTCGCGCCCGAGATCGCCTGAATGATGAACTGCGTGGAGAAGATCGCGCCGGCCGTGCCGATGATCCATGCGCCGATCGTGCCGCCGCTCAGCATGCCGTTCCAGGTGAAATACTGGGCCGGCATGGCGTGCACCATCGGCGCGACGCCGCCCGTCATGGAGAGCGCGACCCACACGAGAATGCCGATGCCGATGAGCTTCACCGCGCTATGCAGGATCGTCACATAGGCCACGCTTTTCAGGCCACCCCAGGCAAAGTAGATCGTGCTCACGACAGCGGTGATGAACGCGGCGGTGGGCAGGTTCACGCGCATCACGGTCGAAATGGCGGCGGCGCCGCTCACGTAGTTGCCCACGTTCACAATGAAGAGCGCGTAGATCATGACCGCGGAGACGACGAGCCGCGCCGTCTTGCCGTACTTCTGCGCAATGAAGCCCGAGATCGTGAATTCGCCTGAGCGGTACAGACGCTTGGCCATGAACAGGCCGAAGAACACGAAGCCGATGGAAGCGGAGATCACCGACCACGAGGCCGCGAGACCCACGTTGAAGGCTTCCTGTGAGGTGCCGATGGTCGACTTCGCGCCGATGTACTCCGACATCAGCAGGATGGCGATCACGATGGCGGGCGTGGAGCGGCCCGCGACCATGAACTGCTCGGTGGTCTTGCTGCGCAGCCGGATGCTGATCCAGGCCGTGACGACGATGTACACGACCACCATCGCAATGATGATGGAGGTGTCCCACACGGTGAGGCGATTCATAGGTGATGTCTCCGATTGTTGTGTGCTCAACGGCATGCGCCCGCATGCGCGGGCGCGCGCGTTGCGACGCTAGGCCGTTTGAACGGCGCGGCGCGTGGCGAGGTCTTGTGCCTGCTTTAGCGCTTCGAGCATGCTGCGTTCGTCCGCAATGCCCTTGCCCGCGATATCGAATGCCGTGCCGTGATCGACCGAGGTGCGGATCACCGGCAGCCCCACCGTCACGTTCACGCCCGCTTCGAGGCCCATCACCTTTACGGGGCCGTGGCCCTGGTCGTGATACATGGCCACGACCACGTCGAAGTCGCCGCGGCCCGCACGGAAGAACAAGGTGTCGGCGGGGAGCGGGCCCTCCACGTCCCAGCCGCGCTCGCGCAGCACGGCCACGGCGGGCATGATCTTTTCCTCTTCCTCGCCATAGCCGAACAGGCCGTTTTCGCCCGCATGCGGATTGATGCCGCACACGCCGATACGCGGTTGCTCGATGCCCGCGCGCATGAGCGTTTCGTGTGCGCGTTCGATCGTGCGCTGCACGAGGCCCGGCTCGATCTTGCGAATCGCATCGAGCAGGCCGATATGCGTCGTCACGTGAATCACGCGCAACTTCGGCGCCACGAGCATCATCGAGACTTCGGGAATGCCCGTGAGGTGCGCGAGCATTTCCGTGTGGCCGGGGAAAATGTGGCCGCCCGCGTGCAGCGCTTCCTTGTTCAGCGGCGCGGTGCAGATCGCGTCGAGTTCGCCCGCCGAAGTCAGTTCGACCGTGTGCGCGATGTACTGGTACGCGGCGTCGCCGGCAACGGCGGAAAGCTGGCCGTAGGGCATCGATTCGGGAATCAGGCCGAGGTCGATGCAGTCGACCACGCCGAGCTGGAAGCGGGCTTCGGCGGGGGCCTTGATCGAGCGCACTTCTAGCGTGACGCCCGCGCGCCGTCCGGCATCGACGAGCCGTTTGGCGTCGCCGATCACGAGCGGGCGGCAGCCGTCGTACACCGACTGGTGCGCGAGGCTCTTCATGATGATTTCCGGGCCCACGCCGGCGGCATCGCCCATCGTGATGCCGATTACGGGACGATAGTTCATGGCTTCCTCTTTGCTGGATTGGCGCGGCGCCTTCGCGTGCGCTTGCGTCATGGCGGCGAGCCGCTGCCATGCACGATAAAGGGTGTCGGGACGCCCGAAGCCGCCCGCCTTGGTGACGACGGGCAACACGCGCGACGCCTGGGTGGCGGCCATGAGCGGCACGCCGTTTTCGACTTCTTCGATCACCCGCAGCGTGGCCACGCCCATGGCCGCGAGCAGCGCGTGCGCCGTTTCGCCGCCTGTGGCGATCAGTGCGGCTGCGTGGGCGGCGGCGGGGGCGAGGCTTTCCGCGAGCTGGCGGGCGAGCAGTTCGCCATCGCCTATCAATACGCGCTCGGTTTGACTCAAGGCCACCACCGCGTGGCGCCCGCGCATAAGCGTGTTCGCAACGCGTGTGCCCAACGTGAGCGACTCGGGGCTCACCGGGTCGAGCAGCGCCACGACATCGACTTCGAATACGTCGACGGCATCGCCCGCATGGGCGCGCAGCGTGGCGACCTGCTCGTGCGAGACACTCGACATGCTGCCCACCACGGTCAGCACGCCGCGCGGGTGTTGCGAGATCGTTGCATGCGCAACGGCAGGCGTGGACGTTGCTGCACTGTGCTGCGCGCTTTCGTTCGTGAGCGTTGCGATCAGCGTTTGCGCGAGTCCCGCCGAGCCGACCCAGAACACGCCGTCGAGCGTGGCGGACGCTTCGGCAAGCATGGCGAGATCGGCGTCCGTTTCGCTGTCGCAGACCACGGCCTGGCACTTCGAGGCGCGCAGGGCTTCGAGGCGCGCGCGCAACGGCGCCGCGCCTGCGCGCACGGCTTGCAGGCCGATATGCTCGACCCGCAGACCAGCGCCCGCGAGCATCGAAGGCAGATGGCCCGTGCCGCCGAGACTTTCGTTGCGCCAGACTTCCGTCGCTTCGACGGGCGTGCCGTTCACGAGAAGGCAGCCGTTCTGCGTCGCGCGGCCCGCCTCGGGCAGCGCGGGCGCGACGATCGCCATGCCCGCGTGCGCCGCGAGCGCGGCCACTTCGGCGGCGACGTTGCCTCGCAGCGTCGAATCGATCTTCTTGTACAGCCGCCGGCCGGCAGCGTGCGTGCGCCATGCCTGCGCATTCGCGCTCGCGGCATCGGCGGGAGAGGCGCGACGCGTGTCGGTGTCGATCGCGAGCACGTCGGGACCCGCTGTGCGGTCCTGCGCCGCTGAAGCGTTCAGGCACACCACGCTGGAGAGGCCGCGATGCGTGCTCTTCACGGCGCAGTCCGCCGTGCCGGAGAGATCGTCTCCGAGAATCAGCAGGCGCACGTTGCGGGTAGTGGGCGCGTTCATGGCAGCAGACGGCTGTAGATTGCCTTGATATCGTCGAGGCTCAGCGCCTTGGGGTTGTTGCCGAGCAGGCGCTTGACCTTCGCGGCTGCAACGGCGAGCGCATCGAGATGCGTTTCCGACACGCCGAACTGGCGCAGATCCTGCGGAATCGCGAGCGCCGCGGTCCATTCGCGCAAGCGCTCGAGGAATTTGTCGGCGGCTGCCTGATCGCTGTCTTCGTGCTGCGCGATGCCGAGCGCGTGCGCGACCGTGGCGAGGCGGCCGACGATCGCGTCGAGATTGAACGCCATCACGTGGGGCAGCAGCATCGAGTTGGCCACGCCGTGCGTGATGTTGAACATGCCGCCGAGCGGGTAGGCGAGGGCGTGCACGGCGGCCGTGCCGGCCGCGGTGAGCGCGAGGCCGCCGTACATCGAGCCGAGCAGCATGGCTTCGCGCGCCTTCAGCGAGTGGCCGTTCTCATAGGATTCGAGCAGGTTCGCGCCAATCAGGCGCATGGACTCCATCGCGAACATGTCGCTGATGGGATTGGCCTTGGTCGAGATATACGATTCGAGCGCGTGAATGAACGCGTCCATGCCCGTGGCGGCCGTAATGGGCTTCGGCAAGTCGAGCGTCAGCGTGGCGTCGAGTATCACGAGCTGCGGCAGCAGATGGCGGCTCACGATACCCACTTTCAGCTCCTCGTCGGGCAGCGTGACGATGGCGTTGGGCGTGACCTCGGAGCCGGTGCCGGCCGTGGTCGGCACGAGAATGAGCGGCACCCCCGGCGTCTTGATCAGATCGATGCCGAGCCATTCGCGCAGCGGCTGCGCGTTGGTGAGGCGCGCGGCGAAGAGCTTCGCGGCGTCGAGCACGCTACCGCCGCCAACCGAGAGCACCGCATCGGGCGCGAACGGCTCGATCTGGCCGCGAAACACCGTCTCCACGTTCTCGATGGTCGGCTCGGGCTGCACGTCGCGCACGATCAATACTTCGATGTCCTTCGCTTCGAGCGCCGCCACGACGCGCGCCGCGACGCCGTTTTCCTCCATCACCGGTTGCGTAATGAACGCAATGCGGCGAACCGGGCGGTCGAGCAGCGCGAGCTTTTCGGGCAACTGGTCGAGGCTGTTGGCGCCGTGCACGACGTGCTTGACGGTCTGGAAGTGGTAAACGGGGTTCATATCGTGAGTCTCAATTTCGGTCTTGCTACTGGGCGCTAATGGGCGTTCGTTCGGTGGCGGGCGTGACGTCAGGCAACGCGCGGGTAGATTTCGAGCGCCTTCGCGAGGCGTTCGCGCGTGGCGGCATCGAGCGGCTGCGCGGGCGAGCGCGCCGGGCCGGCGGGCATGCCGAGCATGGCGGCCGCGGTCTTGAGCACGACCGGCATCGTGCCGAGCGCGAAGGCGTCGCGCAGCGCGCGCAGCGATTCCTGGGCGCGGCGGGCCGCCTCGATGTCACCCGCCTGGAAGTGATTCCAGATCGACATCACGACGCTCGGCACCGCATTCGTCGTGGCGGCAACGGCGCCATCGCCGCCCGCGATCAGCGACCAGAGAATCATCGAATCGGTGCCGGTAAATACGGCGAAATCGTCGCGGCGCAGGTTGATGAGCTGCAGCAGGCGGTCGAAGTCGCCGCCGCTGTCCTTGATGCCGCGAATGTTCGGAATTTCGGCCAGGCGGCGCACCGTGTCGATGGTGAGCGTCACGCCCGCTTTGGCCGGAATCGTGTAGAGCATCACCGGCAGCGGGGTGGCGCGCGCGATGCGCTCGTAGTGCGTGAACAGTTCGGGCTGCGAAGCACCGTTGAAGTACGGCGTGATGACGGAGACGGCGTCCACGCCCGTGTCCAGCATCTTGCTGTTCAGTTCGATCACGTCGCGCGTGGCATAGGCGCCGGTGCCCGCGATCACCGGCACGCGCGAGCGCGCCTGATCCACGGCGATGCGCGCGATGCGCAGCTTTTCCGCCTCGGAAAGCGCGATGAATTCGCCATTGGTGCCGAGCACGAACAGCGCGTGCACGCCTGCGCTGATCAGGCGCTCGACGAGGGTGCGCAGGCCGGCTTCGTCGACTTCCTCGTCGGCGGTCATCGGGGTGATGAGGGCGGGGATGATGCCCCGGAAGTTCACTGCCATGTTCGTTCTCCACTTCGCCGGAGAGCAACGCCTCGCTGCCCTCCAGCCATCGCGGCGCGATGGGGCGCGCCGCCATTGTTTGCTGGCTCGTTTGCCTGCTAGAACCGGTGCCGCAGCCCCAGTGCCGCGACGATCTGATGCGAGTTGCTCGAAGCCGTGATCGGCCAGAGCGCGGCCACGGCGGCCTTGCCTGTCGAGTCGGTGCCGCTTGCGCGCTGGTAGGCAGCGGTCAGGTAAATATCGGTGCGCTTGGAAAGCAGATAGTCGCCGCCGATATTGGCCTGGTTGTAGTGCGCGTCGCCGGCGCCGTGGCTGTTCGTATATTCGTACGCTACGCCCATCAAGAGCGCAGGCGTGAACTGATAGCTGAAGCTCACTTCGGCATTGTCGAACACCGCCGTTGCCCCATGGTAGGCCGCAATCGGCGCCGCCGCCGCGCCCGAGCCGAGGTCCTCGAAACGCGAGTTCGAGTACGCGAGACCGACCTTCGCGTTGCCGAACGTGTAATTGCCCGCCACCGAAGCGACCTGTTGCGTGCGTGCCGACGTGTAGCCCGAGAAGATCGGCGAATTGTTCGGCGAAATCGGTGCGGCGCCGGCCGTGCCGTCCCACAGCGCCGTGTTGGGGCGCGAGGTGTTGATGTACGACGCGGCCAGCGCGAGCGGCCCCTGCGTGTAGCCCGCCACGAGGCTCCAGATGCGGTTGTTGTTGAAGGCGCCCGGCGTGCCGCCGAAGCTGAACAGCGCGCCGCCGCGCAAGCCGTGATAGCTCTGGCTCAGGAACTTGATGCTGTTGCTCACGCGCGAATTCACGTACAGGTTGTCGGTGTCGCCCGGATGCGCGCCAATGCCGCCCGCCCACTGGTTCGCGACGACGAGCGGGCCGACAAGATCGGCGGAAGGCTCGTTCTGGCGGCCGAGCGTGACGCTGCCGACCGGCGTGGATGCGCCCACCCAGGCTGCGCGGCCGAACATGCGGCCGTTCTGGCCCAGCGTGCCCGTGGTGCTGCTGAAGCCGTTTTCGAGCTGGAAGATGGCCGCGTACCCGCCACCCAGATCCTCGGAGCCCTTGAGGCCCCAGCGGCTGCCTGACAAGACACCGCTCGACATCTGGTAGTTCGCCGACCCCTTCTGGTTGTTCGTGTACACGAGCGACGTGTCGATCAAACCGTAGAGGGTGACGCTGCTTTGCGCATGTGCGCCGATCGCGGCGCCCAGCAAGCCAAGCATGGCGGTGGTCCTTCTCATCGTTTTTTGTCTCCGGCTGGGTGGGTTATTTGATTGATTCGATCAAAGCGGGGTGGGCTTCAGCGATTGAGCGACCTTGAACTGATCGGTTGAGTCATCTTATTTGACCGAATCGATCGTTTCAACCGAGGGAAAACCCTAAATTTGATTGAATCGATCATTTTTTGGAGGGTTCGTCAGGCGTGGACCGCGCAAATTGACTGCGCAGCGCGAGGACATTCCACCCGGCTGGAAAGGCAGGGGCGATCGTTACAGCCGGGCAATGTTTGCGGTAACGTGCCGATTCGCAGGGGCTGGCATCGAGCGACGAACTGGAGAGAGACAGATGGCAAAGCGAGTCATAGTGACCGGCGGCAGCGGCCTTGCCGGAAAATGGGTGGTCGAGAACCTGGTGGCGCACGGCTACGAAGTGTTGAATCTGGACCGCGTGCCCATGCCAAAGCGCACCGCGCGCACGCTGATCACGGACATTACGGACGCGGGCCAGGTGTTCAATGCGATCGCGTCGACCACGGCGCCGGTGGAATTCGCCGACGACCTGGAGCCGCAGCCGATCGACGCGATCGTTCACTTTGCGGCGATCCCCCGCATCATGTTGACGACCGATAACGAGGTCTACCGCATCAACGTGATGGGGACCTACAACATCCTGGACGCCGCTGCGAAGCTCGGGGTCCGCAAGGTGATCGTGGCCTCGAGCGAGACGACTTACGGCGTGGTGTTCGCCCACCGCCATCGCGATCCCGCGTACTTTCCGCTCGACGAGGACTATCCGGTGGATCCGATGGACAGCTACGCGACCTCGAAAGTGGTCAACGAAGTGACCGCGAAGGCATTCCAGGCGCGCACCGGGTCGGACATTTACTGCTTTCGCATTGGCAACGTGCTCGACCCCGAGGACTATGCGAAGTTCTCCACGTGGCTGAAGGACCCGGCGCTGCGCAAGCGCATTGCGTGGAGCTATATCGACGGGCGAGATCTCGCCAACGCGTGCAGGCTGGCCATCGAAACGGACGGGCTCGGCTTCCAGATCATGAACGTCGCGGCGGACGACGTGTCGTCCGACTTGCCGACCCAGACCCTGCTGGATCGCTACTATCCGGGCGTGCCGGTCAAGAAGCCGCTCGGCGAGTTCGAAACGCTGCTCAGCAACGAGAAGCTCAAGCGGCTGCTTGGCTGGAAGCAGCAGCACTACTGGCGCGAAGAGGCGAAACGCTTCAATCCGTAAGCGCGATAAATGAAAAGGGCCAGCGCGTGCTGGCCCTTTTCAAGTAAACGACCCGCGAGGCGTCAGGCCGCCAGCTTGAGCGCTTGCGAGAAGTCCGCGATCAGGTCGTCGATATCTTCGATGCCCGCCGAAAGGCGCAGCATGCCGTCGGAAATGCCCATCGCCTTGCGCGTTGCTGCGCCGGCTTCGAAAAAGATTGTCGGCGCAACGGGAATGATGAGCGTGCGCGTGTCGCCGAGGCCGGTCGCCTTGATCGGCAGCTCGAGCGCGTTGACGACGTCGATCATGCGCTCCGCGTTGAGCAATTCGAACGAGAGCAGCCATGATGCGCCCTTGAACAGCGCCTGTGCGACCTCGTATTGCGGATGGCTCTTGAGGCCCGGATAGAACACCTTGCCAACAGCCGCGTGGCCCTCGAGGAACTGCGCGAGCGCGAGCGCGTTGTCGCTGCTTTGCTTCACGCGCAGGGCGAGCGTTTCCGCGCCCATCGCGATGGCGTGCGCCTGCTCCGAAGACAAGGAAGCACCCATGTCGCGCAGGCCCTTCTTGCGGATCTGCAGGAGCCCCTGATCCTTCGCAGGCGATCGCCGATAGTCGTCGGCGATGTTCGGGTACGCGCTCCAGTCGAACAGGCCCGTGTCCGTCACCGCGCCGCCGAGTGCGGCGCCATGGCCCGCGATGGTCTTGGTCAGCGAGTTGATGACGAGGCTCGCGCCGACCGCCTTCGGCTGGAACAACGCGGGCGAGGTAATCGTGTTGTCGACGACGTAGGCGATGCCGCGCTCGCGGCACAGCTCGCCAATGCCTTGCAGGTCGGGAATCTGCGTGCCCGGATTCGCGATGGTTTCGACGAACACCATCCGTGTATTCGGGCGGATGGCGTTCTTCACGTTCTCGGCGTCGCAGGCGTCGACGGTCGTGACTTCCACTCCGAGCGTGCGCAATGTGCCGAACAGGCTGTTGGTGTTGCCGAACACGTAACGGCTCGACACGAGATGATCGCCCGCGCGCAGCAGCGTGAGGAAGGTTGCCGTGATCGCGGCCATGCCGGTGCTGAAGCAGACCGTGCCGGTGCCGCCTTCGAGGCTCGTGATCTTGCGCTCGAGCGCGGCGGTCGTGGGGGTGCCTTGCCGCGCGTAGTTGAAGCCGCCTTTCTTCGTGCCCTGGAACACGCCGATCAGGTCCTCGACGCGCTCGAAACCGTATTGCACGGACGTATGAATCGGCTGGCGCACGCCGCCGTGCTCGGTGCCCGCGATCCTGTCGCCGTGAACGATGCCAGTGGTGAAGCCTTGCTTGCTCATCCTTACTCCGTTTCTCAATCGATTGCGTTCGGCACATTATCGCCTGTAACGCGTGTTGCTGGCATTGGGGCGCACCGCGCCCATGTTCCCAGCGCACTAACGCAGTTCGGACTCCGACGGTTCCAGCACGCCGCGCAGTTTGCCGAGCAGCCAGTTGACCAGCGTATTGTTGTGCCGGTAGTGATTCCAAGTGGGAATCTGGCGCGCGCCCAGAATGCGTTTGAACTCATAGGACGTGGCGCCCAGTTCGATCTCCTCGAAGCCTTCGCGAATGCCGAATTCGACCGTGCGGATGAACATGGCGAAGTACAGGCCGTATTCGTGGCTCTTTGCGTAGTCGAGCCCGATATAGCGGTTGACGAGGTGCCGTCCCTTGCCGATCAACTGGGTGAAGCCAATCAGTTCGTCGCCCAGAAAGTACAGCAGATAATGGCTCAAGCTGCGGGTGTTGGCGAAATACTCCGGCGTGAGCTTCTCGAACTTCAACTCGGCCTTTTGCCAGGTGTTCAGATACAGCGCATGCACTTTGGCGACGAGATGATCGGGCAGCCCCGCGCATTCTTCATAGCGCAGTGCGGCCGCTTTCTTCAGCTTGCGTTTGAGCAGGTTTCTGCGGTCGCTCTTCATGGCCGGGTAGTAGTCCGGGCCGATCGACAGTACCGGCACAGGCAGGCCTTTTGCCGCCACGAAGCCGCGCAGCGGCAAATCCTCGGCGAAACCTTTGTAAGCGAGCAGGCTCCCTTTCTTCGCAAGCGCCGTGCTGATGGCAGCGAGCGTTTCCTGCGAGACTTCACCCTGAATACGGCCGGCGTCCACGGTCGGATGCCCGATGCAGGCGAGCTTGAAGCGGATCCAGCTCAAGCTGTTCTTCAGCCAGCCGCTGGGAAGCAGCGTATTGAGCCGGAAATTCATCACGAAGTAGGGCGCCACGGTCACGAGCGTGCCGTCCCGGTACACGGCGAAATAGCCGAAGCTGAAGTCGTCCAGCCGGGCCGTCTGAAAGGCCTCGTAAAACGCCGCCCCCTCCGGCTCGTCGCGCAGAAATCCCTCCGGCGGCGTGGCCAGATCCTCGATGTGCAGCATGGGTTGCGGTCCCCTTTTTTCTGACTGTTCTATTGACTGCCGGATGTAGGGCACCGATTGTCGGCGATCTTCGCTTCGTTGTCGAATGGCCCGCGGCGCCCGTGCAGGCGGCACAGGCATCGTCAACGCGGATCACAGTTGCGAATCGAGCAGGGCGGCCACGTGCTCCAGCAGCTTTTCGCGCAGCGGCCGGCGGCGCCAGTCGTCCAGTGTGATGCGCTTCGCGAGCGCAGCGTCGGCATCGAAAATGGCGGTCTGCTGGCGTGCGAAATCGCGGTCATAGATGTTGAGATTGGCTTCGTCGTTGAGCTTGAACGAGCGGCTGTCGAAGTTGGTCGAGCCGACCGACACCAGATAGTCGTCGACGACGATCAGCTTGCAGTGGAACATCGTCGGCTGATACTCGTACATCTGAACGCCCGCCGCGAGCAGATCGCCCCAGCATGCGCGCGACGCCTCGCGCACCGTGTGGGTGTCGATGTGCTTGCCGGGCGTGATGATGCGCACCGTCACGCCGCGCTTCGCCGCTTCGACAATGGCGTTGATCGTGAGTTTGTCCGGCACGAAGTACGCCGTCGACAAGTGGATGGTTCGCGTCGCGGCGGTGATCGCCATGAGGTACATCAGCTCCATGTCGTCGCTGCCGCCCGAAGGCGAACTGCTGAACATGTGCGCGAGGCCATCGCCCGCGGCGTCGATCGCCGGAAAATATTGCGGGCCGTGCAGCACATTGCCCGTGGACTTGACCCAGTTGTCCATGAAGACGGCCTGCATCTGCCCGACCGCCGGACCTTCCACGCGAAAGTGCGTATCGCGCCAGTGTTTTTCATCTTGCGCGCGGCCGGTCCATTCGTCGGCGATCCCCACGCCGCCCGTAAAGCCGATGCGCCCGTCGATCACGAGCAGCTTGCGGTGCGTGCGGTCGTTCATGCGGCCAAGACCGGTCCAGTGCGGCTTGTGATACAGCACGAGCTGGACGCCGGCCTCGCGCAGCATTTGCTGGTAGCGCTCGTCCATCTTCGAGGAGCCAACCCAGTCGAGCAGCACATGCACGGCAAGACCTGCACGCGCCTTGTCGGCCAGCGCGCTCGCGATGTCCTCGCCGATCGCCCCGGACCAGTAAATGAAGGTCTCGAAGGTGATGGTGTGCTGCGCCGAGCGCATGGCCTCCAGCATCGACGGAAAGATTGCGTCGCCGTTCACGAGCGCCTCGAAGCGATTGCCTCCCAGGACGGGTGGTCCGAGCAGCAGCCCCATCGAGCGGATGAACTGCGGACTGTCGCTGGCGTAGAGCCGTTCGATCTTGTGCTCGATCTTCTTCTCGCCGCTCGTGAGGTTCGCGATGACCAGGATGACGACGAGCGTCACCGTGACGGTCACGGCTATGAGGGCAATTGTCGACATGCGTGGGCCTCGCCTGGCGGATGGATCCATCGATGTCCCGGCGCCCGCCTGGGAACGATCCCATGCAGGTAGCACATTGCGTGCGCGAGTGGCCCAGGGCGATCAATCCGTGTCAGCGGCTGCGTCCATGTCGTCGAGATTCACCTGAAGTTTCATCAAGACGCGATGCGCGGCCTTGATCTCGCTGACCGTCACGCCCTCGGCCAGGCGGTTGACCCAGGGGGCCTGAAGACGCATGGCGGCTTCGAATGCCCGGCGGCCCTCGTCGGTCAGTACGACCAGCTGCGCGCGACGATGGTGTGGGTTTGTCTCGAAGCGCACCAGACCGTCGTTGGCAAGGTCGTTGACGATCCGTTGCACGTTCTGCCGATTGGCTCCCAGATCGCGGGCGATCCAGGCCACCGGCTGTGGCCGCTCCGCAGCGCTGATGGCGCCCAGCATTTGCCAGCGTGCGCTCGTGAGCCCGAGGCCCTCGACGAGGCGGTCCCCCGAGGTGAGCAGCTGGCTATTGAGCCGGAAGAGATCGAGCATGATGCTCGACAGGAGTTCGCCAGCCGGTGTTCTCGCAGGTTCATGCATATGTCACCTTATTTCTAAATTGACATCATCATGTCAATTTACTATAAATTGCCCATGACGGGTTGACATCATGCTTCCAGAACCAGGAGTGCACCATGCTGCAATTGCGACCGCTTGATCCGGCTTGTCCGATCGAGCATCAACTTGCCATTGACGCCGAGCCCGTTGTGCTCGTGAACGTCTTTACGCTCGATCTGGCCGATGACGCGAAGTTTCTTGAGGTCTGGCACGACGACGCCGCATTCATGAAGCAGCAACCGGGCTTCATTTCGACGCAACTCCATCGCGCCCTCGGGGCGCATCCGGCCTATATGAATTACGCGGTCTGGGAATCGACCGCGCATTTTCGGGCGGCGTTCTCTCATCCGGGGTTCAGGTCGCGCCTGGCCGCTTATCCTTCTTCGGTGATCGCATCGCCACACATTTTTCAGAAGGTTGCCGTGCCTGGGATTTGCGCGAGTTAGGCACGGCTTTTACGCTTTTTTGTGAGGTGCAGTTCGATCAGGACCGCTTATTACTTGCCAGCCGATTCATTTGCATCGGGTTCGCTGGTGCGATGCTCGTCATTTGCGGCGCGGTTCGACAAACGGTTCTTGGCGATGGAGTCGCCATGCGGGGAGGCGGTCGGCGCCGGCATGCGCGCCATGGCCATAAACGGTGCCATCATGAGGAGGCCGGCAATGGCGAACGTGGCGTTGAGTCGGCTGAAGTACGTGATCACGCTTTTCTCCTTGATGGTGAAATAAAGGATGACTAATTAATCGATGGATTGACTGGAAGTTCGACAGAACCCCGGGAAGACGCGTTCCGAATCCAAAGCTTACGTGAAGTTTACATTCCGTAAGATTTGATGGCAAGCCACGCGTGAACATTTCGTGCGGCTTAACGCCTCACGAAATAGGGGTATGACCGCGGATGCAGAAGTTTCAGAGCGCGAGCACGCGAGCCTCGATGCGCGCGAGACGTTTGACGTGGCGCGGCGCCGGTACGAGATCGGCGCCGGAGAAGAGCACAGGGGCGCCATGTTGCGCGTCGAGCGGCTTGTCCCCGCATTCGTAAGCGATAACCACCTGCTCGCCTACGGGCGTGTTGAACAGTTCGTGCCAGGAGAACGTCACGAAGTAACCGTCGTGGCCGACCGCGAGAAAGACCATGCGCTTGAAGTCGCCGTCCACGTCGTTGCGCAGTTCCGCTTGACGGAGCAGATCCGTCAAGCGCACCCCGCGGTAGGGCGCGACAGTGCGGATGAAGCGCTGCGTGGTGTAGCAGCGCAGATCGAACGCCGGGCACGTCACGGCCGGATATTGCCGCAGCGCCTCGAGCGACAGGGACATCGGATGCACGAGGCTGCCCGTGAGTTGAAGCGGAGCGCCTGGCTCGACGGCATTGTCGATCGGGGCGGGGGCGGTCGCGATATCCATGTGTGAGTCTCCGGGCCGGTGTCGTTCGATATAACCTCGCGTATATTACGCTCGCGATCCACCGGAGTCAGCCTCGCGAGCAAGATGCCGGACATGCCATAGCGGTTATGGCCCCCGAAGCGGCGCTTTTGTATGCGCGAAATCAGGCCATGGCGGCGTCCCTGAGCCGGAATGCGGCGACGGTCTCGCGCAGCGCGTGCGCCTGCTCGGCCAGCGCATGCGCCGCCGCCGATGCTTCCTCCACGAGCGCCGCATTCTGCTGTGTGACTTCGTCCATTTGCGTGACGGCGATGTTCACCTGTTCGATGCCCGTCGACTGTTCGCGCGAGGCCGTCGAAATGTCCTGAACGGTGCCGGAAACCCGCTGCACGGCCTCGACGATCTCGTCGATGATCTGGCCGGCGTCGGCCACCTGCGACGATCCGCTTTCGACGTGTTCCTTCGACTGCTCGATGAGCGTCTTGATCTCGCGCGCTGCGTTCGCGCTACGCTGCGCGAGCGTGCGAACTTCGCCCGCGACCACGGCGAAGCCGCGGCCTTGTTCACCCGCGCGCGCCGCTTCGACGGCTGCGTTGAGCGCAAGAATGTTGGTTTGAAACGCGATGCCGTCGATCAAGCCGATGATCTCGCCGACCTTGCTGGAGCTATGGGCGATGGACTGCATCGTGCCGACCACGCCGCGCATTACCGTGCCGCCGCGCGCCGCGGTTTGTGCCGCCGTGCCCGCGAGCGAGGTGGCCTCCTGCGCGTTCTGGGCGTTCATGCGCACGATCGAGGTGAGCTCTTCCATGCTCGCAGCGGTTTCTTCGAGCGACGCGGCCTGCTCTTCGGTGCGCGAGGACAAATTCTGGTTGCCGGAGGCAATTTGCGCGCTCGCGGTCGCGACGCCTTCGGCATTGGCGCGGACTTCGCTCACTACGCGCGCGAGACTTGTCTGCATTTTCGCGAGCGCCGTGAGCAGTTCCGCGGTTTCGTCGTCGCCCCGCGCATGCAGATCGGTCGAAAGGTCACCGTTGGCGACTTCGCGGGCAAAGCCCACCGCGCGCCCCAGCGGGCGCGTGACCGTACGGCTGAACAGCACGCCGCCTGCCAGCGCGAGCACGAACGCGACCACCATGAGCACGGCGCTCACGACGGTGGCGTGCGCGGCTTGCACCGCGGCCTGTGCGGCTACCTGTGCGTTGGTGGCGGCAATGGTCTGCGCGGCGCGGTCGAGCAGCTGGGCCGGCGCGCGATCGACACCGGCGACCACGGTATCGCCCGCAACGGGGTCGGCGCCCGCCGCCTTGAACGCCTCGAAGCCCTTGCGATACCCCTGGCCCATCGCCTCGTGCGCCGCGGCGAACTGTTCGACGAGGGCGCGCGCCTCACCATCGGGCAGCTTTGTTTCGAGCGCGGCGGCGAGATCGTTCACGGTGCGCTCCCGCTTCTGAAATGCGCTCCAGTACCGATCGAGTTTTTGCGGGTCCTTGCCGCGCAGGAGTGTGTCCTTCCACTCCTGCACTTGCAGCTTGAACTCGACGAGCGTGGCCGACACCATGCGCTCGTTCGCGGCGGCGTCCTGCACGGTGGTGCGATAGGTATCGATGGCCTGATTGAGCGTGTGGATGCCGTATAACGCCCCCGCCGACATGAGGGTGAGAGACGCGGCGAAAGCGAGGGGAATCTTGCGGCTGAGTTTCATAGGGGGCAGATGACTGAAAACGCAGGGCGCGTGGCGCGCCGACCCCCTTATTACGGCTCGCGCGGGACCTTCTTTAGTATTGGCGCATTACGTCGTCTTTCGTCATACGTAAGCCGTTGCCGACATCGTTTTCGAGCCGCGCCGGGACATTGCGATTGCCAAAAAAAAGTCCGACTATTCGCGAGTCATTCTGAAAGCCTGTGCTGCTGTGCATCGCGGGGCTTTGCAACTTAATGTGGAATGCTTATTAAAGTGACTGTCGCCGTTTGGCATCGTTTCCGTTACGCAGCGTTCAGGCCCAGCATGTTGTAGAGCGTGTAACGCGCAATGCCAGCGTATTCATGGAGCGCAATATCGGCGAGCACGAAGTTGTACGAAAGCGGCAGTGGCGACAGAACGGCGCGTAGATAGTCGGCACGCACCGGAATGGCGTCGACACCGAAGTGCGAAAAATAAAGCGTGCTCCGCTTCAGATGGATGGCCGACGACACCAGCAGAATTTCGTCCGGCTGGTATCGCTGCAGCAAGGCGCGGGTGAACTGGGCGTTTTGCCATGTGTTCATGCTGTCGGGCTCGCTGAGCACATCGGCGGACTTGACGCCGAGCCGAAGCAACGCGGCTCGATACACCGAAGCTTCCGACTCGCCGTTATGGCGCGGATCGCCGCCGCTCACGATGACCTTGCAGTCCGCGCCTGTCATTCGGCAATCACGATAGAGCGCGGCGGCTTCAACGATACGCGAGTACGAGAATATCCCCGGCTCGACGACCCCGGCACGGGGGATCTTTTGCGTGCCTGCGCCGAGCACGACGATGGCGTTTCGTTTGCTCCATTGCACCGTTGGATGCACCGCATAGGCCGATTGCAGGTTCGTCAGCAGCCACGCGGGAACGGGGCCGCAGCCGACAGCAAGAAACAGCGCGAACGCAGCGGCATACAGCGCGCGACTCGTGCGCCGCCATTCGAGCGCGGCGAAACAGGTGGCGATGGCAATGGCGACGAGAAGGACGACGAGCGTCATGCGAATCACCCGATATCGAAACGAAAATGAAAATTGGCGAGCACGATAGCCGCCGCGCGCCGCATCGCACAGAACAGCTCGAGCAAGCCATTTATTCCAGCCGGCTCTGGCAAATATGACTATGCGCGGCTGGCTTGACTCACCCACAATACGCTTCTCGTTCGCCTGCTACGCGCGCCTGCCCGATTAGAGATCTGCCTCCCCTTCAAACGCCTCGAAATGAAACTCGGCGAAAAGGGGAGGGGGCGCATCCATGGGGGACTCGGCAGCGGAGTCCGGGGCTGGCGTTGACGTTTCGTTCGATGCGACCGCGTCGCTCGCGAGGAAAACAATGCCGGTAATCACGCAGCCACCGAGGAGCCAGAATAGTTGATACCAGTAGAAGAACGGCATGCCGTCCCACATGGGATCGATTCTGTCGTAGGTTGGAATGGCGATGAGGGCCAGCCACGGTATGTACAACAGGGAAAGCCGGCGTCGCAGCGATCCTGGTTTGCCTTTCAATTGCGTAGCCCTTCGAAAGTTGCAATCGCCGCGTTAAGGAAATCGGCGATCTGGAAGGCATAACACGCGATCGATCAGGCTTATTCCTGATAAGAAGGATTGTGAATAATAATATGGGATCCGAAATAAATATCTGCCATGCGCGATGAGGCGCGCGGCGGTAAAGCACGCTTACGCGGGAACAACGGATACGCATAGGCGCACGGTTGATAGAATTGTGCAACGCGCAACCGCTCAATTCGAAGGAGCCAGTCTGAATGTCACCGCACACGGATACCGAACTTTTTCGCCTTCTCGCACATAGCTATCGCCGCCTGTTGGGCGTTGCGCTCGTGCCCGAAGGCATGAGCGATGCAGAAGGCGCGGCCTGGCTCTATGAGCGCGCGCCGTTCGGTTTGCTTGCGCACGGCACGCAGGAAGACCCCGTGTTCATGTATGGCAATCGTCGCGCACAGGCGATTTTCGGCTACGACTGGGACGAAATCACGGCGCTGCCTTCGCGTCTTTCGGCGCAGGCGCCCGAGCGCAGTGAGCGGCAGGCATTTCTCGATTCGGTGACGCGCGAAGGCTTCGTGAAAGACTATCGCGGCATCCGTATCACGAAGTCGGGGCAGCGCTTCTGGATCGAGCGCGCAACGGTCTGGCAACTGCTCGACGAAGCCGGCGTGCTGCATGGGCAGGCTGCGATGATTCCGCATGTTGCACCTTGCTGACACGCACACGCACACGCACACGCACACGCACACGCACACGCACACGCACACGCGCTAGCGAAGCCCGCGCTCATTGCGAGTTCAGCGGGCCGTTCTGCTTCGCTTGTGGCGCCCCCACCGCGTAGCCCGCGAGAAATACGTCGACCGCCCGGTTCACGACCTGCAGCAATTTCGCGCGCGAGGTTTTCACTTCATAGCCGAGCGTCGCGAGTTCGACCAGTTCCGCCTCGAGAAGCGCCAGCAGATGGTGCGCCGCGACGCCCGTGTCGCAAGGCCGGATCGCGCCCGACTCGATCGCACTCGCCAGAAAGTCGCGCACGTGCTTCAAGCCCTGTTTCGGTCCCGATTCGTACAAGATCCGGCCCACGTTCGAGCGGTCGACCTCCTGATGGCACAGGCGGCGTATCGCGAGAAAAGAGGGCTGCAGCACGGCGCTCAGGTAGTGGAGCCCGAACGCGACGAGCGACTCGCCTAGCGGCAAATCGAGTGTCAGCTGACTGAAGGCATCGCGGATTTCGGTTCCGGCGCGGCTCGTCATTGTTTCAGCAAATAACGCCTCTTTCGACTCGAAATAGCTATAGAGCGTCGCCTTCGACGCACCTGATCGCGCCGCGATTTGCGTCATCGACGCCTGCTCGAAGCCCTCGTCCCGGAACACCTCCAGCGCGGCTTCGATGATGGATTGGCGCTTTTCTTCCGTCTTCTTTCTCATGCAGTCTCCCTCCCTGACTCGCTCTCCTGGCTGGGACGCGAGCGTCCACTCAACACACCGGCCGGTCACGAATGGAAACATTCGTGACCGGGTAATGTAATTGACAGCCATCAATCGTTCTATTATAAACCATACCGTTCAGTTTAGTTATGTGATCGGGAACATGGGATTTAGGGTTGGAAGGTAATGCGCACTGAGGCCTCAGCATGCTGAGCCTCACGATTCCAACCGCTTAGTAGTGCGAGTCAATTCATTCGCGCCTGTCCATGTTCCAATGCGCGATTCGATGGGATATATGCCACAAAAGATTCATGCAAGAGATGGATGGAGCAGGAAAAGCCGCCGCTTGAGCGCCGCGCTTTTCTGCTCGACCGCAATTGTGATTGCAGGCTGTCAAGGTCACGACGCCGGGATGCCCGCTCACTCCGCAGGCCCTGCTGGCCAGAGCGTTGAAGTCGGCGTCAAGACGCTTGCGCCGCAACGCATCGTGATGACGGCCGAGCTTTCGGGCCGGCTTTCGGCGCTGAAGGTTTCGGATGTGCGCCCGCAAATTGGCGGCATCGTGCAGAAGCGTTTCTTCGTTGAAGGCTCGGACGTGAAGGCCGGCCAGGTGCTCTACCAGATCGATCCTGCGACCTACCAGGCGACCTACGACCAGGCGCGCGGCACGCTCGCCAAGGCCGAGGCCACGCTCGCTTCCGCGAAGACGAAGGCCGACCGCTACGCGCAACTCGTGAAGATCAACGCCGTGAGCGCACAGGACAACGACGATGCGATCGCGGCCGTGCGCGAGGATGAAGCCGACGTGATCGCGGACCGCGCGTCGCTCGAATCGGCACGGATCAATCTCGGCTACACGCGCATCACGGCGCCTATTTCAGGCCGTATCGGTGCTTCTTCGGTGACCGAAGGCGCGCTCGTCACCTCGGAGCAGACCACGGCGCTCGCCACCATTCAGGCGTACGACCAGATGTACCTCGATGTCACGCGTTCGAGCGCCGACTGGCTGCGCTTGCGCAAGGCATTTGCCTCGGGCCGCCTCAAGCGCTCAGGCGAGGGCGCGGCCGTGCAACTCGTGATGGAGGACGGCACGGCCTACGCGCACGCGGGCGTGCTGCAGTTCTCGGGCATCACCGTGGACGCGACAACGGGCTCGGTGACGTTGCGCATGGTCTTCCCGAACCCGGAGGGCGAACTGCTGCCCGGCATGTTCGTGCGGGCGCAGCTCGACGAGGGCGAGAGCACGAGCGCGCTGCTCGTACCGCAGCTCGCGGTCACGCGCGCTTCGGATGGCGGCGCGAGCGTGTGGGTCGTCGATGCAACCGGGCACGCGAAGCAGGTCGCAGTGCGCGCGGACAGCGCCTATGCGGACCAATGGATCGTCACGAGCGGCCTGAAGGACGGCGATCGCGTGATCGTGAGCGGGCTGCAAAAAGTGCAGGCCGGGGTGGCGGTACACGTGGCGGCGGATACGGCCGCGCCCGTTGCCGCCTCGGGTGTCTCGGTCACGTCCGCGGCGACGTCTCCGGCAAAGTCGTAAGGAGGGCGCATGGCAGGTTTCTTCATCCAGCGCCCGATCCTCGCGTGGGTCATCGCGATCGTCATCATGTTGATCGGCGGTGCGGCGACCACCACGCTGCCAATCGAGCAGTATCCGACCATCGCGCCGCCTTCGGTGCAGGTTACGGCGACCTATCCGGGCGCCTCCGCCGACACGGTTGCGAAGACCGTCACCCAGGTGATCGAGCAGAAGCTCTCCGGCATCGACAACCTGTTGTACATGTCGTCGACGAGTAGCGGCGCGGGGCAGGCGACCATCAACCTGACGTTCAAGCCGGGCACCAACCCGGATATCGCGCAGGTGCAGGTGCAGAACAAGGTGACCCAGGCCACGGCCTCGCTGCCGGAAACGGTGCAGGAGCAGGGCGTACAGGTGGCGAAGGCGTCGAGCGACTTTCTGATGATCGTCGCGCTGTCGTCGCCGGGCGGCACGCTCAACTCGATCGATCTGGGCAACGTCATCGCCACGCAGATCGAGGACCCGCTCACGCAGATCAACGGCGTGGGCGACGTCACGCTGTTCGGGGCGCAGCACGCCATGCGCATCTGGCTCGATCCCGTGAAGATGCGCAGTTTCGGCGTGACCGCTTCCGATGTAACGACCGCCGTCACCAACCAGAACGTGCAGCTTTCCGTCGGCGAGCTCGGCGGTGCGCCTGCTACGAACTCGCAGGCGATCAACGCGACGATCTCCGCGTCGAGCCTGATGACGACTGCCGACCAGTTCGGCGGCATTCTCCTGCGCGTGAATAGCGACGGCTCGAAGGTCCTGCTCAAGGACGTCGCGCGCGTCGAGGTGGGCGGCGACTCGTACGATACGTCGTCGCGGCTCGACGGCAAGCCGGCGGCCGCGCTGGCCGTGAAGCTGTCGACCGGCGCGAACGCCATGGCGGTCGCGAAGGCCGTGCGCGCCAAGCTCGTGGAACTGCAGCCGCAGTTGCCCAAGGACGTGGCCATTGCGTATCCGTACGACTCCACGCCGTTCGTGAAGATCTCGATCGAGGAGGTCATGAAGACGCTCTTCGAAGCGGTGATCCTCGTGTTCCTCGTGATGTACCTCTTCCTGCAGAACCTGCGCGCAACGCTGATTCCGACCATCGTCGTGCCGGTCGCGCTGCTCGGCACACTGGGCGTGATGTCGGCGATCGGCTTCTCGATCAACGTGCTTTCGATGTTCGCCATGGTGCTCGCGATCGGCTTGCTCGTGGACGACGCGATTGTCGTCGTGGAGAACGTCGAGCGGATCATGGCCGAGGAAA
Organism: Paraburkholderia sp. J8-2; assembly: GCF_905220195.1. Classification (NCBI taxonomy): domain Bacteria; kingdom Pseudomonadati; phylum Pseudomonadota; class Betaproteobacteria; order Burkholderiales; family Burkholderiaceae; genus Paraburkholderia; species Paraburkholderia sp. J8-2. The sequence goes on from NZ_CAJMZA010000037.1 coordinate 28,523, forward strand.
AGCTCGACGCGAAGACGGCAACGAAGAAGGCGATGAGCCAGATCACCGGCGCGCTCGTGGGCGTGACGACCGTGCTGACCGCCGTGTTCATCCCCATGGCGTTCTTCTCCGGCTCCACCGGGGCGATCTATCGCCAGTTTTCGGTCACGATCGTGTCGGCGATGGTGCTCTCGGTGCTGCTCGCCATGACGCTCACGCCCGCGCTGTGCGCGAGCTTGCTGAGCCCGTCGGCGCTCGAGCACGCGCAAAGCCGCGGTTTGCTCGGCGCGTTCAACCGCCTCTTCACGAAGAGCAATGCGCGCTACAGCGCCACGCTGGCGCGCGTGGTGGCGAAACCGGCGCGCTGGATGCTTGGCTACGCGCTCATTGCGGGCGTGGTCGGCATTCTGTACGTGACGCTGCCTTCGTCTTATCTGCCGGAAGAGGACCAGGGCTCGGTCATGGTGTCCATTTCAGCGCCGGTCGGCACGCCGGCTTCGAAGACGCTGAAGACCGTGGCGCAAGTCGAGCAGTATTTCCTCAAGCAGCCCGCGGTGACGCACGTGATGGCCGTGAACGGATTCAGCTTCAACGGGCAAGGGCAGAACAACGCGCTCGCATTCGTGCAGTTGAAGGACTGGAGCCAGCGCGGTTCGAACGATAGCGCCCAAGCGGTGATCAGCCGCGCGAACGCCGCCTTTGCGAGCAATCGCGACGCGCAGATCTTCGTGATGAACGAGCCTGCGATTCATGGCCTCGGCACGCAAAGCGGCCTCGACTTCGAAATCGAGGACCGTGCGGGCCAGGGACACGACAAGCTGCTGAAAGCGCGCAACCAGTTCCTCGCGCTGGCTGCGAAGGATCCTTCGCTTGCGATGACGCGTCCGGCGGGCCTCGAAGATACGCCGCAGCTTTACGTCGATATCGACCGCGAGAAGGCGAGTGCGCTCGGGCTGTCGATCGCCGATGTCGACACGACGATTTCCACGGCGTTCGGCTCGGCATACGTGAACAACTACATCGATACCGGGCGTATCCAGAAGGTCTACGTGCAGGCTGACGCGCCGTACCGCATGATGCCGGACGACATCGGGCAGTGGTACGTGCGCGCGGATTCGTCGTCGTCGAGTACTTCGTCATCCTCAAGTTCGTCGTCGAGCTCATCTTCGAGTACGACATCGACGTCGACGACGACGACTTCGGGCTATGACGGCCAGATGGTGCCGTTCTCCGCGTTCGCCACCACGCGCTGGACGTTCGGGCCGCCGCAGATCGAACGCTACAACCGCGAACTGGCGATGCAAATGAGCGCCCAGCCGGCACCCGGTGTGAGCACGGGCCAGGCAATGGCCGCCGTCGAAAATCTCGCGAAGCAGCTGCCCACCGGTTTCGGTATCGAGTGGACGGGGCAGTCGTATCAGGAAGTGCTCGCGGGTTCCCAGGCCACGTACCTGTACGCCATTTCGCTGATCGTGGTGTTTCTCTGCCTCGCGGGGCTGTACGAAAGCTGGTCGGTGCCGCTCGCCGTCATTCTCGTGGTGCCGATCGGCGTGCTGGGCGCGCTGCTGGGCGCGCATATGCGTGGCCTGTCGAACGACGTGTATTTCAAGGTCGGTCTGCTGACGACCATCGGTCTGGCCACGAAGAACGCGATTCTGATCGTCGAATTCGCGAAGGACCTGCAGGCGCAGGGCCGCGGACTCGTCGAGGCCACGCTCGAAGCGGCGCATCAGCGTTTGCGGCCGATTCTCATGACGTCGCTCGCTTTCGTGTTCGGCGTGCTGCCGCTCGTGATCAGCACCGGCGCGGGCTCGGCCGCGCGCCATGCGATCGGAACCGGCGTGGCCGGCGGCATGATCGCGGCAACGGCGCTCGCCATTTTCTTCGTGCCCGTGTTCTTCATTGTGGTGCGCAAGCTGTTCAAGGAACATGGCGAAGCCACGCCGGCCGCAAAGGATCATGAATGAAATTGAAGCTTTTATCGGTGCTCTGCGCGGCAGTATTGAGCGCGTGTTCTCTCGACCCGGTTTATCAGCGTCCCGCGGCGCCGGTCGCTACCGCGTGGCCAACGGGCGCCGCGTACGATGCGGGCGCATCGGCAGCTGCGGCGCCCGCATCATCTACGGCGCCGAACGCCGCTGACGTCGGCTGGCGCGACTACTTCAAGGACCCGAAACTGCAGGAGTTGATCGCGCTCGCGCTCGACCACAATCGCGACCTGCGCGTCGCGGCGCTGCAGGTGGCCGAGTACGAGGCGCAGTACCGCATCACGCGCGCGGAACTGGCGCCGACGATCGACGCCGGCGGCTCGGTCACGAATACGCGTACCGATGGCGCGGTGAGCCACTCGAATACCGTTTCGGTCGGCACGACGTCGTGGGAAATCGACTTCTTCGGGCGCATTCGAAGCCTGAAGCGCCAGGCGCTCGAAAACTATCTGTCGACGCAGGCCTCGCGCACGAGCACGCAGCTTTCGCTCGTGGCAGATGTTGCGACCGACTACCTGCAATTGCTCTCCGACGAGACCTTGCTGAAAGTCTCGACCGACACCGCCACGGCTAACCAGAGCACTTACGATCTCACGGTGAGCATGATGAAGATCGGCAGTGCGTCGCTTCAGGACGTGCGTGAGGCGCAAACGTCGCTTGCGAGCGCGCGTGCGAGCGTAGCCTCGTACACGCGCGCGGTCGCGCAGGACCGCAACAATCTGATCGCCGAAATTGGCTGCCCGTTGCCGGATGACTTTGGCACGGGGCCCACGCTGCTGGATAGCGACGCCATGTTCGCCGACGTCGATGCGGGCATTCCGTCCGACTTGCTTGCGCGCCGGCCCGATATCATCGAGGCCGAGCATACGCTGAAGGCCGCGAACGCCAATATCGGCGCCGCGCGTGCGGCGTTCTTTCCCAAGATCGAGCTGACTGCGAGCGCCGGCACGGCCAGCACGAGCCTCTCGCAGCTGTTCAAGGCGAGCACGGGCGCATGGTCGTTCGCGCCGACGATCACGATGCCGATCTTCGATTACGGCAGCAACAAGGCGTCGCTCGACGTTGCGAAGATCGAGAAGGATATCGACGTAGCCGACTACGAAAAGGCGATCCAGACGGCGTTCAAGGAAGTATCGAACGCACTGGCGGGGCGCGCGACCTATGTCGATCAGGTCGCGGCGGATCGCGAGTACGTGAAAGCGGCGCAGGATTACTACGATCTCGCGCAGGCGCGCTACAAGGCCGGCACCGACAGCTTCCTGACCTTGCTGACCGCGCAACGCACGCTCTACACGGCGCAGGAGCAGCTGGTGACCGACGAGCTGGCGAAGCTGTCGAATCAGGTCACGCTGTACAAGGTGCTGGGCGGCGGCTGGTCAGCGACGAGCGTGCATGAGCAAGCCGCCGCAAGCAGCCAGGCGCATTCCTGACGCTTGCGAGGCAAAATGCGGTCACAGCACGCGACCCGCTAGAATTGCGATATTCGCCGCTGCCCTGAGCGCCATGCGCACGATGAGCACCGGCATTCGCGATTTCCTTGCCATTTCCCATTCAATCCACGCGTGAAGACCGCTACCCTCGAACAACTGCGTGACGGTCAACTCGCCGGCGCGCGACAGCTCAAGCTCGCCTGCGGGTTGACCGAATTTCCGCGCGAGATCTTCGATCTCGCCGACACCCTGGAGGTGCTCGACCTCTCGGGCAACGCGCTCACGTCGCTGCCGCACGACCTGGCGAGGCTGCGGCATCTGCGCATTCTGTTCGCCTCGAATAACCCGTTCACCGAGTTGCCGCCCGTACTTGGCGAGTGCGAGTCGCTGAGCATGGTCGGCTTCAAGGCGAACCGCATCCGCCGCGTTTCAGGCAGTGCGCTGCCGCCGCAATTGCGTTGGCTGATCCTGACCGATAACGAGGTCGACGCATTGCCACCCGAAATCGGCGAACGTCCGAATCTGCAGAAGCTGATGCTCGCCGGCAACCGGCTGCGCGCGCTGCCTGAAACGATGGCCGCTTGCAGCCGCCTCGAACTGCTGCGGATCGCGGCGAACCGGCTCGACGCCTTGCCCGACTGGCTGTTGCGCCTGCCGCGCCTCGCGTGGCTCGCCTACGCGGGCAATCCGCTCAATACCATGCGCGAGCAGGTGGCGCTCGCTGACTCACCGGTGCCCGATATCGACTGGCACACGCTCGCACTCGGACAAACGCTTGGCGAGGGTGCATCGGGCGTGACGCATCGCGCGACGCGTCTTCTGCGCGACGGGCATCCGGTGGAAGCGGTCGCCGTCAAGCTGTTCAAGGGCGCGGTGACTAGCGACGGTTTGCCGGAACTGGAAATGGCCGCGTGTCTGCAAGCAGGCTCGCACCCGAACCTCATTCCGGTGCTCGGCAAAGCCACGGGACATCCGCTGGGCGAGCATGGCCTCGTGATGGAGCTGATCCATCCGTCGTTCGGCAATCTCGCCGGGCCTCCGAGCCTCGACTCATGCACGCGCGACATCTACGCGCCCGATGTCCGGTTCGACAGGCCGGTGGCGTGGCAGATCGCGCGCGGCATTGCTTCGGCGGCGCGGCATTTGCATGGGCGCGGGATCATGCACGGCGATCTCTATGCGCACAACATCCTGCACGACGGTGCGGGGCACGTATTGCTCGGCGACTTCGGCGCGGCGTCGCTGCACGATATCGACGATCGCGCACAGGCGCAGGCACTCGAACGTATCGAGGTGCGTGCGTTCGGCTGCCTGCTCGAAGAACTCGCGCAACGTTTGGCCGGCGAAGCGCATGAGCATGCCGCCGGGTTCGATGCGCTAATCGCCGACTGTTTCGCAGAGCAGGTCGAGATGCGGCCTTCGTTCGATGAGATTGTCGAGCGACTGTCTGCGTTGAGCGTTTAAGCGCAAGCAGTGAGCGCCCCAGCGGCGAACGGCGGGCCATTCACAATGACGATGGCCTGCCCGTAACTTTCATTCATGCGCTTTGCGGCGAGGACCGCCGTGGGCCTGTCCTTCCTGCCAATGCGGCAAGCGCGGTTCGAGGCAATTCTTCAGTGGCCAGCGCCCACAGCGAATACGCAACGCCGCGCTGAAACAACAAGCTGACAGCAGTGCGAAGCTCGCCCCTGCCCAGCGCATACACGGACTCAGTTACGCCCATCGCGCCGTGCATCAGGACGCTGGCATGCCGGTAGCACCCCATCATGCAGGCATTACAGGGCTCCCGCTGATCGGGCAGGCGGTCCAGGTCGAAGACCGAGCCCATGGGCTCATGCCACGGCTCGCAACGCCAGACGTCGAGATTCCAGTCGATATAAAAATACTTGCTGCCGGCAATACACGGAATGAGTTGCTGTTCGCCGCGCACGAACCTCGCAACCTCGTTCAGTGCGGCGCTCGGGTCCATCACGCGAAAGTGCTTTTTGAGGCGCTCGATTGCACTCAATGCGTCGAGTAGCTCGTCGCGGCTGAGGTCGACGAGCTTCGAATTTTCGTCGTACACGAGCGATGTGGAACCGAATGCGTCACGCCTTGGATAGGAAAACACCACGGAATCGAAACCCAGCCGTTCGAGCGTCTCGGGAAGCGATTCGTAATGAACCAGATGGCTTACCGTAACCGTCGCACAGACCGGAATGCCGAATGCATGGGCTTGAGCGATGCCCTCGCAGATGCGGCCTTCGAGGCCTGGCAGGCCGCGATTGCGCTCGTGCTCGCGCATGTCCGCGCTATCGATCGATATCAGGAGACGCTTGAGGCCCGCGGCAGCCAGTTGTTTGATGTGTCGAGGGAGGAACCAGCCGTTCGTAATCACGCCGCACTGGATGCCGGCTTGCGTGGCCGACGCTACGAGCGATTCGATTTGCGGGTGAACCAGCGGCTCACCGCCTTGCAGCGTCATGTAGCGAATCTTGCGTTTGCGCAGCATGGGCATGGCGCGCGCGAATGCGTCAGGATCGATATAGCGGCGCGGACCGGCTAACTTCTTCTCGCGCGAAAAGCCGCAGAAGTCGCATGCGGCGTTGCAGACGTTCGTAACCGACACGTCACAGACTGCGGGCAATGGATTACGCGGCTCAATCACGCCGCTGCTTACATTTGGCAAACTGCGCCACTTGATGGTCCGCTCTGTCCTGTCCATGGTGTCCTCATGGTTTGCCGACTCAATGCGCACGAACCATCATAGGCTACGCTTGGCACACGTGCCGGATCGGCCGCGATATTTGTCCAGAAATGGATCGAACAAATCCTGTTTGACAGGCTAGTGTCAGGCGACTTCAATCCCCATACTTGAGGTGTCTCGCCGGGAAGCGAGTGCCTGGCGAGTTTGTGAACGCAATGCACGGGTTGCAGGAGGAGAGTGAAATGGTTGACACCACAACCACCAAGCCGCGCGCGATCGGTTTCAATCACGTCGCGCTGGAAGTTGGCGATATCGAGCAAGCGCTGGCTTTCTATGGCCGCATCTTCGACTTTCAGTTGCGCGGCAAGAGCAAGACGATGGCCTTCATCGATCTCGGCGATCAATTCATCGCGTTGCAGGCGGGGCGCAAACAGCCCGCAGACGACGGCCGCCATCTCGGCCTCGTTGTCGATGACAAGGAGGCGGCGCGCGCCGCCCTGAAGGCTGCGGGCGTGAAGCTGCTCGACGGTCCGTTTCTGGATTTTCGCGACCCTTGGGGCAATCGCATCGAGATCGTGGGCTATGACAATATCCAGTACACCAAAGCGCCGAACGTGTTGCGCGGCATGGGCCTCACGCACTTGACCAAGAACGAGAGCGCGAAAAAGGAACTGGCGGAAAAAGGGATGGCGGCGAGCTAGCCGCCAACGATGGCTGATGGCTCTACGGCAGCACTGCGGCTTTTGCTCAGTTCGGCAGTGGCTGCGGCTGTGGTTGCAATTGCGGTTGCGGTTGCGGCGGCAGCGCCGGCAACGGCTGCGGCGCCGTGATCGGTTCGAGCCCGCTGCGCATAATCGCGGGCGCTGCATCCGGCGAAGACAAAAAGCGGATCAGCGCCTCTGCGCCGGCCGGATTCTTTGCCGTGGCGGCGATGCCCCCGGAGTACACCACGTAACTCTGCAATTCCGCGGGCAAACTGCCGACCACCGTCACTCCCTTCACCGGCAACAGCTCCACGACCTGCTGCAAGCCGATCTCCGCGCCGCCGCTTGCAACGACAGTGGCGACCCGTTCGGCGGGCACCATGCGGCTCTTGCTTTTCACACGCGCTTCAATGCCCAGACGCGAAAACAGCTCGTTGGCGATATACGCGCCACTCGCGCTTTGCGGATAAACAATCGACTTCGCCTCAAGCAACGTGCGGCGCAAAGCGTCGACAGAACTGATGTCCGGTTTCGGCGCACCTTCACGCACCACCATGCCGATTGGCGAGCGCGCGAAGTCCACCCTGCTGCCGGGCACGACATTACCCGCGTGAATTTGATCGTCGAGCGCGTAGCTGACCACGATCAGCACGTCGGCCCATTCGCCACGCGCAAACCGCACGGGAATGGCAGTCAGGGCCGTGCCTGCCGCGGCCCCCCATACCGTGAGCAATGTATTGCCGGTCTCGTCCTCGAATAGCGGGCCGAGCTCGCGATACGCCGGCGCAAACCAGCCCGACATCATGACCTTCACCTGGTCCGCCAGACACGCGTCGGGACCCAGTAACGCGAGCGCTATGCAAAACGCGAGTGTGCGAACGCGGTGAGTCATGACTGACCTGGCACGGATATACATCGCTCCCTATTTGTGAAGAAAGCGCATGAAGAAAACGTGTGACGAAAGTGAGTCGCGCTATGGCCGTTTTGCATCGTTTATACAACACGTTCGTTTGTGCACACACTGGTTTTCTTCGCCTCTGATAGTCTTTTCTCAGCGACGGTTCGGGCAGTTATCAAACTTGACGCGTGAAATCGAAGACAGGGGGGCTTATCCATGTTGCATTGGCTTTCAAACTTGATTGCCCACAATGCCGCAACGCCGGAGAAGCAGGCTCAACGCGCGCTGGGTGAATTGCGTATGGCGCTGTTCCAGGCTGAACAGCGGGTTCTCGATGCGCAATTGCAGGCCGAGTACTACCGCACGCGAATTGCGTTTTGCGAAGAGGTGCTGAAGACGGGCATCGAACAGGTGTCGGACCAGCGCAAAGGGCAACGTGAAGCGGTCACGCACGACCTGCGTCCGAACCTCAAGCTCACAACTTCGCAATAGTCGTCGATTGCCGGGGCAAATAATCGGCATGCCGAATGATTTGCTCAGCCGGGGCAGGGTTGACGACAAGCGGCAGATGCGCGCCTCGCCGCGCGCATCGCGCTTTTCGGCAATTTTTCGGCAACTTATCGGGAATCGGCAGGGTCAACGACGAACCGCTAGATGCGCGGTAGATCGTCGATGGACTTTTCGACGTTGCCGTCCGGCACTTCCAGATCGATGCCATCGATCCCGTTGGGATGCGGCACCGGCTTGATCTTCGGCCCAAGAAAGCGCATGCCGCCGAGCGTAAATACCGAATACACCACGGCGCCCAAGCGGATGTCATTCGTGATGGTCCCCACCTCGGAGATGGTGGGTGTCGAAAGCCAATCGTGCGTCTGGGGGTCGATTAGCGCCCAGCGCACATGGGTTACCCGGTCCGTTGAGGAACTGATGCGTACACCGTCGACACCATAGGTAGCCATAGCCGTCACCCTCGAGACGAGACTTCAATGGTAGTCCGTTCGCTGCCCGGGTGGTAGCGCGCCGTCGAGCGCCCTCACCACACCGCCTGGCTCGTGATCGCAAACTGCTTGAACTGCGCATCGACGCGCAACGGCTCACCACGCTCCGTTTTCTCGATGTGATCCACGAGCGGCAGCCCCACGCCTTCGAGCCAATCCGAGAGACCGAGATCGACAGGCGTATCGATACGCACGAACATGCCCGCGTTGGAGGCGAGCCAGTGGCTGATCAGCGCCTTGGCGCGGCAGGCGTCCGGCGAATCGGGGGCGATCACGGGGCCGATCACGTGGCCGTCGCCAAAGCGGCGAAAGAGTGCGAAGCCGATCAGTTCGCCGTCGCGGTCGAGCGCGATGCCGCTTGCCTGATCGAGCAGTTTGGGCAGCATGTCGGAGCGATCAAGGCCGCTTGCGCGCGTGGCCAGCTCGACCAGGCGCGGCCGGTCGCTCGCGCCGATCGGGCGCAGCCGTTCGCCCGCGGGCAGGGAGACGAGCGGCGGCTGGAACGCCGCGCCCTGGTGCTGGTGAATGCGGCCAATGCGTGTAAAGCCGAGCCGCTCGACGAGCGGCCAGCCCGTGTCGCTCGCATGGAGCAGCAGCGTGCGCGAGGCGAGCGCCTGCATCCAGTGCTCGATCATGGCCCGCCCAATGCCGCGGCGCTGATGACTCGGCTTCACGATCAGCATGCCGAGCGTTGCCGCGTTAGGACCGAACAGCCAGGAGAAAGCCGTGCCGACGAGCGCGCCGCTTTCGTCCACGGCCACGATGCCTTCGCCGATGCGCGCGGCGAATCGCCAGTCTTCGGGGCGGTGCCGCCAGCGCACTGCTGTCGACAACGCATGCGCGGCGGCCAGATCGTCGGCCGTGAAGGCACGGTAGGTGATGACGCTGTTCGGGTTTGGGTCGGACACGCCGGCCTCCAGATTCTGTATACGCGTTCCGTGACTATCGCATTGCCCGCTGAGGCTGACTAGGACGATCTTCCTGTTCTGGGCACGCGCCCGGCCTCGCCCGTGATGCAATGCAAAACGCGGGGTTGGACGGTCAATAACGCGTCGATTCTGCTGATTGCGCTTTTTTGTCGGCGAAATATGCGGCGGCAGTGGACCTACGATATTTCCCATCGAGACCAAGTCGAGGGAACCCAGTCATGGACCAGTTCGAGCCCGCCGCAGTGGCTGCCGCCGTGGCCGCAACAGCCGGCCATTTCATTGGCGGCGAGCGGGTCGTGGAGGGCGCGGAGCGCATCGGCGTTGCGCGGCCATCGGATGGCGTGTTCTATGCCTCGGTGCCGCTCGCCGATGCGCAACGGGTGGACCGCGCCGTCGAGAACGCCACGCGCGCATTTCGCGAGAGCGGCTGGGCGCGCATGGCGCCGCGCGAGCGCGCCCGGATCCTGCGCCGCTTCGCCGACCTGATCGCCGCCGACACCGCCACGCTCGCGCCGCTCGAAGCGCTCGGCTCGACGCGCCCCGTGCGCGACGTGTGCGCCTGGGACGTGCCGTTCACGGCGGAAGGCATTCGCTTCTACGCCGAGTTCGCCGACAAGGTCGGCGGCGAGGTCGTGGCCACTGATCACGACCATCTGGGCATGACGATCGCCGAGCCCTACGGCGTGGTCGGCGCGATCGCACCGTGGAATTTCCCGCTCGTCATGGCGTCGTGGAAAATCGGCCCGGCGCTCGCAGCAGGCAATGCCGTGGTGCTCAAGCCCTCGGAAATGACGCCGTTCTCCGTGCTGCGTCTGGCCGAACTCGCGATCGAAGCGGGCATTCCGCCGGGCATTTTCAACGTTGTGCAAGGCGACGGCGCGACGACCGGCGACGCCCTCGTGCGTCATCCGGGCGTCGCGAAGGTGACCTTCACCGGCTCGACGCGCGCGGGCGCCGCGATCATGGCGGCGTGCGCACAAAGCGGCACGAAGCCGGTCACGCTGGAACTGGGCGGCAAGAGCCCGCAACTCGTGTTTGCCGATGCACCGAGGCTCGACGAGGTCGCGCGCCGCATCGCCGGTGCGATTGCGGGCAACGCCGGGCAGGTGTGCGTGGCCGGTTCGCGGCTGCTGGTCGAGCGCGGCATTGCCGACGAACTCGTGTCGCGCATCGAGCAGGCCTTCGCAACGCTGCGCGCGGGCGCGACGTGGGCTGCGGGCACGACGCTGCCGCCCATCATTTCAGAGGCGCAGGCCGCGCGCATCGAAGCCATCGTCGAGCGCAGCGTGGCCGAAGGCGCCACGCTGTATTGCGGCGGCCGCCGCGCCGACGCGCCTGTGCCGGGCGCGTTCTACCTGCCCACCATCCTCACCGGTGTGACCCCGCAAACGGAGGCGGTGCGCGCCGAGATCTTCGGCCCCGTGCTCACGGTGCAGACCTTCGACACGGAGGAAGAAGCGCTCGCGCTCGCCTCGCATCCCGAATACGGCCTCGCCGCCGGCGTGCACACCGCGGACCTCGGCCGCGCGCTGCGCCTCGTGCGTGCACTCGAGGCGGGCACCGTGTGGGTGAACCGCTACGGGCGCAGCAGCGATTTCATGATCCCGACGGGCGGCTACAAGCGCTCGGGCATGGGCAAGGATCTCGGCCGCCAGGGCTATGAGGCGCACCTGCGGTTCAAGAGCGTGCTGATCGATACGCGGAGCTGACGACATGCCGACTGCCACGCCGACGAATCACGCAGGAAAACGCACGGTCATGCGGCTATTACGCGCGAAATGGCGCCACCGCAGAATCTGCTGCGCCGGCCCCTGCAAACGCGTGGTTTATACCGTGCAGGCCCCACGATTCGACGCCAACCCCAAATTTTGCGCTGTTTAAATTTTCCACAGGGACGCACTTCTTCCTGTTTTCGCCACTGAGCCCCAAACGGGTTCATCACACGAAAGGATTGTCATCATGATCGATTTCGAGCCGAAGTACATCACGTTCGACTGCTACGGCACGCTGACGAAGTTCCGCATGGCCGACATGGCGCGCGAGATGTACGGCGACCGCCTCAAGGGCGCCGAACTCGAGAAGTTCGTCGCGTTCTTCGCCGGCTATCGCCGCGACGAGGTGCTCGGCGCATGGAAGCCGTACCGAGACGTCGTCGTCAATTCGGTGCGCCGTGCCTGCAAGCGCATGAACGTCGAGTTCATCGAATCCGAAGCCGAAAAGTTCTACACCGCCGTGCCGACCTGGGGCCCGCATCCGGACGTGCCGGAAGGCCTCTCGCGTCTCGCGAAGAAGTACAAGCTCGTGATTCTCTCTAACGCTTCGGACGACCAGATCCAGAGCAACGTCGACAAGCTCGGCGCGCCGTTCCACCGCGTGTTCACGGCGCAGCAGGCGCAGTCGTACAAGCCGCGCATGCAGGGCTTCGAGTACATGTTCGACCAGTTGAACTGCAACCCCGGCGACGTGCTGCACGTTTCGTCGAGCCTGCGCTACGACCTCATGACGGCGCACGACATGGGCATCAAGCACAAGGCGTTCGTGAAGCGCGGCCACGAGCCGGGCACGCCGTACTACGAGTACTACGAAGTCGAGACGATTGGCGAACTCGCTTCGCAACTGGGTCTGTGAGAGACGAGATAGCCGAGGCCGCCCGATGAAGCTCGACTCCTACTGGCTCGATACCGCCCCTGGCGGTCTGCTCGCAAGCGAGGGACCGGTGGAGGGCCGCGTGGACGTCGCCGTGGTCGGCGGCGGCTTCACGGGGCTATCCGCCGCGCTTGCGTTTGGCCGCCGCGGCGCGAGCGTCGCGGTGCTGGACGCGGGCCGCATGGGCGGCGGGGCATCCGGGCGCAACGGCGGCCAGTGCAACACGGGCGTGGCGCAGGACTATGCGGCGCTGCGCGCTCAACTGGGCGTCGAGCGCGCGCAGGGTTGCTACCGCGCCTATGCGGCTGCCGTCGATACGGTGGAGCGGCTGATCCGCGAAGAGGGCATCGAGTGTGACTACCTCGCATCGGGCAAGCTCAAGCTCGCGTCGAAGCCGCATCACCTCGAACACCTCGAACGCACGGCCGAACTGATTCGCCGCGAAGTCGATCCGGATGTCGAGATCATCGGACGCGAGCAGATTCGCAGCGAGGTGGAGTCGGACAGCTTTTATGGCGGACTGCTGCACAAGCATGGCGGCCAGATGCACATGGGCCGCTTCGCAGTGGGTCTTGCGAACGCTGCGGTACGGCGCGGCGCGCGGCTCTACGAGCACGCTGCCGTGACGTCCATCGCGAAGGAGGGCGGCGGCTATCGCGTGGAGTCGTCACGCGGAACGTTGCGCGCGCAACAGGTATTGATCGCGACGGGCCCTTCGCGGCACGGCCCGTTCGCGTGGTATCGGCGGCGTCTTGCACCGGTTGGCTCGTTCATCGTCGTGACGCAACCGCTGCCGCCCGGGCAACTCGCACGGCTGTTGCCGAACCGCCGCTCGTACACGACGAGCCGCCTCATGCACAACTACTTTCGCGTGACGCCGGACTCGCGCCTGCTGTTCGGCGGTCGGGCGCGCTTCACCGCATCCGAGCAACCCTCTGATGCAAAGAGCGGCCGCATCCTCCAGCGCAGTCTCGCGCAGCTCTTTCCGGCGCTCGCGAGCGTACGCATCGATTACTGCTGGGGCGGACTCGTCGATATCACCGCGGACCGCTTGCCACGCGCGGGCCAGCACGACGGCATGTGGTTCTCGATGGGCTACAGCGGGCACGGCACGCAGATGTCGACACACATGGGCCAGGTGATGGCCGAGGTGATGAGCGGCAATACATCGGCGAACCCGTGGCGCGATTTCGCTTGGCCCGCCATTCCGGGGCACACGGGCAAGCCGTGGTTTTTGCCGCTCGTCGGCGCGTACTACCAGATCAAAGACGCTTTTTACTGACCCTGCTTTTCCACTGCCTTTTCCATAAAACACAGCCTCGATACGAGCTGCGGTCCCCCACATCAGACGCGGAGAAGTTTCATGAGCATCGACAAATCGCTTGAAGACATTGCACACCCCGGCGTGCGGCTCGAGGCATTGACGAAGCGCGGCGCCACGCGCCGCGACCTCCTTCGCGCCATGGTCGCGGGGGGCATGGTGTCGATGACGGGCGCGGGCCTGCTCACCGCGAGCGGCGCGGCGCTCGCGCAGGAAAAGCCGAAGCAGGGCGGCAAGATTCGCGTGGCGACGCAGTCGGCGTCCGCGTCCGATACGCTCGATCCCGCGAAGGAGTCGGTGTCCACCGACTATGTGCGCGCCTACATGGTGTACAACGGGCTGACCGAGTACGACTCGCATCTCGGCGCGCAGATGGCGCTCGCGCAGTCGCTCGAAACGAAGGACGCGACGGTGTGGGTCGTGAAGCTGCGCAGCGGCGTGCAGTTCCACGACGGCAAAACGCTCGCGCCCGCCGACGTGGTCTACTCGCTCATGCGCCACAAGGACCCCGCGGTGGCCTCGAAGGTCAAGACGCTCGCCGACCAGTTCCAGGACGTGAAGGCCACGGGCCCGAACGAAGTGACGATTACGCTCACGGGGGCGAACGCCGACCTGCCCGTGATCCTCGCCGACTCGCACTTCATGATCATCAAGGACGGTACGAACGACTTCAAGACGGCCGTGGGCACCGGTCCGTTCAAGCTCAAGGAGTTTTCGCCGGGCGTGCGCACGGTGGTCGTGCGCAACGAGCGCTACTGGAAGCCGGGCCTGCCGCATCTGGACGAGATCGAACTGGTCGGCATCGGCGACGAATCGGCGCGCGTGAACGCGCTGCTTTCTGGCGACGTGCAGCTCATCAATCAGGTGAGCCCGCGTTCGACCTCGCGCATCAAGGGCACGCCGGGCTTCGCGGTGAAGGAAACGAAGACGGGCCAGTACACCGACCTGATCATGCGCGACGAAGGCGGCATCACGGGCAACGCGGATTTCCGCCGCGGCATGATGCACCTGTTCGACCGCGAGCAGATCCGCAACGCCGTGTTCCTTGGCTACGGCGCGATCGGCAACGATCAGCCGATCGATCCGACCAACAAATACTACTTCGCGGGCCTGCCGGAGCGCGCGTTCGATCCGCAGAAGGCGAAGTTCTATTTCCAGAAGGCGAAGCTCGGCAACACGCCGCTGCAGATCTATGCCTCACCGGCTGCGGACGGCTCCGTCGAAATGGCGATGCTGCTGCAGCAGGTCGCGCCGCAGGCGGGCCTGAACCTCCAAGTGGTGCGCACGCCGAGCGACGGCTACTGGTCGAACCACTGGATGAAGCACCCGCTGACCTTCGGCAACATCAACGCGCGCCCGAGCGCCGACGTGATCTTCACGCAGTTCTTCAAGTCGGACGCGCCGTGGAACGAAGCGAACTGGAAGGACCCGAAGTTCGACCAGATGCTGCTGGCGGCGCGCGGCGAGCCCGACGACGCCAAGCGCAAGAAGATCTACGGCGACATGCAGGTGCTCGTGCATAGCGACGGCGGCATCGGCATTCCGATGTTCCTGAGCTCGCTCGACGCGCATACGACGAAGCTCAAGGGCCTCGGCTCGATTCCGATTGCGGGCCTCATGGGCTTCAAGTTCGCCGAGAACGTCTGGCTCGAAGCGTAGTTCCCGATGTGATGGTTGCGGCCGGGCGCATGCCCGGCCACCGATTTCCCGCTTCATGATGCTCAGGGAGGCGACATCCGATGAAAGCTCACGCGCAACGTCTCATTGCCGCGCGTCTCGGTCTCGCGCTGCTCACGTTGCTGATCGTCTCGGCAATCGTGTTCGGCCTCACGGGCCTCTTGCCCGGCGACGCCGCGCAGCAGGCCCTCGGCCAGGCGGCCACGCCCGAGCAGGTGGCCGCGTTGCGTCACCAGTTCGGCCTCGATCAGCCCGCGCTCACGCGTTATGTCCACTGGCTATTGCAGGCCGTGACCGGCAACTTCGGCACGTCGGTGTCGAACAACCAGCCGGTGAGCGAGCTGATCGCCACGCGCCTGCCGAATTCGCTCGTGCTGGCCGGGCTCACCACGCTGGTTTCCGTGCCGCTCGCGCTCGCCATCGGCATCTTTTCCGCTGTGTTCCGCGGGTCGCTGCTCGATCGCGCACTGAACGTGCTCACGCTTTCCGCCGTGGCCGTGCCCGAGTTTCTCGTCGCCACCATCGCGGTGCTGATCTTCGCGGTGAAGCTGCGCTGGCTACCTGCGCTCGCGTACCTCTCCGAGGTGGACTCGTTCGGCACGCTCCTGCGTATCTATGCGATGCCGGTCATGACGCTGTGCTGCGTGATCGTCGCGCAGATGGCGCGCATGACGCGCGCCGCCGTGCTCGACCAGTTGGGGGCGCCGTATGTGGAAATGGCCCGCCTGAAGGGCGCTTCACCTGCTCGCATCGTGCTGCGCCACGTGCTGCCGAACACGATCGGCCCGATCGCCAATGCGGTAGCGCTCAGCCTCTCGTATCTCTTTGGCGGCGTGGTGATCGTGGAGTCGATCTTCAACTATCCGGGCCTCGCGAGCCTGATGGTCGACGCCGTGACGAACCGCGATCTGCCGCTCGTGCAGGGCTGCGTGATGGTGTTCTGCGCCGCGTATCTGGTGCTCGTGCTGATCGCGGACCTGTGTCAAATCGTATCCAACCCGAGGCTGCGTCAACGATGAACCGACCCGCCACATCCCATGCCGCGACCGTGCTCTACGCGACCAGCGAGAGCGAGGAACGCGCCGCCGAGGTTGCCAAGGACGTACAGAGCGATGTTCCCACGCCGCCGCGCTCGCCGCTGCGCCGTATCGTCGGGCGCCTCTCGGTGCTCGGCCTGATCGGACTTGCCATTGTCGTGTTCTGGCTCGGCGTGGCCTTCATCGGGCCGCTCGTCGCGCCGTACAAGGGCGGCGCCATCACCTCCACGGAGATCTTCGGCTCGTATAGCGCGGCGCATCTGCTCGGCACCGATTTCCTCGGCCGCGACATGCTGAGCCGCGTGCTCTACGGCACGCAGTACACGGTGGGCCTCGCGCTCGCCGCCACGCTGCTCGCAAGCGGCATCGGCACGTTCTTCGGACTGCTTGCGGCTGTCGCGCCGCGCTGGATCGACGAGGTGCTGAGCCGCCTGTTCGACGCGTTGATCTCCATTCCGAGCAAGGTGCTCGCGCTCGTCGTGATCGCGGCGTTCGGCTCGTCGGTGCCTATGCTCATCACCGTCGCAGCGCTCGCCTATATTCCGGGAGCGTTTCGCATCTCGCGCTCGCTCGCCGTGAACCTGATGACGCTCGAATACGTGCAGGTCGCCCGGGCGCGCGGAGAGGGGCTGTTCTATATCGCCCGCGTGGAGGTGCTGCCGAACATGATCCACCCCATGCTCGCCGACTTCGGCCTGCGCTTCGTGTTCATCGTGCTGCTGCTCTCGGGCCTCTCGTTCCTCGGCCTCGGCGTGCAGCCGCCGGATGCGGACTGGGGCTCGCTCGTGCGCGAGAACATTGGCGGCCTCGCGGAAGGCGCGCCCGCCGTGCTGATGCCGGCCGTCGCCATCGCGACGCTGACCGTCGGCGTCAACCTGCTGATCGACAGCCTGCGCCGTCACGGCGGCCGCGCGCATGGAGGCGGAAAATGAACATGATCGAAGTGACGGGCCTGCGCGTGGTCGCGGGCGCGGTGCCCGATCCGGTCGTCGAGATCGTCAAGGGCGTCGACTTCACGGTGAAAAAGGGCGAAGTGCTCGCGCTGATCGGCGAGTCGGGGTCGGGCAAGACCACCATCGCGCTCTCGCTGCTCGGCCATGCGCGCGAGGGCTGCGCCATCGCGGGCGGCAGCGTGAAGATTGGCGGCACGGATGTGCTCGCGCTCGACGAACGCGGCCGCCGCGCACTGCGCGCGCGCACCGTGGCTTATGTGGCGCAGAGCGCTTCGGCGGGCTTCAATCCGGCGCGCACGATCATGGATCAGGTGACCGAGCCCGCGCTGCTGCACAAGCTGATGTCGCCCGCGGCGGCGCGCGAGAAAGCGGTGAGCCTGTTCCGCGCGCTCGCGCTGCCTTCGCCGGAGACGATAGGCGCGCGCTATCCGCATCAGGTTTCCGGCGGCCAGTTGCAGCGGCTGATGGCGGCAATGGCGCTTATCACCGATCCCGCCGTGGTCGTGTTCGACGAACCCACCACGGCGCTCGACGTGACCACGCAGATCGAAGTGCTCGCGGCGTTCCGCAAGGTCGTGCGCGAGCTGGGTACGACGGCTGTGTACGTGTCGCACGATCTCGCAGTCGTCGCGCAGATGGCCGATCGTATCGTCGTCCTGAACAATGGCGCGGTGCGCGAGAACGGCACGACGCTCCAGGTGCTCGACGCTCCCGCCGACGACTACACGCGCGCGCTGCTGGCCGCGCGCCGTCACCCCGATCCCGGTCCGCCCGTCGCGCCGCCGCCTGCCGAGGTGCCGCTACTCGAAGTTCGCAGCCTGATCGCGGGCTATGGCCGCGTCGATGCGAACGGTGTGCCGGCCGTGCGCGTGCTGGAGGACGTGAGCCTGCGCATCCCGCGCGGCAGTGCGCTCGGCGTGATCGGCGAATCGGGCTCGGGCAAGACGACGCTCGCGCGCGTGGTGGCGGGGCTCGTCGAGCGTGCGCGCGGCGAGGTGCTGCTCGACGGCGTGCCGCTGCCCGCCACGCTTTCGGCGCGCACGCCCGACCAGTACCGCCGGATCCAGATCGTGTTCCAGAACGCGGACACGGCGCTGAACCCGAGCCGCACGATCGCCGATATCCTCGCGCGGCCCATGTGCTTCTATCACGGTCTGCGCGGCGCGCGGGCGCAAAAGCGCATGCTCGAACTGCTGGACCTCGTGAAGCTGCCCGCGTCGATTGCGAAGCGCCAGCCGGGCGCGCTCTCGGGCGGCCAGAAGCAGCGCGTGAACCTCGCTCGCGCGCTCGCGGCGGAGCCCGCGCTCATTCTGTGCGACGAGGTGACCTCTGCGCTCGACACCGTGGTCGGTGCAGCGATTCTCGACTTGCTCGCCGAATTGCGGCGCGAGCTGGGCGTCTCGTACATGTTCATCAGCCACGATATTTCGACGGTGCGCGCGATTTGCGATGACGTCGTCGTGCTGTACGGCGGCCAGTGCGTGGAGGCGGGTCAGCGCGATGTGCTGGAAGCGCCGCCTTATCACCCGTACACGGGCCTGCTCGTCGATTCGGTCCCGGCCCTGCAGCCGGGCTGGCTCGATGCACGGCGCGCTGTAGCGGGCACGGCGCTCCCGCCGCTTGGCGCCTCGGCCGAAGTGCGCGAACTGTGCGCGTTCCGCGCGCGATGCCCGGTGCGCATCGACGGCGCCTGCAACGTCACGCCGCCCGCGATCAAGCGCTTGCCTGGCGGCGCGCAGATTCTTTGCCATCACACGACGGCCGAACTGCAGCGGCTTCAGACCGCACAGGCGGCACAGGTCGCGCAAGCCACGCAAGCCACAAAGAGGGCCGCCGCATGAGCGCACGCTTCGTGAGAGTGGCGGAAGCGGGCCGGCCGACCTTCGACATCGAAATCGACGGCCGCATGGCGCAGGCCGCCGAGGGCGACACGCTGATGGTCGCGCTGCTCGCCACGCAGGACGCGCTGCGCGACTGCGAGTTCGACGACGGGCGGCGTGCCGGCTTCTGCCTGATGGGTGCGTGCCAGGACTGCTGGGTGTGGACCGCGCAGGGCGAGCGGCTGCGCGCTTGCACGACGCCGGCGGCGCCGGGCATGTCGATCGTGACGCGCAATGCGCTTGCCGGGGAGGGCGTATGGCCGCGCGCGCAGAACTGAAGGTGGTCGTGATCGGCGCGGGGCCCGCTGGCGTGCGCGCGGCGCAAACATTGGTCGCGGCGGGGCTGCGCCCTGTCGTGGTGGACGAAGGGCGGCGCGATGGCGGGCAGATCTACCGCCGCCAGCCCGAAGGCTTCAAGCGCAGCTACGAAACGCTCTACGGCACCGAGGCCGCGCGCGCGGCGTCGCTGCACCGCGACTTCGACGCGCTGCGCCCGCAGATCGATTACCTGCCCGACACGCTAGTCTGGAACGTCGGGCCGAAGTCCGTGCACCTCGCAAGCGGTGCGCGCTATCACGAGCTGGCCTTCGACGCGTTGATCGTCTGCAGCGGCGCGACCGACCGGCTCATGCCGGTGCCGGGCTGGCATCTGGCGGGCGCCTATAGCCTGGGCGGCGCGCAGGTCGCGCTGAAGTCGCAGGGCTGCGCCATCGGCGCGCGCACCGTCATGATGGGCACAGGCCCGCTGCTTTACCTCGTCGCCGCGCAGTACGTGAAAGCGGGCGCGACGGTGAGCGCGGTGCTCGATACGTCCACGACAGGCCAGCGCGTGCGCGCGTTGCCCGATCTGCTGCAAGTGCCCGCCACGTTGCGCAAGGGCATGGCGCTGCTGCGCACGCTGCGCCGCGCGGGCGTGCCGGTGCATCGCGGCGTCACGCCGCTCGCCATCGACGGCACGCCCGAGCACGGCGTGAGCGCCGTACGCGTGAAGCTCGCAAACGGGAACGAGCAGCGCGTGGCGTGCGACGCCGTCGCGCTCGGCTATCACCTGCGCTCCGAAACGCAAATCGCCGATCTCGCCGGTTGTGCGTTCGCGTTTGATGCGGCTGCGCGGCAATGGCTGCCCGAAGTCGATCAGGACGGCCGCAGCAGTGTGGCAGGCGTGTATCTCGCTGGGGACGGCGCGCGCGTGCGCGGCGCCGACGCGGCCGAGCGCGCGGGGCGTCTCGCTGCGCTTGCGGCCTTGCAGGATGCGGGCGTGGGCTCATCGAACGAAGCGCTTGCCGAGACAGCAAGACTGCGCGTTGAACTCGCGCGTTTCACGCGCTTCGCACAAGGCTTGCGCAAAGCCTTTCCGTGGCCCGCGCACTTCGCGGCGGCGCTGCCTGACGACACCGTAGTGTGCCGTTGCGAAGCCATCACGGCGGGCGAGTTGCGCCGCGTGGTGCGCGAGACGGGCGCAACCGAAGCGAATCGCGCGAAGGCCTTTTCGCGCGTGGGAATGGGGCGCTGCCAGGGGCGCTTTTGCGCGCACGCAGGGGCCGAAGTGATTGCCGCCGAGGCGCGCGTGCCGCTCGAAGCCGTGGGCCGCCTGCGCGGGCAAGCGCCGGTGAAGCCGCTCACGATGACGCTGAGCGCCGTAGAGAATGGCATTGACGAAACGCAGGCCATAGCCGCACAAACGCAGCACGGCGCGTGCTGCGCAAAGGAGTTCAGCGAATGACGGATCGCGCCGATGTGATCGTGATTGGAGGCGGCATCATCGGGACGTCCACGGCGTTCTTCCTGAGCCGCCGCAAGCGCTCAGTGATCCTGATCGAGCGCGGGTTGACGGGCCAGCAGGCAAGCGGCGTGAACTTCGGCGGCGTGCGCCGCCAGGGCCGCGCGCTCTCGCAGCTCGCCATGTCCAATCGCGCGCTCGATATCTGGTATCGCGCGCAGTCGCTGCTTGGCGAAGATGTGGAGTTCCTGCCTTCGGGCCACACGCGCGTGTGCTATCACGCACACGACGCCGAGTACTTTCATCGCTACGCCGAGCAAGCGCGTGCATACGGGCTCGATCTCGAAGTGCTCGAAGGGGCGGCGATGTTCAAGCGCTTTCCGTTCCTTGGCCGCGAAGTGCTGGCCGCCTCCCTCTCGCCGCGTGACGGCCACGCCAATCCGCGTCTGGCCGCACCGGCCTTCGGCCGCGCTGCCGCGCGCATGGGTGCGCAGCTCGTGGAGAACACCGAGATCGTGCGGGTCGAAAAGGAAGCAGGCGGCTTTCGCGTGGAGAGCGCAACAGGGCACGTGTGGCGCGCGCAGCAGCTGCTGATTTGCGCCGGTGCATGGGCGGGGGCGCTCTCCGAGCAGTTCGGCGAGCCGGTGCCGCTCGTTGCGCGCGGCCCGCAGATGGCCGTGACCGAGCCCGTGCCCTACCGCTTCACGCATTCGATGGGCGTCTACACGTCGGTCAAGGAAGAAAGCGTGTACTTCCGGCAGATTCCACGCGGCAACCTCGTGCTGGGCGGCGGCCCCGCGGGTCCCGCCGACACCGGCACGCGCCGCGCCGGCGTGCTGCCCGGCAACACCGTGCAGCAGATCGCGCAGTTTCGCCGGCTGGTGCCCGCGCTCGCGCCGCTGCACGTGATCCGCGTGTGGAGCGGCGTGGAAAGCTATCTGCCGGACTCGGAGCCCGTGATTGGTCCGAGTTCGACAACGGAGGGCCTTTTCTACGCATTCGGCTTCAGCGGTTCGGGCTTCCAGATCGGGCCCGGCGTGGGCGAAACGCTCGCGGAACTGCTCGACGCCGGCGCAACCGACATGCCGCTCGAACCGTTTTCGATTGCGCGCTTCGGGCGCAGTCCATTGGCGGCATCTGCGGTCGGCGCTCAGGCATCGACCGCGAGCGAGGCTTGATCATGCATAACGCGACCGTGACTCCGCTTCGCGACGCGCTGGCCTATATCGAAGCGAATTTCGACAAGGCGGTGAGTCTCGCCGAACTGGCCGAGGTGTCCGCGCTCAGCGTGTCGCGCTTCGCTACCGTGTTTCGTCAGCAGGTCGGCCTTTCGCCCTACAAGTACCTGTGCGAAGTGCGCGTGCGCCGCGCGCAGCACTTGCTGCTGGCGGGCGTGCCGGGCGCCGTGGTGGCGACCGAAGTCGGTTTCTTCGATCAGAGCCATCTGGCGCGCCATTTCAAGCGCTTTTGCGGCGTGACGCCCAGCGCCTTTCTGCAGCAGGCGCGAGCGCTCGAAGCGGCTTGAGCGCTCGCCCGCGTCTCGCGTCACAAAATGACGTAGACCTTGCGCATCGTTTCGTCGACTTCCCACGTGCCTTCCGTGTTCGCCGCGAAGAACAGCGTATCGCCGCCGCGAAAATGCACGGTTGCCTCGCCGTCGGGCGTGAAGCGTCCGCTTCCGCTCAGGATGTGCATGACCTCCGCTTCTTTCACCGAGCGCCGGTAGGTGCCGCTGGTGCATTCGAAGAGCCCCGTATCGATAGATTCGGTGCCCGGAATCACTTTTTGCACGCCCGAGACGCGTATCGTCTGCGAGCCGGGTGCGCCCGCGCTGCCCCAGTCCTCCAGTGCCTGCACGTTAATGCTTTGCGTGATCTGCTGAACTTTCATCATTCGTTCGTTTGCCTAAGTAAAAAGAGAAAGCGCTTCAGCGCTTCTGATCGATGCGCTGCTCGATCTTGCCGAGCCGAACCACGGTCACGCCCGGGCGCAACTGGCGCAGCGAGGGCATCACGAGTATACAGTCGTCGTAGGGCGTGACGACCGGCTCGCCGTTGGACCAGCCGATCACGGCGCCCGCCCTGGGGAACACTTCGAGGCCCGTGTACTCGCCCGCGAAACGAAAGTCCATGCTCTTCGCCACCACGGGCTCCGTCACGCGCACGACACGCATTTCCGGTGGCAGCGGCTGTAGCCAGCCCGCGGGCAGGTCCGCTTCGTCCACCACACCCGAGAGCAGCAGAAAGCGCGCGGTGACATCGCGCGCCACGGTCACGGCGCTCGCTTCCCAATGCTGTCCGCACTCGATCAACAGCGCGTTCTTCGCGCTCGCCGCGTCGCCGAAGCCTTCGTAGTCGCGCATGCGGCGGCCTTCAGGGTGGCCTTCGTCGCAGATGACGGTGGCCGGCGCGCCAAGCCGCGCCGAGAGTTCGACGCCCTTGGCAAGCGGCCCCGCGACGATGAGCGGCCTGGACTTCTCGTGCATCGAATGCAGATCGAGCAGCAGATCGACGTCGTCGATCACGGGCCGCATCGCGCGGGCGCGGCGCAGTTCGCTCGAGTCGCGCGTGAGGTCGTCGAGTGCCTGCGCGGTCCATACGCGGTTGAAGTCCTGATCGACGAAACGCGCGGCGTCGGGGCACGCAGGATCGAAGCGGCCATAGGCCTCCACGTTCGCGAACGCGAGCGTGAGCTTGCCGTGCCGTGGCCGCAAGCGCGCGCGCAGCAACGCATCGACGACGATCGCGCCGCACACCTCGTTGCCGTGCGTGAGCGCGTTGATCATCACGTGCGGGCCGGGCACGCCCGAATCGAACGTATGCACATAGGGGATGCCGGTTTCGCTGCGCTCGTGCGCGGCGAGGTCAGGAAACGCAACTTCGATCGGATAGGTGCTCATGCAAGCCCTCCCTGGCAGAGGTATTTGAGGCAGAGATAATCGTCGAGCCCGTACTTCGAGCCCTCGCGGCCATAGCCCGATTCCTTCACGCCGCCAAAGGGCGCAGCTTCGCTGGCGAGCGCGCCCTCGTTGATGCCGACGATACCCGCTTCGAGCTGCCGCGCGACGCGGTCGATGCGGCGCACGTCCTGGCTGTAGAAGTACGAGGCGAGGCCATAGGGCGTGTCATTCGCGGCGTGGATGGCGTCGGCTTCATTCTCGAAGCGGAACAGCGGCACAACCGGGCCGAAGGTTTCTTCGCAGCTTAGCTGCATGTCGGGCGTGGCGTTTGCGAGCACCGTGGGCGCGTACCAGTTCGGGCCCAGTTCCGCGAGGCGCTTGCCGCCCGTGAGCACGCGGGCGCCGCGGCTCACGGCGTCGTCCACGTGGCGGGCGATCTTCTCGACCGCGCGCGCATTGATCATCGGGCCGATCTGCGCGGCGGGGTCGGTCGCGGGCGCGACTTTCAAGGCGGCCACGCGCGTGGCGAGCTTGTCGGCGAAGCGCTCGAACACGCCCGACTGCACGTACACGCGATTCGGGCACACGCAGGTCTGCCCGCCGTTGCGGAATTTCGCGGCCATGAGGCCTTCCACAGCCGCATCGAGATCGGCGTCGTCGAACACGATGAACGGCGCGTTGCCGCCCAGTTCGAGCGAGAGCTTCTTGAGCGTGCCCGCCGATTCTTTCGCGAGATGCTTGCCCACGGGCGTCGAACCGGTGAAGGTGATCTTGCGCACGCGGCTGTCGGCGAGCCAGTCCGCCACAGCGCTCACGCCGCGCTCGCGCGAAGCGCAGATGAGGTTCAGCACGCCAGGCGGCACACCCGCCTCGTGCGCGAGCATCACGAGCGCGAGCGCGGTGAGCGGCGTGTCTTCGGCCGGTTTGCCGACCACTGTGCAGCCTGCTGCCAAGGCAGGGGCGATCTTGCGGGCGATCATCGCGAGCGGGAAGTTCCAGGGCGTGATTGCCGCGACCACGCCCACCGGTTCTTTCACTGCGCTCATGCGCTTGCCGCGCTGCTGCTGCGGGATGATGTCCCCGTAGATGCGCGTGGCCTCGTCGGCGAACCATGCAACATACGACGCGCCATACATGGCTTCGCCGCGCCCTTCGTGCAGCGGCTTGCCTTGTTCGAGCGAAATCAGTTGACCCAGCTCGTCGGCGTTCTCGACGATCAGCGCATGCCAGCGGCGCAGTATCGCGGCGCGTTGCGCGGGGAGCGTGTCGCGCCACGCGGGGAACGCGCGCGCGGCGGCGTCGGTGGCGGCGCGGGCGTCGCTCGCATCGCTGTCGGCGATCTCGGCGATCGTGTTGCCGGTCGCGGGATCGGTCACGGCGAAGCGCGTGCCGGAGGCGGCGGGCACCCATTGCCCGTCGATGAAGTTGTCGCTGCGAATCAGCGCGCTCAAGGGGTAACGCGTAGTCATATGCCGATTCCTTTCCGCCCATGCGGAAGTCGGTGGTTCGATGCGAGGCAATGAGCGCGCACGACCAGCGCGCCGAAACCGTGAAGTTTCAGCGCGAAGCGTGCGCGAGAAAATGGATGCGAGGCGAGAGAGCGCGAGGCGCGTGCCTCACGTCCGTTGCCCATGCTCAGGAATGCAGGTTCTGCGAAAACAGCGTTTCGAGCGGATAGTGCGTCTTGACGAACGCCGTCTTGATGATCACGTAGCTGAAGTACTTCTCGATGCCAATGTCGCGCTCCAGCAGCCCTTCGACAATGCTTTGATAGTGGCTCACGCTGCGCGCGACAAACTTCAGCAGATAGTCGTAGCCGCCGCTCGCAAGATGGCATTCGACCACCTCGTCCACTTCGCGTATGGCCTTCTCGAACTTGATGAAGTCCTCGCGGCGATGGTCGGCGAGCGTGACCTCGGTGAACACCATCTGCACGTCGCCGAGCTTTTCCAGCTGGATCTGCGCGCCGTAGCCGACGATGAACCCCGCCTTCTCCAGACGTTTCACGCGGATCAGGCAGGGGCTGGGCGACAGCCCGACTGCGTCGGCCAGTTCGACATTCGTGATGCGCCCCCGCTTCTGCAGTTGCGAGAGGATGCGCAGATCGATTCGGTCCAGCTTGCAGTCGTTGCTCATCGTGATGGGGGCGGCCCCGCATGTCGAAGTATCGAGTGATGTTATCACGCGGCGACACGGGCGCTGACCCCATTCTTTACCTTCAATGCAGCGTGCACTTCGGGCTGCGCGAGCACGTCGTCGAGTGTTTTTTCGAGGCGCTCGAACAGCAGGTCGAACTCGCTTTCGGTGTACGAAAGCGCGGGCGCGAAGCCGAGTATGCCGTCGCCGAACGCGCGGAATACGAGGCCGTTGCCGTACGCTGCGGCGGCAATGCGATCGGGCAGGCCGAGCGATGCGTCGAAGCGCTGCTTGCTCTCCTTGTCGGCCACGAGTTCGAGCGCGCCGAGCAAACCGCGGTGACGCGAGTCGCCCACGAGCGGGTGCGCGAGCAGCGCGTCGAGCCCGGCGGCAAAGCGCGGTGCGCGCGCCACGCCGTTCGCGAGCAGACCGCCTTCGTGATAGAGGCGCATGACTTCGAGGCCGATGGCCGCGCTCACCGGGTGCGCCGAATACGTGTGGCCGTGGCCGACCACAGCGGCGCTGTCGCCATCGGCAATGCCTTGATAAATGGCGTCCGACATCAGCACAGCGCCCATCGGTGCGTAGCCTGCCGTGAGGCCCTTGGCCACGGTCATCAGATCCGGCTCGACGTCTTCGGCCTGGCACGCGAAGAGCGGGCCCGTGCGGCCAAAACCCGTAATCACTTCATCGGCGACGAACAGAATATCGAGCTTGCGGCACGCTTCGCGCATGGCTTTCAGCCAGCCTTCGGGCGGTACGATCACGCCGCCCGAACCCTGGATCGGCTCGCAGAAAAACGCGGCGACGTTTTCGGCGCCGAGTGCGGCGACCTTCGCTTCGAGCGCGGCGACCGAAGCGGCGACGAGCGCGGCGTCGTCCGCATGCTCGCTGCGATACGCATAAGGCGAGGGAATGTGATGCTGCGTGGCGAGCGGCAAGTCGAAGTTGCGATGAAACGCGGGCAATGCAGTGAGCCCCGCACCGACCGCCGACGAGCCGTGATAGCCGCGCTCCTGCGCGATGATGTGCTTCTTCGCGGGGCGGCCCGTTGCGTTGTAGTAGTGCGTGATGAAGCGCAGCGCAGAATCCACGGCATCGGAGCCGCCCAGCGTGAAGTACACATGCTGCAGCGAAGCGGGCGCGCGTTCGACGAGTTGCGCGGCCAGTTCGATGGCGGGCTCCGAGCCGAAGTGGAAGTAGCCGGTCGCGTAGGGCAGGCGCGCCATCTGGCGTGCAGCGGCTTCGACGATGCTTTGATGGCCGTAGCCCGTGTTGACGCACCAGAGGCCGGAGAACGCGTCGAGCAGTTCGTTGCCGTCGGCGTCGCGCAGGAACACGCCCTGGGCGGAGTCGAGCACGGTCACGCCGCGCGCTTCGTGTGCGCGGTAGTTCACGACGGGATGGATCAGATGTTTGCGGTCGGCTTCTATGAGCGAGAGAGTCTGCGAGCGATTCGGCATGGTTCGGTTCCCGGCTGAAAAGTCAGAGGAGTGCGGCGCTTGGGCCATTGATCAGGCGTTGATTGGCCGTTGATTCACCGTTCCATGCTACCGGGCCGATGCCGTTACACGCTTCGCCAAATAATTCGCGAAATAGCGAGTTTGTGGCGTTTTGATCGGGGGCCGCAGCATATTCTGCTGAGCCCTTTTAGCGCCAGTCGCTTCAGTAACCGCGCGTGCGGTCGATGAGGCCGAGCATCGGCAAGCCGTCGCGGTGGCGGCGGATGTTCTCGAGCACGACATCGACGGCTGTTTCGGGGCGCGTGGCGCTGGCGATATGCGGCGTGAGGCGCACGCGCGGATGCGTCCAGAACGGATGCTCCGGCGGCAGCGGTTCGGGGTCCACGACATCGAGAATCGCATTGTGCAGGTGGCCGCTATCGAGCGCGTCGAGCAGCGCCCGCTGGTCGAGCTGCGGCCCGCGCCCGACGTTGATGAACGACGCGCCCTGCGGCAGCCTGGCGAAGAGCGTGGCGTCGAGCAGCCCGCGCGTGGCTTCGGTGAGCGGCAGCAGGCAGATGAGGATATCGGTGCGCGCAAGGAAGGCGTCGAGCGCTTCGGCGCCCGCATAGCACGCAACGCCTGGCAAGGTGCGCGGCGAGCGGCTCCAGCCTGCGCAGTCAAAGCCGAAGAGGTGCAGGCGTTCGAGCACCGCACTGCCCAGCATGCCGAGCCCCAGCACGCCAACGCGCCGAGACGCCGCGGCGCGCACCGGCCGGGCGCGCCATACGCGCTGTTGCTGTTGCAAGGCGTAGTCGAACAGATCGCGGTGGATGGTCAGGACCGCCTGCGTCACATACTCGACCATCCCTTCGACGATGCCCGGCTCGATCATGCGCACCACGGCGACATGGTCGGGCACGCCTGAGAGATCGAACTGGTCGATGCCTGCGCCCACGGAGAAAATCACTTCGAGATTGGGCAGCGTGCGCGCGGGATTCTCGGGCGGCTGCCACGCCGCGAGATAACGCACGTCGGCGGGGTCGCCGGTATCGGGCCACAGGCGGAACGGGATGTCGGGAGCCTTGTGCGCGAAGAGTTGCGCCCATTGCTTGCCGCGCTCGGGGTCGGCTTTGTAGAGGAGCGTCATGGGGCGGTCCTCGCAGTCAGCCGAGCGCTTGATTGACGATGGCGAATTGCAGCACGGACGGGTCGCGTACGGGCGCGCCGTTGCGCGCCATCTTCACGACGGAGTCGACGCGCGCGAGCCCGATCGATTCGAGCCACGGGCCGAGGCCCTGTTCGTCGGGCGTATCGAGTCGCGTGAAGGCGCCTGCGTTGGCGGCCAGGCGGTTGGCGATCAACGCTTTGGCTCGCTGCAGGTGCAATCCATCGTCGGCGGCGACGGCCACCGGACCGATCGCATGGCCGCGCCCGAATGGGCGCAACAGCGCGAAGCCGACCACCGTGTCGCCACGCACGAGCGCCACGCCCTCGGACACGTCGAGCAGCGGCGGCACGAGCGCGCCGCGGTCGAGCCCGCTCGCGCGCGACGCGAGTTCGATCAAGCGCGGCGTATCGCCCGGTTCGAGCGGACGCACGCGCTCGCCCGGCGGCGGCTCGACAAGGGGCGCCGCGAAGCTGTCACCCTGATGCTGATGCAGCAGGCCGATCTTCTCGAAG
Source organism: Paraburkholderia sp. J8-2 (assembly GCF_905220195.1). Classification (NCBI taxonomy): domain Bacteria; kingdom Pseudomonadati; phylum Pseudomonadota; class Betaproteobacteria; order Burkholderiales; family Burkholderiaceae; genus Paraburkholderia; species Paraburkholderia sp. J8-2. Next base: position 57,529 of record NZ_CAJMZA010000037.1, read on the forward strand.
CCGAGCTTTTCGTAGAGCGGCTGGCCTGCCTGCGTGGCGTGCAGCACGGTCATGCGCGGGCCGAGCGCTTCGAGCAGGCGCTCCATGAGCATGCGGCCGATGCCGCGGCCCTGCTGGTCGGCCGAGACGATCACGAGACCGAGCGTCGCGCCATGCTCGCCCCATGGCCAGCACAGCGCCGTGCCGACCACGGTCTTGCCTTCGCGAACCACGAAACCGTGCCCGGCCGCGGCGGCGAAACGCCAGTCGTCGCTGCGATGCGGCCAACGGAATTGCAGGGAAAGCGCGTGGGCGCCCTCGATATCGGATTCGGTGAAAGTCTCGCAGACGAGAGTCGAGGACGCGGGCTGGCCGGACACGGAGGGCTCCTTGATCGAAGTTCGATAGGTCAACTTCGACTTTGACAGGATGCGCGCCACGGGAATAGGACGATCCTGCTGTACGGCCGATCGAATTCGCCGACGAGTCCGCTCCTCAGTCCTCTTCTCAGTCATCTTTCAGGTTCACCAATCAAGGTCCGCTGCTGCGGGCCGTACGCACCGTCAAGTGGTTGGACACCGAGGTCACGCCGCTTACCGACCCAGCCGCGTCGCCGGCCCGCGCGATCTGTACCTCATGCGGTACCGACCCCGTCAACGAGACGACGCCGTGATGCGCCGTGACGTGGATGTTGGCGAAATTCAGTCCCGTCGTGCGCGTGAAGGCGCGGCGCACGTCACGCACCAGCGCACTGTCCGAGCGGCCCGATGGCGCGGGGGCGCCTTCTTGAGCGGAGGTCTCGCCGGGCGCGCTCGCGGCCGTTTGCGCGTACGCATAACCCGCGCAACTCGCGATGGCCGCGAAGACCAGCGTGCGGACGATTTGGCATTGACTGTTAGTTTTCATCCTTCTTCCCTTTGCCAGGTTTCCCAGGTTTCCCGACAGCCGCCAACGGATCGAAAACAAGCGGCGGATCAGTACGTTGTAGGTGAAATCTCTGGCGAGGAGAAGAAGGCTGCCAGGAGGCCGCCGGCAACCGATGACGCATGCGTGGACGGCGCCTCCTTTGCTGCGCTTACTTTCCTTGAAGGAGCAGACCGAGCGGCGCGAGCGGGCCCACCGGCAGCAGATCGAATGCGAGGATGTCGGCCTCGACGAGCGGCAGCGTGTCCAGCGTGGCCTTCACTTCATCCACCGAGCCCGAGCTCATGAGAAACACCACGCCGGGCTTGTCCTGGCGGAACCAGTACTGCTCGATTTTGCCGTCCAGGTAGAGCTTGAGCGTGGCCGGCACTTCGTGCGGCATGATCTCGTCGCGCTGCGCCGGGGTGAGTTCCTTGACGATCGATCCAATGGCGAGAACCTTCATGACAACCTCCGTGTTCAATGTTTGTTGCGACTTGCAACGCGATTGAGTGTATCGTTGGGGTCTCGTCGGCTGTACTGTCGCAAACGACAACTTTAGAGGCATTTACGCCATGCGCATTTCTGTCCTGGCTCTCGACGGCGTGTTCGATACCGGGCTTTCCGTCACGCTCGACGCGTTCTCGGCCGCAAACAAGCTTTCGGCGGCGGCCATGGGCGGCGTGCCGCGTTTCGACGTCACGCTCGTGGGGGTGAGAAAGCGCGTGCGTTCGGCTCACGGCCTGGTCGTGCCGGTGCAGGCGGTCGCGCAGGACATGAAGCCGGACTGGGTGATCGTGCCGGCACTGGTGACGCTGTCGCCACAAGAACTGATGCAGTCGTTCGAGCGCCCGGACGTTCAGCACGGCATCGGGCGCTTGCTCGAATGGCAAGCGGAAGGCGTGCGGGTCGGCGCTTCGTGCGTCGGGACCTTCATCCTCGCGGAGGCGGGGCTGCTCGATTACCGCGAAGCCACGACCAACTGGGCGCTCGCGCCGTTCTTCCGGCAGCGCTATCCGCATGTGCAACTCAATGAATCGCGCATGCTTGTGCCTTCGGATATCGGCGTGACCGCCGGCGCGGCCATGGGGCATCTCGATCTTGCGCTCTGGCTGATCCGGTCTGCGAGCCCGGAACTGGCATCGCTCGTTTCGCGCTATCTGCTGGCCGACATCCGCTCTTCGCAGGCGCCGTACATCATCCCGAATCATCTGGCGCAAGCCGATCCGCTCATTCAGCGCTTCGAGCAATGGGCGAGGAACAATCTCAGGACGGGATTTTCGCTGCAGGACGCCGCGAAGGCGCTGGCAACCAGTTCGCGCTCATTGCAGCGCCGTTGCCAGGAGGTGCTCGGCAAGTCGCCGCTCGCGTACTTTCAGGACTTGCGGGTCGAGCACGCGCAGTCGCTGCTGCGCAGCGGCAAGCTTGACCTGGAGAGAATTGCCGCCGAAGTCGGTTACGGCGACGGCGCGACGCTGCGCAGCCTGTTGCGGCAGCGGTTGGGAAGAGGGGTGCGGGAGCTGCGCGCCGACTTGTTGTAACTGTGCGGCTTTTCTACGGCGCGAGGCCAAGCACCGTGAGATGCATCTCGCGACGCTCGACAAAGCCCAGCGCGCGATAGATCGCAATCGCGCCGTAATTCGACGTGAGCACGTGCAGAAAGGGGGTTTCGCCGCGCGCACAGATCGACGCCACCAGCAGCTTCATCAGGCCCGTCGCGAGCCCTTGTCCCCTGAACGCCGCGTCCACGCACACAGCACTGATTTCGGTGTGCCCTTCGACCTTCATGCGCTCGCCTGCCATGGCGACGAGCTTGCCCGCTTTGCGCACGCCAACGTAGCCGCCAAATTCGATGGTGCGCGGACCGAACGGGCCGGGCTGCGTTGCGGCGGCCAGCGCGAGCATCTCCGGCACATCACGCTCCGTTAGCCGGACATGCTCCTGCGTGGCGGGCGCAGGGGGCTCACCTTGCCAGACCATTTGCAGCAGCGTGGCATGCCTGATCAGCGCGAAGCCGGCGGGCGGCTGCACGGCATCCAGCGTGGTCAGGGCAACGGGGGCGTGTTCTTCGATGAGTCCTCGCAAGGCGTCGAACGATTCGGGCGTGGTGTCCATCAACGCCGCAAAGGGCGCAATGGCGGGCGCATACCGCAGTGCGCCATCGTTCCCGACGGCAAGATGGCGCTGGCGGCCGGTTAGCGCGTGCCACACGGTATTGTCCAGCGCGGGCGTGCTGCCCGTGGATTTCGTTGCCAGCACATCGAGCATGATTCGCGCTTCCTTGGAGAAGGTGGAGGGTTTGCGACGACAGTCTAGTTGCGGCGCGTTCGGCGGACCACAGCCGAACGCGCCAACTTTGGCGTCAATCGCGCCAATGCCTTTCGTCACGCATCCGTCATGCATCCTTTACCAGCGCATCGAGCACGGTGTCCAGTTCGACCTCTCCGCGGACAATATCGTGGGCGGGTTTCTCGAAGCAGATCCAGCCCTCGTTGAATCCATCGAGCATGCGCATGCGTGGCTGGGGATGTTTCATGCCCTGCGAGATAAAGCGCGACTCCCAATGCCGCCGGTTTACCGCCACCGCTCGCACGGGCCTGCCAAGCACGTGGGCAAATGCGCAAGCCATGTCGTGCGCGCTCACGCGGCGCGGCCCCTCCAGTTCGACCACGCGTGTGCCGCTCCACGTCTGCTGGAGCAATTCGGCGGCGAGGCGGCCAACGTCTGCGGTTGCGACCATCGGCACGGCCTGGTCGAGCGGTTGCAGGTAGCTCTCGATCACGCCGTCGTCGCGTGCGGACGCGACATCCCACGCGGCGTTTTCCATGAACCAGCCGGGCCGCAGAAAGGTCACGGGCAGAGGCAGTGCGGCCAGCGCCTGCTCCATCAAGGAGAGTTGCGAGAGCAGATTGCTCTCTCGCGCCTGCGCGCCGATCGTCGACAGACAAACGACTTTCCCGGGCTGCGCGTGGCGGATCGCGGCGCACACGGTGTCGATGACCGCACGGGATTCGGGAAAGCCAGGCGAGGGATCGAACTGTGGCGGCAGCAGGATGAACACGGCCTGCGCGCCGCTGAAGGCAGCGGTAAGCGCTGCGGCGTCTTCCATGCTTGCCGTGGCCAGTTCGCATCCTTGTGCCTGCCACGACGCGGCGCGCGCGGCGTCGCGCACGACTGCCCGAACCGGTTGCCCCGAGGCAAGCAGCGTACGTGCGAGAGCGCCGCCCACTTTTCCGGTAATGCCTGTAATTGCGTACACTTGAAACCCTCCGAATGCGTCGACGAGATTGTCGAAAAACCCAAACACGATGGCCGTCACGCGCTGCCTGATCCCGTTTCGGTGAGACGCATTCTGGACGCACGGCGACCGAAGCTAAATGCCGCGCAGGGCACGAGATCCGTGACTCGGGCGCACGAATCGGATTGCCGATCCCTCATCGCCACGGCTGCCACGGGCCGCCGAACTGGCTGCGATTGAACGACGACATTGAGAACGACACTCGAGAACATTTCCGGCGCGATCAGTGTGTTTGCCGCCGTTGTAGACGCCGGGACGTTCGCCGCCGCGGCAGACGTGCTCGGCATGTCGCCGCCCGGCGTGAGCCGCGCAATTGCGCGGCTGGAAAAGCGCCTCGATATCCGGCTCTTCAATCGCACGACGCGATCGATCTCGCTCACCGAAGGCGGCCGCCGTTTTTACGAGCAGGTCGTCCCGCATCTCGCGGGGCTCGAGGAGGCGGCGATTGCGGCATCGGGCAACGCGTCGGCGGTGCGGGGCAGGCTTCGGGTCAACCTGGACCCGGTGTGCTATCGCGCGATTCTCGGCACGCAGCTCGACCGGTTCATGGACGCCCACCCCGAACTCGAGATCGAACTCATCGCGAGAGATAGCCTTGGCGACCTGGTGGCGGAGGGTTTCGATGTCGCGATGCGCTTCGGCAAGCCGAGATCGTCCACGCTAGTCGCACGCAAGCTGCTCGATACCGCCGTGGTGACGGTTGCGGCTCCAGCCTACCTCTCGCGCCGGGGAAGGCCGCTGCGTCCCGAAGATCTTGAAGGCACCGCTCACCGGTGCCTCGAATTCCGCGACCCCGAGACAGGCAAGCCCTATCCCTGGGAGTTTCATCGCAAGCGCAAGCATGTCGTGGTGGCGACGCATGGGCGGCTGACCGTAAACGATCCGGGCGCATTGCTCAATGCGTGTCTGGCCGGTTCCGGCATTGCGCAAATGCTTCTTCTCGGCGCCGAACCGCTAATTGCCGATGGCAGGCTGGTGAATCTCTTCCCCGACTGGCCTGACGAACGCTTTCCGCTTTACGTCTACTATCCCTCGCGCCAATACACGCCCGCAAAGACGCGCGCATTCATCGACTTCACCGTCGACTGGGCCGCGGCGCATTGATTGCGGATACCTTGCAGCGGCATGCGTTGCGGTCAGATCGTGAGCACGAGTTGCCGCGGCCGACTCTCTCGCGTCAACGGTAGCGCGGCTGCCTCGCGAGTCATTACGGCAGGCTGGAGATGCGATACGGCTTAGTGCTTGTGCGGAAACGAGAACGTCGCACGCGCGCTGCCGTTGCCGGCGACGTTCACGCGCTGTGTCCTCGTGACGTCGTTATAGGTGGCAGTGACCGTATAGCGTCCGCTCGGCAGCCGCACGAGCATGTACGGACCGTGCGAACGCGTGTCGAGCACGGTCGCGCCGCCGGCACCCGTGATCTTCACATCCACGTCGGCGACGTAGCTCGAACCGGGGCCGGTAAACAGCAGCGAGAGCGGCCACTGGCTGCGCGCGTGCCGCAGCGCCGTGGACTCGTCGCGGCCAACTCCGCCGGACACGAATGAGATGTCGCCTTGCTGCTCCGTTTGCGGCATGCCCGTTTGCGCGAGTGCGCCGCTTGCCAGGGTGAATGCACATGCCGCGACGAGCAGGGTCGAAGCGATTCGGGGAGCCTTGCGTTGCCTTTGCATCGTGGTCACTCCTTACGGGGATGTCGATTTCGCGCGCAGCGGCGCAAGCGCCGCCGCTTGTGCAGGCCTCGTAACAGATTAGCTTTTTTCGGCCCGCGTCGCGCATTGCGCGCTGGGGTCACGGGGGGTTGCTCGGTATTTGCGAACGTCATGCCATTCACATCGAATGGCGGTTTACCGTTGTGTTCGCAACAATCGCATTACTCGAATATTACGTTTTGCTGTCAATTTCGTACCTTTCATGCGTGTTAGTTAGCGCCAGCCGGGAAAATACTGAGATAAAAGCCCGTAAGGCGACTCAATAGTTTTTGTATGATTATTTGGAGTTTTGCTACATCAACCGGCGGGGTCCACGCGCAAGCACGCAAGCAAACGTTTGCGCGCAATGGCCACGCCAGTTTCCCCCGCAGGAAGTTCGTCGGCGTCTGACGCGGACGGCCGCTCTGCCAGACCTGTTCACCGCTCTGATCAGTACTCCATAACGTATTAGAAATCCCGGAGAGACATATGAGGATCACCCGTTGGCCCACCGCCACCGTACTGGTTGCGATGGCCGCTACCGCCTATGCCGGCGACAGCAGCAACGACGTACCTTATCCATTGCCAATGCCGTTGATGGCCGTCCCTCAGAACCTCGGTGCGCACGTACGCGCGGACTTGCTGCTCAAGCGCATGTCGCAGGACGAGAAGCTGCAGTTCATCCATTCCGAGTATCAAATGAGCGCCGTGCCCGGCGGCGGCGCGGGCTATATCCAGGGTGTGCCGCGTCTGGGCATTCCCGACCTGAACATGGTTGATTCCGCAACGGGCTCGGGCAGCACGAGCCAGAAGAGCACGACCTTTCCCGCGACGATCGCGCTCGCGGCAAGCTGGGACCCGTATCTCGCGCGCGACTTCGGCGCGCGCATAGCCGACCAGTTGCGCGAGCAAGGATTCGGCATGGGTCTGGGCGGCGGCACGAACCTCGCGCGCGAACCGCGCGGCGGGCGCCTCTTCGAGTATCTCGGCGAAGACCCCGTGCTGGCGGGCGAAATGCTCGCGGCGCGCACCATCGGCACACAGGGCCAGCAGGTGATCGCCACGATCAAGCACTACGTCGGCAACGAACAGGAAACGGGCCGGCAGGGCGGCAACAGCCAGATCGACGAGCGCACGCTGCGCGAACTCTATCTGCTGCCGTTCGAGATCGCCGCGAAGGAAGGGCGGCCTGGCAGCGTGATGTGCAGCTATAACCGCCTGAACGGCACTTACGCATGTGAGAACACGCATGTGCTGACCGACGTGCTGAAGAAGGATTGGGGTTTCCAGGGCCAGGTGCAGTCGGACTGGGGCGCGACGCATAGTACGGCACCGGCGATCAACGCGGGCCTCGACGAGGAAGAGGACGTAGGCCCCACGGTCTACCTCACGCCCGATCTGGTCAAGCAGGCGATCGCCTCGAAGGCAGTCTCGCAGGACCGCCTGGACGACATGGTGCGACGCAAGCTCTACGTGATGATCAGCACCGGCGTGCTGGACCATCCGGCTCAGGGAGGCGCTACGATCGACTTCGCGAAGTACAACGCGTTCACGCAGGCCGCAGAAGAGCAATCCATCGTTCTCCTGAAGAACGACAACAGCCAGCTGCCGCTTTCGGCGCCGAGCCTGCACAAGATCGCGGTGATCGGCGCGCATGCCGATACGGCCGTGCTGAGCGGTGGTGGCTCGGGCAACACACGCGATCCGGTGACGGGCAACTTCTCGGGCTGCGGCGGGCTCACGTTCGCTTCGTCCACGGGCTGCGGATGGTGGACCAACCCGTGGCTCAAGCTCAATACGCCGATCACGCAGGCGATCCAGCAACTCGCGCCTTCGGCGCAGGTGAGCTTTGCGGGCAACACGGACCAGACGCAGCCGTTCCGCGCCTATACGCAGCAGGAAATCACCCAGGCCGCTACGCTCGCAAGCCAGTCCGATGTGGCGATCGTCGTCGTGGCGCAGCCTGCGGGTGAGGACTTCGGCGACCTGCAAAGCCTGAGTCTCGCGAATCCGTCGAACCAGGATCAGCTGGTCGAGGCCGTTGCCAAGGCTAACCCGCGCACGATCGTGATCATCGAGAGCGGCAATCCGGTGCTGATGCCGTGGAAGGACCAGGTCGCGGCAATCGTCGAGGCATGGTATCCGGGCGAGGGCGGCGGCAAAGCGATTGCGAACGTGCTGTTCGGCCAGGTGAACCCTTCGGGCAAGCTGCCGGTCACGTTCCCGGCGCGCGATCAGGACACGCCAACGTGGGGAACGAACGGCGCCTTCGCGACCGATCCCGTGTACGCAGAAAAGCTGGACATGGGCTATCGCTGGTATGACGCGAACAACATCACGCCGCTTTACGAGTTCGGTTATGGCCTGTCGTATACGCACTTCAGCTATTCGGGCTTGACGGTGAAGCAGGGCCCGGGACATACGCTCACGGCGTCGTTCACGGTGCGCAACGATGGCCGCGTGGCCGGTGCGGAAACGGCGCAGGTGTATCTGGGCGTGAGCTATGCCGGCGAGCCGCCGCATCGTCTGGTGGGTTTCCAGAAGGTGTTCCTGAAGCCGGGCCAGTCGCAGCCGGTGCGCGTGACGATTACCGAACGCGCACAGAGCGTTTGGGACACGACGCGTAACGACTGGGCCTACGTGTCCGGCAGCGCGGTGTATGTGGGCGCGTCTTCGCGCGATATCCGCCTGCAGAGCCGGTAATCAGGAGGGCAAATGGAGGCTGCGTTGCCAGCCTCCATGCTTGAATATGTGAGAGCGCACGGCTCGCGAACGTTTGCGAGCCGATTCAGAATTAAATTCGCAAGTCTTTCCTTATCTATCATTCGCGTGCGCAAGCATGCAAACGCTAATTCCCGCCAACGCAATTGATTTCCGCGGGTAATCCCCATTCATTCTGAATAGGGAAACGGGATAAACTGACCCACCCGTCCGTGGGCCTTCCTCCGTTTGCGCGTTTTCCAGACTCACACCATTACGCTTCACTGTGACTCTGTCTCGTAGTGCCGCGCGCACGCGACGCATGGAAGCTGAACCAAAAAGAATACTAAATCAGCCATGAGACTGATCACACGCGCAGTGAACTGGCTTACCAAAGGCAACCGCCGCGGTCGAATCGTTGCGGTGCTCGTCCCCGCGTGGGTGAGCGCCGTGGCGGCGGCCGTGCTTGCCCAGCACTCCCGCGCCGCAATAGCGTGGCTCGTGATCGTGCTCGCGTGCACCACCGTGCTGCTGCTGCGCGTCTTCCAGCGCCTTGCTGCTCATTTGCGTTTGAGCGAAGAGCGTCTGAGCCTCGGGTTCGAAGGCATCAATGCCGGGCTATGGGACTGGGACCTTGTCAGCGACCGTGCCTATTATTCCCGCTATCTGTACCAGCAACTCGGCTATGGCGACGGCGACCTCCCCATGGACACGCGCGCGTTCAATGCGCTCGTGCATCCGGCGGATCTGCTCCGCTTGCGCGAGACCATTGTCAATCACCTGAAGCATGACAGCCTCTACGACGTCGAGTACAGACTGCGAATGGCCGATGGTCAGTATCTGTGGTGCCGGGGGCGCGGCAAGGCCATACGCGATGAGAGCGGGCGCGCGACGCGTATCGTCGGTTGCCTCTTCGATATCTCCGGGCTCAAGCGCGCGGAGGCGGCAGCCGCAAAGGAAAAGAGCCTTACCGAAGCGACGCTCGCTTCGATCGACGACGGTGTGATCCGCTTGGACAACGCGGCGAGCGTGACCTATTGCAACGCCGCCGCCGAGCGCATGCTCGGACGTCCCTCGCGCGACATCTACCGAAAGCCGCTGTTCGACGTTTGTGATCTCTACGACGAGCGCTCCGGCAATATCGTCACCGCTCAGTATCTGCACAACCGCGCAGCAGTGGCCGACGACGCGCAGCGCAGACTTTCGGTGACGCGTCCGGACGGCTCGCTCTTGCCCGTGGCGTGCTCCGTGGCGACGATCCGCGACGACGAAGAGGAAATGCTGGGCACGGTCATGGTGCTTCGTGACGCCAGCACGGAGCGCCAGCATGCTGCCGAACTCGAATATCAAGCTACGCACGATCATTTGACCGGTCTGCTGAACCGCCGCGAATTCGAGCGCCGGCTATCGGGCTTGCTCGAGAATGCCGGGGCACGCCCGCACGCGGTGATGTTCCTCGATCTCGATCAGTTCAAGGTCGTCAACGATACATGTGGCCACGCGGCCGGCGATGAATTGATTCGCAGCGTGGGCGGCGCGTTGCAGCAACAACTGCGAACTGCGCATATCCTCGCGCGCCTGGGCGGCGATGAATTCGGCGTCGTGCTGCCGGAGTGCTGCATCGACGACGCCCTGCGGGTCGCGGAGGATCTGCGGGAGGCCGTGACGGTCATTCGCCTGCCATGGGACCAGCGCTTGCTGACGACTGGCGTGAGCATTGGCGTCGTGGACGTAGACGCCACGCAGACTTCGACGTGGGACGTCATGAAGGCGGCCGATGTCGCCTGTTATATGGCCAAGGAAAAAGGCCGCAACCGCGTGCATCGGTATTGCCTCGAAGATCAGCTCCAGTCGACCACCCACACGCAGATGGAGTGGGTGGCCCGCGTAAAAGCGGCGCTCGAGCACGACCGGTTCCGCCTGTACGCGCAACAGATCAAGTCGCTCAAAGAGGGGGCTGTCGGCGAGCAAGTGCACGTCGAGTTGCTGCTACGCATGGTCGACGAATCGGGCGGCGTGATTCCCCCCGCGTACTTCATCGGGGCGGCCGAGCGCTTCAACTTGATGCCCCTGGTCGACCGATGGGTGATCGGCCGTGCTTTCGAAGCCATCGCGGCGGGCCATCTTGCGGCAAACGTCTGGTCGATCAACCTTTCCGGCGCGTCGCTCGGCGACGACGACTTGCTCGCGTATATCGTGCAGCAGCAGCAACGCTGCGGGATCCGCTTCGAAAGCGTGTGCTTCGAGATCACGGAAACCGCCGTGATCACCAATCTATCGAAAGCGATTGCTCTCATGGAGAGTCTGCGCGCGCTGGGTTGCCGATTCGCGCTCGACGATTTCGGTTCCGGCATGTCCTCGTTCACTTACTTGAAGCGCTTGCCGGTGGACTACCTGAAGATCGACGGCAGCTTCGTGCGCGGCATTGCCAGCAGCGACCTCGACCGGACCATCGTCCAGTCGATTCATCAGGTGGCCCATGCCGCGGGCAAGGCGACCATCGCCGAGTTTGTGGAAAGCGAGGCGATCATCGGGCGCCTCAGCGGGATTGGCATCGACTATGCGCAGGGGTTTTGTGTCGGGTTGCCCCAGCCGCTTCCCGAAAGCGTGGTCGAGAGCGTCAGCGCTTAAGCATGGCGGTCGTCAAGGCGATGCGACGCTAAATAGTCGGCGTAGCGACCCCTAAAAATAATTTTTAGAAAGTCGCTTGACGATATCCCAAATGACCCGCATAATTCGCCTCCTTCGCTGATCGCTGCGAACGAAAACGAAGCGATTAAGACGAATTGCTCTTTAAAAATTTACAGCCGATAAGTGTGGGCGCTTGATGCGGTGGCGGCCTGAATCT
>NZ_CAJMZA010000038.1:0-61500 GCF_905220195.1 Paraburkholderia sp. J8-2
GAGCTCGCTCACCGACTTGCCGCGCGGAATCGGCCCAGGATTGCGCCCCAACAGAATGGAAATGCCGTTTTCCACGATGGCAATCTGCTGCTCGATGGCCGGTATCGTGGACTGCGCGAGTTTGTACTGCGACTGCACTTGCGAAAGCTCCGTCTGGGAAACGAGGCCCTTGCGATAGCGCAGCTCGAAAATGCGCAACGTTTCGCCGAAATTATTCGCGGTGGCCCGCGCAATTTCGAGTTGCCGGTCGAGTCCGCGCAGCGTGATGTAGCTGGTCGCCACGCCTGTCACGAGCGAAAGCACGACGCCGCGCTGGGCCTGTTCGCTCGCATAGACCTGCGCCTGTGCGGCTTCGGTCAGGCGCCTTACCCGGCCGAACAGGTCGATTTGCCAGGAAGCGGACAGCGCGCCCTGATAGAGATTGAATACGGGATCGAGCAGCGGCGAGAGCGGCGGCATCCCGACCTCGCTGGTCCGGTTGCGGCTCACGTTCGCGCCATAACCGACTTGCGGCAGACCCTGCGAGCGCGCCGAGCGCAACAGGCCGATGAACTGGTCGACACGCGCCGCAGCGACACGCACATCCAGATTGCCCTCCAGCGCGGCCTGGATCAGATCGTTCAACACCGGATCGTCGAACTGCTCCCACCATGCCGTGTTCACGACGGCTTCGGCCGCGGGCAAATCGACCCGCCACGTTGCGGGCACCGGCACCTCGGGGCGGCTGTAATCTGGGCCCACGCTAAAGCAGCCGACCAGGCAACTGGTAGCGGCGGCAAGTATCGCAGTCCACGTCCGCGTTCTCATGACGTACTCCAGGTTCTGCTGCGACCGCGTCGCATAGGCGCAGGCGGTGCGCTCGTTTGCGCCACACACATCATGCCGCCACCGCCAGCAGGCCGCCGAACAGCAGCGCTGCGAGCAACAGCGTCAGACACGACACGGACCACCCACGCACGAATGCATCCGTACACACCGCGATGCGTGCGGCCTGCGCGCCGCCTCGTTGCAGTCCGCGCAAGAGGCCGCCTACGTCGCCCACGGGCACGGACGGCACGGTCTTGCCCCATCGGCTCCAGCCAATCGCGAGCGCCGCGCCAACGAGTACCGGCCACAGCGCGGACCACAGCGCCGCGGGAGCCAGGGCCTCGGGTAGCGAGCCGACCGGGATACGCAGATACAGCACCCACGGAACGGCCAGCGAGGCCACCACCATTGCGAGCCACGCGCCTCTGAGCGGCCCCGGAGCGCGCGCGTTGTAATGGGTCGTGCCTATCGCGCCGAGACAGCGCACGAAATGAAGCATCAGCAACGTGGTTGCGGCTGAAGACGCCGCAGCCAGCATGCTGGCCAGATCGCCGGACAGCAGATCCTTGGCCGCGTATTTGGCCAGCGAGCCGCCGGTCAACGGCAAGCCGCCGAGGCCGAGCGCGACGATCGCCGTGGGCACCTGCACGAGGCGCAACGATCCGGCGCCCGTCAACGCGACCACGCCCACGGCCAGAAACAGCGTGCCTTTCACGAGCAGATGGTGCGCGGCATAGTAAGCGGCCGCCAGCACGGTGGCGGGATCGCCAGCGGCCAGTCCCATGCCGATCACGGCCATCAGGAAGCCCATCTGGCTCACGCTCGAGTACGCCAGCACGACCTTCGGCTGAAACTGGGTGATGCCGATCGCCACGCCGTAGAACGCGCCGAACATGCCCAGCGCCGCGAATGGAATGCCGAACTGCGGCCATGCACCGTTCGAAGCGAATGGCAGAAAGCGGACCAATGCGATCACACTGGCCTTGACCACCGCGCCGCTCAGCACCGCTGCCGCGGGAATGGGCGCAGCGCGATAGGCGTGCGGCATCCAGAAGTGCAACGGCACCATCCCGGCCTTCATGCCGAGGCCAACCAGCAGCAATAGCACGGTGGCATCGCGCCATGGCGAGCCCGGCAAGGCGGCAGCCGCATCGCGAATCAGCAGGCTGCCGCCGGGCGTAGCCTGTGCCAGCAGGACCAGCCCGCCCAGCACGAAGGCCTCGGCCAGCAAGGCAACGCCAAGATAGAGTGCGCCCGCATAGCGTGCTTCGGGTCCGTCGCCCTGGAGCACCAGCCCGCTGGCGCCGACACTCAATACCGCCAGCATCAGATAGAAGCCAGGCAGATCGGCCGTCAAAAACACGCCCACACTGCCGGTCAAGGCCATGAACCAGCAGACGACAAAACCATCGATATCTTCGCGGCCGCGTACATATCGCGCGGCGTAGATGCCGGCGAAGAACCACAACAGCGCCGCCGTGCCGAGCAGCAACGCGCCCGGCGTATCGAGCGCGAAACGCAGGGCGAACCGGCTGTGGCCGAGCGTCAGCGTTTCGCTCTGCCCCGCCCCGACTGCCGCCGCCAGCGCAGGCAGCGCAGCGATCGCGAACCACGACGGCAAGCGCCTGCGAACAGGCGCGCAAGCGCAAAGCAGCAGCATCAGCAATGGCAAGCCGATGGCGGCGGCGAGCAGACCTTGGGACATGTTCATGGCAACCCCGCCTGCGGCATCACGGTGCGGCCAATCTGCGCCACGTCGACCGGCAGCAGCACGGCGAGGCCAAGCAGGAACGAACACGTTGCGAGGCCGAGCACCGCGAGCTGCTGGTAACGGGGCACCTGCCGTTGCGGCGACCAGCCGGGCGCGGCGGGCTCCATCGCGCGCACCACCACCATGAAGACGTAGACGCTCGTGAGCAGGCCGCCCGCCAGCATCACCAGCGCCCACCACCATTGCCCCGTCGCGAGCGCCGCCGACATCAGCAGCCACTTGGCCAGAAAGCCGCCGGAAGGCGGCAAGCCGATCAGCGTCGCGCCGGCCAGCGCGAATGCCGTCAACGTCATGGGCAAGGCGCGGGCCGCGCCGCGCAGGTCGGCCAGGCGGTCGTGACCCAGCGTGCTATAAATCAGCCCCGCCGCGAGGAACATGGCCGCTTTGGCGCTAGCGTGCGAAATGGCCTGCAACAGGCCGCCCGTGACGGCGCGGGCGCCTTCGTGCTGCGCGGCGAGCGGAAACAGCAGGAACAGGTAGCCGATCTGCGCAACCGTCGAGTAAGCGATCAGGAGCTTCAGACGCGCCTGGCGCAGCGCCACCACGTTGCCGAAGAGGATCGCCATCGCGCCGAGTCCCGCCAGCAGTTGCGCGCTGGATGCGCTCACGATGCCGGCGAAGACATCGAGCCACAATCGCACCACCACGAACCACGATCCCTTGATGACCAAGGCGGACAGCAGCGCGCTGGCGGCGGCGGGCGCGCCCGCGTGCGCGGGCGGCAGCCACAGATGCAGCGGAAAAAGCGCGGTTTTGGCGAGCATGCCTGCCGTCATCAGCGCCAACGCAGTCCAGGCCAGCGGCTGAGCGCCGATCCTCGCCGCAAGCAGCGCGATGTCGAGCGTGCCGTAGGCGCCATACAGCAGAAAAACACCCAGCAGATACAGCATCGAACCGATCAGCGCGTACAGCAGATAACGCAGCGCGGCCTGTAACGTTTCGGCGCGGCCATCGAGGGACACGAGGGGAACGCCGGCAAAAGTCAGCAGTTCGAGCGCGACGTAGAGCGTGAAAATGTCTCCGCTGACGAAGACCAGATTGAGCGCCCCCCATACCGCGAGCAGCAGCAGCCAGAATGCCAGCGGCGCGCGCGCCTCGCTCGTGCCGGACGGCGTGCCGAAATCGCCATTCGCGTAAATGGCCACCGCGCCCACCACCACGGCGACCACCACCATCATGCAGACCGAGAGGCCGTCCGCGCGCAGCACGACGCCCAGGGGCGGCGACCAGCCGCCCAGCAGATAACGCAATGCGTCGCCCGATACCAGCAGCCTGGCCGCAATCTCCAGCACGACGCCGAAACCGAGGGCAATCGTCACCCAGGCCACGCGTTGCGCGTGGCGGCCGCCGAGCGCGAGACCGGCCATCATCCCGGCGAACGGCAACAGAATGGCGAGCGCGAGCAGCAGGCCGCCCGGCGTCGACTGCGCCGTGGGCGCGAGCGTCGTCACGTGGCCTCCGAATTGCGCGTCTGGCCCGACGCCGCATCGCCGTCCGCCGCAAGCGAATTCGAGCCCGTTTCCGAGAACCGGCGCAGCATGAGCCCGACTGCCAGCGCGGAAGCGGCGAACGACACGACGATCGCCGTGATCAGCAGCGCCTGTGGCACCGGATCGCCGGACATGCCCGCGCCCGCCCCACGGTGTGCAATCACGGCACAGGCCAGAAAAACGCCGTTGCCCGTGAGATTGAAGGCCAGCACCTTGCGCAAGGGCTGCGGGTTGACGATCAGGCCGTACAGGCCGAGACCCACGAGGGCGGCAGCGGTCAAGCCGAACAACTGCGAGACGTTCATGGGCTCACCTCCGGCCGCTGGGGTGGCCCGACCAGCAGGAGGACCAGGGTCACGGCAAGCGAAGGCAGCAGCGCGGCTTCGATGACGATGATCCACAGCTTCGCCCGGCCGTCGGGGTACGCCAGAAGCGCGCCCGCGATGACGGCGCCGAGCAGGCCAAGCGCGATGAACACGGCCGGCCCGAGGATCAGCACGGCGCGCAACCAGCGCCGGCTGATCGGTGGCGCATCGCGCAGACCGGACATCATGACGAGCAGCCACATCGCGGCAATCACCGTGGCGCCCTGGAATTTGCCGCCCGGATGATCGGCGCCGACCCAGAAAATATAGATGCCGATCACGACGCCTATTGGCGGCAATACGCGCGCCAGATACACCAGAATGTCGTTGGGGCTCACCACCTGCGCCAGTCCCGGTCTGCCGCCCCAGAAGCGGTCCGGCGCCAGCGACCAGACGCCGACCACGCCCAGCAGCAGCACGATCGCTTCCAGCAGCGTGTCGATCGCGCGGAACGACAGCAGGACCGCCGTGATCGGGTTGCCGACGCCAGTCGCCTGAATGTGCTGCGCCACCTCGGGCGCGAGCGTTGGCGCGGGGTCCGGCAAGTTCCACAGGCAAGCGGCAATCACGACGGCGACGCCCGTGGCGGCGGCTCCTGCCGCGACACGCATTGCGAGACCCGGCTCCTCGGCCTGGGCTGCCGCTTCCGTTGGCTGCAGCCGCGAAGCCGCGCGGATCAGCAGCGCGCCGGTCAAACCCGCACCGATCGCCGCTTCGGTCAACGCGACGTCGACCGCGCGCAGCACGAGCCACGCAAGCGTGAGCAGCAGGCCATAAGGAATGAACCCGGCGACCGCGGCGAACGTATCGCGCACCACGACGGTCCATAGCGCGAGCGCCAGCAGCAGAATCCCGATGCCAAAGGAGATGGCGGAGATCATCTGCCCTCCTCCTGCCGGCGCGCCGCGCGCGCGATGAGCTGCGACACATCGGACGACGTCAGCATTACCAGCAGCCAGACCACGATCAGCTTGAGGGCGATCACGATATGGCCCGTCTGCGGCACGAGGCCCAGCACCACCATGCCTAGGCCCAGATTGTCGGCCTTGGTCAACGCGTGCAGCCGCGTGTACGTGTCCGGGAACCGCAACAGCCCGACCGTACCGGCCACGAAGAAGAAAACGCCGGCCAGCATGGCAACGATCGTGAAGACGTCGGCTGCGGTTTTCATTTCCGGTCCTCCTTCGCGATCTCGCCTTCGGCCTGGCGATCGGCCTTGACGAAGGCCACCGAGGCGAACGCCGCAAGCACGGCGAGCGTCAACGCCACATCCACGACCGCTTCGACGCCGCTTGCCGTGCCGACCAGCAGCAAGGCCGCGATTCCTCCCGTGCCGAACAGTTGCGCGGCCATCATGCGGTCGGCGCGCGTGGGCCCGCGCAGCACGCTCAACAAGCCCACCGCCACCATCAGCAGCACCAGCGCGCAAACGGCAATGAGCACGTCAGCCATGACGGTCACCGCTGACCGAAGCGCCCACCAAAGCACCGGCGAGGCGCCGTTCTTCGTCGGCCAGCTGCTCGGCAACGGGCTGCGAAATGTCGAGGCAGTGGTAGACGAGCCCGTCGGCGGTCTCGTCTACCGGAAGCGACCCTGGCAAGAGACTCGTGATGATGGCGAACCCATTGCGGGCCGTTCCCGGCGGAAAGCCGACACGATAGACCACGATGCCCGGCCGCAAAGGCAGGCGCGGGTCCAATGCGCGGCGCGCTACGTCGATACCCGCGAGCAGCGACTGCAGGAGAAAATGCGGCGCGAATACGAGTAAGGCGCCAAGGCGCAACATGCCTGTGGCGGGAGGCTGCAGACGCAGGCTCATCTGTGTCGCGATGAACGTCGCGATCAGACCGCACGCGAGATCGGCCGGCTTCACGCTCGGCATCAGAATGAACCAAAGCGCCAGAAAACACAGCGCGCGCGCCAGCGCGACGCGCCAATGCGAACGCCAGTCGAGCAGGAAAGCACGCAGCGATGGTGGGCTCATGAACGATGCGCCTCCTCTATGGAAAACCAGCGAGCGCGAACATGGCGGATGGCCCCGGAGGGAATCCGCCCCACGCGGCTTACACCGCCCCGCTCGCCGTACCCGAATGCGATGCCGGCCGGTCTTCCTTGCCGAACACCACCATGTACAGCGCCGGCAGGAACACCAGGGTCAGCAGCGTCGCCACCAGCAACCCGCCCATGATCGCGAAGGCCATGGCGCCCCAGAACACGGTGGGCGCGATCGGGATCAGGCCGAGCACGGTTGAGATCGAGGTCAGCATCATGGGCCGTATGCGCGAAGTGCCCGAGGCGACCACGGCCTCCAGCACACCCATCCCCTCTTGCCGATAGGTCTCGATCTGCACGATCAGGATCAGCCCGTTCTTGGCGATCATGCCGATCAACGCGAGAATGCCCAGAATGGCGACGAAACCCAGCGGCCGGTTGAAGATCAGCAGCGCGAGCACCACGCCGATCAGGCCCAATGGCATCACCGAGACCACCATGGCCAGCCGCTTGAAGCTCACCAGCAGCACCATCATGATCGTGAGCATCAGCACGATCATCACCGGGATCACGGCAAACACCGACGCTTGTGAAATGGCGCTTTCCTCGAAAATGCCGCCGGTCGCGACGTGGTAGCCCTTGGGCAGCTTCGCGCTGAACTCGGCGATCTTCGGCGCGAGCGTGGCGACGACATCGTCCGGCAGCGTGCCATGCATCACGTCGGCGCGCACCGTGAGCGTCGGAACACGGTTGCGCCGCCATACCAGCGGCGACTCCTGCTCCTCCGTGAACGTCGCGAACTGGCTGAGCGGCACCATCCGGCCGCTCGGCGTGGGCACCTGCAGCGTACTCAGCGACTGCACCGTGAGCGGCTGCTCTTCCTGCGCTCGCGCCACGACGTTGACGAGGTAAATGTCGTCGCGTATTTGCGTAAGCGGCGTGCCGGTAATCACGGTGTTCATGATGGCGGCCAGCGCCGCGGAACTCACGCCGAGCTGGCGCGCTTCATCCTGGTTGATGTGGATGCGAATCTGCCGGGCCGGCTCCATCCAGTCGAAATTGATGTGGCGCGCGCGCTCGTCGGAACCCACGATAGCGGCCAGATCGAGTGCGGTCCTGCGCACCTGCGCCGGGTCGGGACCCGACACGCGATACTGCAGCGGCCACCCCACCGGCGGCCCCAGTTCCAGCGGCGACACGCGCGCGACGATGCCGGGAAACTGGTCGCTCAGCGTCTTCTCCAGCTTCGATTGCAGCCGGTCCCGTGCTTCGAGATTCTTCGCGACCACAATGATCTGCGCGAAAAACGGATTGGGCAGCTGAACATTGAGCGTGAGAATGAAACGCACGGCGCCGCGGCCCACATAGCTGCTGAAGTGATCGACATCGGGATCGCTTTTCAACATGGCTTCGAGCCGCGCGACTTGCGCCTCGGTCGCGTGGATCGAAGCGTTCTGGCGCAAGGTCAGATCCACCGTGAGTTCGGGCCGGTCCGATGCGGGGAAGAACTGCCGCGGCACGAACCGCACGAGGAAGATCGACACCACGAACGCCGCGAGCGTGATGGCGATCGTCAACCCCTTTAGCCGCAGCGCGCCACGCAGAAAGCGGTCATAGGCCATGAGCATCTTGCCGGGCTTGCGCGGCTCCTTCTCCGGCTTGGGCGCTTTCAGGATCACCACGCCGACGAGCGGCGAGAAAATCACCGCGCCGAACCACGACGCGAGCAGTGCGATCGCGACCACCGCAAAAATGGAAAACGTATACTCGCCCGCCGAACTCTTCGCGAAGCCGATCGGCACGAAACTGGAGATCGACACGAGCGTGCCGATCAGCATCGGCGCGGCCAGCGTGCGGTACGCGAACGTCGCGGCCTGATCCTTGCTGTCGCCGGCGGCGAGCCGGTTGATCATGGCGTCGACCGTGGTCATGGCGTCGTCGACCAGCAGGGTCAGCGCAATGATCAGGGCCCCTAACGACACCCGGTGCAGGTCGATATGCACGGCGTCCATGATCGCGAATACGATCGCGAGCGTGAGGGGAATCGACAGCGCCACCACCGTCCCGGGCCGCACCCCCAGACTCAGGAAGCTGCACACCAGAATGATGATGATGGCCTGCCAGAGCGACGCCATGAAGTCGTTGATTGCGACATCGACAGTATCCGACTGATTGGCGACGAGGAACGGCTCGATGCCGGCGGGCAGGTTCGCGGTGGCGTCGGCCATCTCGGCCTTCAGGTTGTGGCCGAGCGCGAGGATGTCGCCCGAATCGCGCATCGCAATCGCGAGACCGATGGCCGGCTTGCCGTTCACACGGAACATCGGCTGCGGAGGATCGGCGAAGCCGCGCCTCACGGTGGCGATGTCGCCGAGGCGAACGATGCGACCGCCGAGCACCAGGTTGACATCCTCGATGTCGCGTTCGGAATCGAAGGCGCCCGTCACCCTGAAGAACACCCGCTCCTGCCCGGTTTGCAGGACGCCGGTCGGCCTGATGAGATTTTGCGCTCTCAATGCCGCGACGATGGTCGGGTAATCCAGGCGCAAGCCCGCAAGACGCGTGGTCGAGAACTCGATGTAGATCTGTTCGTCCTGCGCGCCCAGCACCTCGATCTTCGACACGTCGGGCACGAGCAGCAGGCGCGAGCGGATCGCCTCGACGTGATCGCGCAACTCGCGCATGTTGTAGCCGTCGGCGGTGAAGCCGTAGATGATGCCGTAGGTGTCGCCGAAGTCGTCGTTGAAGAACGGCCCGAGCGTGCCGGCCGGGAGCGTTAGCCGCATGTCGTCCACGTTCTTGCGCACCTGGTACCAGATGTTCTGGACCTCGGAGGGCGGCGTGGATTGCAGAAGATCGACGAAGATCGTCGTCTGGCCCGCTGTCGTATAGCTGCGTATGCGATCGAGATGGCGGGTCTCCTGCAACGTGCGCTCGAGCCGCTCGGTGACCTGCGAGAGGGTGTCGTCGACTGTCGCGCCCGGCCACGCGGCGGCCACGATCATGGTGCGAAAGGTAAAAACCGGATCTTCGGCACGCCCCAACCGCAAGAATGACAGCGTTCCCGCCACCAGTGCGGCGATCATCAGGAACACCACCAGGGGGCGCTTCGAAAGCGCCCACTCGGAGAGATTCGGGCCAATCACCTGGGAGCCTCGGTCCAGTTAATTTTTTGTCCCGGCCGCAATGCCTGAACACCGGCAGTCACGACCACGTCGCCGGTGGCGAGGCCCTGGGAAACCTGAACGCGGTCCTCGCCATACGCCTGAAGCTCGACCTCACGCACCGAAACCGTCCCCGTCTTCGTATCGATCACCCAGACTGCCGGTTTGCCGCCGGGCTGGATCAGCGCGCTCGAGGGAATTTCGATGGCCGGCGCGCGCTGCAGCGTCATGTGGCCAATGACCGTGCTGCCAAGGCGCATGGCAGCCGGTGGATTGAGAACCTGAACCCGGACCGCAAAGGTTCCGGTCACCGGGTCGGCCCGGGGCGATACTTCGCGCACCTTACCAACGGCGGTGACCTCAGGGTTGCTGGCAAGCGCGATGACAATGTCGGGGTTGCCAGGCGCGACATCCTTGATCGCGGCGGGCACATCGAATACGGCATCCACCGCGCCTTCGCGAGCGATCTGCACGACCATGCGGCCAGCCGGAACCACCTCGCCCGGCTCCGCCCCGCGCGCCGTGACCACGCCCGCAACGTCGGAAACCAGATCGGTGTAGCTGAGCCGGTTCTGCGCGATGCTGACCAACGACTGCGCCGAATCGACTTGCGACTGGGTGATCTTCGCCATCGCTTCCGATTGTTCGAACGAAGCGCGCGACACGGCATGCTCCGCAAGCAGATCGCGCATGCGGGTGAACATGGTGCGCGCTTCCAGGGCTTGTGCCTGGGCCGCGGCCAGTTGCGCCCGCGCGGACTGCAGGCTGCTTTCCTCGTTCATCCGGTCGAGCCGCGCCAGCACCTGGCCCGCCCGCACGCGGTCCCCGACATCGACGTTGCGGGACGTCATTCTTCCGTCGATACGGAACGACTGATTGATCTCGGCCTGCGCCTGCAACCTTCCGGTCAAGGAGATAGTGGTTCCCGCCTCCTGCTTTTCCACCCTGACGGCGCGTACCGGGCGGACCTCCGTCACCGGCGCTTCTTCGCCTTTACGGCAGCCCGTCAGTGAGCCTGCCGCCAATACGCACAGCACCGCACTCAGCGTCACGGCCAAAGGCAGGGAAACCGCTCGACCCGTAGCATGATTCGCACACACTGGCGTATTCCTCTGAATCCCTGGAGCGGCTGCCCGCGTCCACCCTGAAATGACTTCGCGCCTTGTTGCCGCCTTGCCGGGCGCGCCGGGGTATCCATCCGAAAACAAAACGATTCAAGCGCTAGCCCATCGCGCGCACGTTCTCCGCGCACCGCTCGAGGGACATCGGAAGGCGCCGTACCTGAATACGAAAAGTGCTAGACGATGAACACCCTGATCGAAATGATCCGGGGGGCGAACGTCGCGATGGTGTTGATGAAAGCGGCCTGCTTTACGCCGCGCAGAATGAGAAAGCGAAACAGCCGGATAGCAATCGAAGCCACGACGATAGTCGTGACCGTGTTGCTGTCGCCGAAAGCGGGGAAAAATACGCCCGGCATGGCCTTGATCGGCACCCAGTACGAAACGTTGCCAACACAACTGCCGATCGCGGCGCCCGCCATGCCCCCGGCTAGCATTGCGGTCAAGTGCAGCGGCCAACGGCACGCGACTCATCTTCTGCCCGGTATCGGCCATCGGTTTCCTCGCTTTGTCCGGAACTTCGCGTTATCGAGAGACCAACCGCACCTGCGTTCACTTCATCGGGTCACGCGCACCGAGTTGTTGCCGAGCAGGACACGCACACGGTCGCCCGGCACGAACTGCTGATCCGCATCCTGAACCACCGACATCAGTTGCCCCGAATCCAGACGCACCACGATTTCGAGGCCCGCGCGCTGCGTGACGCGCTGCTCCACGGCATTGCCTGCCGCGCCGCCCAGCACGGCGCCGCCGATGCCCGCCGCAACCGAACCCGTGCCGCGCCCGATGTTGCTGCCTGCCGCGATACCGCCGAGCGCGCCGCCGGTTATCGCACCAATGCCGGTCGGGCCCGGCTGGATCGAGACGGGCCTCACGTTTTCAACGACACCGAGCTCGACCACCATCACCTGCTGCGCCTGTGCAGGCGTAAAGGTGGAGCCCGAAGTTGGGGCCTCGCAGGCGGAAAGCGCGAGCGTTGCAATCAGCAAAGGGACAAACGCGCGGCCAGCACCTCGCATGCCAGTCTCCTTGTCAGCGTCACCGGAGCGGACCCTGTGACGGCAATCGAAAGACAGTCTTTGCCACGAGGCATCGTGCGTATCCGGCTTCCAGAGCGCCGCACGATCCCGATAGAGACCGGATCACGCACGAAGATTCAGGAATTGTGCGCACGCGTAAAGACTAGCCGGTTTTAGAAGGGAACGCTCGGTGAGTGGATAAACCGGCGTTCACCATTTTGTCAGCTGCATGTTATGTCTCTTTTCGACAAATTGGCTGTCTTCACAGACAGCGGAATGCAGATGGTTGGTTTGCCAACATTTATGCGCCTCGCTTTTGTGCATGCTTCCTAAGCCCCGATAAATGAATGTCTGCAAATATCCAGGCGTTGGCTCGCGCCCTCGTAATACTGTCTAAATCGCGGGCCGCGTCCGGAACGGGACTCGCGGGTTCGTCGTCATGTTGATGGGAACCAGTGAACGCGTAGTGGGCCAGCTCTCAATATCAGGAATCCTTAGCGTCTGATGACGGATTGCGACTGTGCTTACGGCCGAGACAACCTTGTGCGCGTCCTCCGGCATCGTTTCCATATGGCATCCCTGCGCCGGGCCGTGCTCACTCTCCAGCAGCGCCCGCGCGTAGGCGTCAGAGACGGCACCGAACCCCGCCGGCAAGGTCGCCCCAAGGTGCGGACCGCTGCTCCCATGAAACATCGCCAGCTCTGCGCGCTCGCGAAAAGCCACGTTAGGGCAAACCCCTCTTTCGCTGCGCCGGAATAACGATATAAAAATCCATTATTTGGAAAACGCATTCTGAACGCGTAAGAATGCGAATTCTGAATTCTTACGCGCCGGGACACCCACGGAAGATGGAACTACGCCAGCTCGAAGCCTTCGCCGCAGTGATCACGGCCGGCAGCGTCACCGCCGCCGGCCGTTTGCTGGGGCGCTCGCAGCCCGCGATCACGCGGCTGATCCAGGAGCTCGAAACCGAGGTCGGCTATCCGCTGTTCACGCGCAATGGCCCGCGCGTCACGCCCACCGAGCAAGGCATCCAGCTCTACGAGGACGTCGAGCACGTGCTGACGGGCGTTCATCAGATCCAGAAGCGCGCCGGCGAGATCGGCCGCGGCGAAACCCGGCCGCTGCGCATCGCCGCCACTTCCGCGCTCGCCGCCGGCCTCGTGCCCGCAGCGCTCGCGCGCACCGAACTCGCGGGCGCCGCGCAGACGATCCAGCTGCGCAGCCTGCCCCCCGAGCAGGTCGTGCACGATGTCTTGACCGGCGCGGCGGACATTGGCGTGGCGAGCCTGCCGCTCGAGCACCGCGGCGTGGTCGTGCACTGGATCGGGCAATCCGCGTGCGTGGCCGCGCTGCGCGACGACGATCCCCTCGCGCGCCATGACCGGCTGCCGCTTTCGGCCTGCGCGGGCCGGCGCATCGTCACGATGCAGAACCCCTATCGCCTGCGCCGCCGCCTCGACCACGCGTTCGCGCAAGCCGACGTCACGCCAGCCGGTCTGATCGAAACGAATTCGTCGATGAACGCGCTGACCGCGGTTCGCGCCGGACTCGGCATCTCGGTGCTCGAACCGGTCACGGCCTACGGCATGCCGCTTGCCGGCGTGGCGATCCGCACGATCGACGCCGACATTCCGTACTTCTTTGGCGTGATCTCGCGCGACGCGATCGCGCTGCCCCCCGTGGCCGCGACGCTCATCGACGCGCTCGCCGACGCAGCGCGCGCCGTGCTGCCCGATTTCACGCTGCGCGCGAGCGCCGAGCACGCCCAAGTCCTGCAGTCGCTCTATGGCGACCTGCCTGCCAACAAGGAATCCTTGCCGTAATGAATCCGACCACTCCACCGTCCGCTGGTCTCGCCGCGCTCGAAGCCCGCCTGCGCGAAGATCTCGCGTGGCTCGAACTGCCCCCGAAGCGCTGGATTCCCGAGCGCACCCACGACGGCCGCCCCGTGGTCAATGTGGCGATTGTCGGCGGCGGTATGGCTGGGCTTGCGCTCGCCGCCGCGCTCGACCATCTCGGCATCGACGCCGTCATCTACGATCAGTCGCCGCGCGGCTTCGAAGGCCCATGGGCCACCACCGCGCGCATGGAAACGCTCCGTTCTCCGAAGCAGCTCACGGGCCCCGCGCTCGGCCTGCCCTCGCTCACGTTCCGCGCGTGGTTCGAAGCGCAGTTCGGCGGCGAGGCGTGGGAGGCGCTCGACAAGATCCCGCGCCTGCAATGGATGGACTATCTGCGCTGGTATCGCGATGTACTCGACATCGATGTGCGCAACGAACACCGGGTCACCGCAATCACGCCGCGCGCGGACGGCGGCGTGGCGCTGTCTGTCACGAGCCCCGGCGGCAGCGAGACTGTGTTTGCGCGCCACGTTGTCCTCGCGACGGGCCGCGACGGCCTGGGTGGGCCTTCCGTACCTGCATTCGCGCGTGATCTGCCGCGCCGCTTCTATGCCCACTCTTCCGATGTGCTGGACTACGGCACGCTGCGCGGCAAGCGCGTAGGCGTTGTCGGCGCGGGTGCGTCGGCCATGGACAGCGCGGCAACGGCGCTCGAAGCGGGTGCAGCGTCGGTCGATCTGCTGATTCGCCGCGCGGACATCCCGCGCATCAATAAAGGCAAAGGCGCGGGTAATCCGGGCCTCACGCACGGCCATGTCGCGCTTGCCGATGACTGGAAATGGCGCATCCGCCACTACATCAACGTGCAGCAGGTGCCGCCGCCGCGCGGCAGTACGTTGCGCGTGTCGCGCCACGCCAACGCCCGCTTCAACCTCGGTGCGCCAGTCACCGGCATCGAGCAGGTGGACGACGAACTGTACGTAAGCACCCCGAAGGGTGTCTTCGTGCTGGACTTTCTCGTGTTCGCAACAGGCTTCCGTATCGATCTGGCGAGCCGCCCCGAATTCGCGCCGTTCGCCCGCCACGTGCGCGCGTGGAAGGACCGCTACGCGCCGCCCGCAGGCGACGATGACATTGAGCTTGCCGATTCGCCCGACCTCGGGCCCGCCTTCGAGTTCCAGGAAAAGACACCCGGCGCGTGCCCCGGACTCGAGCGCATTCACTGCTTTTGCGCGCCCGCGACGCTCTCGCACGGCGCGCTGTCGGGCGACATCCCGGCCGTCAGCGAAGGCGCGAAGCGGCTCGCACAGGGGCTTGCCGCAACGTTCTATCGTGAGGACGTCGAACTGCATTACGCCAACATGGCGGCTTTCGCCGAGCCGGAAGTCGAAGGCGACGAATGGACAGCCGCCCCACCGCCCCCGGCGCTTGCCGAGCGCGAAGCGAAATGAAAATGAGCGTGTGAATCTGCAGTTTTCCGGAGTTGACCATGACATACGACACTGACGACGACATCATCGATCGCGTCGCCGACCTCACGCCCGGTTCGGCCACACATGCATTGCGGCACCAGCGCGCCAAGGTGGTGGAAGCGACCCAGGGCAGCTACGACGCGCTGTTCGATCCCGCGCTCGGCGGCCTCACGCTCGTCGAGCGCTTGCTCGTCGCGCTCTACGCGAGCCGCCTCGCGCCCTCCCCGGCGCTCGTTGCCCACTACCGCGGCGAACTGGCCGCACACGAAGTCGATGCGGCGGCGCTCGCCGCCGTGCAAACGGGTGCACCCGAGGACCTCCCTGCCCCGCGCCTGCGCGCGATCCTCGCATTCACGCGCACGCTGATCGAAAATCCGGTCGCTGGCGACAAGGCCGCGCTGCAGACGCTGCCCGCCGCCGGCTTGACGACACCCGCCGTCGTCTCACTCGCGCAGCTGATCGCCTTTCTGTCGTACCAGACGCGCCTCGTCGCGGGTCTGCAAGCCCTCAAGCAGCTGGAGCGCGCATCATGACCGACGTCATCCGTTCGCACGGCTTCACGAACGAATCGCTGGAATGGGACGCGTGGCTCGACGTGGTCGATCTCGACCATGCCACGGCGGAACAGATTACCGTTCTCGAAGAAAGCCATCCCAAGGCGAAAGTCTCGGACTACTACCGATTTCTCGTCCATCAACCCGAGATCCTGCGGCAGCGCTCCGCCGCGTTCAACGCGATCATGTACGCACCCGGCGGCTTGCCTCGCGCGGAACGGGAGCTTTCGACCACCGTGGTTTCGCGGCTCAACGGCTGTGTGTATTGCGCATCGGTGCATGCCCAGCGTTTCGAGCAGCTCGCCAAGCGCAACGACGTGATCCGCCAGGTCTTCGCCGACCCGCACAGCGCCGGTACGACGAAGCGCGAAGAGGCGATTGCGCGTTTCTCGGCTGCGCTGACCGAGCGCCCGAACGAGATTGACGCCGACCAGCTGCAAGCGTTGCGCGAGGCCGGGCTCACTGACGCTGAAATACTCGACCTGATCCATTCGATCGCCATTTTCGCGTGGGCGAACCGGCTGATGCTCAATCTCGGCGAACCCGTGTTTCCCGAGCCGGCAACCGCCGCCTGACCGAAGCATGCTGGACCGCCCTTCAACCAATATCCGGGGATAGCCGATGGACACTCAACCAGGCATCAAGCCCGTCATCGTGGCCGCCGTGCTGGCCAATGCGATGGAGTGGTTCGATTTCACCATCTTCGCAGCGATGACGCCGATCATCAGCAAGCTGTTTTTTCCGGTCTCGCACGGCGCAGCGGGAGCGGATCTGAATGCGATCCTGCTAACCACGGCTCTCTTCGGCGCAGGCTTTTTCATGCGCCCCGTGGGCGGCCTGCTGCTCGGCCTCTACGGCGATAAATATGGCCGCAAGGCGGGCATGACGCTCGGCATGGGCATCATGGCGCTGGCCGCCGCGATCATGACCTTCGCGCCGACCTACGCGACGGCCGGCCTCGCGGCGCCGCTGCTGATGCTGGTGGCCCGGCTCCTGCAAGGTTTTTCGATAGGCGGTGAATTCGGCACTTCCACGGCGTTCCTGATCGAACTGGCGCCGCCTAATCGCACCGGCTTCTACGGATCGTGGCAAATGAGCGGGCAGCTTATGTCGACGATGCTGGGCGCCGCGCTCGGCATGGTGGTCACGCAGGTGTTCACGCCCGAGCAACAGCTCGCGGGCGCCTGGCGCATCCCGTTCGCGGTGGGCCTGCTCATTGCGCCGCTGACCATCTACCTGCGCCGCCATGCAAGCGAAACCTATGCGCGCATCCACGCCACGCCGCGCGCCCGGACGACGGATGCGGCTGCCGTCAAGCGCGGGCTGCCAGACTATCTGATCGGCATGGGCATGGTGGTGGCGAGCACCGTTACCTTCTACGTCACGTTCGGCTATACCGTCACCTACGCGAAGCAGGTTCTCAAGCTGCCCGTTTCGGAAAGCTTCATGGTGCAAATGATCGCGGCCATCGTCATGCTGATCGTGACGCCGCTCGCGGGGGCGCTATCTGACCGCTACGACCGCAAGACGCTGCTGGTCGGGTCGCTGGGCGCCTACCTGGTTGCGATCTATCCGCTCTATGCGTGGGTCGTGGCGGCGCCGTCCGTGCCCCGGCTCCTCGTCACGCAAATCGTGATCGGCGTGCTCAGCGCGACCTTCCTCGGCGTCTATTGCACGACGCTTGCCGAGATGTTCCCCAAGCGCACGCGCGCGACGTCGCTCGCCGTGGTCAATAACGTTGTTGTCCTGATCTTTGGCGGCTTTGCACAGACTTTCGTGACGTGGCTCATTGCGCTCACGGGTTCGCCGCTGGCGCCGGTGCTCTATGTGATGATCGGCATCGCGCTCAGTCTCGTAGCTGTCATGGCGCTGAAGCCGGGCCATTTCAGGCAGCGCAGCGCGAGCGCCGCTCAAACCATGGGATGATGCGGTGGCGACAGGAGCGTGGCGTGACGCGAGTCAGCCCTCACGTCACCTTCCTGTAGCGAGAATTCCGCCGTCGTCCGGCTCCGTCTGTGCGTTTTGCGTGTTCTCCACGCGTTCGATCTGCACTCGCATCGACCGTGCTTCCGTCAACCCCAGGGTCTTCGCGGCGGCATAAGAGAGATCGATGATTCGGCCTTTCACGTAGGGGCCGCGATCGTTGATGCGCACGACAACCGACTTTCCGGTTGCCATCGACCTCACGCGCACGTAGCTGCCAAGCGGCAATGTACGATGCGCAGCCGTCAATGAGCCGGCATCAAAGCGTTCTCCGTTGGCGGTCTGCCGCCCCTGGAATTTTTCCGCATACCACGACGCCTCGCCGGATTGCACCACCTCGTGCCGCGTGCGACAGGAATCCACGCTGCATGCCGTTTGTCTGGGCGCGATCTGACCACACGCCGTAAAGAAGGCGCAGATTGCACAAACTCCCACATAGCGCAGCGATGGCTTCATAGACCACATATTAGTCAATGAGCGGCGATTAAACGTTTTCAAGTTTCGGAGCATTCCGCGTGCCCGGGTAAGTCGAGCCGGGCCGAAATTCTGGCAACTTTTCAGGTTTCTTGCAATGGGCCTGTCAGTCCGGCCCTCATTTTGCTGCCGGTAACGAACCCAAACAAAGCCCCTCCATTCGGAGGAAGGGCTTCGTCAACGCAATGGTTTATTGACCGAAGTAAATCGGCTTCATGCTGTCGCCGGTTGCGGCAGCGGGCGCACCAGACGCCGACGTCCCGCCAACCATTCCGCCGTAGCTGTTCCCGCCGTTCTGCGCGGCCACGCGCGCTTCGGCAGCCTGGATGTCGGCTGGATAGTTTGTGTTGTCGCCGTCACCTGGGTGGTAGCCAGCCTGTTCCAGCTGCACGAGTTCGGCGCGGACCTGCTCGGGAGTCACGGCGGCGTTCGATTGTGCGAACGAAGCCACCGGAGCAGACAGAATGGTAAGGATAACGAATGTTTTATCTAGCGATTTCATGATGAGCTACCTCTAAGGATTGCCATGTGGGGTGCAACAGGCCTTCTTGTCTGCACAAAAAAGCCGCTTCACTTCGCTCATTTCCTCCTCTATCGAGGGCCTGCTCGAAGCGGGCACCTTCGCCTCGTTGCAAGACCGGGCCGAACCTACGCGCAGGCGCAATACGCTCTCGCTATGTTTTTCCCGCGCCCCCGATCGCCTCCATCAATCGATGGGGGCCAGAAATGGGTAGCTCATCGTTGAATACCCGTTCAATATTTCCGCCATGTTCCTGCTTGTACTGCCCTGCTCCCGGTACCCGAGCCGCCCGAAGTGCAGGCGGAACCGTGGTTACGCTGCCACCATTCATGGTGATCGAAGTTGCGCAGAAGATCGGCCCGACGACGCTCACGAAGGTAGTGCGCCGTCACGCCAGCCAG
The DNA here is from genome assembly GCF_905220195.1 of Paraburkholderia sp. J8-2. Lineage (NCBI taxonomy): Bacteria > Pseudomonadati > Pseudomonadota > Betaproteobacteria > Burkholderiales > Burkholderiaceae > Paraburkholderia > Paraburkholderia sp. J8-2. The sequence continues at coordinate 18,978 of NZ_CAJMZA010000038.1, forward strand.
CGCGATCACAATCACGATCGCGCCGGCAGCGGTACATAGCCACGTTTGGTCCACATCAGCCCCCCGCGGTTACACCGCTGTGCTTTGTATGCCGCTGGCACTCAGCCGTGGTAGTAGCCGTCGCTAACGGAGTTTTGCAGCACGCCGTCGACATACACGGCGACCGGGTCGCCGTCGGCGGAGGTGAGGATCGAGCCGGGGTGCGAGCCGATGATCTTCATCCGGCCACCTTGAAACCTGGCCATTGCTTCGTGATCGAGCGCTTGCGACTTCTGAAGATCGCGGATGGTCAACGTAGTCATGATGGGTCTCCTCGAACAGGACGGTTGCAGGATGCGTCAAGCGGCCAGCCGCTCGCGCCACACCATGCAGATGTCATGCCATCGGGGCACCATCCGCGCAAAGCCCGACCCAGCGTGCATACGCGACGATGCGAGTTTGGGCGCGGCCATCACCTGGCCGAGAGATGTCGGGGAATCGCCGACAGGCGGGCCGCGCCGCGTGGCGGTCGTCTTGTTTCGGTCGTTCGTGGGCAGCCGAACCTGGGTCTGAACGGCTGAGTGATACGCTAGGCAGTCACGGCGGTGCTGTCTTGTGCAACGCACGATCGCCAATCGATTTCCGCCTGGGTCCGAGGTAACGATGTGGATCTTCCGTGTTCATGAGCCCCGCCTCGGAGGGCTGCGCATTCGTGAATGGCGCCGCGAGGTGCGCCTGACCATTGCGCTTCTCGCCCTGCTGCTCGTTGGCGCGGCCACCGGGTTGGCCCTGCTCGACCAGTCCGGTGCTCCGCTTTCCGGCAAAGTATTTACGGCCCTTTGGGACGGATTCAATCTCGTCACGACACTCGGCGACTTTACGGAGTTCAATCCGAGTCAGAAGATCTTCATGCTGCTCGCCATGTCGGCGACGATGGTGATTGGCGGATTCGCGGTTTCCAGGCTCACTGGCATGTTATCGAGCGACGACGTGCTGGCTTATCGGGAGAACAGGCTTATGGAACGCAAGCTCGGGCATCTAGCGAATCATGTTGTGCTGGTTGGATTCCATTCGCTTGGCGAACTGGTCGCCAACCGCTTGCGCGAAGCAGGAGAGACGGTGCTCGTCGTCGTGGGCGACCAGGAGCAGGCGCACCGGGCGGCGGATCGCGGACTGATGGTGGTTCTGGGTCCCCCGGACGTATTCGACGACGTGCTCAGGCGCGCGCGGCTCGATAGCGCCAAAGCACTGATCGTGACAACGCCCGACAGCAACAACAATCTGGCGATCACCTTGCTGGCGCATACGCTGAACGCTTCGCTTGCGATTGTCGTGCCCGGCGAAAATCCCTTGAGAAAGGCGCTATTCGAAAGCGCCGGAGCGTCCGACGTCGTCATCGGCGAGGAGATCGTGGCGAATGCGCTGGTCGGCAAGCTCACGGACCGTGTGGAGGCAGCGGCAGCGCGACCTCCACGATCATAGTGGCTGGCGTACTCACGCCCCCTCTTCGAGCACCAGCAGATTCTCGTGCGAAAAGCCGAGCGCGACAGGCTGACCGCGTTGCGGCAAGGCGTGGTTGGGGTCGTTGAAAATATCCAGCGAAACGACGGCTTCCTTCACGCGCGCACGGATGCGCACCACCGCACCGAGAAAGTCGATGTCCTCGACCGTCGCGGCAAGCGAGTTGCGGCCCGCCGCCGGCGCTTCCAGACGGATCGCCTCCGGCCGCACTGCGAGCAGGCGCGCGCGGCCCACGTCGTCGGCGGGCAGCGGCTGCGAGGTGGTGAGCACCTGGCCGTCGACCGCGATGCGCCCCGTCGCCGGATCGACGATCTTGCCCGGCAGCAGGTTCAGCGTGCCGACGAACGACGCCACGAAGCGCGTGCGCGGGAAGTTGTAGATCTCGGCAGGCGTACCCACCTGCTCCACGCGCCCCTCGTTCATCACGACGATGCGATCGGAAATGGACAGCGCTTCCTCCTGGTCGTGCGTGACGAAAATCGACGTGATGCCAAGCTCGCGCTGCAGCGCGCGAATATCCTGGCGCAGCGAGATGCGGATTTTCGCGTCGAGCGCAGATAGCGGCTCGTCGAGCAGCAAGACCTCCGGTTTGCCGGCAATGGCGCGCGCGAGCGCGACACGCTGCTGCTGGCCGCCGGAGAGCTGCCACGGGTAGCGCTCGCCGAAAAGCGGCAGCTTGATGAGCTCGAGCATCTCCTCCACGCGCTTGTTGATTTCGCTTTGCGGGCGGCCCGCGACTTTCAGGCTGAAGCCGATGTTCCCGGCAACGGTCATGTTCGGGAACAGCGCGTACGACTGAAATACCATGCCGATCTTGCGCGCCCGCGTGCGCAGCCGCGTGACGTCCTTGCCCGCGATACGGATCGCCCCGCGCGTCGGATCTTCGAAGCCGGCGATCATGCGCAGCACCGTCGTCTTGCCGCAGCCCGACGGCCCGAGAAACGTGATGAATTCGCCGCGCTCGATCTGCATGTCGAAGTGATGCAGCGCCGTATGCGCGCCGAACGACTTGTGCAGATTCTCTATCTCAAGGAATGCCATGAATGATGTCCTGGTTCATCAGGATTTGTGAGCCGCCGCCGCGCGCACGGAGCCGAAGACCTGGATCAGGCCCATCGACGCCCACGTGACGACGAACGCGATGATCGCGAGCGCGGACGGTTCGTAGGCGCGGTTCGCGCCGATCAGCTGCAGATAAGGGCCGAACGCCGGACGGTCGAGCAGGCTCGCCATCGTGAACTCGCCGATCACGACGGCAAAGGTCAGGAACGCGCCCGAGAGGATGCCCGAGCGGATATTCGGGAAGATCACCTTGAAGAGGATCGTGGGCCAGTTGGCGCCGAGCGCCTCGGCCGCTTCGGTGAGCGTGCGCACGTCGACCGCGCGCAGGCCGGCATCGACCGAGCGATACATGTAGGGCAGCGCGAGCGTGACGTAGCCGAATGCGAGCAGCAGGTCGGTGGCGCGCTCGTTGCCGGTCATCGGCAGCCACGAACTGCTGTTGTAGAGGCGCAGATAGCCGAACACGATCACGATTGCCGGAATCACGACCGGCAGCAGCGTGATGAACTCGACCACAGGGCGCAGCTTCGGCAGCCGCAGTTGCACCCAGTACGCCGTCGGCACGACGAGCAGCACGCCGATCACGATCGTCACGAACGCCATCAGCACGGAATAGCCGAACGACGCCTGAAAGCTCGGGTCGCCCAGCACGACCTTGTACGCGTCGAAGCTGTATGTGCCGCGCCGCATGCGCAGGCTGAACTCGAAGGTCGCGAAGAGAGGGATCAGGAAATACAGTGCGCCGACGACAATCGCGATCCAGGCGCCCAGCCGGGATGGCTTTTTCATCGGCGCCCCCTTTCGGCGCGCGCACGCAGCCAGAGATAGCCGCCGTTCGAGAGCCCCGTGATCACCACCATGCCGAGCGCGAGCGCATAGCCGAGGTTCTGGTTGTGCAGCACGTCGCCGCGCACCTGCGCATACAGGAGGATCGTCACGATGTTCAGCGAACTGCCGGTCAACGCGTACGCGGTGGCGACTGCGCCGAACGCGTTGGCGAACAGCAGCAGCGCGCCGCCAAGCACGCTTGGCCACAGCACCGGCAGCGCAATGAGGCGCCAGTAGTGCCACGCGGTGCCGCCCAGGCAGTCGCATGCCTCGCGCCACTCGCGCTTCAGGCCATCCAGGGCAGGTGCAATGATCAGGACCATTAACGGAATTTCAAAGTACAGGTAGGTGATCGTCAGCCCCCAGAAACTGAGAATGCTGAAGCCTGTGGCGTAGAGGTTCACGTGCGCGTAGCGGTGCAGCAGCATCGTGACGAGACCGACGCGCCCGAGCGTGCAGATGAACGCGAACGCGAGCGGCACGCCGGCGAAATTCGACGCGACGCCGGAGAAGGTCAATAGCGTTGGACGGATCCAGCCGGGCAAGCGGCCGAGCACCGCGGCCCACGCGAGCAGCAGGCCGATGACCGCCCCACCCGCCGCCGACGCCGTACTCACCTTGATGCTGATCCAGTACGCACTCAGCACCTCCGGCTCGAAGAGCTGCCGAAAGTTGTCGAGCGTGAACCGGCCCTGTGCATTCTGGAACGCACCGGCCATGAGGTACACGGTCGGCGCGATCAGGAACAGCAGCGTGAAAATGAAGAACGGCGCGACGCCTAGCAAGGACAGGTAGCGCGCGGCGCCCGAGGATCGCTTTGCATGCGGAGCGTTTCCCGGCGGCACGGCGAGATCAGGCCCGTTGGGCTCCAGGTTGGATACAGTGCTCATAGGGCTTTCAGGAACGAGGAGTGAGCGATGCAATGCCAGCGAAAGTTGCGGCTGGCGCGCGAGCGCGGATCACCGCCTCGCGCATCACCATCCGCAATCGCGCTTACTTGACGTTCGCGCCTACGACGCTATCCCATTGCTTCGTCACAGCCGCTTTGGTCGCGTCCTGCTGCTGCAGCGTCGGGAATACGGCCGATTTGTAGGCCGTGGCGGGCGGCAGCTTCGCCAGCAGTGCGGCGGGCACCTTCTTCTGCGCGGCAAGCTCGTTGTAGCGGATCGGGTGGCAATAACCCGCGAGCCAGCCGAGCTGCCCTTCGTCCGAATAGAGGTACTCCATCCACAGCTTCGCGGCGTTCGGGTGCGGCGCGTAGGCGCTGATGGCCTGCACGTACACGCCCGCAACGACGCCCGTCTTCGGCACGACGACTTCCACCTTCGGATTGCCCTTGAGCGTGTCGCGGTCGGCAAGCGCGTTGTAGTCCCAGCGCACGAGAATCGGCGTCGTGCCCTGCGCAACGGAAGCGGCCTTGCCGATCACCGGCACGAAGTTGCTGTTCTTGTTCAGGTTGGCGAAGAACTGGAGACCGGCCGCTTCGGCCTTGCTCGCATCACCCTTGGCCGACGACAGGCCAGCCGCGTAGACGGCCTGGATCGCCTGGTTCGACGCGCGCGGGTCGCCGGCCAGCGCCACCGCGTTCTTGTACTCCGGCTTCTGCAGATCGCTCCAGTCGGCCGGGGCCTTGTCGATCATGTCCGCGTTGACTTCGAAAGAAAGGACGCCGTAATAGTCGCCATACCAGTATCCGTCGGCGTCCTTCGAGTCGTTCGGGATCGACTTCCACGTCGACACCTTGTACGGCTGCAACAGACCGTCCGCCTTCGCCGACGGACCGAACGACAGACCGACGTCGATCACGTCCGGTGCCTGCGGACCCTTGTTGCCTTTATTTGCCTTGATCGCCTCGATCTCGTCGCCCGAGCCCGCATCCGGATTCAGCTCGTTGACCTTGATCCCGTACTTCGCCTTGAAGGCTTCGATCATCGGACCATAGCCGCACCAGTCGTGCGGGAGCGCAATGACCGTCAGCTGCCCTTCCTGCTTCGCGGCGGCGATGAGGGCGTCGGACGGCGCCGCATTCGCGCTGCCCACGCCCATGGAGGCTAGTACAGCGGCGCCTGCCGCCGACAGCAAACCAAAACGGCTTGTACTCATCCGATTCATAGAATTTCCCATCCTTTGCCGAAATTAACGTGTGGTGAAAAACAGCAAGCAAATTGGCGCACGCCTGCAGGCTGCCGCTAATGCCCTTTTCCGGTGCATAAGCCGGGGCGTAAGGCGCGCCAGATCGTAATGGCGCAATGAGTCAGATTCGTGTCAGCGATTCTGCCCGAAGGGAAAACGCATTGAAAATAGAGGCATTTGTCTATATTGTTTTATTGCGAAACCATTTTTGCTCTGCTCTCGATTATTTATTACATCGAGTAAGAATAATTCGGAAAATGAAATATCTATTAAGTTTATTTGTGAGAAAAATTCTGTAAACGAAACTGCGGATAATAGAATGATTGATAAGAACATCTACTTAATAGATTAATAATCGGGAATTAGCCTGTCGTCGGCATGATCGACTCATGCCAGAAAAGCGCGGCGAAGGGCTCGCTCACGCCAGCCCGTCGCCGCCTCTCAGACAACAAGGAAAATATTTCGATGAAGAAGTCCGCAATTTCTGTAGCTATCCTTAGTTTTTCAGGGTTCTCGACCCAGGTGTTCGCGCAAAACTCCGTGACCCTGTATGGCCTCATCGACGCGGGGATTCAGTACACGCACAATTCGGGCGGACAGAGTTCGCAAATCTCGATGACGAGCGGCAACCTCTCGGGTTCGCGCTGGGGCTTGAAGGGCAGCGAAGATCTCGGCGGCGGACTGACGACGGTGTTCACGCTCGAAAGCGGTTTCAACGTGGAGACCGGCAAGTCAGGGCAAGGAACCCGCCTGTTCGGACGTCAAGCGTTTGTTGGCCTGCAGGACAGCCGGTTCGGCACGCTGACCGCCGGGCGTCAGTACGACCCGCTCACCGACCTCGTGCAGCCCATCCAGGGCGATAACTTTCTCGGCGGCATGTTCTCGACGCCGGGCGACATCGACAACGCGGACAATACCGCGCGCTTTAGCAATGCCATCAAATGGGCAAGCCCGACGTTGGCCGGCCTGAAGACGGAATGGATGTACACGTTCGGCGGCGTTGCCGGCTCGCAGGGATCGGGCCAGACGTGGAGCGGCGCGCTTTCGTACGGTCAGGGACCGCTCGGCCTCGCAGCGGGCTTCATGCATATCGACAACGGCAATGCGGTGCTGTCGACTCGCGGCACGACCACCGCTGACTCGCTTTTCACCACGTCGGTCAACGACGCCTACTCGTCGGCCCGTTCCATCAATATCGCGCGCCTGGGCGGCAACTACGCCATCGGTCCCGTCACGCTCGGCGGCTACTACAGCTTCGCGCAGTACGTGCCGGACGCAAGCTCGTCCTTCACGACGGCGCAAAAGTACAACACCGGCTCAGTGTATGCACTGTGGCAGATCTCGCCCGCGCTCACGACTGAAATCGGCTATACGTATATGAAGTCGAGCGGCGATTCGTCGGCGAAGTACAACCAGTTTGCGCTTGGCGCCGACTATGTGATCAGCAAGCGCACCGACTTCTACGCAGTGGGCGGTTACGGACACGCGAGCGGCGAAAATGGCGAAGGCACCGCGCAGGCTGTGATCGGTTCGACCGAAATCGATTCCGGCAAGAGCTCGCAGGCGATTGTGATGATCGGCATGCGCCACCGGTTCTAAGTGCGCTGGCAGTCCACCGCTGGCGGGCGTGATGGCCGGCGCAGGCCAGACCATCATGCTGCATGCCTCGTGGTCGATCGCGCGGCGATTCGAGCATCGATCGCCGTGCGCAACGCTGCCACCACGTCGCCCCACTCGCCGCGGCGCGTTTGACGGAACAGACGCGCATCGGCATACCACGGGCTGTCGTCGCGATTCAGTTGCCAGCGCCAGTCCGGCGTGAACGGCAGCGCGATCCACACGGGCTTGCCGAGTGCGCCCGCCAGATGCGCGACCGCCGTATCCACGGCGATCACCAGATCGAGCTGCGCGACAAGCGCCGCCGTCGCCGGGAACGTCGTCAAACGTGCGCCGGTGTCGATCAGCCGGCCGCGCTGCGCGAGTTCGTCCGCGCACGCGCGGTCGCGCTCGCGCACCGCTTGTTGCAGCGAGATGAAACGCGCATCGGCGTCGAAAAGCGGAAGGAGTTCCGCAAGCGGCATCGAGCGATTGCGATCGTTCACGTGCGTCGTGCTGCCTGACCAGACCACGCCCACGCGCAGCCTCCGATCGTCATTCTCGTTGGCGCCGATTACGTCGGACCACGATGCGCGCGCTGCATCTTCAACTTCGGTATCGACGCGCAGATACGCACCCGAGGTCGCGAAGTCCCCTTCGCGCAGCGTGAGCGCATGCGGCAGGCTCAACATCGGTACGTGGTAGTCGAACTCCGGCAGCGCCGAGAATTCGCCTGTCACACTCGCCGCACCCGCCACGTTCTGCAGCAACGACCGCAGCGCCTCCTGCACGCGCGCGATCACGCGTGCGCCCTTCGCGTTCAGGCGCTCGATGAAGCGAATGAACTGCAACGTGTCGCCGAAACCTTGTTCCGCGTGCACGAGCACGGTCTTGCCCGCGAGTGGCTGGCCGGTCCATTGCGTCGCCGCGGGGAAACCGTGTGTCATCTCGCCGTCGCGCCAGCGCCATTCGTATTCGCGCCAACCGTGCTCGAATTCGCCGAGCAGCAGATTGGTCTGCGCGCGATTCGTGCGTGCGCCGGCGTCGTTCGTGTCGATCGACAACGCTTTCCTGAACTGGCGCAGCGCCTCGTCGAAGCGATGCAGATCGCGTAACGCGACGCCCAGATTCACATAGGCGGCGACGAAATCCGGCTTGAGTTCGATTGCCCGCCGGTACGCTTCGAGTTCCTCGTCGTAACGGCCCAGCAAGCCGAGCAGCGTGCCGCGGTTGTAGTGCGCTTGCGCCGCGTGCGGATAGCGGCGCGTCAGTCGGGTGAGACAGGCGAGCGCGGCTTCGGCCTGCGCCAGTTGCATGAACGACATCGCTGCGCCGTGCAGCGCTTCAGCGTGATCGGGCGCGAGCGCGAGCAGGCGTTCGTAGAGCGCGACGGCGTCTGCATGGCGTTACGCGCACTGGCAAATGCGCGCCGCTTGCTCTAACTGCTGCGGAACCGTCGTGGCGGGCTGCGCTGCGCGCCATGCGAGTTCGGCGGCGCGTGTGTAATCCTCGCGCGCAGCGTAGACGAAAGACATCGCTTCCAGCGCGCCAGGGTGATCGGCATGGACTCGCAGGATCGATTGGAGATCGTGCTGCGCGGCGTCGATGCGGCCGGCGATGAAATGCTGCTTCGCCTTGGCGAGCAGCGCAACGATGGTGTCAGTCATGGGAACGCGGGGCGTTCGCGCCCGAATGCATGGAAGAGTACTCAAGGCGGCGCTTTGTCACAGCCGCGCCCGTGGTCGAAAATCATGATAAGGAACGGTGCAGCCAATTCGATTCGTTGAATAACATGCATTTCTTCGCGGTATTCATTCACCGTAATATTCAAGGATGCGGAATCGTCGAATATTTCTCTAAATTACGATAAAAATACGGAAAACCGTGCGTTCCACCCACCATGCGGGATCGCTAAAAGTCCCTGATTTAACTGATATTTTTATCATTTCTGGTGCGGAAGTAATAAGCCGGAACAAGTAAGAAACGGTTAGCCAGTAATCGTGGCATGTATGCCACAAATTCCGAAATGCACTCGCTATATCGCGTTATGCTCCGCGCTCGCTCTCTTTCGAGCGAAATACAAAGCAATGGAGTCACGATGAAAAAGAACACCCTATCCGCTCTCGCAGTCGCTGCAGCCTCTTTCGCCAGCGCGGCGCACGCGCAAAGCTCGGTTACGCTTTACGGCTTGATCGACGCCGGCGTCCTGTACACGAGCAACCAGTCGGGCAGCTCGAACGTGCAACAGACGAGCGGCGCGCTCAACGGCAGCCGTTGGGGCCTGCGCGGCAGCGAAGACCTGGGCGGCGGCCTCAAGACGATCTTCGTGCTCGAGAGCGGCTTCAGCATTTCGACCGGCGCGGCGAAGCAAAATAGCCGCATGTTTGGCCGTCAAGCGTTCGTCGGTCTTTCGAGCGAACAGGCCGGCGCGCTCACGCTGGGTCGTCAGTACGACAGCGTGGTCGACAACCTGGGCGCACTGTCGTTGAACGGCACGCAATACGGCGGCACGCTCGCCGCACACCCGTACGACAACGACAACCTCAACAACTCGTTCCGCGTGAGCAATTCGCTCAAGTACCAGAGCGTGAACTACGGCGGCCTCAAGTTCAACGCGCTGTACGGCTTCTCGAACGACGCAGGCGGCTTTGCGAGCAACCGCGCATACAGCCTCGGCGCCACCTACGCGTTTGGCGGCCTCACGGCAGGCGCGGGCTACCTGCAGCTCAACAACTCGGGTTCGACCATCAACAGCAGCGGCGCGGTCAGCGACGACGCCACCTTCACGGCTTCGCGTCAGCGCACGTACGGCGCGGGCCTGAACTACGCGTTCGGCGCGGCCAACGTGGGCTTCGTGTTCACGCAAACGCAGCTGAACAATCTCACGGCCATCAACTCCGCGAACGCGGGCACGACGACGTCGCTCGCGGGCGACAGCGCGCGCTTCGCCAACTACGAAATCAATGGCCGCTACGCGTTTACGCCTGCGTTCACGGTGTCGGGCGCCTATACGTACACGGACGCGAGCCTGGAAGGCGTGAATCCGAAGTTCCATCAGTTCACGCTGCAAGGCGATTACGCGCTCTCGAAGCGCACCGACCTTTACGCAGAAGCCGCGTATCAGCGCGTGGTGGATGGCGAAGGGAAGATTCACGCGGACATCATGGGCGTTTCCGCGTCGGATTCGAACTCGCAGGCTGTGGCGACCGTGGGTATCCGCCATCGCTTCTAACACGGCCATGCGTGTTCCGTCGCCTGTCGCGGGACGGCAAGCGCGAGACCGGATCGCCGCGTAAGCGGCGAACCGGCATGGGCAGACTAACGTTTCGGCGTTGGCCTGCCCCTATGCTTTCCTGAGATACCGCGCCGCAGCGCCTGCGACGACCGCTTGGCGTTCTAGGCGAGCGTGTCGAGCCATTGCCTCGCTGCTCGCAGGTCCGCCGTTTCGAACCCCTCTGTGAACGACGCATACACTGGGGCGAGTGTCTCCCGCGCCTCACGCGCGCGTGCCGCTTGCGCATGAAGCGCTGCCAGGCTCAATGCCGCGCGAAGTTCGAGCGATATGGCGCCCCGGCGGCGAGCGATCGCCATGGCTTCGTTGAAGTTCGCCTGCGCCGCGTCGCGGTCCACGGGTGCGACGCTCGAAAGCCCTGCGCAGAGCAGCGACAACTCGCCTTTGAGCCGATACAACTCGGGCTCGTGATAGCGTTCGTCCGACGTTTCGCAAACCGCTATTGCCTCGGCCAGCGCATGTTGCCCGGCGTCGCACAACCCCGCGTTTGCATAGGTTTCGGCCAGCAATGCCAGAAAGTACGAGCGGCCAAGGCGAGCACCGGTTGCTTCGTAGTCGGCGAGTCCGCGGCGAACTTGCGCAATCCCCTCCTCCTCTTCTCCGGCCTCCGATAGCGCCCAGCCGTGGAGCATGGTCGCCCACGCGAGAATCATGGGAAAGCCCTGCTCCGTCGCAAGGGCGATGGCGGCTTCGGCGCAGGCACGGGTTTGCGCAGTTTCTCGGCGTAATTGGTGAAGCTCAGCCTTGAAAATGAGCGTTTGGCCGAGACTGACCAGATCGTGCATCGAACGCGCACGACTGATCGCTTGTTCAGCATGCCTTAGCGCCGCGTCCGGGTAGCCCCTATGCCAAAGGACGAGGCCCAGGCTGCCTTCGCCCACGCTGCGCGGATCCCGCCCGTGCGCAAAAATCTCTTCATCGAGCTGCCCTGAGTCCTGCAGTAACGATGATGTCGCCAGGCCGGCAAGGTGGGTATGCGCGCTGGAGAGCTCGCCGAGCCTGAACAAGCTCATGCCGAGCAGATAATGCGCTTCCATGACTTGCGTGGGATTGTTCGCGCGCGCTGCCAGTTCGAGCAGCTGCTCGGCGATCTCTTTGGCCGTTTTATATTCCGCGCTCAACTGATAGAACATCCGCAAACCGGTTTGAACGCGGAACAAATGCGGTGTTCGCCCAGCCTGCCTGCACAGATCCAGCGCACGCGAATACGTCGCTTCCACATCGCGCGAAGCCCATCCTCTCGCGGCCATCAACACCGGCCCGATAGCAAGCAGCAACGTGAGTTCGCGATCGGCGCGTTCGGGCGTTTCCGGCATGCCCGAGAGCAGATCCAGCGCCATGCCAAGCTGGCGAAGCGCCTCGGCGGTAGCCGAACGTTGCCACGCCTGTTGACCGGCGCTCTGCAAATATTCGACCGCCTTCGGTACGTTGGCGCTGAGGCTATAGTGATGCGCGAGCTCGTTCCAGTAGTCCTTGAGACGGTCATGGAAAAGCGTCTCCATCGCCTGGCCGATGCGTGCATGCAAAAGCCGGCGCCGCTCGGCAAGCAGGGAGCCGCCCGCCACTTCCTGCGTCAAGGCATGCTTGAAGCCGTATTCCACCTCCGGAAACGCCGGTTGCTCGTAAATGAACTCCCCCGCTTGCAGACGTGACAAGCTCGCATAGAGTTCGTCGTCCGGCAGGTCGACGACATACTGGACAAGATTTGCCGGGAACGTCTTGCCAATCACCGCGAGCGTTTGCAACAACGCTTTGTCTGCGGCCTGCAGGCGATCGATACGCGCAGCCAGCACGCCCTGCACCGTAGTCGGAATATGTAGCGCGAGCGGCGCCGCTTCCATCCGGTAATGACCCGGTTCACCCACCAGCACGTGTTCTTCGGCCAGGGTCTGGACGACTTCTTCGATAAAAAACGGATTGCCTTCCGTTTTGTCGAGCACGTGCTGCTTGACCCCGGTGAGCGTTCGATCGTCGCCGACGAGCGCGCTGATGAGCCCTTGTGCATCGGCACGACCGAGAGGCTCCAGCGCCAACTGCGTGTAGCCGCTGCGCCCGCCCCACTCATGCTGATACTCCGGGCGATAGTTCAGCAGCAACAAAAGGTGCCCGCTCGATACGTGCTCGACCAGGTAAGCGAGAAAGGCTTGCGTCTCGCTGTCGAGCCATTGCAGGTCCTCGAACACCAGGACGACGGGTTCGTTCGCGCTCTCGCGCACGAAGAGATGCGTGATGGCTTCGAACGTGCGCTCGCGCCGGATTTGCGAATCCATTTGCGCGAGGGCCGGACTGGTTTCGCCAACCGCCAGCAGATGGAGCAAATAAGGCACCCCGTCCTCCAGCTTGCGTTCGAGGGCAAGCACACGGCCTGTCACCTTTTCGCGGCTTCGCCGTTCGTCGTCTTCCGCCGTGATCTGAAAGTAGTTTTTCAGCAATTCGATGAGCGGCAAGTACGCGAACGACTTGCCGTGCGAAACCGAGAAGGTCTCCACCACGAGGCAGCGTTTTAGCGCCGAGCGTTTGAACTCGTGAAAGAGCCGCGATTTCCCCACACCCGCCTCGCCCACCACGCCGACGATGCTGCATTGCCCGGCGCGGGTCGCATCGAGCGCCGCGCGCAATGTCTCGAGTTCGGGCGCGCGTCCGACGAATCGGGCCAGACCGCGCCGCTCGGCCACCTGAAGACGTGTGCGCAGCGCACCGGGCCCCTGCACCTCATACACTGCAAGCGGTTCGGCCACGCCTTTGACCTGTGTCTGCCCTAAGGCCTTGAACTCGAAATAGCCCTCGGTCAGCCGGTAAGTGGATTGACTCACCAATATCGACGCGGGCGTCGCAATGGCCTCCATGCGCGAGGCGATGTGGATCGCGTTGCCAACCGGGTCATAGTCCGCTTGCAAGTCGTTCTTGTGAATGGACCGCATGAGCACTTCGCCGGTGTGGACCCCCACGCGTATCTGCAGGGGAATGCCGCGCTCGAGGCGAATTCGGTCGCTATGACGGCGCATGGCTTGCTGCATTCTGAGCGCCGCATAGAGCGAGCGCTGCGCGTGGTCCTCGTGGGCGATCGGCGCGCCAAACAAGGCCAGAATGCCGTCGCCGAGCAATTTCGCCACAAAACCCTCGTAATGATGGACGGCCTCCATCATCAATTCGAGGACCGGCGCGATCAGCCCGTGAGCCTCTTCCGGGTCCAGCCCGTAGATCAGTGCGGTCGAGCCGGCCATGTCCGCAAACAAGGCGGTAATCGTCTTACGTTCGCTGAGCGCTTTGCCACGGGCTTCGAGGGCCGCCTGCGCGGCGTGGATCTGCTCAGCCAGGTGCGAAGGCGTGTAATCGACCGGGGACGGGGGCGACGCAGTGTGAGCGACCTGGGTGCCGCACTGCTCGCAAAATCTCGCGCCCTCGCGGCATTCGAAGCCACAATTTGTGCAGCGCATATAGCCCCTGATCCCGAGAGACGCCCTCCATGGCAAATACCATTAAAGCTCAATCTATCGAGGCATCAAGCTGACTCGCAAGCTCGTTCAAATCGTCCACGACGAAGTCCCACGCTTGCTCCGCTTTCAGGTCCGTTTTCTGACCGGGTCCATGCTCGGTCGGCCGCACGACGAACGCGGTCGAAAGACCGAGACGGCGCGCCGCGGCAAGGTCGCCGTTGTGCGCCGCGACGAGGCACAGTTCGGCTGGCGCAAGCCCCAGAATGTCGACCGTCTCGCTGTACACCTGCGGTGAAGGCTTGTAGGCGCGGACCACTTCGGCGCCGAGAATCGCGTCCCACGGCAAACCGGCGCGCTTCGCCATATCCACCATGAGCCGGATATTTCCGTTGGACAAAGGCGCGATGATGTAGCGGCGCTTCAGGCGGGTCAGCGCGCCGAGCGCATCCGGCCACGGATCGAGACGATGCCAGGCCAGGTTGAGTTCGTCGATCTCGGCGTTTGTTACTCCGGCGATGCCGCTGCGTTCCAGCACCTTCACGAGGTTCTCGCGGTGCAGAATGTCGAGGCGCACGTATGGCCGTCGCCCGCTGCGGATTTCCTCCATCGAGGGCGAATACTCGCGACGCCAGGCATCGGCGAACTCGAAAGCGTCGAGTTGCGGCGCGTGGCGTTGCAGAAAAGCGGTGGCTTCTCTCGCCACACCGCTGCGCCAGTCCACGACGGTGCCGAACACGTCGAATACGAGGGCCTTGATATTGGTGGGCTTTGTCATAGGGGACAGAATGGGCGGTTGATCGAAGGCCAATCGGCTAAGGCGGCGCAGCGCTCATTGAAGCACTAGAAGCGCAACCTTGCTGCGCGATGTGCCTCTACGCGCGCGTCAAGCCGCTTCGGCCTCCCGCTCGCGCCCCGGAATCGCGGCGAGCAACGTGCGCGTATATGCATGCCTTGGCGCGCGCCAGATGTCCTGATGGTCGCCGCTCTCGACGATCTTGCCCTGCTGCATGACGTGCACACGATCGGCGATATAGCGCACGACCGAAAGATCGTGCGAGATGAATAGCATGGAAAGCCCCAGTTCGCGCTTGAGTTCGACGAGCAGATTGAGGATTTGCGCCTGGATCGAGACATCCAGCGCCGATACCGGCTCGTCGCAGATCAGCAGGGCGGGTTCGAGCACGAGCGCACGCGCAATGCCGATGCGTTGACGCTGGCCGCCCGAGAATTCATGTGGAAAGCGCGCGAGCGCTGCCGCGGGAAGACCCACGCGCTCAAGCGCCAACCGAACGCGCGCGCGGCGCGCCGCCGCGTCGCCCTCGCCATTCACGGCCAGCACGGTTTCGAGAATATCGCCCACGGTGCGGCGCGGGTTGAGCGATGCATAGGGATCCTGAAATACCATCTGCACCTGGCGCCGCAGGGGCCGCAACGCACGCTCGCGCAGCGCGACGAGATCGGTG
Source organism: Paraburkholderia sp. J8-2 (assembly GCF_905220195.1). Lineage (NCBI taxonomy): Bacteria > Pseudomonadati > Pseudomonadota > Betaproteobacteria > Burkholderiales > Burkholderiaceae > Paraburkholderia > Paraburkholderia sp. J8-2. Next base: position 34,289 of record NZ_CAJMZA010000038.1, read on the forward strand.
CCGTCGAGCGCGATCGAGCCGCTCGCAACCGGCACGAGGCGCATGATCGCGCGCGAAAGCGTGGACTTGCCGCAGCCCGATTCGCCCACGAGCCCGACCGACTCGCCCCGGCCAATCTCGAACGACACGCCGTCTACGGCGTGAAGCGGCGGCGCGCCACGGCGCTGAGGGTACGCCACGCGCAGATCGCGCACGGCGAGCAGCGGCGCGGCGTGCGCCGCCCGCACGCCCGGCGCTGCGTGCTCGGGCACCTTGCGCGGCACCACCACGAAGCCACCCTCCTCGCCCTCTGCTGGTGCCGTATGCCGGATTTCCGGCAAAGTCCACGACCGGTAGTGCAGATCGTCGGCCAGATTGAGGGAAGCGCTCAGGAGCCCTTGCGTATACGCGTGACGCGGGTGCGCAAAGAGGTCCTGGGTAGGCGCTTCCTCTACCTTGCGCCCGGCCAGCATCACCGCTACGCGGTCAGCATGATCGGCCACGACGCCGAGGTCGTGCGTGATCAGCAGGAGCGACATCGACAGCTCGCGGCGCAGCGCGTCGAGCAGTTCGAGAATGCGCGCCTGGATGGTCACGTCGAGCGCCGTGGTGGGTTCGTCGGCGATCAGCAGACGGGGGCGGCACGCCACGGCCATCGCGATCATCACGCGCTGGCGCTGCCCGCCCGATAGCTCGTGCGGGTAGTCGTCGAAGCGGCGCTGAGGCTCGGGAATGCGCACGAGATCGAGCAGTTCGACGGCGCGCGCGCGGGCGCTCCGGCGCGGCAGTGCTTCGTGCTGGCGCAGCGTCTCCACGACCTGCTCGCCGACCGAAAGCACCGGATTGAGCGACGTCATCGGCTCCTGAAAGATCATTGAGATCTGCTTGCCGCGCAACTCGCGCACCGCCTTGGGCGGCAAGCCCAGCAGCTCGCGCCCTTCGAAGCGCACGCTGCCCGTCACGCGCCCGGGCTCGGGAACGAGCTGCATGAGCGAAAGCGCCGTAGCGGATTTGCCGCTGCCCGATTCGCCCACCAGCGCGAGCGTTTCGCCCGCCGCGATGTCGAAGCTCACGCCGCGCACCGCTTCGTGTGCCCCAAAATTCACGCGCAAATCGCGTACTTCTAGCAGTTGGCTCACGAGACACCTTTACGGTCGTTGCCGTTGCCGCGGATTGAGGGCCTCGGTCAGGCCGTCGCCGAGCAGATTGAGGGCGAGCACGGCGAGGACGATGGCCGCGCCGGGAATCGCCGTGAGATACCACGCCGTGCGCAGCGAATCGCGTCCGGCGCCGATCATCGCCCCCCAGCTCATGACATTCGGGTCGCCCATGCCGAGGAACGACAACGACGACTCGATCAGAATGGCGCTCGCCACCATGACCGAAGCCGTGACGATGACCGGCGGCAACGCATTGGGCAGGATCTCGCCAAAAATGATGCGCGTATTGCTGAACCCCTGGCTGCGCGCCGCCAGCACGAAGTCCGAGCGCCGCAGCGTGCGAAACTCAGCGCGCACGATACGGGCGACCGTGGGCCACGAGGCAATGCCGATGGCGAGCGCGATGACCACCACGTTGGGCCGCCCGATCGCCACGAGCACGATCACCAGCAAAAACGACGGCACGGTCTGGAAGAGTTCGGTGAGGCGTACCAGCGCGTCATCGATCAGACCTCCGAAATAACCGCCGATCGCTCCCACCAGCGTGCCGATCACAAGCCCGATGCCGGCGGACGCCGCGCCGATCAGCAGCGACACGCGCGCACCGTGCGCGATGCCGGCCGCTACGTCGCGCCCGAGCGAATCGGTGCCGAGCCAGAACTGCGGGTCGCTGCCCGGCCATTCGAACGGGCCTCCCACCATGTCGAGCGGGTCGCCTGGGTAGAGCCGCGGCGCGAGCACGGCGAGCACCACGAATGCGGCGAGCAGTGCGAGGCCGGCGCACGCCGATGGGTTGCGCACCAGCGCGCGCCAGAAAGCAAGCCCGGCGCGCCGTGCGGGCGCGCCTGCGCGATCAGCGCCCCGGCGGCCAAGCAGCGCAAACTCCAACTGACGCCGCCACGGCGAACCCTGGCTTGCGGCGGCGCTTCCGGTTGCAACCGGCAGATCCGGCGATTCGAAACTCATTGCGGTTCCTCCGTTAACTGACGCGCGGATCGAGCCACGCCTGCAGCAGATCGACCACGACGTTCGCGACGATCACGAGCAGCGACGACAGGAGCAGCACGCCCAGCAGCACACTGAAGTCGCGCGCGAGCACCGCATCGAGTGCGAGGCGGCCGAGCCCCGGCCAACTGAACACGGTTTCCGTCACGGCCGCGCCGCCAAGCAGCGTGCCGAAATGCAGCCCCACGAGCGTGGTGAGCGGCATCAGCGCGTTGCGCAGCACGTGCCGCAACGTTACGCGCCACGGATGCAGACCCTTGGCCTGCGCCGTGCGCACGAAATCCTGGCGCTGGACTTCGATCATCGCGGCACGCGTAATGCGCGCGTAGATCGCCACGAAGAAGGTGGCGAGTGTTGCCGCGGGCAGCAACACGTGACGCGCGACATCGGCGACATAGGCGAAGCCGTGCAGGTTCGCCCCGATCGTGACGTTGCCGCCGCTCGGCAGCCACCCAAGCCGGACCGCGAACAGAATGATGGCGAGCAGGCCGATCCAGAAGCCCGGCGTGGAATAGAACAGCAGCGCGCACACCGACAACACGCGATCGGGCCACTTGCCTGCCCAGTGCGCCATCACCGCGCCGAGCACCACGCCGACGACGAGTGCGAGCGAAAGCGCCACGCCCATCAGCAGCAAGGTGTTGGGCAGCCGCGAGAGGATCAGCTGCATGACGGGCATGTCGTAGCGCGGCGAATAGCCCAGGCTGAAATGCGCGAGATGCTTCAGATACGTCCAGAGCTGCACGAGCAAGGGCTGGTCGAGCCCGAACTTCGCGCGCAGCAGGGTCATCGTTTCCGTTGTCGCCGAGCCGGCCTCGCCCGCGATCACGTCGGCGGCGTCGCCCGGCATCAGCTTGAGCAGGAAGAAGTTGAGAATCACGATGCCGAGCACCGTGGGCAGCGCCTGCCAGGCGGTGCGGCGCAGGATCGTTTGCCAGCGAACGCTTCGGCTCATCGTTGGACTCCGTCGGGTGTTGCGGTGCGCATGGGGTGCGCAGTCAGGCACTGAGCCAGACATCGGCGAAATTGCCTTCCAGGCCCTGCGCGCTCACCGTGTGATCGTGCACCCGGCGGTTGGCGAGCGTGACCATGCGCGGCGCGACGAGATTGAGAATCGGCAGATCGCGGTAAACGGTCTGCTGAAACTGCTTGTAGAGGCTCACGCGCCGGCTTTCGTCGATTTCAACCGATGCCGCTTCGAGCAGACGGTCCGCTTCCGGGCTGCTGTAATGCGGCGCATTCGAGAACGGCACTCCGGGCCGGATATTTTTCGACCAGTAAAGACGCTGCACGCCCACAGCCGGATCGAACAGCGTGTTCACGCCGATGCTCGTGAAGTCGAACTGGCGGTCGGCGTAGACACGCTTGAGGAACGAAGGAAGATCCTGCGAGCGCACCGTGACATCGATCCCCACACGTGCGAGCGCCGATTTCACATAGCCGGCCTGGCGCTGGTACATGTCGCCGTATGGCAGGTAATCATGGGTGAGCTTGAAGCGCACGCCATCCGCGCCGCGCGGCTTGCCTGCCGCGTCGAGCAGCGCCTCGGCCGCGTGCGGGTCGAAGGCGTAGGGCGTGATCTGCGCGTCGTGATACGGCGAAGCGGGCGTGATGGGCGTGGGCGAGACATCCGCATAGCCATAGGCCACGGTCTTTTGCACGATCTGCGGGTTGATGGCGTGCGCGATGGCCTGGCGCACGCGCGGGTCCTTCAACACCGGATGATCGAGATTGAAATCGATCTCGGCCAGCGGCTCGAGAAAGCGATAGCCGCGCGTTTCGGTCACGAGCTGCGGCAATTGCGTGAGGCGCGGCAAGTCGGTGAGCGGCACGGGGTTCTCGCCGCCCAGGTCGAGCGCGCCGGTCTCGAACGCTGCCGAGCGCGCGGCCGGATCGGGAATGACCTTGTACACGAGCGCATCGATATAAGGTTTGCCGGCGTCCCAGTAGTCGGGATTGCGCTCGTAGACGATGCTCGCGCCCCGCGTCCACGACTTGAAGCGAAACGGCCCCGTGCCAATGGGCGCGTTGTTGTGCGGGTTCGTGAGCGGATCGCCCGAGGCGTACAGGTGCTTCGGCACGATGGGCGACTCGCCCGCCGAAAGCGCCTTCAGCAGAAATGGTGCGGGCTTCGACAATTCGATGATGGCCGTGCTGGCGTCGGGCGTCTGCACTTTCGTCACGTTCGCAAAGGTACTGCGCCCGCGCGGGTGAATCGCCTTGAGCAGATCGACCGAGAACGCCACGTCTTCGGATGTAAATGGCTGGCCATCGTGCCAGCGCACGTTTTGCCGCAGCTTGAACGTGTAGCGCAGACCATCGGGGCTCACGGTCCATGCGGTCGCCAGTTGCGGTTGGGGATGCAGGTCGAAGTCGTAGGAAAGCAGACCTTCCAGCACCTTGGAGCTTGCCGCGAGCGCGGGACCGGTAGTCTGGAAGATCGAGACCAGCACCGGCGGCTCGGGATTGATCAGCACGTTCAGCGTGCCGCCGCGTTTGCGCGTAACAGCGCCCTGGGCGCGGGCAAGCGCGGGCAGCCCCGCCGTGGCGGCGGCTGCGCCGCTTGCAATGAGAAATTCTCGACGGGTCAAACGTGACATGCTGATGCGTTCCGATATGAATGGGGCAAAGCGGGGCTCTGCGAAAACCGGTCAATTCGCGCCGTGGCGACAGTTCTGCAATCGTAGCAACGGCCTTCTCGCGCGCTAACCAAGCGATGCTGCTATCCATATGAACTCACGCACCGAACCGCAAATGCAGCAGTGCGGCCATTCAATTGGAAAGCAGAAAAGCTTCTTTGTTATTCGCGCGCGGCGCGTGTTTAATCAATCGATTGAATGAACAACCAATTGATCAGCAAAGGCGCCCGGCGCCGCAACGAACTTCCAAGGTGTCTGTCTTGAGCGAAATTCACGTGGCCGAGCCGCGCCCATCTACCGCCGCCGCCACCCCCTTCGTGCCTGTGGCCTCCCCCGCTGCCTTTGCCGATAGCCCGGTGGCGCGCGCGTTCGCGCAGCCGCTCATGCTGGGCCTGTTCCTGCCGATCCAGGCTGGCGGATGGAGCGCGTCCACGCTGCCGCGCAGCACGGACTGGTCGTTCGACTACAACGCCGCGCTCGTGCAAAAGTGCGAGGCGCTCGGCTTCGATCTCGTCTTCGCCCTGTCGCAATGGCTGCCAAAAGGCGGCTATGGCGGCGTGTTCGACGGTCACGCGCTCGACTCGTTCATGACGCTGGCCGCGCTGACCGCGCGCACCGAGCGCATCATCCTGGCGGCGACGACCCACGTGCTCTACGGGCCGTGGCACCCGCTGCACTTCGCCAAGTTCACGGCCACGCTCGATCACATTTCGCGCGGACGTTGGGGCATCAACGTGGTCACGGGGCATCGTGCCGTCGAACACGAAATGTTCGGCTGGAACCGCATCGAGCACGACCGGCGCTACGAGATGGCCGCCGAATTTCTCGAGGCCGTGCAGCAGTTGTGGGCGCAACCGGATAACCTCAGTTTCGAGCCGGAACTCTCGGGATGGCGGCTGCAAGGCGCGTTCGTGACGCCCAAGCCGCGCTACGGACGCCCGCTGCTCATCAACGCGACGGGCTCCGATGCGGGCATCGACTTCGCCGCGCGTTACTCCGATGTGGTGTTCATCACGAGCCCGGCCGGCCCGCAGATCGATCGCGCGCTGGAGGCGCTGCCCGCGCACGTCGTACGCGTCAAGACTGCGGCGCGCGCGTATGGACGCGAGGTGCGCACGCTGATCAATCCGATGGTGATTTGCCGCGAGACTTCGGCCGAGGCGCGCGACTATCACGACGCCATCGTCGCGCACGCCGACGAAGGGAGCTTTCACCGTTTCGACAGCGACGCACACGCATGGCGAGGCGGTTTCGAAGATCGCGCAAAGGCGGCCTCGCGCGCTGTGGGCGGCAACATTGCGATCGTGGGCTCGCCCGAAGAGGTGGCCGACAAGATCATCAAACTTCACGCGGCGGGCATCGACGGCGTGCAGTTGAGCTTCTACGATTTTCAGCCCGACCTGGACTTCTTCGGCGAACGCGTGCTGCCGTTGCTGCACGAGGCGGGGTTGCGCCGCTGAAGCAGTGGGTACGCGGCACCCGAAGCACCGCGTACCCACTGCTTCAGGCGTGCTGCAGCGCCGCGCCCGCCGCCGCCTCGCGACCGCCCGGCCGTTCGAGCCCGAGATGCGAGCGCAAGGTGTTGCCCTCGTATTCGGTTCGAAAGAGTCCACGGCGTTGCAGGATCGGGACCACGCCATTCACGAATGCTTCCAGCCCGTCCGGCAGTGCGTCGGGCATGAGGTTGAAGCCGTCGGCGGCCTCGCCCGTGAACCAGTGCTCGATATCGTCCGCGATCTGCTCTGGAGTGCCAACGATCACGCGATGGCCGCCGCCGCCCGCGAGCGAGCGGATCAGCTCGCGTACCGTGTGGCCGCCTCGCCGCGCCTCGGCTATCGTCGCGTGAAAGAACGTGTGATTGCCGTTGCCGCCGCCCGGCAGCGCGAGGTTATCCGGCAGGCGCGCGTCGAGTTCGAGCTGATCGGGCGAAAGGCCCAGCGTGCCGGCGAGGCGCGTGAGGCTGTAGCGCCACGGAATCTGCTCGACGAGTTCGTCGCGACGCCGCAATGCCTCGGCCTCGGTCGCGCCGATAACGGTGGTGAGACCCGCCAACACCTGCACGCCCTGGGTTCGCCCGTATGCGGCGGCGCGCGCGTTGAGATCGCGCCGGTACGCGGCCGATTCCTCGAACGATTGCGACGCGGAGAAGACGGCCTCCGCGTGACGCGCGGCAAGATCGCGGCCGTCGCCTGAGCCGCCCGCCTGCACGAGCACAGGGTGCCCCTGCGGCGCACGCGGGAGGTTCAGCGGCCCCTGCACCTTGAAAAAGCGCCCCTCGTGCGCAACAGGCCGTACCTTCGTCACGTCGATGAAGCGCCCGCTTGCCTTGTCGCCAACGAAGGCGTCGTCCTCCCAGCTGTCCCAGAGCGCCTTGACGAGTTCCGTGAACTCGGCGGCCCGCGCATAGCGTTGCGCGTGATCGGGCACCGCGTCGTGGCCAAAGTTGCGCGCCGAGGGCAAATCGGCCGTCGTCACGACATTCCAGCCCGCACGGCCACGGCTCACATGATCGAGCGTGGCGAAGCGGCGCGCGATATTGTAGGGCTCGTTGTAGCTCGTCGAAGCCGTGCCGATCACGCCGATATGCGTAGTCGCCGCGGCGATGCTGGCGAGCAGCACGGTGGGCTCGAGCGCCGTAATCGGGCGGAAGTCGATCTGGTCGATGATCGCGGCATTGTCGGCAAGAAACACCGCATCGAACTTCGCGCTTTCGGCAAGTTGCGCGACACGCACATAGTGCCCCACGTCCACGAATGCGCGAGGATCGGCTTCGGCCAGACGCCAGGCGGACGGCACAAAGCCCGAATGCAGGATATTGACGTTCAGATGCAACTGGCGCGACGCTTCGGTTCGGCTCATCTCGTGGCCACTCCTCGAATCATGGATTTCAGAAAACGCGGCCTTCGGTGAGGTGCGTCGTCACGCCGTTCAAGGCGTAGTCGCCCACCACGCGCGCCTTGTGCAGCAGCGGGTTGTGACTGAAGATCGTGCGCAGGTTGCGCCAGTGCCGGTCGAAATTGTGCGCACGCGAAGTGGCCGAAGCGCCACCCGCTTCGAACAGGCGCTCGCCCGCTTCCAGCGCGAGCTTGCTGACCACGAGTTGCGTGCGCGCCGTGGCCAGTGCCCCTTCCAGCACGAGTGCATCGGCGTCTGGCGCACCCGCGCGGATCGCTTGTGCCGATCGATCGAGCGTGCGGGCGTTCTCGCGCACGAGCGCATCGATCGCATGGCTATGCGCGGAAAGTGTGCCGACGATCTGCTGGATGAACGCGTCTTCGCGCGCAGAGGGCGCCGTGCTGTGCAGCACGGGCCGCCCGTGCTCCAGCACGTAGCGCTTCGCATCGGCAACCACGTTGCGAACGATGCCCGCCGCCACCGCCACCAGATGGAGTTGGCGCAGCGCGCCGCCATGACGGCCGGCAAGCGTGGCGAGGCCCCGTTCCGTGATCTCGTCCGCCCGTACCAGCAGATTCTCGAACACGAGACTGCCGCTCGCCGTCATGCGCTGCCCCATGCCGTCCCAGTCGTCGAGCACCGTGAGCCCATCACGCCGGACCGGCACGATCGCCACGACCGGCTGGCCCTCGTCGTTGAGCACGCTCAGGCGCGCATAGTCGGAAAAGGCCGTGCCGGTCGAATAGTACTTGCGGCCGTCGAGCCGATAATCCTTGCCGTCGCGCCTGAGCGCCGTGGTGTATTCGCCCGGACGCGACGTACCCAGCTCGGTCGAGGCGCCGCCGAAAATCGCACCGTCGATTACACGCCGAATCTGCAAATCGTTGAACGGCGTGCGCGCCGAGAGCAGCAGCGCTTCGGTCTGATCGTAGTGAATGCGCAGCGCGTGCGCGAGATTGCTGTCGGCGGCGGCCAGCGCGGCGATCACGTCGAATTCGTCCACGAGCGAGCCGCCCAGACCGCCCCATTCCACCGGCAACCTGAGGCGCCCCAACCCCGAGCGGCGAAACGCGTCGAAGCCTTCGAAAGGCAGTTCGCGGCGCCCTTCGCGCGCCGCTGCGTCTTTGCCGATTTCGTTCGCAAGCGATGGCAAGTTGGCGAGCGCGTCCTGCAACGACAAATTCGGCGAAAGTTCAGTGGGAAGTGCGGACATTGAGTTTTCCTTTTCGTCAGGCCTCGAGGCGTTTGGCCAAAAGGGAAAGTATAGGGAGCGCATTGCCCGCGACTAACCACGGAATTCGCATTTTGTTATTCGTCTGTCTGCGTTGGCCTGCATTGTGCGCATTCAAGCAGCATGACGTTGCGGCCAAAGCAAATCACGCTGGCGCGGGGACCTATTTCACGAATCGTTCTTTGACCGCGCAGCAAGCGCTTGCCGATAATCGTTCGCTCCAGTCTGCCCGCGCAGACGCTATGCGCCGAGTGCCCATTCGCGACCGAGGAATCTTCATGACGCTTCTCTGGTACACCCGTTGCCCTGCACCGACGCCATTTGGCATTGCCGCGCAGCAAGGACTGCTGCAGGAGGAATTCGCTGCCGACGGCATCGAGGTGAAGGCGCTGCAGGACGCCGCCGATCCGTCGATTCGCCGCTCGCACTTCACGCATACGCAGCCATGGTCGTTTCGCCAGGGCGGCAACATTCCAGCGCTGTGGGCACGAGCGCAAGGCAGCGACACGCGGCTCATCGGCGTGAGCTGGGTCGACGAGTTTCAGGCGCTCATTACACTCGATCCGCGCCTCACACCAACACGCGCCTCGCTCGCCGGCCGTCGATTCGGATTACCGATCAATCACGCCGCCGAAGTGGTCGATTTTCACCGCGCCACTGCGCTGCGCGGCTTTCACACGCTGCTCGAAGCCATCAGCGTCTCACCTGGCGATGTCGAACTGGTGGATCTGCCGCATGCGCCTCGTGGTCTCGCGCACGCGAAACCGGAAGAATCCGCACCGCTTGCCGAATGGCTCGATGCGCAGCGCGCTCACGAATTTGCACGCGAGGCCGCGGCGCTCTTGCGCGGCGAAGCCGACGTGGTGTTCGTCAAGGGCGCGACGGGTCTCGACATAGCCAACGTAATTGGCGCGCGCGTGCTGGTCGAAATCAGCGCGCATCCCGATCGCCGCGCGCATGCGAACAACGGGACGCCGCGCCCGCTTACCGTCGATGCTCAACTCCTGCGCGAGCGTCCCGACCTCGTCGAACGCGTGCTCGCACGCACGCTCGACGCCGCCGCGTGGGCCCATGCGCATCCCGGCGAGGTCACGCGTTATGTGGCGCGCGAAGTGCGCAGCGCCGAGCACTGGGTGACGCGCGCCTATGGCGCTGGCTTGCACCGGCAACTGGCAATCGGGCTGGATGCCGGGGCGCTCGGGGCGCTCGAGCACTTCAAGCGCTTTCTCTTCGAGCACGGTTTTATCGCAGCCGATTTCGACTTCGCACAATGGGTCGATCCGGCGCCGCTCGAGGCGGCGCTTGCGCGTCGGGCGGCATTCGCCCGCTAACTCGTGAAGCGTGGCCCCTTGCGCTCCCAACTTTCTGATCGCCTTTTTGCCTAATCGATGATTCCTCTCCTCCTGCGCACGTCGGCACGTCGTATCGTTCTGCTGGTTCTGGTCATGGCGAGCGTCATCGCGCACGTCGCCGCGCACGCTCAGACACGCGGCGGCACGCTCAATTTCGTGGTGATGCCGGAGCCAACGGCGCTCGTGGACGTCGCCACGACAGCCGTGAATGTCCTCAAAGTCAGCCCGAAAGTGGTTGAAGGATTGCTCGACTACGACTTCGATTTGAAGCCGAAGCCGCTGCTCGCCACATCATGGGAGATCGAGGATGGCGGCCGCCGTTATGTGTTTCACCTGCGGCACGGCGTGAAATGGCACGACGGCGCGCCGTTCACTTCGGCCGACGTTGCGTGGTCGATCGACTCGCTGCGCAAGGTGCATCCGCGCGCGCGCACCACCTTCGCGAACGTCACCGCGATCGCCACACCCGACCCCTATACGGTCGTGCTGACGCTCAGCGAACCGACACCGTGGCTGATTCGCGCGTACTCGGCCTCGGAAACGCCGATCCTGCCGAAGCACATTTACGAGGGCAAGGACGTGCTCGCCAATCCGGCCAATAATGCGCCCATTGGCACCGGTCCGTTTCGCTTCGTCAAATGGGTGCGCGGCAGCTACATCGAATATGCGCGCAACGACGATTACTGGAACGCAGGCAAGCCGTATCTGGACCGCATCATCGTGAAGATCATCGCCGATCCCGCCGCGCGTGCAGTGGCGTTCGAGGACGGCTCGGTCGATCTCGCCGGCGATACGCCTGTTCCGCTCGCCGACCTCGATCGCCTCAAGGCCAACCCGAAGCTCGGTATCGAAACACGCGGCTACGAATTTCAGGCGGGCGTGGCGCGTATCGAGTTCAATCTCGACAATCCCGTGCTCGGGCAATTGAAAGTGCGTCAGGCGATTGCCTCGGCGATCGATCGCGAAGTCATCCGCAAGGTCATCTACTACGGCTACGCCACGCCCACCGCGAGCCCGCTGATGCCGTCGAACCGCTACTACGACGCTGCGCCCACGCCCTACCCGTTCGACGTGGCGCGCGCGAACCGTCTGCTCGACGAGGCCGGTTATCCGCGCAAGGCGGACGGCACGCGCTTCGCGCTCACGCTCGACCCGCTGCCGATTGGCGACCTGCCCGCGCGCACGGGCGAGTACATCAAGTCGGCGCTCGCGCGGGTGGGAATCGCCGTGACGATCCGCAATCAGGATCTTGCCGCCTATTTGAAGCGCGTTTATACCGACCGGCAGTTCGATTTCACCGTGAACGGCATGAGCAATCTGTTCGATCCGGTGGTCGGCGTGGCGCGCTTGTATACGACCGACAATTTCCGCCCCGGCGTGCCGTTCACGAACGGCTCGCACTACAGCAACCCGCAAATCGACAGCCTCTTTGCACAAGCCGCGCGAGAAAGCGATGAAACAAAGCGCAAGCAGCAGTTCGCGCAAATCCAGCGTATTCTGGAGCGCGATCTGCCGGATCTGAATCTCGTCTCGCCGCAGTGGGTGACGCTCGCCTCGAAGCGCGTGCACGACCACTCCATTTCACCCGACGGCACGGCCGCGAGTTTCGCCGATGTCTGGCTTTCGCGGTAAGCGCGCTCACGTCGCACTGATTGCATGAACAAAGGAAAATCCATGGAATACCGGCAACTTGGCCATAGCGGCCTGAAAATCTCCACGCTCACGCTGGGCACGATGATGTTCGGCGGACAGACCGACGACGCCACGGCCGAACGCATCATCGGCGCCGCGCAGGAACAAGGCGTGAATTCGATCGATACTGCCGACGTCTATCACCAGGGTGAATCGGAGCGCGTGGTTGGCCGCCATATTGCACGGCAGCGCGACCGCTGGGTGCTCGCCACGAAGTTCGGCAACCCGTTCGACTTCTCGCCCGGCAGCGGCAGCCGCGACATCAACGCAGCCGGCGCGTCGCGCAAGCACGTGATCCGCGCGGTCGAAGCGAGCCTGGCCCGCCTCGGTACCGATTACCTGGACCTCGTGTATCTGCATCGCGAGGACCACCACACCCCTGTCGAGGAAACGGTGCGCGCGCTGGGCGACCTGATCGCGGCCGGCAAGCTGCGTCACTACGGTCTGTCGAATCATCGCGCATGGCGTATTGCCGAGTTCAGCCGTGTAGCCGATTTGCTGGGCGTGCCGCGGCCCGTCGCGAGCCAGCCCCTCTACAACCTCGCCAATCGCCAGGTCGAGGCGGAGCAGTTGAGCGCCGCGTGGCACTATGGACTAGGCGTGATTTCGTACAGCCCGCTCGCGCGCGGCGTGCTGACCGGCAAGTACGAACCCGGCGCCCAGCCCGGCGCCGACACGCGCGCGGGACGCCAAGACCGCCGCCTGAACGAGACTGAATGGCGAGCGGAGACGATCGAACTCGCGCGGCGTGTAGAGGCGCATGCGCACGCACGCAAGCTCAGCGCTGCGCAATTCGCGCTGGCGTGGGTGCTCAATAGCCGCTATATCACTTCGGCGATTGCGGGGCCGCGCACGGAGGCGCAATGGCGCGATTATCTGCCCGCGTTGCAGTACCGTCTCGATGAGGATGACGAAGCATTCGTCGATTCGCTCGTGGCGAGCGGCCATCCGTCGACACCGGGATTCAATGACCCGGGCCACCCGTTCTTCGGCCGCATCGTGCGCCATGGCGCTGCACCCGACCCGCGTGCGCCGGGCGGCGAACGTTAAACGCACAGGGAGTGCACCGTGAACGCATTCACGCCAGACGCCACGCTCGCGCGCGACGACGATCAGGCGGCCGCGTTGATCGAGCGCGCGGCGCTGCTGGGCCGCGCGTTTGCCGCCGTGGCCGACGAGCATGACCGCGACGCCACCCCGCCGCTCGAGCAGTTCCGCGCGTTGCGCGAAGCGGGCCTGCTTCGCGCGAATATCGCGCGCCGCGACGGCGGCTTCGGCGCCGGGCTCGCGCTCGCGCGCGCCATAGTCGCCGAAGTGGCCTATGGCGACCCATCGGTGGCGCTCATTCTCTCGATGCACTACAGTCAGCACGCCATGATCGTGCACGACGCGCGCGAGAACACGGGCCACTGGCCCGCAGCGCTCGCGCGACGCCTCACGCGTGCGAGCGTGGAAGGCCGCGCGCTCGTCAACGCGGCCCAGGTCGAGCCGGCGCTCGGTTCGCCCTCGCATGGCGGCCTGCCCGAGACGCTCGCGCGCCGAGAAGGCGGCACGTGGCGCATCACGGGCCATAAGCTCTATGTGACGGGCGCACCCTTGCTCGCGTGGATCAACGTGCTCGCACGCACGGACGAGCCCGAGCCGCGCCTCGGCCATTTCCTCGTGCCCCGCGAGGCGGCGGGCGTGCGCATCGTGGAGACCTGGGACCCGCTCGGCATGCGAGCGAGCGCGAGTCACGACGTGGCGTTCACGGACGTGGCGATTCCCGTTGACGATGTTGTCGGCTTGCGGCCGGCCCATCTCGGCGTGCAGCGCGATCCGCATGCCACGGCGTGGTACTTCAGTCTCGTCGGCACCGTCTATGACGGCGCAGCGCGCGCGGCCCGCGACTGGCTGCTCGCCTTCCTCAGTGAGCGCAAACCGGCCGCGCTCGGGGGCGCGGCGCTGGCCACCGTTCCCATCGTGCAGGAAAACGTGGGGCGCATCGAGATGCGGCTGGCTAGCAACGACTGGCTGCTGCGCACGCATGCCGAGGCGATCGACGCAGGCACCGCGCCCGCCGAGCTGTCCGCCCTCGTCAAGCACGACGTGGTCGACAACGCCATTCAGGCCGTTGAGATCGCGCTTGAACTCGCGGGCAACCATGGGATTGCGCGGCACAATCCGCTCGAACGCCATCACCGCAATGTGCAGTGCGCGCGTATTCACGCGCCGTCCAATAGTTTGCTGCGGAGCATGGCCGCGCGCCGCGCGCTGGGCGTGTGAGAAAACCCCGTCGCGCGAGTTGCGGCCGGGGTGGATACGTTGTGCCGAGCGCTAGACGATGCCCGGCGCAGCCGCTTCCAGCACGTTCACGCGTTTTGGAATCAGCTTCAGGTCAAAGAACGTATCGGCGATCTGCTGCTGCTCCGCAAGAATGGCTTTCGTGATAGGGCCTGTGCCGAACTGCACGCGTGCGATTGCCTCGCTAGCCGCATCGTTCGGCAGACCCCACAACTGCGCGAGCTGGGTGGCGAGCGCGGCCCGGTTAGCCTGCCCCCATTGGTCGATCTGGCTCAATTCGTCGATGAGAATTTTGATGACATCGGGGTTCTGCTTCGCGTAGCTGAGCGACGAGAAGTAGTAGGCGCGGTTGCCGACCACGCCGCTCGCGTCGGCGAGAATGCGCGCGTCGAGGGTTTTTTGCGCGGCGGCGAGGAACGGGTCCCAGATCACCCACGCATCGATGGAACCGCGCTCGAACGCCGCGCGCGCGTCGGCGGGCGCGAGGAACACGACTTTCACGTCGCCATACTGGATGCTGTGCGCTTGCAGCAGCTTCACGAGAAAATAGTGGACGTTGCTGCCGCGATTGAGCGCAATCGTCTTTCCCCTGAGATCCGCCACACTGCGTATCGCTGAAGCGTGAGGCACCAGCACCGCTTCCGACTGCGGGCGCGGCACCGTGGCCGCGACGTAGGCGAGCGGCGCACCCGCTGCCTGCGCGAAGATGGGGGGCGCCTCGCCCACGTCGCCAAAGTCGATCGAACCCACGTTGAGCGCTTCGAGTTGCACCGGGCCTGCGTCGAACTCTGTCCACGTGACGGAGACACCAAGCGGAGCGAGCCGCTTCTCGAGGGTTCCACGTCCTTTCAGAAGACTCAGATAACCTTTCTGATTGCCTACGCGCAGCGTACGCGCTGCGCTGGCCGCGCGCGCGGGTCCCGCGTTGAGCATGGGCAACGCGGCGAGCGCAGCGGCTCCCGCTGAGATGCGAATGAAGTGACGGCGTGCGTTCATGCCCGGTTGTCTCGACGTGAGGTCGACAGTGAATAAGGAAGAAGCCGATGTTATAAGCCGCGCGGCGCAGCGAAAACCATCAAATCCTGCGTTTCTAATTCTCGCCGCAGATAACCGTATTGCTTTGCGTTCTATGTCACCAGTCGATATGTAAATCTCGATTTAATATTGGCCGCCCCAAAGTCTCACAACCATAATCGGCCTTCCCAGACCGCGAAGGCCTCCATCGTGATAAATAAATTAGTTATCCAAATAGTATTTTCCACTATCGCACTGTTTGCGCTGCAATTGCCGGTGCACGCTGCCGACAATGCCGCTCACGTGTTGCGCGTCGGCTTCGTGCCCGGCCCATACGCCGACGAATTCCGCGAAGGCGTCGAGCCGCAACTCAAACGCAAGGGTTACACCGTTCAGTATGTCAACTTCAGCACCGGTCTCGAAGCAAATCAGGCGGTTTGGCACGGCGAGATCGCGGCGGACGTGATGCAGCACAACGTCTATCTGAAGGCATACAACGACCGGAACGGCACCGATCTCGTCGGCGTCGTACAAGTGCCGACACCGCCTATGGGCCTCTACTCGACCCGCCATCGTTCGCTCTCCGAGGTGAAAGCCGGCGCAACGGTCGCCGTGCCGAACGACCCCGTCAACCTCGAACGCGCGCTCAAGATTCTCCAGTCGATCGGCTGGATCCGCATTCGCGAGAATCCCAATCCTGTCGATGTCTCCGAGCGTGACGTGGTCGCCAATCCTGCTGGCATCCGTATCGTCCCGCTCGAAACTGCACAGGCGCCGCGCGCCCTCGAGGACGTCGATTTCGCGGCGATCCAGGGCAACTTCGCCATTTCCAGCGGGCACCGTTTGACCGAAGCGCTGGCGCTCGAGCAAATGCGCTCGCCATACGTGAATCAAGTGGTCGTCAAATCGGCGAACCGCAACTCACCGGAGACCGCCGATATCGTCGCGGCCTATCGGTCGGAAGAGTTCCGTGCCGCGATCCTGCGCAATGAGACCTACAAAGGCTATCGCCTGCCCGATTACTTCCCGCACTAACGCATTCCAGATTGCCGCTGTCTAGTCTCGACCACGTTTTAAAACAAGACCCGAACCATGAAAAAAACACTTCTCGCGCTCACTACCATCGCACTATCACCCGCCGCAGCCTACGCTCAGAGCAGCGTGACGCTCTACGGTATCGTCACGGGCAACGTGACCTACACGAATAACGTTCAAACAGCGGCAACGGCCGCCGGTGGCAAACCCACCGGGGGCGGCCAGGTCGCCCAGTTCGACAGCGGCACCTCGGGCCCGAGTTCGAGCCGCTGGGGCCTGAAAGGCACCGAAGATCTGGGCGGCAGCGTGAAGACGTTGTTCGTGCTCGAAAGCGGCTTTAGCGTGAGCAATGGCACGCTCGGCCAGGGCGGCACCCTGTTCGGCCGTCAGGCATGGGTCGGGCTCACCGCGCCGAACTACGGCACCGCATCGCTTGGGCGTCAGTCCGACGCCGCGGTGGATTACGTGTCGCCGCTGCTCTATGCGTGGTACTTCGGCAATCTCGCGATCCATCCGGCCGACTACGATAACCTCAACTTCACGCACCGCATCAATAACGCGATCAAATACAGTTCGGACTCCTTTGGTGGATTCCGGTTTGGCGCGTTATACAGCCTGGGCGGGATTGCCGGCAACTTCACGCAGAACCAGTACTGGTCCACGGGCTTCAGCTATTCCGGACCGAGCGTTGCGATCGCCGCGTCGATCATCAACGCGCGCAATCCGAACAACTCGCTCTATGGCACGAATGCGAACGCGAGCGCCACGGGCAACAATCTCGGCTCGGCCGGTTCCGCCACGAGCCCGGCATCGAATCCGTCCATCTCGGGATTCGCCTCCGCGCGCACGCAGCAAACGGTCGCCGTGGCCTCGACCTGGACCATCGGCTCGGCCATCCTGGGCCTCGCCTGGTCCAACACGCAATACCGCGATCTCGGCGCTACGGCCTCGCTCAACACGCAGAACTACCACGGCACGGCCTCGTTCAGTACGGTGGGCGCGAGCGTGCGTTATCAGGTCACGCCGTTCCTGCGCGTGGGCACGTCGTTCGATTACACGAATGGCGGCAACCTGAACGGCAGTGGTGGCGCGCGCTATGAGCAGTGGAACCTGGGCGCCGGCTACTCGCTCTCGAAGGCCACCGAACTGTACGCAACGGCCGCGTACCAGCACGCAAGCGGCGTGGACTCGTGGGGCCGCCAAGCGGTCGCGGACATCGGCTACCTGTCGCCCTCGACAACGTCGAATCAGGTTGCGGTGTCTGCGGGTATCAAGCACCTGTTCTAACGCGCAACGCGAGCCGCCGTTCAGCCGATTCGAGGGCGCCGGCTCGCTCGTCCATCCTGTTGGATAATGAGGCGTTCGTTTGGACGCGCACGCTCATCCGCCCTACGATGCGTGTCGCCACTCTCACTCCGGAACGCCTGCCATGTCCTCAACATCCGCTTATCTTCCGCACGATCTCGACAATGCGCTGCTCGTCGGCCGCGTCTGGCGGCCCACACCAGAGGGCGACGGCCCCTGCGTCGTCGTCGTGCGCGGCGGCATGATCTTCGATATTTCGCAGATTGCCCCCACCACGGCCGACTTGTTCGAGTACGACGATCTGCTCGATGTCGTGCGGCATACGCCCGGCGAGCCGCTCGGCACGGTTGATGCGCTGCTCGAACACAGCCTCGCGGGCGATCGCCCCGACGATCGCCCTTCGCTGCTCGCGCCGTGTGACCTGCAGGCCATCAAGGCTTGCGGTGTGACGTTCGCCGTGAGTCTTCTGGAGCGCGTTATCGAGGAACAGGCCGGCGGCGATCCTGCCAAAGCGCAGGACGTGCGCGCGGAAATCACGAAGCTGATCGGCGCCGATCTTTCGAAGATCAAGCCCGGCTCCGCGGCCGCGATCAAACTGAAGGAAGCGCTTCAGCGCCGCGGCGCGTGGTCGCAATACATGGAAGTCGGTATCGGCCCGGATGCCGAGGTGTTCTCGAAGTCCCAGCCGATGTCTGCCGTAGGCTTTGGCGCCGATATTGGCCTGCATCCCGCCTCTGCGTGGAATAACCCCGAACCCGAAATCGTGCTCGCGGTGAACAGCCGCGGCGAGGTGGTCGGGGCGACGCTCGGCAACGACGTCAATCTGCGCGATATCGAAGGCCGCTCCGCTCTGCTGCTCGGCAAATGCAAGGACAACAACGGCTCGTGCGCCATTGGGCCGTTCATTCGTTTATTCGACGAAACGTTCACGCTCGACTCGGTTCGCGCCACCAGCGTCTCGCTGCGCGTGGAAGGTGCGGACGACGGCTTTCTGCTCGAAGGCGTGAGTCATATGCAGGAAATCAGCCGCGATCCGCTCGATCTCGTTTCGCAGGCGTGGGGCCGGCACCATCAGTATCCGGACGGTTTCATGCTGTTCCTCGGCACGATGTTCTCGCCGATCAAGGACCGCGACGCGCCCGGCGGCGGCTTCACCCATCACCTTGGCGACCGCGTCACGATCAGTGCGCCGCCGCTTGGCGGCATCGTCAACACCGTGCGGCTCTGCACGGAAATCGAACCGTGGACGTTCGGTGTGCGGGCGCTTTACGCCAATCTCGCCGAGCGCGGTCTTTTTTAAGGTTCTTCGTGGATTTGCGGGGAGATCGGTTGCGGGCAGGCGGTAGTCGGCCCGAATCGGCCAGTTGGAAAAGATTGGGCAACGTCGTGTTCAACGACGTGAGACTCCGAAGCTCATCGGGGCGCCATGATGCGCAGCACAGGATGCCCGTCGACGTCCTTCAGCGGATACCAGGACCGATGCGTCTGCGCATCGACAGTCACAACATGTGCGTTCGGGCCGACCCTGCCGTCGCCGATCCTCGTCACGCGGGTCGCGCCCACACGGAACATTGACACGACGCCCGCCTCGCCGGCCACGTATGCCACGTGCAATACGGGATCGAACGCCAGCACATCCGGATCGCCGCCGACGTCGTACGCCTCGACAACCTTCATCGTGCGCATGTCGAGCACAAGCAGGCGATCGTTGTCCTCACAGGCAATCAGTGCGAGGCGTGATTCCGGAATGAGCAGCAGTCCGTGATTGCCTTTCGCGCCCGGGAGCTCAATACGCGCAACAACCGTGTTGCTGGCCGGGTCTATCTCCACCAGTTGGCGACGTGTCTGTACGTTGACGAAGATGTGCCGGGAGACCGGGTCGTATTGCGAATTGCCCACTTCACCGTCGAGCGGAATCGTCGCAATACGGCGGTTGCCCGGGACATCGATCACCGTCTCCGTTTCTCCTGTCTCATCGGATACGAAGAGTCTGCGCGTATCGGGCGCGTACGCCATGCCGTCCGGATAGACGCCCCCGGGCGCCCGTGCGGCGATCTTCAGTGTGCGCTCGTCGATCGCGACAATCTCGTTCGTGCCGGTCGCCGAAGCGAACACGCGGGACAGTTCGGGAACCGCCAACACGCCGTGCACGGCGGAGATGCCGGGAATACGCGCGACGACGCGCGATGCGAGTGTGTCAAATACGACGACTTCGCTGTCTCCCAGATGCGCGATGAACAGCAGATGCCTGCCGGGGTCGTAGCTTTCATAATCGAATCGTGACGCGCGCCCTGGCAGCGGCACATCCTCGATGTGCTGCAGTGGCAGGTTGCCGCTCGCCGCGTCATCCGCGCCATCCGCACCATGCGCAATACAGCCGGCGCAGCTTCCGGCTGCGATCGCGGCCGCGAACAACATGCTGATGAGCGGCGCAACGAGGCGATGACCCGCGTGCCCGCCGATCACGATGCTCCTCCGTCCGGCCTGATACGACGGAAAACTGCGAGCACCGCGAGATCGTAGGCAATCTTGAGCGTGCCGCACGCTATGAGTGGTGCGCCGAGCCAGCCGGCGCCGAGCAGCCCGCCGGCGATCGTTGGCGCGATAGCCGCCGCGAGGCTACGCGGCACTGCCGTGAAGCTTGCCGCGGCCGGTCGTTCGGCTGGCGTCACGACGGCCATCACGTAAGCACTGCGGGTCGGCACATCGAGCTGCGACAGCGCACTGCGTACCAGCAGCAACACGAGGGTCAGCGGCAGCGAATGCGTGAAGGCGGCAGCGATCAGGCACACGCTCGAGGGAATGTGGGTGAACACCATTGTGTTGAGCAGGCCGATCCGGCGGGCAATCGGCGCAGCCGCCAGTTGCGAGCCGGCACTGAGCAGCCCCGACCAGAAAAAGAACTGCCCAGCGTGGGCGAGAGACAGACCAAAGCGCTGAATAAGCCACAGCGTCAGCAGTGAGTTCACGAGCAGCCCACCTGCAAACGCGTCGATGCTGAACAGCAGCGCGAGGCGTGTGACGATCCCGCGTGACGGCCCGAGCGGCGCCCGGACCGCCGCCGTGTGTGCCTGACGCTTCGGCAGGCGGAGGTATAGCAGAAATACAGCGATGCCCGTTATCGCGTAGAGGATGAACATCCCGCGCATGGCGAGGAGCGCGGAAACCCTGGAATGCGCCGCCATCCACTCCGGGAGCCCGGAGAGCAGCGCGCCCAGTGCAGCCGACAGCCCGCCCACGAGGCTGTAGCGGGCGAAAAGCGCAGTCCGGGCGTCGCCAGTCGCGGACTCGGCGAGCCGTGCGTGCTCAAGCGGCAGGAACAGGCTGACGTCACCCGAACTCGGATTGAGCGTGCCGACAAATGCGACCACGAGCAACGGCCATAGTGACGACAGGAATCCAAACGCAAGACCGGTTGCTGCCATCAGGGCGGCAGCGAAAAGCAGCAGCGCGCGTTGCGGATAACGGCTACCTAGCAGGCCGACCACAATCGTCGCAACGGCCGAGCCCAAAAGCGTGGAAGTGCCGATCAGGCCCACCGTGAGCTTCCCGAAGCCAAGCGACAGAAGATACGCTGGCAGCAGCACGGCGACGAAACCGTCACAGATCCCGCGCAAGCTCCTTGCCGCAAGCAGCAGCCATGCACCCCGGTCCACGCCCGCAGGCCGGAGCCGGATCGAAAGTGGCGCCCTGGCTGGAGTCATGGCAGTACCCGGGTTGTCGTCTCGACGTTACACCACGCGCGGGCATCCTGCCCGCATGCTTCAGGCCTGCGCGCGCGACGGCATTGCCGCCTGAAGTCTCATTGCGGCGTTATCCCAGTTGATGACGCTGCACAGCGGGTTGACGCACGCCGCTTCAACATGTAAAGCGCCATCTGGCCACGCGTGTATCCGGGCACGTGCGCCGTCGTCGTGCTCATGGGCGCCCCCTCGTATTGCTGCCCTTTTCACTGGCTGCGGAAAGCTCGCGCAGCAGGTTATCTGAGGGTTCATGTAGATGAGGCTAGTTGTATGTAGCGTCATCTACAAGTTAACTCTGCGCACGAGCGTCAGATCGGGACCATTCACGGTCCGCGTCAATGGCTCGCAGCGTCCGCAGCGCGTTTAGCCAAGGCAAAAGCATCACTAGCGGAGGCGGGAGCCTTGAGCCGATACATCTCCTCAAGTCTGGCGTGAAGTGCAGCAGCATCAAAGCGCTTGCCGGCCTGAACCAGATTTCCTACGCTCGTGAGCTCCCCGGTCAACAACACGTAGAATCGAAGTTCATCCAGTGAGTCCCAGCATTCACACACCGTCTGCAGCGCTTTCAGGTGAAGGCCAGAAAGATAGTCAAATGCCTCATGCGGTTGAAAGCTGATGGAAACCGTGTTCGTTACGTCAAGAGGCGACAACGTGCCGGCCTGAATAATCAAGTACAACGTAATCGCTGCTGCGGTCACGGAATGCACTGACCGGCAATCGATATCCGAAGCAATAGCATATGCTTGCGAAAACTTCTCACGATGCGATAAAAACCACGATACCGCGACGCGATATTCTCCTCCGTCGTTCATCCTCGCGCGCAATCCCTCTTCAACAACGTCGGCGTACTCTGAGTCGCTGAGAAAGCAAAGTGCGTCGTAGACTGCATAGTTCGAAGGCGGTGTTTCCATGCAGAAATTAAGCAGGCGTTCCGTCGCGGCCCACGACATCCTGAATTCCGTTGCGAGCGATAGAAGAAACGCGCCACCTTCAACTGTTGGTACCGGGTGCCCCCTTTCCATGGAGCGGCCCACCGTGGCACATTCGACGGCCTTCGCAACATTCCCCAATCCAAGGAACGCTAGAGCACAGCGCAACTCGGACTCAGCGGTTCTGACTTTTACGCGTTCCAGTAGCCCTTCAGCTTCTTTGAAGCGATGCATGAAAAGTTCGCTTGTCGCGAGGTCGACAATGTCTTGATCAGAACGTAGCAAGGTCCAGCATTTCTTCGCCAATCCGAGAATTGACGCCGCGAGAAGGACACCCGACGCTGCAATCATGGCCTCTTTGGTGAAACCACTGGGCCACTCACGAACGATGTCAAGCAAACTCCCAGGAGAGACTAACTTATGCCCGGAGTTCGTTACGGCTTCGAACATCGATTGCGTATCGTGGTCGAAACCTGCGTAAGCTATTGAGAGCGTGGCAACTTGTATCAGCGCGATTAGCGGAACGACGACTCTGGGATCCCACCTTGACCTCATGAGCTGATTCGTCGCGGCCTTTAGCGAGAGTAGCAACTTAATCTGGAAAAGGGTCGCGTAAAGCAGGAGCGCGGTTGCTAGCGCAAGGGTAGCGAAATCAGGCGGAAGTGCGCGCGGCCGCAGCAAGATGAGCGAAGCGAAAATGAGAAAGAATACAAACGGTTCAACGAGCCACGAGATTGAATGGTAGTTCTTCGTGGCTATGAAGCGTCCTTCGGAAGGGAGGCTCAATTTCTCCCACGTCATGACCGCAATATGCAAAGGCCAAACCAGGCCCTGACACAGCGCTGCGACGACGTCCAATGCCGTCATCAACACCCGCCGGCGCAATTGTTCCCATTCGGTTCCTTCAGCTGCTTGATACACCCTCGCCATCTCGGCACGACTGGATCGCGTGTCGCGAACGAGAATTACGTACGCAATTCGAAATCCGATTACCGCGTAGACAATGACGGCAAGCAACATCTTGATCTCCCCCACAATCAATTGCGTCCAAGCACCCCTCCACGACCGTGACCACTACATGTTTGATGCCATCGGCGATTTTGGTGATCGCGTCACCCGCCGCACCAATAGCCTCGACGAGATCCTTCAGCATCCTGATATTGATTTCCATCGCGGGCTCCTTGTTGTTGCTCTTGTGCAGCGCAGGCAGCGCGGGCCTTTCACGAAAGATAGGACGGGAGCAGCGGGAGTCAAGGAAATGACAGGCTTTGCTGGGGTGCGAATCCGTCGCGGGGCGTACAGGGAGTATCGCGTGATTGACGGTACCTCGACGCAACGATGCAGTTCCGCAACGCCCCGCCTCCCGTCACTGGAAAGCGAAGTCAGGCACCTGTGGCGCGCGGGCGAAAGGCTCGGCCCCCATCCTGGCGTTTGTGTAGGCATCGACGAATTTGTACGAGCCAAGGTCGGTCAGCTATTGCTTCTCAAACCGTCCTGCGGCCGATACTCGCGGCCGTTGGTGGACGGCGAATGTTGTCGAGTGGCGGCTTACGGCGACGTTGGCGCGCGCGTACAGTCGGCCAGTTCCGGCCGTTCATCAACACTGGGGCTTTGCCATTCAAATGTCTCTCCGGCCCAACGAGCAGTCGTTCAACCCGGTTTCCAGGTGATACATGCTTCAGATTAGCCTTGATCCGCCGCACCCGAATCAATTCATTTTTTTCCCAACCGGGTCCGCCACCGCGGTCTTGACGTCGAGTTCGTGCATATACGTCCCAATCAGGTCATCCACCGAAACGCGGCGGCCGATATCGTCAACCTGCTGCTCCAGTCCTTCCGCGCGAAGCATATCGCGCACGCTGCCATGAGCGGCAACGATCCGCAGGATCCCTCCCGCTTCGGAGAGCTCAGCATGCAGGGTAGCGAGCATCCGGGCTCCGGCGATATCAACCGCCGGAGAATTGGACAGATCGATTATCACCAGCTCGACCGCGCCCGTTGCCGCCCGGATTGTCTCCCGTACCGCTGCCCGTACATGGTCCGTGTTGAAGTAAACCAGCGAAGCCTCAACTCGGAAAATGAGAACACCAGGTATCCGCTCATTGTCGGGATGACGCTCGATATCCGAGTATCGGTGTGTTCCTGGAATGCGTCCGAGCACCGCCACGTGCGGATGTGCTGCGCGCCGGATGAGCAATAGCATCGACGCGAGTACCGCGAAGATCACCCCTTTGAGAATGCCCAGCAGCAATACGGCAATGAAGGCGACCATCGACACCATAAACTCGTAGCGGCTGGCGTACCAGACGTGGCGCAATTCGCGAATGTCAACGAGGCCCTTGACCGCCACCAGCACGACGGCCGCCAGAACGACGTTGGGCAGGTTGACCAGCAAACCTGTGAGGAACATCAGGCACAGGCCGATAGCAATCGACGCGAACACTAGCGCCAGCGGGGTCTTCGCGCCGGCCTTGTCGTTCACGGAGGACTGCGACAAACCACCCGCCACCGGGTACCCATGAAAGACGCCTACGGCGAGATTCGCCGCGCCGAGCGCCAATAGCTCCTGACGCGGGTCGATTTCATATCCGTGCTTCTGCGCGATAGCGCGTGCCGCCGATACGCTCTCCACGTACGACAACAGCAGACACGCGAACGCAAGCGGAACGATGCCATCGACGTCACGGACCCTGAGCGGCGGGAAATGAAAACCGGGCAATCCGCGCGGCAAATTTCCGACGACCGTGAACCCCATGCTGCCCAGTGGCGTCACCGACAGCAGCACGATGGAGAGCGCCACCACGAACAAGGCGACCGGGCGCCCAGGCAAGTATTTTTCGCCGAGCATCAGCAGGGCCAGCGCGCCAAGCCCGAACGCAAGCACGACAAGATGGGTGCCAGGAAGCTGCCCAACCAGAATCGCGACACGCTCATAGAACTGCTCACCGCCCCCTTTGACACCAAACAGCTTTGGCAATTGAGTCAGTGAGATCGTCAGCGCGGCTCCGGCCTTGAAGCCAAGCAGTATCGTTTCGCTGATGAAGTTCACAAGCGAACTGAGCCGCAGGAGCCACCCCAGCAGGCACATGGCGGCGATCAGTACCGCCGTCAATGCGGCAATGGACGCGAACCGTTCGGCATCGCCGCCGGCCATGTCCACGACCGTCACGCCGACGAGCATCGAGATTGCCGAAGTGGGTCCAATCGCCAGCTGGCGCGACGAACCGAACAGCGCGTAGAAGATCCCCCCCACCAGATAGCCATATATGCCGTATTGAGCCGGCAATCCAGCGAGCGTCGCGTAGGCTAGCGAGACAGGAATGCCGTAGGCAGCAAGCGTCACCCCGGCTACGAGATCGGAAGAAAGCCACCGCAGTTTGTAGTTCGTCAGCCATTGAGCCGGCGCCAAAATCGCACGCCAGCCTCTGGCGGTCGCCGCCCCGCTGGCGCTGACGGCAGCAACGTGCTCTTCGACCATTGCACCCTCCCTCCCGACGATGGGTCCGAATTGGCCTGTCCGGGATCCACAACTCAAGTCGGACTACGACCGGCCATGAAGAGTCGGGCCTCTCTCAAGAATAGATGATCCAGATGTCCGACTCGTCATCGCTACCACGGCCGGGATGTGGAGCACGTCGAGAGAAGTTCGACTTGTTTGGGACTAGCAGTCAGGTCATTGGCGTGCGCCGGTCTGAAAGGCGGTTCAGAGTTGGCTACGGCCGACCACGTTGGACGTTAGTCGGCGATGAAGCAACGCTCGCACAATTTGCGCACCGCATGCGAACGGATGACTCGCTATCGCGATCAGGCACCTTGCTCCAGCCTGGCCCCGGGCCGAACGTCTTTGTCGCCTCCGCTTTCGTGGCGCTGCCCGGCCCGAGGTCCCGTTCGTAGACCTGACCGGACTGGCGCACCATGAGCGTTTTGATGGCCGTCTCGCCGTACTTCACCTGGCAATGCGCCCTTGTGCTTGCGCAGGAAGTCGCTCATGTCCACCCTTCCCTGCGCTCGGTTGCACGCCTTGGCGTTTACGCCTAGTGGCATGAAATACGAAAAAATTGTCGTAAAAAGATAAAACGCGGGTTACGTGATCCCCTACAGTTCCACCCGCATTCTGTTTTTGTAACAAGATGTAAATGGGTTCGCTTCAGCGGTTGGTCACTGTGCCGCGTGGCACCATTTTATAAATGGCCGTAGAGGCCAACCTGTTTATTCTGTATGTGTAGGAGACCGAAGTATGAAGAGAATAATCATAACTGCTATTGCTGGCGCGACCGTCCTGATGTCCGGCTGTGCATCGATTGTTGGTGGGACGCAGCAAACTCTTTCTGTCGATGCGCATAAAGGCGCGGATACCGTGACTGGCGCAACGTGCGAACTGAAAAACGATAAAGGCACGTGGTTCCTGACTACGCCGGGGACCGTGACGGTTCATCGTTCCGCCGACGCACTGAATGTCACTTGCAAGAAGGATGGCCTTGAACCCGCGACAAGCACCGTGAAATCATCCGTCAAAGGTTCAGCGTTCGGTAACATTCTCTTCGGCGGCATTGTCGGCGCGGCTATCGACACCGCGAACGGTTCGGCTTTCGATTATCCCGACCTCATAACGATGCTGTTCGGCAAATCGGATTCAGAGAAAGCTGGAATCAAGCAGGACGTCAAAGCTGACGTGAAGTCAGAAGCGAAACCTGCCACCGCGACGAACTGATTTGGAGTGCCCCCTTCGGCGGGGCTTCTTCCAACGCGCCGTCGGTGAAAACCGGGACAAGGTGAGGCGGTCGTCAATTCTCACTTGATCCGCGATGCGCAAGGATTTTATCGGCCAATTTATTCGCGGCCTTGTCAAGGCAAATCTGTACCGACTTCGTTCAACACGAGCGATACCTGGATCGGACGCTGTAGTCCTGAAAGCAGGCGTTGCTGCTGCGAATGCGCAATGGCCGAAAC
>NZ_CAJMZA010000039.1:0-61352 GCF_905220195.1 Paraburkholderia sp. J8-2
GGTGCGCGCACCGGATAGGTAGCCGACGTAGCCAGCACTGATCAGTTCCCGGGTGACCGACCAGCCGAGCGCTGGCGCATCTCTCCCGTAACGAACTTCTGCGAGCCGTTCCAGCGCCCAGATTGCAGACCTGGAAATGGTTTGCTCATTTGGCGTATCGTTGTCGATCATCGCACCTCCAAAGATTTGACTCGTACTCGTTGTGGATTGCACGACGCGGCACAATCAGGCGGAGTTCAACGGACCCTGTCGTGTCCAGTCGTACCTCGCACCGATCACGATGCGTACGGCTGCTTCCACGAGATCAACACTGTGTTGCCCGGCATACTGGTCCGCCCGCTTCATCAGCGCCTCGAGCGGCGGTAGCGGAGCAGCATTCTTCCAGGCGAAAACAATGCCATTTCCGGCGCCGTCTTCCGCAGGGGCGAGCGCGACCGATGACCCGAACGTCTCGCGAATTCTGGCGAGATTTTCCCTATGCCGCGGATCCTCCCCTGGCAGATTGGCAGCCATCACGCCATCGCCGTTCAACCGTGAATGGCAGGCTTCGTAGAAGGCCGCGTCGGAGAGTTCCGCAGGCACACCGCCCTCCTTGAAACCGTCGAGCAGCACCACGTCGAAGGTTTGCGCAGTTGCCGACAGGTACTGCGCAGCGTCCGCGCAAACGACCGAGAGCCGTTCGTCGTCGGGTGGGATGCAAAAACGGTCACGTAGCGCAATCACATTCGGATTGATCTCGATTACCGTGATGTTTGCATCGGGCAGATGACGGTAGCAGTACTTTGCCAGTGAGCCACCGCCTAGCCCGATGATGCAGATGTGCCGGGGAGCCGGCTGCAGTAGCAGAAATCCCATCATCGTGCGCGTATAGCCGAGCACGAGCGCATATGGCGCCGCACGCAGCATGCTGCTTTGCATTTCGCGGCCGTCAAAGTACAGCGAGACGAACTGCCCAGATTCCACAACGACCGGTCTATCCACGGCAGCGCGTGAGCGAAAGGCACGAAATCGCGGGAGGGGCCACCTGAAGCGAGGCATTCGGCTCATCCCTTCTGTAGCAGCGGCAAGAGCGCGTGAAGTGCGGCTTCTTCATCAGGGCCCGCAACCAGCACCTGCGCGGCGGTCCCGCCGCGCACCCGCAACGCGTCGATTGCCATGCCATCCTTCGCGTTGCCACGGCGCCCATTCGCGACCACCAGGATATCGCTTTCGAATCGGCACGCCACGCTGACGAGCACATCCCGGAAAGCGGACGCTCCATTGCGGTTCCACCCGGAACCGGCTTGAAAATCGACAACCATTGCCATGTATTATCCCCAACCCTCTGGACCGGTCCCTGGATTCAGCACGAGGTATCAATCTGGCAGTCCGTGAGAAATGCCCTCAGTTCGCCTTCCCACGTGGTGTCCTGCAGGTCGATGCGGATGCCCGCGAGCCGCTTCATTTCAGGGTTCAGGTGCACCGCTTCAAGCGATCGGGGCCACACGCCCTGCGCAAAACACCGGCCGTCCATGTCGAGGAGCAGGCGCGGATGACACCGGAAACGCGCACTGGCCACCGAAATCGCATCCAGCACGTGCCGGGCCGATTCCCGCGGATAAATGAAGGCCAGGTGAATACCGGCCGCCGCGAGCCGCTCACCGACGTCATGGAACCGGTGGACCATCTGGAAGCCGCGTTCGCCGCCGCGCCCGACGCCCACCGCAACCAGCCCCCGGCTTCCAGCCATTTCCCGCAGGCGCACAAGGCGCCGGTCAGGCAACAGCAGTGCTCCATCCAGATCGAACATGACGGCATCCTCAGCGAATCCGCCCGCAAGTTCGCTGAAGGGCGGCGAAAGGCATTATAATACGACAACAATTTCATGTGCCTTACATTATAATGCCGTGTGCGTAATCGGATGATCGCCCCGGCGAGGTACGCCCCATTCTTTCTGATTGCCCCGAAACTGTTTCAATGGAAGCCGCAATGAACACCGCCCCTGCATGCCCGCAATGCGCTATGGAGAACACGTACCCGGACGGAGCACTGTATGTGTGCGCGGACTGTGGCCACGAATGGTCGGCGACCGTGCGTAGCGATACCGACGGCGAACCGGAAGCGAGCGTTGTTCGGGATGCAAACGGAAACGTGCTCTCAGACGGCGATTCGGTCGTGCTCGCCCGGGATCTGCGTGTGAAGGGCTCTTCGATCACGCTGAAGATGGGCACCAGGGTGAAAAATATCCGGATCGTAGGTGGCGATCACGAGATCGACTGCAGGACCGATGCCGGCAGCTTCATGCTCAAAGCCTGCTTTCTGAAGAAGGCGTGATACCTGGCACTGCACCCGCGCGAAACGCCACAGCGTTTCACGCACTCGTTTGACTACCTGCATATATCGAGAATGGACTGCGACGAGACATCCTGCGAAGCATTCGTCGAGTTACCCGCTACGCCGATGAATGACAGACGACCATTCGTACTGGAAACGCAGCACGCAGTGTCCCTGCACTTCGATCACTTTGCCACCCAGAGCTGCATGTCGCTTCGTGCGCCGGACAGGCTCGCGCTCGGCTATACGCGCACGATGATGGGATTCCTGCTGCTGCAGCCGGCTCCCCGGCACATCTGCATGATCGGGCTAGGCGGTGGCTCACTGGCAAAGTACTGCTACCGGCATCTGCCTGAAGTGGAGATCACCGCGGTCGAGATCGACCCTGAAGTCATTGCGCTGCGTGACGTGTTCAGGATTCCAGCAGACGACGCACGCTTCAGGGTGCTGTGCGCCGATGGCGCGGACTACATCCGCAACGAGAGCGTTGTCGCAGATGTCATGCTGGTTGACGCCTACGCGTCGGACGGGATCGCAAGCCAGTGCACGGATATTGCATTTTTTTCTGCGTGCCGCGATCGGTTGACGAAGACGGGCGTTCTCGCGATCAATTTCACCGACGACGAGCCGGCACTGGACCTGTACGTCGAACGGCTGAGCGCCGTGTTCGGTTCCTCGTACACGGTAGTCCGATGCGCGGACGACAGCAATTTCGTCGCTTTCGCCTGGAAAGGCAAAGGCCGCCTGCCGTCTTCGCGCGTCCTGCTGGATCGCGCCTTCTCGCATGCGTGGGCGGACGACCTGCGGCTGCCCTCCACTGCCAGGCGCCTGAAGGGCGGTATGAGCCTCGACCCGAAGCGCCTGATCTGGCGCGAAAACGGCCACGCGCACTGGGAGCATGGCACCTGATCTTGCCCGCAGGTTCAGTCAGCTTCAGTCAGCATTGCGCCCGACCCGCTTTCCGAGCGCGCTCTTCGTCTTGTAGGTCACACCATGACGATCGAGATATTCACGGATCAATTGCCGGACAACCTGCGATGGCGTCAGATCCTGCGCGGCACAGAGCTTCTCCAATGCCTCCTTCTTGGCGGGATCAATCAGGATAGTCAGGCGCGCAGTTTTGGTTTCCATCGGGAACAGGAAAGGCAAGTATGATAATCAGATTATAATACACTCGCCCTCAAATCCAATGGCCGCGCCAGCGACTTACGCAGCAACGGTGACCGGGAGCAAACAGACTCCAATCCAGATTGCCTAATTTTCATTGGGCACCGCACGATCCGGCAACACCCGCAGCGAATGTGTCCTCCGAGGTGTACAGGGCATTGCGTGAAGAATCGCTTGCCTGTCTTGCTCAAGGTGGCGAGGGTGCGCCCCAGCGCATTCCCGGTTACCGCCTGCGCTCCCTGCCTGCAGCAGTCCGTGAGCACATCACCGGCGACACGTACAACCTCCTGTGCGACGAGCGCCGCACCAGGCAGGATCATCGACACGTAACCCGCGTTCCCGAACCCGACGGCGCCTGCCAGACCGCCAACGAAGCGGGCACACCCGTCTTCTGCTTGCCGGTATGGGCTCACCTGCATCGTTTCCTGTCGGAGCGGCGGTGTTCGGCAGTGCCCGTCAACCGGGGACAACGCGCAGCCTGCAAAGCCGGTACGTCTTGCCGTCACTTGCAGAGGTCGCGCGGCTCCTCCTGTTCGGCCTGCCCGATTGCCGCCCCGCGCTCCGGAAGGCGTTCGTCGCGCCTGTGACCGTTATCCCGCTGCGCTTCATCAGGAATGCCCGATTTCCTGGATTCATGCGTCTCATATGATAACGGCATTATCATATCCTGCTAGCCACATTAACCTTTCGATGTAATATCATGCACAGGACTGATCCGGTACGCCCGGCACAGTCCATGCCCCTCGTCCAATCCGAGCACACGGGAGACATTCCGGATGGCAGCTGTGCCTGGCGTGCAATTCGTCCTGCTGGTCGTGGCTATCTGGCTCGCGGTCGGCGCGCTGGGCCTTGGGGTTCTGCATCGCACGCGACTTGTCGCACACGGTCTGTTTCCGCTTGGCGCACTGGCCGGGTTGATGCTGGGGGCGGCAGGTCTTGCCGGCGTCTTCGCCGAACCGTCCACCCTGGTGCTGCCGGTCGGTCTGCCTGGTCTTCCATTCCATCTGCGCCTTGACCGCCTCTCCGGCTATTTCCTGTTCGTGCTCGGCGTCGTCAGCGCGGGGATCGGCGCCTTTTCCGCCGGCTATTTCCGCAAGGGCGAAGGAACCGCGCCTGGGCTCATCTGTTTTGAATACCACGTGTGCCTTGCGAGTATCGCGCTTGTGCTCGTTGCGGATGACGCCTACGCCTTCATGGTTGCCTGGGAAACGCTGACGCTGTCCGCCACGTTTCTCGTGATGACCAACCACCGGATCGGCGAGATCCGTCGCGCCGCCTATCTGTATTTCCTGATTTCGCACGTCGGTGCGCTCGCGCTGCTCCTATGCTTCGGGATTCTGCAGGCTCGCACTGGTGACTACACATTCGCCAACATGCGCGCGCAGTCGCCCGACGCATTCTGGGCTTCGCTCGCGTTCCTGTTTGCGCTGACCGGATTCGGCGCCAAGGCGGGCGTGTTCCCGCTGCATGTCTGGCTGCCCGATGCCCATCCAGCGGCGCCCTCGCCCGTGTCAGCCCTCCTGAGCGGATTCGTGCTGAAAGTCGGCCTGTACGGCTTGCTGCGCACCGTGTTCGACCTGTTGCACGTGCAGATCGCCTGGTGGGGTGCGCTGCTGCTTGTGCTCGGCGTCGGCACCACGCTGCTCGGCGTGGTGTTCAGCACGATCCAGGTCGACATGAAGCGCCTGCTCGCGTATTCGTCGATCGACAACGTTGGCCTGATGATCGCCGCGCTCGGACTCGCGGTGCTGTTTCGTGCATGCGGCATGCCGCGCCTGTCGGCCCTGGCGCTGACTGCGATGCTCTACCAGATTGCAGCACACGCGTCGTTCAAGAGTCTGCTGTTCCTTGGTACGGGCGCTGTGCTGCATGCCACCGGGGAACGCAATCTTGGCAGGCTGGGCGGCCTGATCCGTTTCATGCCATGGACCGCGTGGGCCGTGCTTGTAGGCGTCGCGGCCAGTGCAGGCTTGCCGCCACTGAGCGGTTTCGTCGCGGAGTGGCTCCTGCTGCAAAGTTTCCTGTTCGCGCCAGGCTTGCCCAATTCCGTGCTGGCCATGACGGTACCGATCGTGGCCGCGCTGGTTGCGATGTCGGCGGCTCTGGCCGGCTACACGATGGTCAAGTTCTTTGGCATCGTGTTCCTCGGGCAGCCGAGGGAAGTGAAACTGGCCCGCGCACGCGATGCGAATGCATGGGAGCGACTCGCGTTCTGCTGGTTCGCAATGGCCGGTGTGCTGCTCGGGCTGATGCCCGTGCAGTTCGTCAAGCTACTGGACGCGGTCACGCATGCGCTTGTCGGGAGCGGCATCGCCGCGAACAATCACGGCTGGCTGCTGTTCGCGCCGGTGTCGGCTGCCAGGGCGAGTTACATGCCCGCCGTGTTCATGCTTTTCTTCCTTGCCTGCTGCGCCCTCGCCTGGGTCATGGTGCGGCGCTTCTACCACGGCAGGCTGCGTCGCGCCGCGCCCTGGAGCTGCGGCTTTCCGTTCACGACAGCACGAATGCAGGACACGGCCGAAGGGTTCGGGCAACCGATCCGGGAGATCTTCGCGCCGCTGCTGCGCGTCGAGCGGCACTTGCCGTCGCCGTTCGACGCGCAACCGCTCTACAGCGTGTCGGTCACCGACCGCACGTGGTCCGTTTTCTACGACCGTATCGCAGCACTCACGCAACGCGCGGCGCAATGGGCCGGCCGGCTGCAGACGGGCAAGATTGCCGTGTATCTGACCTACAGCTTCGCCGTGCTGATCCTGCTCCTGATGCTGGTGAGACGATGGTGAGCCTGTCCGGCGTGATCTCGCAGGCCCTCGAGATTATTGTGGCGCTTGCCGGGGCACCATTGCTCACGGGCTGGATCAACCAGTGCCGCGCATGGCTGCAGAACCGGCGTGCGCCATCCATCTGGCAGCCGTACCGGATGCTCCACAAGCTGTTCAACAAGGAATCGGTCGTCGCGCACACCGCAAGTCCGGTGTTCCGTGGTGCGCCTTATGTAATCTGGGCAGCGATGACACTTGCGTGTGCAATCGTGCCCACGCTCTCGACTGAGCTGCCGCTGTCGCCCGCCGCAGATGCGATCGCGCTCGTCGGCCTGTTTGCGCTCGCGCGGGTCGCGCTGTCGCTCGCCGCGATGGACATCGGCACTGCGTTCGGCACGCTCGGCGCCCGGCGCGAGATGCTGATCGGCTTCCTCGCGGAACCCGCGCTGCTGATGGTGCTGTTCTCGGCCTCGCTGATCACCCAGTCGACACTGCTCACGAGCATCGTCGCGACACTCGGTCGGGGTGAGCTCACGATCTATCCG
This sequence comes from Paraburkholderia sp. J8-2, assembly GCF_905220195.1. Taxonomy (NCBI): domain Bacteria; kingdom Pseudomonadati; phylum Pseudomonadota; class Betaproteobacteria; order Burkholderiales; family Burkholderiaceae; genus Paraburkholderia; species Paraburkholderia sp. J8-2. Next base: position 6,788 of record NZ_CAJMZA010000039.1, read on the forward strand.
AGCCTGGCCTTCGCGGGCATTTCGTTCACGCTGGTGTCACTGGCCGAGAACGCGCGGCTGCCCGTCGACAATCCGGCCACCCACCTCGAGCTGACGATGATCCACGAGGCGCTGATCCTCGAATATTCAGGGCGACATCTCGCACTGATGGAATGGGCAGCGAGCCTCAAGCTGTTCGCGTACTCATGCATTGGGCTGGCCCTGTTCGTACCGTGGGGCATCGCCGGGGCAGGCAACCCGTCTGCCCTGCTGCTCGCGCTGCCCGCGCTCTTCGTCAAGCTGATGGTGGGCGGTGCGGCGCTCGCCGTGGTCGAAACTGCCAACGCGAAAATGCGGATCTTCAGGATTCCAGAGTTTCTCGCCACCGCTTTCCTGCTCGCGGTAATCGGCATGCTCGTGCACATTTTGTTGGGGGCATGAATGCACGGCTATGCGACGCAACTCATCAACTTCCTCGCGGCTGTCCTGCTTGCGTTGTCGTTCGCAATGCTGAGCCAGCGCCGCATCCTCTCACTGATCCACCTCTATGCGCTGCAGGGTGTCGCGCTCGTCCTCGCAAACCTGATCCTCGGATCTGTGACGGGAGACGCACACCTGTACGTGTCCGCCGGCCTGACGCTCGTGCTGAAGGTCGGCGTGATTCCGTGGATCCTGTACCGGCTTGTGCGCAGGCTCGACGTCCAGGCCGACGTCGAACCGCTCATCAATATTCCGACGACGATGCTGATTGGCATCGTGCTGGTGATCGTTGCGTTTAACGTCGCCTCGCCAATCAGCCAGCTCGCGACCTCGGTTGCGCACGGCACACTCGGGATCGCGCTCGCGTGCGTCCTGCTGTCGTTCATGATGATGATCACGCGCGCGAAGGCGATTCCCCAGGTGATCGGCTTCCTGTCGATGGAGAACGGGCTGTTCTTCGCGGCAACAGCCGCGACCAATGGTATGCCGATGATCGTGGAGCTCGGCATCGGGCTGGACGTGCTGGTTGGTCTCCTGATTCTGGGCGTATTCATGTTCCAGATCCGGGAGCAGTTCGACAGCCTGGACATCCACCACATCGAGAAACTCAAGGATGAGTGACGCCCACGTCGTACTCGCCGTGCTCGGGCTTCCGCTCGTGGCCGCCGCATCTCTGGCGCTCACCCGGCCCAGCCATGTCGCGCGCAACCTGAACGTTGCATTCAGCTTCGCGACGTTCACGGCGACGCTCGTGCTCGCCACGCGCACCGTCGAACAGGGGCCGTCGTTTGCGTTCGGACGGGTATTTTTTGTCGATCCGCTCAACGTGTACCTCGTCGCGCTGACCGCGTTCGTCGGCTGGACGACGTCACTGTTTTCGCGGCCGTACATGCAGGTCGAAGAGGCGCGCGGCCGGATGACGCCAAAGCGCATGCGGCTCTATCACAGCATGTACCAGATCTTCATGTTCGCGATGCTGCTTGCGCTGCTGACCAACAATCTCGGCGTGCTGTGGGTCGCGATGGAAGCCGCCACGCTCGCAACCGTGCTGCTCGTCAGCGTTTACCGGACAGCCGCGAGCCTCGAGGCCGCATGGAAGTACTTCATCCTGTGCGGCGTCGGCATCGCGCAGGCATTGTTCGGCACGATCCTGCTTTACCTCGCTGCGAGCCGGCAGTTGACCGGCGATGATGCGCTGCTCTGGACGAGCCTGGCCGCCGCGAAGACACACCTTGAGCCGAACATCGTATCGATCGCCTTCGTGTTCCTGCTCGTCGGCTACGGCACCAAGGTCGGACTTGTGCCGATGCATAGCTGGTTGCCGGATGCCCATGCCGAAGGCCCGACGCCGATTTCGGCAGTGCTTTCAGGGCTGCTGCTGAACGTCGCGCTGTACGCGGTGCTCCGTTGCAAGGTACTTGCCGATGGCGCACTGGGCAATGGCCTGCCGGGGCAGTTGCTGGTCGGATTCGGGCTCGTGTCGGTGCTGGTTGCCTCGTTCTCGCTGTTCCGCCAGAAAGACGTCAAGCGGCTGTTCTCCTGGTCCTCGATCGAGCACATGGGACTGATGACCTTCGCGTTCGGACTGGGCGGCCCGATCGCGACGTTCGCCGGGCTGCTCCATATGACAGTCCATTCCCTGGTCAAGTCGGCGATCTTCTTCACGGTTGGCCATGCGGCACAGAAGGCGGGCACGCAGGCGATCGAGGGTATTCGCGGGCTGCTGCAGGTCAGCCCGATAGTCGGCTGGGGAATGATGCTCGGCGCACTCGCGATTCTCGGCCTGCCTCCGTTCGGCGTGTTTGCGAGCGAGTTCCTGATCCTGACGACCGCGATGAATACGATACCGTGGACGGCGCCCTTGCTGCTGCTCGGCCTTGCCGTCGCATTTGCGGCAATCTTCGCGCGCGTGCAGCGGATGGTGTTCGGTGGAGCGACGACAGCAAAGCCGCTCGAGCATCGCCCCGCGCTGCTGCCGGTATTCGTGCATCTGGGCATCGGCCTGATGCTCGGTCTCTATGTGCCACCGTACCTGGCAACGTGGTATCGCCAGGCCGCAACGATGCTGGGGGGCTGAAGCATGCGACTTGACATGGCACAGATCGAAGGCGCTATCCGGCTGTCGCACGCTGCAGGACAGATTCCAGCGGTCATCATCGACGTCAACGAAGCGCGGTGGCTCGAAATCGCACATCTGGCGCGCTCGCAGCGAAGCCGGCTCATTGCCATGTGGGGCAGCGAAGCACCCGACGGGATTTTCTCGGCGAACGCCGCGTACGAATGCGAGGACGGGATACTGTGGGTGCGTCTGGCGGTCGAGCGTGGTCCACATCCCGGAGGCGACTTCCCCGATCTTGCCGCCATTTTCCCGTACGCGACACGCATGCAGCGGGCGATTTTCGATCTCACCGGCTTGCAGGCTCGCGGTGCGCAGGACACCCGCCCGTGGCTCAATCATGGGAACTGGCCCAGTGACTATTTCCCGTTGCAAAGACAGGCATCGGGCGTCGAAAGATTCGAGTCGAGCGAGGCTGACTACCCGTTCGTGCAGGTTGCGGGCGACGGCGTTCACGAAATCGCGGTCGGACCGATCCACGCTGGCATCATCGAGCCGGGGCATTTCCGGTTCTCGGTCGTTGGGGAAAAGGTGCTGCGCCTTGAAGAGCGCCTCGGCTACGCGCATCGGGGTGTCGAGCGGCTGTTCGAACGAACCCCGGCCTCAGGTTGCCACCGGGTCGCGGCAAGGATTGCGGGCGACTCGACTGTTGCGTTTTCGTGGGCGTACTGCATGGCGTTTGAGCAGGCATGCGGTGTCGCAGTGTCGAACCGGGCGCTGTACCTGCGCGCCCTCCTGCTGGAAAGGGAACGTGTTGCCAATCATCTGGGCGACCTCGGCGCGCTCGGCAACGACGCCGGGTTTGCCTTCGGGCTCGCCCAGTTGTCACGACTCAGGGAGGACTGGATACGGATGAACGCTCACGCCTTCGGACATCGCTATCTGATGGACCGCATCGTGCCGGGGGGCACGGCAGTTGACATTCGCCCCGAGACTGCAACGGCGTTGGTCAGGCAGTGCGACGCCATCGAGCGTGAAGTCGACGTCATGCGCAAGATCTACGAGGACCAGTCGGGAGTGCAGGACCGGTTTGCCGGCGCGGGCCGCTTGACTGCCGATGTTGCCGGGCATTTCGGCGTGCGCGGCATGGCGGCTCGCGCCAGCGGCCACACATTTGATGTGCGCGCGGCCTTGCAACCCGCTCCGTATGACAATGTGGCAGTCAAGGCGGCAAGCGACCCCAGGGGTGACGTCGCCGCACGCGTTGCTATGCGTTTCACCGAAATCGGCGAGTCCCTGCGTCTGATCCGTGCGCTGCTCGCCAGCTTTCCGGCCGGACCGACTGCCATCGACGTGAAACCGTCAACCGTGCCTTCCCGCGGGACAGGCTGGGTGGAAGGATGGCGCGGTGACGTGTTCGTCGCGCTCGAGGTGGACGCGGGCGATGTCGTTTCGCGCTGCCACTGCCACGATCCGTCGTGGCAGACCTGGCCAGCACTCGAGCACGCGATCATCGGCAACATCGTTGCTGATTTCCCGCTGATCAACAAGTCGTTCAACCTGAACTACGCGGGGCACGATCTCTGATGTGGCAGCTTATCCGGCAATTCGCGCGCTCCGGTTTTCCAGACGAGCCCGCGCCGACAGCAGAAGATGCATGGCGACACGAGGAGAGACAGATTCGTCGCGAAATACTCGATCTCCTCGGGCGCGCGCTGTGCATCCGGCAGATTGATGCGGGCTCGTGCAACGGCTGCGAACTGGAGATCCACGCGCTGAACAATCCTTACTACAACATCGAAGGTCTGGGTATCAGGTTCGTCGCGAGCCCGCGGCATGCTGACCTGCTGCTCGTGACCGGGCCTGTGACGCTGAACATGAAGGCGGCCGTGCTCGCCGCATATGAGGCGACGCCAGCCCCGAAGCTCGTTGTTGCTGCGGGTGAATGCGCCTGCACGGGTGGTATTTTTGCCGGTGGCTATGCCGTGTGTGGGCCCGTTTCGTCGGTCCTGCCGGTCGATGTGGCGATTCCCGGATGTCCGCCGCCGCCCATCGATCTGCTGCGAGGTATCCTGGCGGCCTGCCGGGCGCGTTAGCTTGGAATGGATTTCAATGAAGCGGCGGCGTCCAGGTATGCACGCTGCGCGCCATGCCACTACCCACCGGGACGCGGTCAATGCACGATGACGACTATGACGAGCTGCGCGCGACTTTCGCGCTCCTGCGCCTGGCATGGCCCCAGCTCGTCACGATGTTCAGCTTCCTGTATGCCGTTCTGCTTCGCTACCCGACGTGGTTTGTCGCCCTGTCCGTTCTTGTTGTGACGGTCTCAATCTCGCACATCGCCATGAATGTCGCAAGGAATCCGGCCAGGCCGTTCGATTTCAAAGTGCTCGACTGGCTCCTGGTCATTTCCGGCTGGTCGGCCATTCTGCTCTCGATGAACTGGCTGCGAATCGAGCGGACGCGCCATCTGGAGCCAGGCACGCTTCTTGGACAGGCGATCCAGAGTATGCTGATTTCCAGTCCCGATCTGGGGATGGGTTCCGTTGTGACGCAATGGACATGCAGCTTCAGTGCGCTGGTTGTGATGCTTGCCTGGGGCTTTAGCGGACGATACCTCGGAAATGGGCAGCAAGGCTGATCCGTCATCACCCGGACAGGGTCGTCTAGAGCGTGTGACAAATGGTGGCAGGGATAGTCCCTGCGAAGAAACACTCGGGCCCAGCTCAAGTGCGGCCCGGTGATCTACGGACTATCGACGTGCTGTGCCGCCGTGCGGCGGCACCCATATCACCATTCGTCGTAGCAAGGACGCAGCACTTCCGGAAATCTCAGCCACACAGTCTGATCCAACGCTCGACCATTTAGCACACCGGTCAGCGGGCATCGTCACATATGTGCTTTGCGGAAACGATTTCTTCGCCCAGAGATCCGAAGTATGCTCGCCAGAATTGCACGGCATCTTCCGCAGACACCTGATCTGGAACAGACTCGATCTCAAAGACGTCAGAATCTGAAAGGTGTCCAAACATGCACCATCCTTTCAACGCTGCGTCTGTTCCATGCGCTATGAGGCTTAAAATGGTCGCGCGACGTTGCTCTATGCTCCCGGCGACATAATCGATAAACAGGCTCGACTCCGATGGTCGGGAGATGCCAAAAACCTGATACCGGATTGCACAAGGTAAGCTTTCCATTCCCGCACTCCCGTCTTTGTTGGCTACCTGGCGTTGGTTGTACAGCGAACAAATCGCCTTCGGCTCGCTGCAATCCCGTCGGAAGGCACGCTCGGTTGTCGCAAGGGATTTTGTGCCGGAAGTACCGGCTTCATCGAGCATGCGTTCGAGTTCACAGCCTATAAGAAAAGGTCGGGAAACTATGTACGCTACCGCTTATGGGAATCACAAAAAACGCAGCTGTTACCCACGTTTGCAGCACGATCTTTCATACGATAACGGATAGTTGCCGTCAGGAGCAGCGCCGTTTTCGGGGCTTTCGGGATGCAGTGATGTGCTACGAGAAGTGGCGTAAATGGGGACGACAAGCCCGGCGTCAATCGACGGGAACGGACCTTTTTTATATCGAAACAAAGCAGATGGACATCTGTACAAACACCACCGCAAAAAGATCGCAGCCATCGAAGCTCATCAAGCAAAAAACCGATTCAGTAGTTCGGTCATTGGATACGACGCCACAGGCATTTTGTAGACGCGTTGGATCGACCGATGCCGCTCATGGGCGCGAATCGCAACCGCTGAGAAGTTCTGGCGGTGGTCAGAGATCAACGCCGACGAAAGAATCGACCAGTGTTCAAAAATCTGCAGACCGAATCTGGATCGGTGAAAATACGCCGCGGCCCAACTTGTCCGCGGCAACCCGCAGGATTTGCTCAAAGTTCTGGCGTAGTACAACCTCATTACCCTCCCTCGTACCATCTGACTGAAAGACATTGACGAGGCAGTCCCTCATGACCTGTATCCGGTGCGCTCGCCCACCAATCTGGTAGTCAAAGAACACATCGCCCTCGACATGTTGAAGGGGCCCTTCGAACATCGAAACCTCGTACTGGTAGTGAACTCACACGATGGTAACCGATCCTGTACCGCCGAAGGCGCTGTGACCGTGCGCCTCCGCCCTCCCTGTCGCTCACTCGGCTTCTGCGATCCTCGTTCGAGCCGACAGCACGCCACAGTATGAACTTTCGCGATAGCCCATGCGTGCCTAGGCGAGAACGGTTCTAAGCCGCTCCGCGTCATCGAGACTGCCCAAACCGAGCGCTCCTGGCCAGACGCCACGTCCGACGTCAGGACAGGGAGCGCTTCGGATGCTATGGCGGCGCTTACTGTGACATGGTGCGTAGATCCTTTGCGGCCATCTGTCCAAACCGCCCACTGTTGAAGTCCTCTACCGCTTCCCGAATCTCTTCGGTCGTGTTCATGACAAACGGTCCATGCGCAGCTACGGGTTCGTCGATGGGTTCGCCGCTCAACACCAGAACGATGGCGTCGCTCATGGCGTCAAGCTGAACGTCGGTGCCTTCCCGTGCAAGGAGAACCAGTTGCGCGTCGCTGATGACTCGTTCGTCGCCGTTGACGCGAACCTGACCTCGCAGCACGACTAGCGCGAGCGTCCGGCCCGCCGGTAGCGTCAACGCTGCGCCATGCCCTGCGTTGAGCCGCACATCCCAGACATCCATCGGTGTGAAGGTGTGCGCTGGCCCCGCGTTGCCCGCGAAGTTGCCGGCGATCACCCGCACCTGTCCTGCGCCTGCCGGCAGGTCGACCGACGGAATCTGGCTGGCCACGATGCTCTGATAGCCGGGGGCCGTCATCTTGTGCTTCGCTGGCAGATTGACCCAGAGCTGCACCATCTCGAGCGTCCCGCCTGTTTTTGCGAACGCGCGCGAGTGGAACTCCTCATGCAGAATGCCTGCGCCCGCCGTCATCCACTGCACATCGCCGGGACCGATCTGGCCACCGCTACCCGTTGAGTCGAGGTGCTCCAGTTCGCCCTCGTACACGATGGTCACGGTTTCGAAGCCACGGTGCGGATGCTGCCCAACACCCAGGCGGCGGTCCGTCGGCGCAAAGCTTTTCGGTCCCGCATAGTCGAGCATCAGGAAGGGGCTCACGTGGCGGCCCATGGTGTGATGCGAGAACAGTGTACGCACGGGAAAACCGTCGCCGACCCAATGCGCGTTGGGGTTGCTGTAAGCGCCGAGAATCTTTTTCATCATCGAATATTCCTGTTTAACGGCCCGCGGCCGTGCTTGTATGAACACAGGGTAGTCGCGCGACGATGACGGCGGTAGAGGGTGGAAGTTTCCCTCTGTGTCTCACTGATGGAACAATGGACATGGTCAATCCCATCTTTCCGGGCGAGCCGATCAGAATCTCGTCTGCAACCCGATGCGCGCCAGTGTCTGTGAACGGTTGCTCGCAGCCGCGTCGGGTTCAAGCAATCCGTTGATCCAGGCTTGCGTCGTTTCGGAGTCGCCGCTGGCAAGCTGATAGACGGCCTCGACGTACACCATCGTCCGCTTCGAGAAGTGGTATTGCACCGCTGTGGTGATCTGGTGAGCCTTGTTGTTCTCGAGCACCTGGTTTCCCTTCATGTACTGGTAGTCGAGTCCTGCCGACCAGGGACCTGAAATCGTCCAGTACGCGCCCGCCTTGTAGACGTCAATCTTTGCCCCGCTCGCCGCATTCCTTGTATTTGTGTACAGAAGCATGGCGAGCACGCTGCCGAACCTGTAATGCGCGCCGGCCCCAAAATTTCGGATTCCTTCATGCCCGTTACCCAGTTCAGGATATTTGGCTTCGATATAGGCGATCCCGACCGCAAACGGCCCGTTCTCGTAGTTCATCCCTGCGCTGATCGTCGAATTGGTGGAAAACGAACCCGCAATGCCGCCAAATCCATACAGCGCGCCGAAACTGAATCCGGAGAAAGATGGACTACGATATTTGACCGCGTTCGCCACGCGCGTTGCACCGGCCAGACGGTCAAAATCGAACGAGCCGGTCGGATTTTTCGGTATGCCCAGCGCGCTGAATGGTCCCTGGCGAAAATCATAAAGCCCGCCAAACAGGAACGCGCCGTCAAAAAGACCGAGCGTCAACGTCTCGAACATGAAATCGTACTGGTTACCAAACGTAATGGCGCCAAGGCGCTCATCGGACAGCCCCACGTAGGCCGTACGATTAAAGATCTGGCCCGCGCCCGGGATGGTCGCGCCGCTGCCGAGATCGAACTGTGAAGTCAGATTGAACACGGCCTTCGTTCCGCCACCCAGATCCTCGCTTCCGCTGAACGTCAAAACGTTCGGCGCGAAGATCCCGCTGTCGAACTGCGTTACCGAGCCGCCATGTTCGTTGTTGACCCAGGTCACACCGCCGTCGACCATGCCCTGCAACGTAACACTGCTCTGGGCGTAGAGGTTGGCGTGGAAGCAGGCTGCGCTCAGGCAGACTGCCAGAGCGGTCTGTCTCTTCATGTTGATCGATTTCCTGCCGTCAACGATTGCTCGCGATTCGTCAGACATCGCACAGGCGCGCGGACGGCTACCGCATCCGGCCGCGCGCCTGTTACGTCAGTTCTTGTCGTACGAGAACTGGATGCCGGCAGTGCCCCCGGTTTCAACGAACAGGTCAATGAACGCGGGGACGGTTTCGCTGCGCGCCCAGTCGCGCTGCAACTCGCAGAACAGTTGAGCGACGCTGATCATCTTGCCGCCTGCCTGTTCGATACGGCGCAACGCGGCTTCGTGCGCAGCGACGGACGTGCCGCCGACTGCATCGACGACCACATAGACCTCGTAGCCGGCCTTCAGCGCATCGAGCGCGGGAAACGTCAGGCAGGCTTCCGTCCAGAGCGCCGTCATGATCAGCTTCTTGCGGCCGGTTGCTTCGACGGCCTTGCGGAATTCGACGTCTTCCCACGAGTTGATGCTCGTGCGGTCGTACGTCGGATAGTCGCCAAGCGCAGCGCGCAGTTGTGGGATGGGCGGCTTGTTCAGACCCGTCTTCACGTTGACCGTCGAATGGACGATCGGCAGCTTGTAGGTGACCGCGGCCTTGGCGGCGCCCACAATGTTGTTGACCAGCAGTTGTCGATCCATCGACGCGATGGAATTCACCTGGACCGGCTGGTAGTCGATGACGATGAATGCCGCATTCTGCGGGGTGAGCAGAGGGTCGTTCGCGGGGTCGCGAATGGGTTCGCTTGCCATGGTTGTCTCCAGAAGCAGTGCAGGAAGTGAAAGTGGGATCCCGAGGACCGATGCGAGAAACATCGGATCTGCATGCACGGCCAATGCTATGCGGACGACTCACCGCCTTGAAGTCCCGAAAGATGCCGACTGTGTTCCATGCGAGGAACAACGACGGTCTGGACCCTTAATGCTTTAAGATGTCTCGATTGTTCTGCCAAAGGAACAGTCATGGACGACCTGAACGACATCTATTACTTCGTGAAAGTGGTCGAAAACCATGGTTTCACGCAGGCAGGCCGGGCGCTCAACATGCCCAAGTCCAAGCTGAGCCGGCGCGTCGCCGACCTCGAAGCCAGATACGGCGTTCGCCTGCTCAACCGCTCCACACGGCATTTCTCGGTGACGGAAACCGGACAGGAGTTCTACGAGCGCTGCCTCGCGGTGCTCGTGGAAGCCGATGCCGCCCGAGAGGTGATGGAGCGCAGGGTTTCTGAACCCCAGGGCGTCGTGCGCATGAGTTGCCCCACTACGCTGGGCGAATATCGCATCGGGGCCCTCGTGGCTGACTTCATGATGCAATACCCGAAAGTGCGAATTCTTCTTGACGCGACCAATCGCCGGGTCGACGTCCTGGGCGAAGGACTCGATCTCGCGCTGCGCGTGCGTTTCCCACCGCTCGAAGACAGCGGGCTCGTCATGCGTGTGCTCTCTGGAAGTCCGCAACGGCTCGTTGCAACTCCGGCGCTCCTGAAGCAGCACCCAAAGGCGACGCATCCGGCGGATCTCGCCGGCATGCCCAGCCTCGACTGGGGACCGCCGCGCGATCACGCCTGGACGCTGGTCGCCCCGGACGCCGCCGAGGCGCGCGTGCCTCACGCGCCGCGCTACATCACCGACGACATGACGGTGCTTCGGCAGGCTGCCCTGAAAGGCGTGGGCGTCGTGCAATTGCCCTACATGGTCGTCGAGAACGAGCTTGAGAAAGGCGCTCTGGTTGACGTGGTGCCAGGCTGGAAGCCCAAGGGCGGCTTGGTCCATGCCGTCTTTCCGTCTCGCCGGGGCCTGCTGCCGGCCGTCCGCCTGCTGATCGACTATCTCGCCACGCACATTCAGAAAGACGAGTGAGCGCCGCGCGCGAGGTATCCGGTTTCGGTCGCGTGCGTTGGTTGCTCCCTTTTCGATTGTTCCTTTGACAGGACACTCTGTACGGCCGCGCGATCTACCGCGGCCGCCAGCCCATTTCTATTCTTCCCTCATCGAGCTTCGATATGCCACCACACTGACAACACATGGAGACGCCATGCGGTACATCCACTTTTCCCCCGACAATCGCCGCCGGCTGCTCGGCATCGTGCAGGGCAATACCATCCGCTCGCTCGGCGAAACGACCCTTGACGACCTTCTCGCGCGTGGCGTCGACCTCGCATCCTGTGGTACGTCGCTCAACGCGGGCGCCGAGGAATTCTCGACCGCTGCCGTGACGTATCTGCCGCCGCTCGCACGCCCCGGCAAGCTGCTATGCATCGGACTCAACTACGCGGATCACACGAAGGAAAGTCCGTATGACCAGCCCGACTATCCAACGATCTTCCCGCGCCTGAACTCGAGCCTGATCGGACACGACGCGCCCATGATCCGCCCGCGCATCTCCGATTCGCTCGATTTCGAAGGCGAACTCGCGGTCATCCTCGGCAGCGGCGGCCGCCATATTTCGAAACAGCATGCGCTCTCGTGCGTAGCGGGCTACTCGATCTTCAATGACGGCTCCGTGCGCGAGTACCAGTTCAAGTCGCCGCAATGGACGGTCGGCAAGAACTTCGACGGCACCGGCGCGTTCGGCCCGATGTTCGTCACGGCAGACGAACTGCCCCCAGGCGGTGCGGGCCTCAAGCTCGAAACACGCCTGAACGGCCGGGTCGTGCAATCGGCGAATACGAACGACATGCTGCACGACGTCGCTTCGCTCATCGCGGTGATCAGTGAAGCGATCACGCTGGAAGCCGGCGATGTCATCGTGAGCGGCACGCCCGCCGGTATTGGCTGGGCGCGCGAGCCGAAGCTCATCATGCGCGCCGGCGACGTATGCGAAGTCGAGATCGAAGGACTTGGCGTATTGCGCAACATTGTCGTCGATGAAGACGCGGCGATCCAGCGTTGATCGATCGTTAGATTCCCCTGAAGGAGGAGACATGAGAAAGATTCGCGTCCCGGTTTTCGTCGTGGGTGCAGGCCCCGCCGGACTCACGACCGCCGCATTGCTGGCGAAATATGGCGTCGACGTGCTGGCGATCACGCGCTACCCTGGCACGGCCCATTCGCCTCGCGCGCACATTACGAATCAGCGCACAATGGAGGTGTTGCGCGATCTGGGCATCGAGGATCGCGTGCGAGCCCTCGCCACGCCCCATGAACTGATGTCGAACAACGTGTGGGCGACCAGCTTTGCCGGCACGGAACTCGCGCGGCTGCAGACATGGGGCACTGGCGTTGGGCGCAAGTCCGACTATGAGGCGGCGAGCCCCTCGCAAATGTGCAATGCGCCGCAGCACCTGCTTGAACCGGTCATCCTCGCGGCGGCGCGCGAATATGGCGCACAAATGCTCTTCAATACGGAGTTGGTATCCATCCGGCAAACTGAAGAAGCCGTTTATTCGCGGCTCGTCGATCGCGTGACCGGAGAGGAAATCGAAGTGATCTCCGACTATGCAGTGGGCGCGGACGGCGCGCAGAGCGTCGTCGCGCGGGATCTCGGCTTCGAGATGGATGGCGAGATGGGACTTGGCTGCGCGGTCAACTGCTGGCTGGAGGTCGATCTGGCGAAGTACACGGCGCACCGCCCTGGCGTGCTGTACTGGATAACCCAGCCGGGCAGCGACTACTGGGTCGGCAGCGGCACCTGGATCTGCGTGCGCCCGTGGAACGAATGGGTCCTGCTCTTCATGTACGACCCGAGAGAGGGCGAGCCCGATCTCAGCGAGGAAGCCGTGATCGCGCGCGCCCGCGCCACCATCGGCGAGGCGGACATCCCCGTTCGAGTGAAGGCGGTTTCGAAGTGGACCATCAACCGGATGGTCGCGCGCACCATGGTCAAGGGCCGCGTGGCGATCGCCGGCGACGCCGCACATCGACATCCGCCGGCCAACGGGCTCGGCTCGAATACCTCCGTGCAGGACGCGTTCAATCTGGCCTGGAAGCTCGCGATGATCGTCAAGGGCGAGGCATCGCCCGCGCTCCTGCGAACATACTCGGACGAGCGTCAGCCGGTCGCCCAGGGCGTCGTGAACCGGGCAATCAAATCGGTCGGAGAGATGTTGCCGATTGCCAATGCCCTCGGCTTCTCGCAGGGGCAAAGCGCCGCAGAAGGCTGGGCCTCGCTCGACGAACTGTTCTCGGACAGCGATACCGGCAAGGCGCGCCGCACGGCACTTGCACAGGCCGTCGAGCAGCAAAACTATCAGTTCAACTGTCATGGTGTCGAACTGGGGCAGCGCTACGAATCGGCCGCGATAGTGCGCGACGGCGCAACTTTTCCCGCCGCGCTGCGCGACCCCGAACTGTATTACCACCCCACCACGACGCCCGGCGCCTCTCTCCCACATGCGTGGATCGAGCGCGCGGGCGAGAAGGTGTCGACGCTGGATCTGGTCGGCAATGGCGTCTTCACGGTACTTACCGGGAGAGGCGGCGAGGCATGGCTCGACGCGGCACGGCAGGTCGGCGACGAGTTCGGCATCAGGATCGACGCGGTGCAGATCGCACACGCAACCCCTACGTTCGACCCATACGGCCAGTGGGCAGCACAACGCGAGATCGAGGACGATGGCTGCGTGCTGGTGCGGCCGGACCGTTTCGTCGCCTGGCGCTGCAACACGCGCGCGGCGGACCCCGCGACGGAACTGCGGCGCGTGCTGACACAGATGCTCGGCACTGCGCCACGAGCAATGAGCGGCGCGCAGGTGCATGCAAGCGGCGTGGCCGCGTGACACTGGAGTTGGGTTCATGACATCGACGACGATCAATCGCGCGCGTTTCGGCATTCATTCGATCGACCATTTCGCGCTCGATGTGCCGGATCTCGGGGAGGCCATGCGCTTCCTCGACGCGTTCGGCCTCGAACTGGAAGCGCGGCCTGATGAGCTGCTGCTGCGCACGCCGCAAAGCGATCACGTGTGGGCAAAGGTCCGCGAGGGAGCGCGCAAGCAACTCGCGTATCTCGCGCTGAACTGTTTTGCCGACGACTTCTCGCCGCTGTGCGAGCAGATCCTGGCAGCCGGCGCGAAGGCCGCCGCACCCGCCCGGCTCGCTTCCGACGACGGCTTCTGGTTCCACGATCCGGATGGCAATCTGTTGCAACTCAAGGCGGGCGTGAAGACGTCGCCCGGCTGCAAGCTGCCTTTGGGCCGGGAATCGGCATCCTCGCATTCGCGCGGTGCGCGCGCTCGCGCCGACGCGCCAGTTACACGCCCCACGCGGCTTTCTCATGTCCTGATGTTCACGCCAGACGTGCGCGGCGCGGCCGCGTTCTACGAACGCGCACTGGGCCTCACGCTATCGGACGGGTCCGAAGGCATCGTGGCGTTCCTGCATGCGCGCTACGGCAGCGATCATCACCTGGTTGCGTTCGCGCACGGTGCGGCGAAGGGGTGGCACCACAGCGCATGGGATGTCCCGAATATCGACGCGGTCGGCCTCGGCAAGATGCAGATGCAGCGGGCGGGCTATCTCGAAGGATGGGGCGTGGGACGCCACGTGCTCGGATCGAACTACTTTCAGTATGTGCGTGACCCGTGGGGCTCGTTCTGGGAATACTCGGCCAACATCGACTACGTCGGCGCAGGCACCGAGTGGCCCGGCGGCAACCATCCGCCCGAAGACTCCTTGTATCTGTGGGGCCCGGACGTGCCCGCGTATTTCTTTGAGAACACGGAAGCTTGAAACGCATGGAACCAAGGGCCGATGGCGGCCTTGCGTTTTTGGGGGGCGCCCACGTAACGATGCGCTGCCGCGTTATATCGCGGTCGAATGTCGGATCTGATCCGCAAAGCGGCCGTCACTTCACGGGAGTCAAATTGTCTGGTGTGGGTCGAGAGTGTGAGTTCGTCATTGGAGGAAGCTGACGTTCGGCAGTTCAATGCTGCCACCGTCAGCAATCCGCCGCTGCATTGCTGACGCAAAACCCGGCCCGCCCCAATGTCCGAAAAGGCCGAAGCGCAACACTTCGACATTGCGAACCAAATGGCCGGTTATTGAGCGGAGCCGACGGATCAATGTCTGAGCAACCGTGTGAGCGGATGACGGCTCATGGCCAGGACTATGCCCTCGCTCGGTCAGACAGATTTCAGCTCTTTCTGAATGTTTTCGCCACAAATGGCGTGGGTATGTGCTGAGCCTTTTCGCTCCCGCACTTCGGACAAACCGGATGAGCGGTTGCATGTTCAGCAACATGCTCGGCATGTTCAAACATCTCCGCACTTCTCGCACCTGTACTGGTAAGTCGGCATGGCATTCCTCCAACGACAATCCTGCAGGTCATGCTGGCCAGATACTGTCTACGACGCTCGCAATAACCCATTCTAGTGCAGGAAAAGTCCACGTACGCGTCTCGTTCTGCGCTCCACGTATGCGGCACAGGCAATACCAATTGATTGTACGTACCAGCCGCCTCGCGTTAGTCGTGACTGCTCGTCGGACGGGACACACCAGACCCATTTCGTACCTCCAGCTCAGCCGAGCTTAACGGCTGCTTCCAAAAGTGGAGCGGTCGATCCTTGATCCATATGACCAGATGCGGCAGAGCCCGCTGATGTAATAGAAGCGCCACAAAAATGTAAAGGTGCGCTATCGCACACTCGGGCTCAGCTTCGTCTTCGGGTTTCGCGCCCACAACACTATTTTTCAGAAGCACGTCGATCGACTAAAAAAGCGCGTAACGCGCCGGCCTGTAGGACCGCCGATTTCATCGCGCCGGACCGCACGCTTCACTTGCCAGCCGCCTTAGTGAAAGGCCATCCGGTCTCCTGATGGCAGCCGCTGCACGTGCTGTAGATCTTGGGGGTAACTCATGAACCGAATCTATGCCGCATTCCTTGCGGTTGTGCTGAGCAGTTCGATTACGCCAGAGTGTCAGGGGCAGTACACGACCGACTGGATAGCGAATACGTTTGGGACTAACGCCACTCACGTAGGTAATGCTGCCCGGTCTATGTGGGTCGCACCAGAAGGCACCATTTACACCGCCTCGTTATGGGATGAGAACGAGGGTGGCATCGCGATCTACAACAACGGCCTGAATGCCGGATCCATCGGCGCGCACGGTGAACCACAGGGCAGCGCGATTACTGGCAACACCACCTATCTATGGGCTCCGCGCCAGTGGGGGCGGGTCAATGGCGCTTACTCCAGCGGCATGGTATTCCGCTACGTCCGCGCGACTGGAGCCAACGATCAGCAAATCCAGGTTAGCTCGGACACCACGGAGCGCCACGCAGACGTCATCACCGGCATCGCTACCTGGGGCAACTTTTGGGTAGCGAGCGATCATCCGGGCAACCGCCTACGCCTCTACCAGGTCAATGGTACGTGGCTCCGCGACATTGCTGTAACCGACCCAGGCGCGCTCGCATTCGACCGCAACGGCAATATTCTCGTCGCACAGGAAGCCGAAGGAACGGTTCTCCAGATCAGCCAGACCGGCACCATCCTTCACACGCTCTCCCTGCCGGTTGGTGAAGCGCCGCACGCCCTCTACTTCGATCCGACTACCCAATACCTCTGGATCGGCGACGCAGGCCCGGACCAGAACGCGAAGACCTACGACACGCGTACATTCACTTTGGTCTCCACGTTTGGCGTGAGGGGAGGATACCTGGACAGTTCTACTGGTACGAAAGGACAGGTGGGAAGTCTACGCTTCACCCGAATTGATGGAATTGGTAAAGATGCTGCGGGAAATCTCTACATACTTTGCCAACCTTGGGGAGGTTCGTGGGACCTCGGCCGCACGGGCGGCACAGACCTTTACGCATACAGCCCGACAGGCAAGCTCCTCTACAACCTGCGCGCACTGAATTTCGAGGCGATAGCCGCCCCCGATCCGGCGACTGACGCAACCGTGTTCTATTCCGGCGAGAACATCTATTCAGGCACAGGTAGTGCGGACTGGAAGTTTGTCGCCAGTACCATTGACCCGTTCACGTATCCGTCCGACCCCCGCCTCGATGTGACTTATCCGGGTCGCGGCCTGCACTTCGGCATGATTGCGGGCGCGGGAACAAACAGGGTGCTGGTCGCCACTGACCAGAACCCAGACGGCTTCTACTTCTTCCACTTCGACCCAGCCCAGGGCTACACGGCCGTCCCGGATGGGGCGTTGCCGGGCACGCTGTTCAATGCCACTGCACGGGTTCGCAACGGCTTCTGCCTCGACAGCAGGGGCGACGTGTGGGCGGGCCTGGACAAGACGAACCAGATCTGGCATTGGCCGCTGACCGGGTTCGATGCGAATGGCAGACCGTCGTGGGGAGCGCCCGTGACTGTGCCGGTTCCTGCATCGATCGGTAATCTGAGCCGCATCATCTACCTTCCCGAAAGCGACACGATGATCCTCGGGCAGCGCATCACGGGCAGCACGGACTGGACCGGCATCGGAACTCGCGTAGAGGTCTACCACGGATGGCTTGCTGGCAACACGACCAACCCGAACCCAGTTATCACGCTCACCAGCGCCAATCCGAAGTCCCTCACGGCTGCCGGCAACTACCTCTTTGTTGGCTACGTCCACACCGTGCCGAACATCGACGCCTTCAATCTGACGACGGGTAGCCTGGACAACACGTTCACCAACAGCAACCCCAGCAACGTGTACGTCGGCAATGACGTGGATTCGATGTACGGTCTTGGATCGCACCTTCGATCGACCGGGGAGTACGTGGTCACCAAGGACGACTACAACGGCTCCAGCATCGTTGTTTATCGTTGGACTCCATGATCACACGTGCCCCTTATGGCAACTCCCCGGCCTCAGACTGGCAATCTGGCAAACCGAAGCGCGCAGACAACGGCGCTGTCAATGGATCGTTGAGCGATAGACGGTGAGACTCGCTTTTCAAGCGCGTCCATCACATTGCAGGTTGCAAGCAGACCGTCGCGTCATTTGTTCGAGAGGCAGAAACTGGCCGGTTGCACGCGCTGAGCCATGACGCTACAAAGCTGCCGCTGTTACAGGACGACGTGTTTCCACGGGCGGCTTACGGTGAAGCGTGCGAACGCGCACAGTCGGCCATGAGCCGTCGTTCGTCTGCACCCGCACTCAGACATTCAGGCGACTGCTTCGCTCAGGTAAACGACCGATCGGCAGGCCCAATATTTGGAGCGGGACACGGCTTGATGCGGCTGACGCAATGTGTTCTTGTTCTATTATTGGTCGGGGTAGCAAGTTTTGAACTTGCGATCTCCGCGTCCCGGATGCGGCGCCTATGTACCAGAGCGCTCCCCCTGAAGACGGAGTCAATCATGCTACACAATATACTGGCCGCCGCTCCGGCTATGGTCCTGTGTCTGCTGCTGCAAGGCGTAGTGGTAGCCGTCTGCTTGCGCCGGTACGCGCGCTTCCGAGGTAACGTTAAGAGTCAGGACTTGCTATGGGTGGACGTCCTGCTATTGGTAACTGTGATGCTGCTGACCTTGCTATGCAATTTCGCCCAAATGGCAATCTGGGCTGCGCTGTTCATGTTCTTGGGAGAGTTTTCCGATTTCGCCACTGCTCTGTACCATTCGGCGGTCAACTTCATCACGCTGGGCTACGGCGACATTGTCATGTCCAAGCAATGGCGCATGCTTGGCCCAATCGAAGCTGCCAACGGCATCCTTATGTTCGGAGTCTCTACCTCGGTGATGACGGCTGCGGTCATGGACGTGATTAAGTACCATCATGCCCGGCTGCAGAAGGAGTAGCCGCGAAAGCAAGTACACACCGGGCGTCCGGACGCCAAGTCGGGCCGCACCCGACACTTCGCGGCTCAGGTGGCGCAGTGGCCTAAACGTTGGCCAACGCCGAAACGGTCGTGCCTTTCGTTTCGCAACGGTTTCGTAGGGAGCCGTGAAAACCTTGAGCCGAGCGAACGACGGATGGGTCGTGCAAGAGGGGACGGCCGTTATAGAGATCCAACGTGTCGTTCGAAAAAATCCGCGAAGGGACGAAGTGGGTCGACGTCCGCGAGACGTAGGCGGCAGCGGCAGGGTGCGCTACCGCTTTATACTCCCGTCACACGCGGCCCGGCCTGCCTGGCTGCGACATATGCGAACCAGGGGAGAGATCACCATGGCGATCCGTACCACGCGCGAAGCGCTGTCTCGCATTTTCTACCAGCGCTGCTTCTGGCTGTTTGTCGTGCTGGTCACGCTCATCGGCGCGGTATCGTTTGTCCCCCCGAGCGACAGCGGCCGCCTTATCCTGAACGTCGTAAATATGTTCCTCGTAATAGCGACCGTGGCAGCAGTCGGCCGTACGACCCTGCCGTTCGTGATCGTGCTGTTACTCGCCATTCCGGCCATGTGGTTCCAGTACCTCGGCCTGTGGCACGACGACGAGACGAGCCTTGCTATATCCTGGATGTTCAGCGCCTCACTCTACTTCATCACAGTAGCGTATCTTCTCCGCTACGTTTTCCAGCCGAGGATCATGACGGCGGATAAGCTGTTTGGCGCCGCGGCGGCGTATCTGTTGATCGGTGACCTCTGGGCGTACATCTACGCGATCATCGGATTCTTCTATCCGCAGTCGTACATGATCGTCGGGCAGCCGGGTCGACTCGTTTATGCCGACGCGCTTTACTTCAGCATAACCGTCCTCACGAGCACAGGCTTCGGCGACATCACGCCACTCACGCGCCCGGCACGCGGCATGTGCATGATGGAACAGATCGCCGGCAGCTTGTTCGTGGCGATCCTGATCGCCCGCCTCGCCGGCGTTTACCCTCCGCGAGAGAGCTATACCGACGACAAATCCTAGGAAGTCAGGAAGCTTTGTCGTGTCGGTGTGACCGCTGGCGATATGCGTTGACTCGACGGCCAACTAGACTGATTGAAGGGCAGTTGTACTTCGCCAGCGGCCATCGCAAGCGCTTGATGACGACCGACCGTTGAGGGTCGAACTGAGAAGGACAACCAAACTACGGTTTCAAGTGATATTTTCCTGGCGGAACAAGAACCCTGTCCAACTGCCTCGCCTGTCTGCTTGTCACTAACGTGAGCCAAGTAGCGCGTACACGGCATCCATCGTTATCCGCGTCATTCCAGCAATATAATCAGGGATCCTTTAGATATGCAGCGCAGCGCACATGGAGCCGTTGTACGAGACCCGATCGACAACCATGAGTACTCGGAGTCCTAACGTCTGGGTCCTTTCATCCACTCCGTCTCCATCGCCGCGTTTTGCTCCTCATTCGCCTCGATAGGGTCTATCTCCTCATCGACCAATCCCGTCGCACGTTCGGCGGCTCCCTTTATTTCAGCCTCAGCCGGATCAACATCACCGTTGTCGTCAACTGGGGGCTGCAGCATATCTCTGAGCATCGCGCGCAGTTCCGCCGTATCCCAGGGCAACCCGTGCTGCGTTCGGACCTTGATATAGTGCCGCACTTCCGCGTCCTGCTCTGGTGTAAGCGGTAGTCCTCGGAAAGTGCTTTGGGGGTCAGAATTAATCATCTCCGCCTCCGGTATCCATCGCAAGTTATAGTGTATCCCCTCGCTAGCTCGGCAGTCATGATGCGTAGCGGAAGTTGTCCAGCACATCAACACCCGTAGAGCACATTAAATCTGTCTCCTTGAACGCCCTTTGCGCCAGGTCTTCGAGGTTTCGACGAACAGGATCGATTGCAGCTCTACATCAGCCTCGTTGCAGCTATCTTCGTACGCCTTCAGGATGTGGGGCGTTTGTTTCAAGGCTCGGTGCCAACTGCACGCGCTCTGCGATTGAACGGCGTGATGAAAGTCTTTGGCAACGGATCCATCGCTTCACGCGGGGGCTTGTCGGCCTTCTTCCCGGCCTTCTACGCGTTCTGGTTGTGGATGTGAGCGTACTGCTGACTATCGATCAGCGATCCCTGCTAGTGCACGTTCTCATCCAGCACAAGCAGATTGTCGTGCGAAAAGCCAAGCGCAACTGGCTGCCCGCGTTCGGGCAGGATCCGGTTCGGATCATTGAAGACATCGAGGGTGACGATTGCGCTGCTGACCCGCGCGCGAATACGCACCACGGAACCGAGGAAGCTGATCTCTTCAACCGTCGCCGCCAGCGAGTTGCGGTCGCTCGATGGCGGCTCCAGCAGAATTGCCTCGGGACGCAACGCCAGCACACGCTCCTTGCCGGCATCGTCCGATGGGAGCGGCCGCGATGTCACGAGTTCCTGACCGTCAACGGCAATGCGCCCCGTTGCAGGATCGATCACACGCCCGGCCAGGATATTGAGCGTTCCCACGAACGTCGCGACAAAGCGTGTGCGCGGAAAATTGTATATATCGAGCGGCGCCCCCACCTGCTCGACACGCCCGTCGTTCACTACGACGATGCGGTCCGACATCGACAACGCTTCTTCCTGATCGTGCGTGACGAAGATCGAGGTGATGCCGAGCTCACGCTGCAGTGCCCGTATATCTTCGCGCAGCGAGACGCGAATTTTTGCGTCGAGCGCGGAAAGCGGTTCATCGAGCAGCAGCACTTGTGGCTTGCTTGCGAGCGCACGGGCCAGGGCCACACGCTGTTGCTGCCCACCGGACAACTGCCACGGATAGCGCCCGGCGAGATGCGGCAATTTGATGAGTTCCAGCATCTCTGCAACACGCCCGCTCGTCTCCTTCTCTGAACGCTTTGCGACCTTCAACGCGAAGCCGATGTTCTGAGCCACCGTCATGTTCGGAAACAACGCATAGGACTGGAACACCATGCCGACGGCGCGATCGCGCGTGCGCACACGCGTGACGTCACGACCATTCAGGCGGATCGCGCCGCGCGTGGGCGTTTCGAATCCAGCGATCATACGCAGTACGGTCGTCTTACCGCAGCCCGACGGGCCGAGAAAGGTGATGAATTCGCCTTGTGCGATGTTCATGTCGAACTGATGCACCGCAACATTCGCCCCAAACGCCTTGTGGAGATTGTCGATCTCGAGAAATGCCATGGGTCGCGGCCTCACCGGCTCAAGTTTTATGGCTGGCCAGCGCGCGCGCCGAGCCGAACACCTGGATCAAACCCATCGATGCCCACGTGACAATGAAGGCGATGATCGCCAGCGCCGAGGGCTCGTAAGCGCGGTTCGCGCCGATCAGCTGCAAATACGGTCCGAACGCCGGGCGATCGAGCAGGCTCGCGATCGTGAATTCGCCGATCACCACGGCGAACGTCAGGAACGCGCCAGACAGAATTCCCGAGCGCACGTTAGGGAAAATCACGCGGAAAAGGATCGTCGCCCAGCCCGCGCCGAGACATTCGGCGGCCTCGGTCAGCGAGCGTACATCAACGGCGCGCATACCCGCATCGACGGCGCGGTACATAAAAGGCAGCGACAGCGTGACGTAACCGAATACGAGTAGCAGATCGGTTGCGCGTTCGTTACTGGTGAACGGCAAAATCGAACTGCTGCTGTAGATGCGCAGGTAGCCAAAGACGATCACGATGGCCGGTATCACGAGCGGCAGCAAGGTGATGAACTCCACGACCGGCCGAAGCTTCGGCAAGCGCAGTTGCACCCAATACGCCGTCGGCACGACGAGCAGCACTCCGATCACGATGGTGAGCAACCCCATCAACACCGAATAGCCGAACGAAGCCTGAAAATGGGGATCTCCCAGGACAACGCGGTACGCATCGAAGCTGTACGTGTCGCGACGCATCCGCAGACTGAACTCGAAGGTCGCGGCGAGCGGAATCAAGAAATACAGTGTGCCGATGATCACGGTGACCCACGCGCCCGCGCGCGATTGCGATTTCATCAGCGCCCCCTTTCGGCTCGCGCACGCAACCAGATGTAGCCACCGTTGGACAGGCCCGTGACTACGATCATGCCGAGCGCGAGGGCGTAACCGAGATTCTGGTTATGCAGCACGTCGCCGCGAATCTGCGCAAACAGCAGGATAGGAACGATGTTGAGGGAACTGCCAGTCAACGCGTAAGCCGTGGCGACCGCGCCGAACGCGTTGGCAAACAGCACCAGGGCCGCACCCAGAAAGCTCGGCCAGAGGACCGGCAGACCGACGTAGCGCCAGTATTGCGCCGCCGTGCCGCCGAGGCAGTCGCACGCTTCGCGCCACTCGCGCTTCAGGCCATCGAGCGCCGGCGTGATGATGAGCACCATCAACGGAATCTGGAAGTAAAGGTACGTAATGGTCAGCCCGAGGAAGCTCAGAATGCTGAACCCGGTGGAATAGAGATTGAAGCCCAGATATTTCCGTGCGAGCACCGTCACGAGACCCACGCGCCCCAATGTACTGATGAACGCGAAGGCGAGCGGCACTCCCGCGAAGTTGGACGCGACGCCAGAAAAGGTCATGAGCGTTGGGCGGATCCACGCGGGTAACCGACCATGCACCGCGGCCCACGCGAGCAGCACGCCGAAGATCGCCCCGCCGGTCGCGGAGGCGACGCTCACCTTCACGCTGATCCAGTAGGCATCGAGTACGGCCGGCTCAAACAGCTCGCGAAGATTCTCCAGCGTGAAGTGCCCCTGCGCATCCTGAAACGCGCCGATCATCAGAAGCGCGGTGGGCAATAAAAGAAATAGCAGCGCGAATGCGAAAAACGGCACGACGCCCGCATAAGTCAGCCAGCTTGCCCCGCCGCTGTCGCGCACGGGACCGGATTTCGGCGCGGGCCCGGCAGGCGTCAGCAAGTCCGGGCCCGAGGCGTCTGGCTGCGGAGATGCGCTCATCCCGGCGGTCTCGCGTGCCTACTTCACGTTCGCGCCAACGACCTGATCCCAGCCTTTGGTCACGACGTCCTTCGTGGCGTTCTGCTGATCGAGCGTCGGAAAGACCGCGTTGCCGTAGGCCGATGCAGGTGGCAGCTTCGCGAGCAGCGCTGCCGGCACCTTCTTCTGCGCGACGAGTTCGTTGTAGCGCATCGGATGACAATAACCGGCAAGCCAACCGAGCTGCCCTTCGTCAGAGTAGAGGAATTCCATCCACAGTTTTGCGGCATTCGGATGAGGCGCATAGGCACTGATCGCCTGCACATAGACGCCCGCCACCACGCCTGTCTTCGGCACAATGACTTGTACCTTCGGGTTGCCTTTGAGCGTGTCCCGATCGGCAAGCGCGTTGTAGTCCCAACGCACGATTATCGGCGTCGTGCCCTGTGCCAGTGATGCGGCCTTGCCGATTACCGGCACGAAGTTGCCGCTCTTGTTCAGATCGGCGAAGAACTTGAGGCCCGTCCGGTCCGCCTTCGTTGCATCGCCTTTGCTTTGCGAAAGGCCGGCGGCATAGACGGCCTGAATGGCCTGATTCGCCGAGCGCGGGTCACCGGCGAGCGAGACCGCATTGCGGTAGTCCGATTTGAGCAGATCGCCCCAATCGGCCGGCGCCTTGTCGATCATGTCCGCGTTGACTTCGAACGCAAGCACGCCATAGTAGTCGCCGTACCAGTAGCCTTCCGCGTCCTTGGAAGCTGCCGGGATCGAGTCCCACGTCGATACCTTGTAAGGCTGCAACAGGCCTTCTTTTTTCGCGGATGGTCCGAACGACAGGCCGACATCGATCACGTCGGGCGCTTGTGGTCCCTTGTTGCCTTTGTTCGCCTTGATCGCTTCGATCTCGTCCCCCGAGCCTGCGTCAGGGTTGAGTTCGTTGACATGGATACCATACTTCTTCTGGAATGCGGCGATCAGCGCGCCGTACCCGCACCAGTCATGCGGCAGGGCGATCGTGGTCAACTGCCCTTCCTGCCTGGCGGCTGCCACAAGCGCGTCCGGTGGCGCAGCCGATGCAGGGTCACTGCCGCCCGCAGCCAGTCCAGCCGTTGCAGAGATCGAAAGGACACGGCACGCCCAGATACGCTTCATCGTCATCGCTGTTCCCGGATGGAAGGTAGTGCGTTGAAGAGATCCGCCGATTGCTGGTGCAGGCTAGATTTAAATCCAGAATTTTGCAAGCTGTCGAAAACGTGTAACTTCGCGTTTTGGCGGATGCGGGCTGCATACCGTCGCGCCGACGGAACCCCGATTGCCAGATCCCACGATTGAGCTGTTCGTACGCGCAGATATGCGCCGCTTGTCGATGCTCGGCCGTGTCTCGAACGAGAGGATCATGGTGGATCCCGGCGTGTCGCGCAAAACGCTGCGCCGCCACGTCCTCGACCTGGAAAAGGGCGGCGCATACATGGCGGCGCCATGCCCGCCGATAATGAGGCGCGGGTACCTACGCACACACCTGCATGCGCGTCCGGGTGAAGACGGTGGTTGCCAGGCCCGCGGTCGGCAGCATTCACGACGGTCAGACAGTATTCGCCGATGCCGGTACCGCAATCGCCATTCTCGTTAATTTGCGAAGCTCACCAATCTCACGATCGTCACGTACCCGGTCGGCGTCGCGCTCCGATTGTGCAGCACATCACAAACGCCCGAGCGCGCACGGGCCGCGAATCAAGTCATCTTGACTGGCGGCACGCTCAATGATCGCGCGGCCACCGGTGCGACAACTGTGCTGGACATTCAGCCCTTGAACGCTGCGTGCGGTTATGAAGGGACTACGCAGGTGTGTGGTCAACTTCCGATGCCAGCCGGAACGGATCAACGGCCCACATTTCGCCGGTGCTTTGATACGGCTGCAATTGAACGAGCCGCGCTTCGAGCGGCATCAGACGGTAGGTGGATGCTCCGCTCAGGGTAGCCTTAAGCATGCGAAATCGACTCTTGCGTCTCGCGACACTGGAGCTTAAAACCACGGCGTGAAAGTTGCCCACAAGCGGCATTCGACAATAATGGTTGGATCGTCGACAATCGTCCACGGCTCCAGGTTTTAGTCGCTGGTGGCCCGCAACGATATACCGCCCCCCCAAACCGTCCCGATTTCAGAATGCCAATCTCGCTTGTCCTGTTCGACATGGACGATGTCCTCGCACACTATGACCGATCCGCCCGTGTCAGATGCCTCGCGTCGCTGTCGGGTCGCCCATTCGATGAAGTCACGCAAACGATATGGGGTTCCGGACTGGAAGCGAAAGCCGACGCTGGATTGATTGATGATGATTCATATCTGCGCGAAACCGGCAAGCTGCTCGGGTGCAGGGTGTCGCGTGACGACTGGCTGCTGGCCCGTCGCGAGTCGATGTCACCGAACTTCGAGGTACTCGCGCTGGCTGAGACGGTATCCAGGACGTGCAGGATCGCCGTTCTGACCAATAACCCACGACTCGTGACAGACAACATCGCCTACCTGTGCCTACCTATCGCGGAACTCTTTGGCAGCAACGTGTTCGCGTCGGCATCCTTCAGTGCCGCGAAGCCATCGACCCAAACCTTCCTGAAGTGCATCGACTCGCTGGGTGCGGCTCCTTCGGAATCGCTATTTATTGACGATCTTGAAGCGAATGTGGCGGGCGCCCGTAAGGCAGGCCTGACCGGACATGTCTTTACCGGGCACAAGGTGCTTGCCGAAGAACTCCGCCAATGCGGGCTGTTGAATCGCTGACCACTGGATTCAAAAATCGGGGCCGCGCAGGAGGTTGACACGTCTGAACGGGCTCCAAACTTGCCATTTCGGCCAACTGCGGCCGCTCACCAGGAGGCTTTGATTGACATTCAAACGTCAGCTCAAGTCAGACAGCGGACTTTTTGCAGTTCGTCCGCTGCCAGTAGCGCCTGTTTAATCTCGGCGTGTATCGGACTTCACGCCGCGCCGCTCCGGCCAGCCGCCGACATGATTCGCCGTCACCTCTTCAACAACCTATAGAGGCAGGTCTAGGTCTGCATGGCATCTTTATAGATGCGCCCATCCTTCATGATCAGCTTCAGGTTCTTGTCGGGATCGGCGAGCAGTCCCACATTGTCGAGCGGGTTGCCACCGACGACCAGCAAATCGGCCCATGCACCCTGCTCCAGCACACCCAGCCTGGCGGGATAGGGGTTACGCTTTCCTGAGAGCTCTAGCAACTCCCCGTTGCCCCCTGTCACCATCCGCAAAATTTCGGAGCCGTTGTACCAGCGCGTCATATTGCCAATCATCAAACCCTGGCGTGCCGCCACCGCCGGCGAGAAGATCAAGTCGGTCCCGAACGCCACCTTGAGTCCGTGCTTGCGTGCGAGTTTGTACATGTTGTTGGTCCCCACGATGACTTCCCGGAACTTGTCGAGGATCGGTCCCGCTAGCGGCCCGACGTCGTCTTCGTTCACGAATGGCTGGGTACTTAACCATGTCCCGTTCTTCGCCATGATCTCGGCTGCATGATCGTCCATCAGATGACCATGTTCGATACATTGCGCGCCTGCTGCCACCGCTCGCTTCACGGCTTCTGACGTGTACGCATGAACGGCCACATAGGTCCCCCAATCGCCCGCGGTTTCGACGGCTGCTCGCAGTTGCTGCTCGGTGAAGGTCAGCATGTCGAGTGGGCTGCGCGGCGTGGATACGCCGCCGGCTCCCACGATCTTGATCTGCGTTGCGCCCTGCAGGAACTGCTCGCGCACGCGTAACCGCACCTCGTCCGCCGAATCGGCGATCGCATTCGCGCCGGTCCTTTCCTGCGCACTGACTTCGCCCGTCGTACGCGGGATGTCCGTGAGCGGGCGAAAATCGCCATGACCACCTGTCGTCGTGATCATCGCACCGGACGGATAAATACGCGGGCCAGGAATCATCCCTGCGTCGATAGCCTGTTTCAGCGCGAATGCCGGGCCGCCCACATCGCGTATCGTCGTGAAACCACGCAGCAACGTACGCTGGGCTTCCGCACTCGCAGCCAGATACACCAGGCCCAGGTCGGCCTGCAAGATCGTCTGGATCAGGAGCGAGGCGAGCATGGCGTGCCAGTGCATCTCGATCATCCCCGGCATCATCACCTTGCCGCCGCAATCGATTGTGCGGTTCGTGCCGGCAGCGGGTGGCTGGCCTTGCCCAAGCTGTGAGATGCGACTTCCTTCGACGACGAGATACATCCCATCGCGCAGACCGGCGGACTTGCCGTCGAACAGTCGGAAATTTGTAAACGTGACGGGCTGCGGCGCAGCGGCGGCGGGACTCGCACCCTGCGCCCGAACGAGTTCCGGGAGCACGGCACTTAGCATGGTCGCCCCCATGCCGATCAGGAATCCGCGTCGCGCGAGGTCGGCGCCGATGCGGCGATTCGCATACTGGGCAAGCGCCTTGTTACAGAAGCAGGAATACGTTGGGCTTGTTCGGTTGACGCCGCTGTTTCTTCCGGAAGCCATATCCGCCCCCATTTGAGTTGAACACCATGCACGGAACTGCTGCTTGCGGCCTTTGAACAGGTAACGGGAACAACCAGCGGACAGTAACGACATTCTCACGGAAGTATGGCAAACAACTAACGCTCGTGCGTTCAAAGCGACGAACCATCGCTTGCGTAAGAGGTAGTGGCCTGTCGGGCGGAGACGCATCTGGGAAGCGAAACGAGTCCCACAATGGCGGTCCTGCGTGCAATGACGGATTTCGCCAGCAAGTAGCACACGCTCCCTTGGGTGAGTGGCCGATGAAGTAGTGAGAACGGTCCTCGCCAACCTTATGGACCGGGTGGCGGCCAAGGGGTCGACTAGCGCCTGCCACCTCGCTAGTGAGCGGTCATTCTCGACGTGCCCGCGAAGCGCAGCTATATCGCTAACGGGCATTTTCAGTCCGGCATCGAATTCTCGGTCAAGCGGGTACGACGAAAGCGCGTGAGCCTCAATCGCTCGACACAACTTTCGGCCTCACGATCCGCGATGCCGGGCGCACAACGTAGAACAAGGAACGCCATCGTTGATTGGCCGGCCCGGAGAAAGCTGTTGCGCAGCGGAATTGCGTCGGGCAGGGCTCATCCTGTTTCTGCCGTTCGCCAATTGTACTTTGACCGTCCGATGTCATCGCGTGAAGCGATCCTTCATGCCATCGCTTCGGCCCACCCGCCTCCCATTGAGCAGGCGTAACGCAGTCCGGGCCGTTCATGCTGATCAGATACTTGCCGCCCCCCTGCCTCGTGGAGCGAAAGTCACCGAATTTTGGCTCAGCCAGGCACAGCTCGAACAACGGTAATATGTGTCATTTGTGTGACGGAGCGAGCGGCGCACCGTCAAACCCGAGGGGACACCCTATGTTCGGCCGGTTCATGCCCAGAGACGGTAATTTCTTTGAGCTCTTCAATGCTCACGCCCGTTATATCGTGGATGGCAGCCAGGCTCTCGAAAAGCTGATCGAGAATCTTGAGGACGCGGAGCGTCACCGGCGCAACATAAAAATCATCGAAAAGTCCGCCGACAAGCTCACGAGTGAGTGCAACGACCTGTTGCACAAGACATTCATCACGCCACTTGATCGCGATGAAATCCAGCAGCTTATCAACACGCTGGACGACATCATCGACGTCATTGAGGACGTCGCGAACACCATCACGCTCTACGACGTGCAGGCGCTGCCCGATGACGCGATCGAGTTTGCGCGCCTGAGCACACGAACGGCAATTCAGGTTCAGCAGGCGGTCAGCATGCTTTCTGACATGAAGCAGGCGCAACAGATCCTGCGATGCTGCAAGGAGATCGACGAGCTTGAATCAGACGTTGACAGGTTGCTGCGCATCGCGATCTCGCGGCTCTTCCGGGAGGAGGAGGATGTCAAGACACTGATCAAGCTGAAAAGCGTCTATGAATTGCTCGAGACGATCACCGACAAGTGCGAGGCCGCGGCCAAGATAATCCAGGGCATCGTGCTCGAAAACGCCTGAGCAGGTCCGAACATGCACACGATTCAACTCGTCATCTGGACGGTGATCCTGCTCGTCGCGATAGCCCTCGTCTTCGATTTCATGAACGGGTTCCACGATGCAGCGAACTCCATCGCGACCGTGGTGTCCACCGGTGTTCTAAAGCCTCATCAGGCGGTTGCATTCGCAGCGTTGTTCAATGTCATTGCGTATTTTGTCTTCCACCTTGGAGTCGCCGCCACGATCGGTAAGGGCACGATCGACCCGGCAATAGTCGACCACTACGTGGTGTTCGGTGCACTTGTCGGCGCGATTGGCTGGAACTTCATTACCTGGTACTACGGCATTCCCTCCAGCTCATCTCATGCGCTGATCGGTGGACTGGTCGGCGCGGCACTCGCCAAATCCGGCTGGAGCGCGCTGAACGTCAACGGCATCATGAAGACCGTGGCCTTCATCGTCATTTCGCGGTGCTGGGCTTCGTGCTCGGCTCGTGTTTCATGCTGTGCATCGCCTGGATCTATTTCCGTGTGCCACAAGGCAAGGTGGATCGCCGGTTCCGGAAACTGCAACTGCTCTCGGCGGGTCTTTACAGCCTCGGACACGGCGGTAACGATTCGCAGAAGACCATTGGCATTATCTGGATGCTATTGATTGCAACGGGATATGCCTCGCAGAGCGCCGATGCGCCGCCACTGTGGGTGGCCGCGGCATGTTACGCGTCGATGGGCCTTGGGACCCTTTTCGGCGGTTGGCGCATCGTACGGACGATGGGTCAAAAGATCACGAAGCTCAAGCCGGTCGGTGGTTTTTGTGCAGAGCTGGGAGGGGCACTCACGCTATTTCTCGCCTCGGGGTTCGGCATTCCTGTATCGACCACGCACACCATCACGGGGGCGATTGTAGGAGTCGGTGCAACGCGCAAGCTGTCCGCCGTGCGTTGGGGTGTTGCGGGCAATATCGTCTGGGCCTGGGTTCTCACGATCCCCGCTTCAGCCGTGCTGGCCGCAACGGGATGGTGGATCGCAACCCGGCTGCTTTAACGCGCGAGCCTGGTTTCCGGTCCAGTCGAATATCGTCAAACCATGTGGCACTATTGCCGCATCAAGCGCTGTTATGGGGTTGCCCCCACAACAGGGCGCACTAACCATGCTGTAGCCGTCGACTATCGTGTTGATCCTTCTGAATCTGCTCTCCGGTGTGTCACTCCTCGTATGGGGTACACACATCGTCCGTACCGGCATCCTGCGCGTGTTCGGCGCGGACCTTCGCGCGATACTGGGTCGTAGCACGGGTAGCCGGCTGAAGGCCTTCCTCGCCGGACTGGGCGTCACCAGTCTCGTACAGAGCAGTAATGCCACCGCCGTTATCATCACGTCGTTTGCCGCACAAGGCATGGTATCGCTGGCGAGCGGACTGACCATCATGCTGGGCGCGGATGTTGGCACCGCACTCATGGCGCGGGTGCTGACACTCGATCTGTCCTGGCTCTCGCCGCTGCTGATTCTCGTTGGGGTGCCCCTTTTTCTCACCCGCAAGCAAACGCGCGCAGGTCAGACGGGCCGAGCGCTTATCGGACTCGGCTTGATCCTGCTGGCCCTTCATCTGATTGTGGAAGCCGCGCAACCCATGATGCAGGGTGCAGGAGTCAGGGTGATGTTCAGTGCCCTGACCGGCGACACCGTGCTCGATGCGCTAGTCGGCGCGGCCTTTGCAATGCTCTCGTATTCGAGCCTCGCCGCTGTTCTGTTGACCGCGACGCTCGCCTCTTCCGGCGTCATTTCGCTGAAGGTCGCATTGTGTCTTGTTGTCGGCGCAAATCTTGGCAGCGGACTGCTCGCGCTGATCAGTGCATGGCCTCAAAACGCAGCGGCTCGTCGCCTCTCCGCGGGAAGCTTCGCATTCAAACTGCTCGGTGCGCTGATTATCCTGCCGTTCGCATCGCTACTTGCACGCGCGTTGCCGGTAATCATCGCGAATCCACGTGAAGCGGTAGTCGGCTTCCACCTCATCTACAACACCGTGCGATGCTGCGCCTGCCTCACCATGGTCGACAGGGTTGCCGCCATCAGCCGGAGACTGTTGCCTGACCGTCCATCGACGACAGCTGAACTGCGCCCACTGCATCTCGATCCCGCTGGGCTTGTCACGCCCGGCCTTGCCCTGGCGAACGCCTCGCGTGAGGCACTCCGGATTGGCGACATCGTCAGTGTGATGCTGGAGAACGTTTCTGAACTGCTCAGGCGCAATGATCTCGCCCTCGCTCGCGAAACCATGCGAATGGACGATGACGTTGACCACCTGTACGCCGAAGTGAAAAATTACCTGACGCTGATCTCGCGTGAACAGCTGGACGAGGCCGAGAGCCGTCGCTGGACCGACATCATTTCCCTCACAATCAATCTCGAACACGCCGGCGACATCATCGAGCGCATCGTGGGCGACATCGAAGAGAAGAAGATATCCCAGCGACTCGCCTTTTCTGAGGAAGGGTTGGGGGAACTCGATGATCTGCACGCGCGACTTGTGAGCAATCTGCGGCTCGGCCTGTCTGTTTTCCTCAACAACGACCTGCGTTGTGCGGAGCAGCTTCTGGCCGAAAAGGAGCGTTTTCGCGATCTGGAGCGAGTGTATTCTCACAAGCATCTGGACCGGCTTGCGGGACAGGCGCTTCGCAGTGTGGAAACCAGCGCCCTGCACCTGGATCTGATCAGCAACATGAAGAGGCTGAATTCGCTCTTCTGTTCGACAGCCTATCCCGTACTCGACGCTGCGGGAGCGCTTCACGAAACCCGGCTGCGCAAACGTTCGCTGGACAGTCTGCACACGAAGGAATGACGATGGGCACAAAAGCGGCAGATTAGCCGGCGTGACGTCATCCGTTCGGTCACACCTGTCCATGCCGGGCGCCGCATGGAATTTACCAGCAGTTTGGGGTGTTCGCGCCGCATGCATCCGGGCAGCGAGCCCCCGAACTCCAGGCAAGCTGGAGTCGCCTGGCAGCGCGCTTGCCATGCCAGCGACATGCTCCCGCGAGCATCATGTCGGGGAGACGAAACCCGAGGCAGCCACTTCTGAACCGAAAAGCAACGCGACGATTGCCCGCGTTGGCACACTGGCCACGAGTGTCCCTACCTTGCGAGGACTGAACCAGCGACAGCGCACGATTTCATTGCACGGACGCGGTCTTGCATCATCGGGCAGAACGCAGAAGAACACGTGATGGCGTTTGTTCAGGCCGCCGAACTGGAACAGGTACCCCAGCTCGTGCCCTCCAAGCGCGGTTTCTTCGCTGAGCTCGCGTCGGGCAGCATCGACCGGCGACTCGTCGCGCCGGATCGTACCGCCAGGTAGCGACCACCTGGTTCGCCCGCGCTCCACGAGGAGAATTCTCTCGCGCTGCCAGCACACAACAGTTGCTCGCTCTTTCATGCTTTCAGGTTTCAGTGCACGTGCTATATTTTTCTGACAAATCGAAACGTCGCTCAGGGAGTCGGGCCCCAGCCACAGGCTGGGGCATACCGGCAACGGGTGCTCCTGCCACACCACGACAATGTACCAGCGCTTCAGGCGTAGTCTGGCTGGGAAAAGAGGAAATCCGCTCGGCCCGCGAGATCCGCGCGCTGCCCGCCATCCTTCGACAGGGCTTCTTCCGGCTTTGGTCCGGATAAGCCTCCACGGGTGCTGCCGCGGCTACCACTTGTGGAACCATCGATGTCCGTGTCTGATCTCCCTTCCGGCATAAACAGCCAGAAAGGCGCCGACAACCATTGCTGCCATCGCAAGCGATTCATCGAAGAAATCGCCGGGTTGCGATGCCTTCACAAAGACCCAGATGCCAATCCCGATCGCCATCAGGAGCATCCCCATAGTCAGCCCCCAAACTGGCCCGGCCGGATCAGACCGCAATCTGTGAGACATTTTCATTTACGTCCCCCCAACGTCGCTGTTCACTGCGAGCAGTCCGTGAAACTCACAACGGGTGCCCCGCTTTCAGGATGGGTGGCTCCCGTTCCGGCTTCAGGCCGCAATGAACTCCCGGTCATAAGACTGATTCGACACCGCAGCATGACCGGCAAACTGCTGCGGCAGGCACCCGCGGTCAATGCCTAGCGAATGCAAAAACAGCAAGCAGCACCGCAATGAGTGCGGCAAGCCATTTCACCAGAACAACCAGACTTCCCACTTTCTCGCCAAGCAGGCGAACTGCTTCGGATTCCTGAATGCCACCGCCGCCGGGTAGCGCATCATCACGTGGACATATTTCATCCGGCTCGCAAAGCCTGAGCCTGGCCTGCTCGAATGCCATATGGGTGACGTATCCTGTCGCAACTTCGGGCAAACCGGTTGCGTTGACGCTGTCTGGCCTGAGAAACACGCAGGGGTCACCCTGCGTAACTGCGGCTTCCGGTGTGCTCGAATAAAGATGCCTCATGGACAGCGCGAGTTTGACGTCCGTAAGTCGCGCGGCGTCGATACCCTCGATAAGGCCCTGCATGCTGCTTGCCGGCACGTGGAACGATGCCCACCACTGGGCGGGCTCCTGTATCTCAGGATCCGCTGCGTTGTAGCCAAGTCTGGCCGTGCCGAGCGGGACATCCGAAAACGCGATGCCCAGCTCATCCTGCCATTCGCGAAGGCCCCGATGATCCCCTTCGTTGAGCTCACGGACTGCGAACGTGACGCCGACGGCGTGTTGCCTGGTCTGCGGTTCGCCGACCACACACAGATCTGCGTCGTCCAGATGCGCAGTTCCCTGTATGTATGTCGCCAGGACCGACTGCCCCTCGTCTCCTGTCGGTTCCGCCTGTCGCACGATCCGGAGGTCCTGCAGTGTCAGCCAGACCGATCGGGCGGGCTCGTAACGCATACGCACACTGCGGTCCGTTGTACCGTCCACCGTACGGCGCCCGTTTTCAGCAAGGTCGCCCCTGACGCGCAGTGTGGACGTGTCGCGCATTTGAGGTCCTGCTCGGGCATTGTCCCGCCGTTCGTCCTCTGCATCCAGGATCGTGTCGCTTGACGCCAGCCGGTCCCCTCCGCCGGAGTCGCCTCGATCCAGCACGTCCGTGCGACACGCGTCTCTGCCGGGAACGTGATCGCGCTCCCGCAAAGGCTGACGGCCCCCAACCAGCAGTTCGCCGGGATCGGTACCGATGCGCCGTGCCGGGCGCATCGGACGGTCATGTGCCTCCGTCGTAACCGGCATACCCGCCTGATCGCGATGAGCCGATCCTGCCGGGTCAGTGACCTTGATGAATGCCGGCATCAGCTGGCCGAGGAGGTTGCCGTACGGTGAGAGCAACGGCAGGAACAGCGCGGCCAGAACGGCATTGAACAGCGTGTGGAAGTCCGCGACCACACGTCCATTGTCGGGCTGCAAGGAGACCATGAACAGTCCGACCGGCACGAGCGCAGCAAGCACGAGAGCGGCCCCGATCAGCAGGATCAGCAGGTTGCCCACCGGAAGCCGCCTTGATGCAGGATCGTCAGGAACAGCCGATTCGAGCACGGGCTTGATTGCGGCGCCCAGGTTCGCACCCACCACCAGTGCGAAAGCGGTATCCGGCGGCACAACGTTTTTGGCGCACAGGGACGCGACCAGCAAGACCGCAGCAACGGTCGAATCCGCAGCCCAGCTCAGGCTCGCGGCGAGCAGCACATCCACCAGCGGGACAGTCGACGCGGCGCCCAGCAGCACACGCAGGCTGGGCGCGTCTTCGTACTCAGTCATGAGATCGAGCAGTTCGTGCAACGCAATCAGCATCAGGCCCAGTCCGATGAACGCGCGACCCAGATCGTGTGCCCGCGTGTTCGACGCCTTGCGAAACATCAGCACACCGACCAGTACGAGTGCTGGCGAGACCGCCGCCACATCGAAGGACAGCACCTGGACAATCAGCGTCGCACCGACGTTCGCCCCCAGCATGACGGCCAGCGCTGGAACAAGGTCGACGCGCCCCTGCGCAGCAAGACCAGCTGTCATCGAGCCGGCTACCCCACCGTTTTGCAGTACCGCGGCGGACCCCATACCGGCAATGAAGGCGTACCCCCGGTCGTGCAGCGATCGCGCGAGAAGCGACTGAAGCGCCACACCGAACGCCCGCTGCATGCCCGTCTGGACCATCTGCGTGCCGAGCACAAGCAGTGCGATGGAACCCGCAAGATCGATCAGCGTGAATGTCGTCGGCATGCCCGTGCTCCACTTGTACCGTCATATTGCCGGCTTTCCTGCACGCTCCGGCGTGTCGCGACCCCTCCGTGTACATCAGCGCCGCAGACGGCACGGATGTGCACACACCATTGTTCAGAAAATTTCTGGTGGCATTGGTGCGCCAGCGCACAGCCAGCGTGTCAACGCGCTGGAAGCGTTCTGGTCCAGAGATCTGCAGGGCGCCACGGCTCAGCCGCGGCACCAGGTCTCGACTGTCGCATGCGTGACGTGCAGAAGCGCTCCGCCACAATGGCGCGCCTGGGATGGCCTCAACGCGCCAGGGCTTCCCGCTCAAGCTGGGCGCGCGAAACGTGACGGACATCCTTGCCCTTGACCACATAAATGACGAGCTCCGCCAGGTTCTTTGCATGGTCGCCGATCCGCTCGATGGCCGACGCAATGGATACATAGTCGAGCGCGGAAGAGATGACGCGGGGATTCTCCGCCATGTACGTCGGCAGCCTGCGCACAAATGCACGGTACTGCTCATCGATCGCCTCATCCTCGCGCATGATCCTGGCTGCCTCAACCGTATCGAGACGGGCGAATGCCGCGAGGGCGTCGTGGAAGATGATTGCCGCCTTCTGACCGGATGACCGGATTTCCGCGATATTCAGATTCCGGCCCGTCGCGTCATTCGCGATTTTCCTTGTCCGTTTTGCGATCTTGCGTGCTTCATCGCCTGCGCGCTCGAGATTGCTGATGCCCTTGGAGAAGGCCATCAGTCGCCGCAGGTCGGATGCGATGGGCTGGCGCCGCGCGATGACGTTGCTGC
Source organism: Paraburkholderia sp. J8-2 (assembly GCF_905220195.1). NCBI lineage: Bacteria > Pseudomonadati > Pseudomonadota > Betaproteobacteria > Burkholderiales > Burkholderiaceae > Paraburkholderia > Paraburkholderia sp. J8-2. The sequence goes on from NZ_CAJMZA010000039.1 coordinate 43,408, forward strand.
ACTCGGCGTCGATCTCGACTTCCATCGCATTGAGCCGATGCTCCTCATCAATCACCTTCTCGACCAGATTCATGTCGAAGCGTCTGAGCGCCTCCATCGCATCGTTCAGCTGTGACTCAACCAGTCCCCCCATCTCGAAGAATCTCGACGACAGGTGTTCAAGTTCAGCATCGAACTGGCTGGAAATGTGCTTGTCTGGCATTGAAAAACTCCCCTTACCAGAAAGACGATAAACTGTTTATACGGTTTGTCAAACCTGAAAAAACCATGAAACAACAGGCAACCAGGAACAGAAGCGGCAAGCGGCAGGGTACGCCCCCGGGCGAAGGGTCCGCTGAGGCAACGGCAACCGGGGAGGCCGGGCAGCCAGCAAAGGCCCGGCGTGCGGGATCAAAGCCACAGGGCCAGAAGGCAGCGTCCGCGGAAGCGTCTCCCGGACGCGTTGCCGGGCACCGCAGGGAGCACATCAAACGGGAAAAGGTTGTGCGCGACATCTTCACGATGCCCAGGGCGGACTACGAACAGCTCTCGGTGCTCAAACAGCGATGCCTCGACGCGGGTGTCGCCGTGAAAAAGAGCGAACTCGTCCGCGCAGGGCTGCTTCTGCTGGCATCCGGGCCGACGAAGCGCCTGCTTGCGGCCGTCAAGGCGGTCGAGCCGGTCAAGACCGGCAGGCCACCGAAATCGAAGTAAGCCGCGCCGAGGACCCGGCGGCTGTACCGCACCAGGCTCACCGTCCGGAACCGGCGAGGCGACGCCGCAGCTGTGCTGTCCGGGCTGCGGGGGCAGGAACGATAGCGGGGCCGCGCTCCGGTGTGAAAGCGCCGGCAAAACGCGACACGGATCGTGCAGGTGCGGGCGGTCGATGTTGCGACGCCTTCGCCTGCGCCAGCACCGGCTACAGTTGCGTCATGTGAGCTTCCGCAGGCGGTACCCAATACCCCGCACTGTCACGATCCGCTCTGCGCCGATCTTCTGCCGAAGGCGATGCACATGCACCTCGAGCGCATTGCTGTCGATTGCGTCGTCCGGGCCGTACATCTTCCCTAAAAGTTCACGATGGGTGAAGACCCGGTGCGGTTCTTCGATGAGCGCCCTGAGCAGACTGAACTCGCGCGGTACCAGGTCGAGCGCCACGCCATGGAGGCTCGCCTCATGGGAAACCAGGTTCAGCAGAAGTCCATCGTGTGCACAAACTTGCGCTGCAAGACTGGTTCGATGACGCATCAGAACACGTACACGCGCCGCAAGTTCCTCAAGGTCGAACGGCTTGATCAGGTAATCGTCCACACCGACGTCGAGCGCGCGAATACGGCTTTGCACCGCATCCCGCGCCGTCAGGATGATCACGGGGACGCGGCCACCGCGCGTCCGGTACTGGTTCAGCAGGTCGAGCCCTGCGTCTCCGGGGAGCCCCAGGTCCAGCACAAGCAGATCGTACGTTTCGTCGCAAAGCGACAACTCAGCCTCGCATCGGTCACGCACCCAGTCAATCGCGTAGCCCGCGCACCGCATCGCCTCCACCACGGACCCGGCGAGCACACCGTCGTCTTCTAGCAGCAACAGGCGCATGGCGTGACCTCTCCAGAAATGTCGCCATTCTCGACCCGCATCGCTGAACGCACACTTAAGCGTCCCTTAAGCTCCTGCTCCCGACAATCCGCCCGAATACTGAGGCCACCCGTTTATTCGAGCGGCCTTCCCCCCTCGGGAAGAACATCGGGAACGTGGCGAGCTCAAACCTCTCGCGCCGGAGACCTGGAGATGCCCAGCAGCAGCAAGCCCCGATCCCTTCGCCAGCCGTCTTCCAGGGCGCTTTCGAAAGCACTGCTCCTTCCCATGTCCCGAAGTGAAGCGGCCAATCTGGCGCTGCGCACGCGGATTGCGCTCGAGCGATTGCGTAACGGCGAGGCCAGCCGGTCGCTGGTCAATCACATGTGCCAGATCGTCCTCATCACCAGCTACATCACCCGTGCCGGATTCGGCAGGCTCGATCTCCACGACATTGACCGCGTCGAGCACAATCTCGGCGAGGTACTCTTCGAGGCAGACAGGACGGGAGAATGGAACCTCCCTGATTCGTTGATCAGTGAACTCACGACCGTGGTGAACGAGTACGATCGCCAGCTCGCCACGACCCGCGTCGAGATCGTCGCCCGCGCCAGCGAACACCTCGAAAGGCGCTTGCTGCTCGCTGCAAGCCAGCGCCCTGCCGCCGCGGATGACGTCCGCGACCGTGCGCACGCGTGACACCCTTGCGCTGATCATCCCTCAGCCACAAGTTTCAGGAGCAACGCGCTATTCCGCACGTCCTGCAGACCGGTTGGCGCGCCGGCCGCGTCCCGTTGCGAAAAGCGGCGCGTCTGCGAGCGCCCCGTGTCCGGAGTGCCGCTGGCCGCCAGTCAGCTGACTCGCGCGACCTGTCCTCTTCTGGTTCGAGCTTGCGGTCTTGAACGTCCGCGACCGTATTGCGCGGTGGCGCCTCACCGCCACCCACTACGGCTGCGAGGAACTGCATCCATCTCGTACGCATCTGTCTCCCACATGCTCCATCCGTCGTGCCCGCGTCGTTGCGTCATCCATGGATGAAAAAAAAGCGCCTCGAAGCGCGCGTACGGAATCGCTCCATACGTCTGCGTTTCGAGACGCCGTTGTCCCGTCTGCGATCTTTCCCCTACACAAGGCAGGGACTACATCTGTGGCCATCGTCGACCAGCCAGTCTAGAGGCAAAAAATACGCCATTGCGCCGGGCGAGATGAATTCCGGCGCCTCGGCGTCATCCACAGGGCTGTCCCTTGTGAGGATGCCCCACACACGAGCAGACGCCTCCTGTCTGGTGCGTAGCGAGGCCACAACGCACCACGCCATCGCGCGCCTGCCACACAGTGAAAATATCGCGCAAACGAGGCGTCAATGACCCTCACCGGACGTTACCGGTTCGCAGTCCAGACTGATCTGGCAGATGGTCCAGGCGGGAGAGCAGGTCCCTCGCCTGTCTCTCGATGTGAATGGGTAGCAGTGGCATGGCCAGAACGGCCTGTATCCTGGCCCGCCACCAACGTAAGTCAATCGCTGCCCCGGTTTCACACGCGTGCAGGTAGCCGGCTGAGTGCTCGAGATAATTGAGCACATTGCGGATGTGCGCCAGATCCTTTTCTACGAAATCGTAGCTCACGATGGATTCCCCGTTCTTTGTGTGTTTGTGCGCCGCCGCGTTGCCCGCCCCTCCCGCATCTGGCGTGAAATCACCGGCCTGCAGCGTTACTTCTTGAATGAAAATGCATCGCAAAGGCATTCAGTGTCGTGACCGGGTCCAGCGACACCACTCATGGTGATCCAGATTGCGCAGAAGGTCAGCACGACGCCGTTCACGGCGATAGTGAGCGACGACGCCGCATGATGCGATCACCAGAACGATTACGCCGACAAGCATTGCCAGCCAGGATGGATCCACGTCAGCCTCCTCAGGTTCGTCAGGGTCGCTACCCGATCGCGTGAGCGGCACGCTTAACGAATATTGGCAGATAGACCGTCTGGATAATGGGCTATGTGTCCTTGAGTGTCGGTCAGCGCACCCGCGCGATTGCGCGCAGAAATGCGTCGCCATGCGGTGTGACGCGAGGCACCGGAAAGCCCGGTTCTGGTGGATCGTTCTCGATGAACTGGAGCGCGCGAAGCGCACACAGTTCGGCGCGGTCCACCTCGATCCGCTCAGGTGCATCCTTGACCAGCAGCAACGTGGCCAGCTCGTGGGGGCTCAACACGGCGTTTCCCTCCCGAAGAGGACTTGATGAACGGTAATCCGGTCTGGTGATCACCGTGTGGCGTGCGACCGGACCGGGGCAGACATTAAGGAGCGTCGGCTATCTGGACTTCTGTCGTCGACCGGGGGATCGACTTCGTTGTGGCGCCGTGGGTGATGTCTTTGAAGCACCGCCGGGATCGGCGTGTGCGATGTCCCGTGAATCCGGAAGCGGCTGGCTCGCCGGGGCACTATCCTTTGCGACGGGGACCGGATTCAGCGCTCGCAACATCGCATCGACTCCGCGTGCGCACCTCGTCATACCGTCGAGCGTGGTGTTCAGGTGGCGCACGTGTCCGTCATGACTGTCGCTGGCACTTCGGCTGAAGTTCGCTGTCGCTTCCGACGCGATGTCCATCCAGCCACGGGTGTACCCGGCGAACTGCATGGCAAGCCAGGGCCATGTGGCGGCCTGACGGCTGGCGATCTGCTCAGGCGTCTGTGCCCGCAACACGTTTTCCCAATGCAGGCCGGCGCCAGACAACACCAGCCTGCATGTCTCGATGTTCAGTCGCGCCAGCGCATGGAGGCTGGCAAACAGCTGGCCGTTCAGGATGGCCAGGTTCACCGCGCTGGATTCGTGTGTCGTGGCAAACAGCATCTGCTCAGGAGTGCTCAAGGAATGTCTCTCAGGTTCTTGCGGACGAGGCCTGGCCGCTGCCACTACGGCTGGTGACCGGCATGCACGCCCGGGACAGCGCCCCTTCGGGCGGCGTCTCGCCGATCTAGAGTCTTTATTCTAACTTTGTTAAATCGACGCCATTAATACAGACGATCCAGGAGTTTCCCCAATATGTGGGATCCGGGAACGATGGTGGCGGCCCGCAACGCCGGGGCGACGCGCGTTCGTCGATTCGCCATTGAACGGGTGAAGTCTGGTCTTGCGCGAGTTGTGGTTACGCCGTGTCCCGGACCGGGTAAGGTCCGGCGCCAACCGGACGTCTCCCGCCTGCCGAGCCACGCTCAATGCCGGTCCTGGCAGAACAGGTCGTCGATGATCTTGCGCGCCGCACTGTATCCGCCCATGAGTGCGTCGGCCTCCGTTGCGAAGGGACGGCCACCCGCTTCACCGAAGCGCAGGGGGGAAAACACCGCGACGGTACTGGCTGCCTGAAATATCCTGACAACAGCGACGTACGCCGGCCGGATTGGTTCGGCCCTTGCCGGCCCAATGCGGATATCGGACTCAACGGCGATCTCGAGCGTAAAGCCCTCGTAATCGTAGCTTCGCGTCATGGCTGTCTCCCCGCCTTACTTCTCACGCCGGCATTCCCGGACGCCCGACATGGCTTCGAGCCGCGCGCAGATCGTCGAAAACTCGTTTGCCGTGACCCGCGACAGTGCAATCTGCACGTCGTCGAGATCGGCGTCATCCTCCGACTGCTGGACGATGAACTGCCTGACGCGCACGCTTCCCGTGCCAAGGGCCTGATGCACGCTATCCAGCGAGACGCTACCGCGCTCGGCCAGCAACTGGATATTGCGCTGCTGACGCACAGCAATAAAGCGCCGCTCCAGGGGCTTCACACCGACCAGGATGACCATGATGATGGCCGTCGCGCCAATCGCAGCCGTGTACATGCCGCCGCCGACTGCCAGCCCGATACCCGCGACCGACCAGAGGCTCGCCGCCGTCGTCAGCCCGCGCACCACTTCGCCACGAAGCAGTATCGACCCTGCGCCAAGAAAGCCAATACCGGAAACCACCTGGGCGGCGACCCGCGACGGATCAAGCACGACGTTCTTCTCGCCCAGCACGTCGGCAAATCCGAACGCCGAAACCAGCATCATGAGCGCGGCCCCGACGCAGACCAGCATGTGGGTGCGCAGGCCAGCCGCCCAGTTCAGGCGCTCACGCTCAAAACCGATCACGCTGCCGAGGAGAGCTGCCATGAGCAGGCGCGACAGAAGTTCGAAGTTCCCGATCATTTTTCAGGTCCGGTAGACGTCTGCGAGACAACGGTTCCGCAGGTTGAGGGCTGGATTGTGACATTTTCGTGACATCAATGTTGATACCAGTCCAATGTCCGAGCACGCCTCGCGGTGTCCCGGTCGCACCCGGGGCGCGGTCGACCGGCGAGTGCTGGGAAGCACTACCCTGGCTCTCGGAGTCGCTGCCATGCAACCGCACCCGCCTGCCCCCCCTCCTCCCGCTTCCCCAGCGACACCGAACTCGCTGCGTTGCGCAGCTGGTATGAGCGCGTCGGCGCGCGCGCGGCGGTCTGCCGATATCTCGATCCCCTACGCGTCACGGACGCCTCCGCGCGCAGCACGCTGCTGGATCCGCCGGCGACTGGGCGACCACGCGCGGGCGCGCAATCGCGCCGGGCTGGCAGCCCCACTCCTGGAACACCCAGCACACGGCAACGGCCCGGCCGTCTCGCGTAAAGCGTATTGAATGCGTCAACGTTTCGACATTAATTGTGTCTACATGAAGCTTTTCGACCCAACGACCGTCACGCCGTCACGCCGTCACGCCGTCACGCCGTCACGCAAATCATCAAACCGCGCCCGTCATCGCGAACGCCTCTGCCGCGGCCACCGTATCCAGTGCCTCCCGCAACAGCGCGATCTTGCCCTCGCGCGCCACGAGCCGCCCCGCGTACATCTGCCGATAGATTTTTCCCGTCGACGGCACAAGCGCTTCAACTTCATATTCGGCGAAGACCTGCTCCGGCGTTTCGATCAGAAAGCGCACGTTTTTAAATTCGAAATCCGGCACTTTCGCGAGCAGTGAAGCGATAAAACCTTCAATCGCTTCGGAGCCCTGCGCACGGCCGTCGATGCCGAGCGACTTCAGATACGGCAGTTCCAGCACGCCATCGTCGGCGAATAATGCGGCAGCCGCGCGCGGGTCACGAATCGATTCGAGGTAAGCGGCAAGCAGTAGTCTGGCGTTGTTCATGATCGACTCTCGATATCAGTGTTGATGGGTGCGCGTTATTGCAGACGCGTCTTCAATGCCGTCGCCATCTGCTGCATGGCGGCGCGCGTCGGTGCGTCGGCGGCGAGCACGTTGAGCAGACCGAAGTCGTGAATCGTGCCTTTGTACTGGGTCGTCGTCACGTCGTTGCCCGCCTGGTCGAGCCGATGTCCGTAGGCTTCGCCTTCGTCGCGCAACACGTCGAACTGCGCCGTCTGGATCAGCGCGGGCGGCAAGCCCTTCAACTCGTCGAGCGTGGCACGCAGCGGCGATGCGTAGCGCTGGTTGCGCTCGCCTGCGTCGGTCGTGTACGCGTTCCAGAACCACTTCATCATGTCGCGGCTCAGGAAGTAACCGTTTTCGAAAGCGTCGTAGGAGGCGTTGTCGAATGCGTGGTCCGTCACCGGCCACATGAGGCCCTGGAAGCGGATCGCGGGGCCATTACGGTCCTTCGCCATCTGGCTGACGACCGCGGCCATGTTGCCGCCCACGCTGTTGCCCACCACCGCGAGCCGCGCGCCATCGACGCCGATCTCCTCGCCATGCGCGGCGACCCACTTCGTTGCGGCGTAGGCCTGGTTGATCGCAACCGGATAGCGCGCTTCGGGCGAAGGCGTGTATTCGACGAACACGGCCGCCGCGCCCGACTGCACCACGAGGTCACGCACGAGGCGTTCATGCGTCGGGTAGTCGCCGAGAATCCAGCCGCCGCCGTGGAAGAACATGAACACGGGCAACACGCCACGCGCATCCCGCGGCTTGACGACGACGAGCGGCACGCTCAGACCATCCTGCTCGATCGTGCGGCGCGTGACGTCGATGCCCGAGACGTCGACCTCGACGCTGCGTTGTGCGCCTGCGAGGACTTCACGCGCTTCGGTGGGCGTGAGCGTTTCGATGGCAGGACCCGTGCCGCTGTTGAGCGCGTCGAGGAAGGCGACGGTTGCGGTATCGGGCGTGTTCGGGTGGACTTGCGTGTTCATCGTGATTCTCCTTTCCGGGTGGTTGAGTGGCTTGCGACGTGATGTCGTGCAGCCGATGGAAAGGAGAATACGGATCGGGAGATATTTGCGAAATAGAATTGTTTAAAACCCATCATTGCATAAATGCAATGATGGGTCGCCGCTTCAGGGCTTGGGCCATCGCCACGCGGGATCGGAAAGATGCCCGGCGAAGTAATCGGACAGCGCCGCCACCTTTGCTGGCCGCGCGCGCGCCGACGGCGTGACGAAGTAAAGGCCGCCCTTCGTCAGCGACCAGTCGGTGAGGATCGCTTCGAGCCGGCCATCGGCCAGATATTCGCCGGCGATGAATTCGGGCAGTTCGGCAATCGCCAGACCGTCCAGCAAAGTGGGCAACAGCGCATCGGAATTCGTCACGCGCAGCGGGCCGGTCGGCATCACCGGCTCCTCCTCGCCCGCGTCGTTGGTGAAACGCCAGACATCGCTACGCGCGCGATACGCGTACGAGAGACACGGCCGATCCGCCAGTTCGCGCGGATGGGCCGGCCGCCCTTCGCGCGCCAGATATTCCGGCGACGCCACCACGTATTGCGTCACCGCACATAGCCGCCGCGCCACCAGCGACGAATCGGGCAACGCGGCAATACGCAGCGCGGCGTCGAAGCCATCGGCGACCAGATCGACCGACGCATCCGACAGATGCAGGTCGATCGACACTTCCGGATACGCGCGGAAGAACCCCGGCAGCAGCGGCGCGACCCAGCGCAGCCCGAACGACATCGGCACGGCCAGGCGCACCAGCCCGCGCGGCTGCATCGACATTTCGCGCGCCGCGCTTTCCGCCTCTTCCGCCTGCCGGTAGATCTCGCCGGCCTTCTCGCAGATCGTGCGACCGAACTCGGTCAGCGAGAGCTGGCGCGACGTGCGGTTGAAAAGCCGCGCGCCCAGCCGGTCCTCCAGACGGGCCACGCCGCGCGAGACCGTCGCCACCGACACGCCCATCGCGCGCGCCGCCGCCGCGAACGATCCCTCCTCGGCGACCTTCGCGAACATCGCGAGTCCTTCGAAATCAGGCAGCTTCGCCATTTCCCCTCATCTTTTCATTTATGCAACGTTGAATTGCAATCAATTCTATTTCGAAAAGACCGGGCCGTCGATATTCTCCTCACATCGCAGCACGCCACACCGAACCAGCCAACACCCACTTCTACCGAACGAAACGAAAGGAGCACGACCATGGCACGCAAACTCGACAACAAGATCGCACTCGTTACCGGCGCAACCAGCGGCATTGGCCTTGCCACCGCGCAGCGCTTCGCTGCCGAAGGCGCGCACGTCTACCTCACGGGTCGCCGTCAGGCCGAACTCGATGCCGCCGTGCAAAGCATCCGCGAAGCGGGCGGCCAGGCGACCGGCGTGCGCGTCGATTCCACGAAGCTGAAAGAACTCGACGCGCTGTATGCGCAGATCAAGGAAGAACAGGGCCGTCTGGATGTGCTGTTCGCCAACGCAGGCGGCGGATCGATGCTGCCGTTCGGCAACATCACCGAAGAGCACTTCGACGACACCTTCAACCGCAATGTAAAGGGCGTGCTGTTCACGGTGCAAAAAGCACTGCCACTGCTGGCCAGGGGTGCATCGGTGATTCTCACGGGTTCGACGGCGGGCAGCGCGGGCACGGCGGCGTTCAGCGTGTATTCGGCGTCGAAGGCTGCGGTGCGCTCGTTCGCACGCAACTGGATTCTCGACCTCAAGGACCGCCAGATCCGCGTGAACACGATCAGCCCGGGCGCGACCCGCACGCCCGGCCTGCTCGACCTTGCCGGTGACGATGCAGCCCAGCGCCAGGGTCTTGCCGACTACCTGGCCGCGCAGATCCCGATGGGGCGTCTGGGCGAGCCCGGCGAAATCGCCAGCGCCGCGCTGTTTCTCGCTTCGGACGATGCGAGCTTCGTGAACGGCATCGAACTGTTCGTCGATGGCGGCCAGCAGCAAGTCTGAACGTAGCATGGGTGCACGGATGGGGACTTTCACATCCGTGCACCCGAACGGAGTTTCACCATGATCGAACATTGCCCTTTTCTTACTCTCGGCGCAATCAAAAGCGACTGGCTCGACGCGCGGCTGCATTTTCGCGTGGGCGAGACCGGACGCGCGGGACATACGCCGCTCGGCCCGCTCTACGTGTGGAACGACGATGAGTTTGCGCCGCGTTCGGGCTTCGGGATGCATGCCCATCGCAGCGTCGAGATGGTCACGTGGGTGCGCTCGGGCGCGATCACGCACGAAGACGATGCGGGCAATCGCGCCCGGCTCGTCGCCGATTCCGTGCAGGTGATGAGTGCGGGCGCAACGATCCATCACACCGAGCGTAACGAGGAAGATGTCGCCACGCGCGTGTTTCAGATCTGGCTGCGTCCGCGGACGCCGGGCGGTACGCCGCGCTGGTCAATGCGTGTCTGTTCGCGCGAATGTCGCGAAGGCCGTTTCGTGACGCTGGCGAGCGGCGATCCCCAAGATGTGCGCGAAGGCGCGCTGCCCATCAATGCCGACGCACGCGTGCGTGCCGCCACCCTGCGCGAAGGCGCGACAATAAGCCACGTGTTACCGAAGCCGGGTTCGGCCTATCTGGTCGCAGATCACGGGAAGCTCGACGCGGGGCCTATCCGGCTCGCACCGCGAGACGGTGTAGCCATCCGGGACGAGGCGCAGCTGGATCTGATCGCACGTGGCGATACGGATGTTGTGATCGTTGAGCTTTGGGGCTAAGGCAAATGAGCCTTCTCGATGTGTGCGACTGTCGTCGGTCAACTACTGCCGGTGGTCATCACATTGAAATGGACACTCGAATGTCCTTAACGAACTAGGAAGCGGCCATCGCACCCGCACAAGTCCGTTGCTGCACAGGGAAGACGTCCGCCCACGCGTCACTGGGTGCCAAACGGAGATGATCCGTTAGCTGAAGCCTAATTCGGCACGTACGTCAGTCGGTCAACGGCGGCGCCGGAGGTGCTCCATATAGATCTGTGTAGGCTCGTTTCAGCAACTGATAATTGGGCATCCAATCGAGTTCAAAAAGGATATTGCTATCTTCGGGCAAGACAAAATCACTTCGCGCAAGCCGAATCAAGAGGTAACAGATTGCATACACGGATAGCGTTGTGAAAAGCGTTAGCCTTGCCGCTTCACCGTCGTAAATCGGTCCATTACTTTTCCACAACGCGCCGTCGCTGGCGTCCGGGCGCGAGTGCGAATAGTTGCAAAGCTGCTGATACGTCGCGGCCAGCACACCTTCGTTTTCGAACATCCATTTCCCTTGTTCCTTTCGGAGATTGCCAAGCAACCGACTCCTACATCGTCCAAACGACAAATCGCCGCCTCCTGCCTTCCAGGCGACGTAATCTTTGTCGTTCGGATAGAGGCTCCCATACGCTCCGATCATTACGAGCTCAAGGGCCGTGCGTAGTTCCGCGATCGCGGCTCGGTAGTAACCATGCAAGAAATTAAAGGTTGAGCATTGGAAGCACTCGCCGGCGCTGAGTAAATTTTCGAAGATCTCGTCGGGATCTTGTGGGTTACCGATCGTCTCAATCCAGTCGCCCCATAAGCTATACATCAGACGGAGCCTGATCCCATTGTGATCGGAGGTTGTTATCGAGACGTCTTCTGGGAGGTGCATGATGCCATTCCAAACCTCCTGGTCAATCAGGTCGGACGGAGGTACGGCTTGGCCGCCAGAAGCAAACTCGTGCGGCTCAAGCACGCTGCGAACCGCTCGGAAGTCAGCAAGTGGAAGTTTCTTGGTCATGCGACGAGTATGGTGAGCTTTTACTATCCAACGACCAGCTATTTGATTCGCAACGCCCGAAAACGGGCGTGCAATCGTTAGCCAAGCGGCGTTCGTTATCGTTCACGCTACGACATCGAAACGACCGCTCCCCCAGATGCGGTAACGCCACCACCTGATGCCAATTAACCGCAGATCACTGACTGCCGTTTTCACGCAATCCGCTTCAGCACCTTGATCGGAGAGAGTGTCAGCAGCTCCGGAATTTTTGGGTTCTGACCGCCCCAATACGCGTGGGCGGTCGCTTCAGCCCACGGGATGAACGGGCTATTCGTTGGCACAGCGTTGGTGCTGCTGAGCAATGAGAAGTCGCCCACGTGGCGCGGGGCGAGTTCATCGACGATGACGACCTCATGCGCGAAAAGCCCCTGTCCCGGAACGAAATTGGTAAGGGCGTCCGATTTTTTCACATATGCATAGGAGCATTTCAGACGGCTCGGCGGCGATCCGTGGTTCTGCTCGCGGATACTCTCGAAGATCATTTCCTTTGCGATCTTCCAACCGTTGAGTGCGCCCTGTGGTCCCGAAACGTCATAAGGGTATGTGCGATATCCCGCGCCAAAGTGTCCACAGCCGAGTAGATCGCCTGGTTGATGCTCTTTCCTTGCGACGTAGAAAATAATATTTTGCACCTGACTCTCCGCCAATTGCACTGCGCTCGGGCTGCAATATGCGAGCAGCCCAAGTCGTCCTCATCCATTGTCTTACCAGCGGGGAAGTGGTGTGGACAAGGTTGTCTTTGAGACGGAGTTCTATCAGTTGCCCGCTCCTGAGTTTGCCATTACGCTCGACAGCACGCGTGCCTCACTGTTCGCCCATCGACCTCTCGCGCAGATGGACAAAGCCGACCGGATTCACGCCTGTTACCTGCATGCATGTCTTCGGTATGTTTCGAGGGACTACATGACGAACACGTCGCTGCGGGAACGGTTCGGCATTGAGCCGCAAAACAGCGCAACGGCCTCCCGATACATCAAGGAAGCTGTTGAACAGGGCGTCATCCGGCCCTATGACGAACTCGCAGGCCGCAAATATATGAAATATGTCCCCCATTGGGCATAAAGCGTCCGCGGGCTGGCTTATTTGACGCGATATCGCAACAAGCGGCCGCCGTCGAGGGGTTTATCTATATTTTCCACATAAAAACAATGACTTAGCCGTCTCAGCTTTATTTGATGGTCATTTGATAGCAGGGCATGCAGCCGATGCTCTTTGTGCCGGTTACGCAGTCAAAAGAGCCCAACCTGCCTGGTATCCCGCACCGGTGGCAGCGATGCCCTGGCGCGCCGGGCGCCGCGGCGGCGTGCCAGACGCCGCACGTGAGCGACGAGTTCGGCCTTCACCTCCCCGATCATCAGGACCAGCGTATACAGTCGCACGCCGTCGGGGCCGTGCTCCGGGCGGGCGCGCAGCGACGCGCGCAGAGCCAGGCGCCGCGCCCGGTCCAGCAGCTGGGCGCGACTCATGCCGGGCCAACACGCGGTGACAAACGCCGCCACGGACGGCGGCAGGGATTCCGGCGCGCAGCCGGCGGGCAGCGCGAGAGCGACGAGTTCAAGGCGATCGGCCATGCGGGGCAACGTTATTGTGGTGCAGCTCGCGCCGGTCGGGCGCGCGGCGCATCCATCCTGGCGGAAATCGGGCCGCGCCGCAACGTGAACGCCCTTTTCCCGATTCTCTCCGCACCGCGGAGACAATCCTGCTGCGGTGGCGCGCCCCTTCCCTGCTCGTCTCCCGACCTCATCGACGACCGAAACCAGACGTTACCGAACGTCATCCAGTCTGATAACTCGTACTATCGGGGTTGCGTTTGAATAGCCAAAATATGGGGTGCGATATTTGATTCCTGCCCGGAGGCTCCCCGGGAACCCCGCCTCGACCGGCACCGCCCGGCCGGAACCGTCCGCCCCGCCCTTGTGCGCCATAAGCGCGCGCTCTGCCCAACTCGCTGTTCTCGCGCCGTCAGGCGCCGCCGGTGCACAGCGTGTAACTGACGGTTAGTTGCGCTCTTCGGTCACCACTTGGGGTGGCCGAAGGTGTCTCCAAAGCCCGTTTCAAACCCGCCCGCCCTTTCTCTGGGTCGGGCTGCTCGGCGTCGTCGACGTTGTTTTGCGACTGGCGAATAACTCGTCCGTACGGTACTGCTCACCAAGGGAACTCACTTCGTCGTTGCGCGTGAGGAATAAGGCATCGATGCGCTGCGTTTGATGACTATATCGGCGCCTGCGTTCGCGATGAATCGCGCGACGCGTCGGCAATGCTCCCTCAGTTCGGCATCGTTGGTAAGACTGCCGCTAACGGCTTGCTGGATATTCCGTCGCGGGACTTCCTGCGGGCTTCCACCAGGAGGAAATCACCATGAAGTTGCGTCGGATGGTTCTTGCGTGTCTCGTTTGCCTCGGAATGGCTGCAGTTTCCGGATCCGTGGCCGCGAGCGGCGATACGGATCAAGGCGGCAACGGCGCCTCGAGCAGTTCAACCAGTTCATCTGGCGGTGGTTACTGAACGCCGCACGCCGTATTGCGCTGTACGTCGCCGTGCGCTCCCTGCGATCCACGGCATACGCGTTGGCCGCGCTCGGCGGTGGAGTTGCGGCCAGCTCGAACGGCATTACGTGTTTGCGAACGCGTTCGCCCCGACTCCGGGTGTCTCTGCCCCCCCAGCACTAGTCCGTCTTTGAACGCTGAACCCTCGCACTGGATGAAGTTGCATGCGACGTGTCCGGTCGGGGGTAGCCCAAAGGAGATAACAGATGAATGTATCCAGGTTCAGGTGCGCCATTCTCGCGCTTGCCGGCGTCGCCTGCGCCGCAGCGGTGAATGTGGCGCTTGCCGCGCCCATGTCATTCTCCGTACCGCTCAAGGGATCGGAGCAGGTGCCTCCCGTACAAACCAGGGGCACGTGCGACGCCAGGCTCATCTACGATCCCGACACACGCCAGGTCACCTGGAATGTAACGTGCAGCAATCTCTCGAGTCCAGTGACGATGGCGCATTTCCACCTCGGGACAGCAGGAAAGAACGGCGAAGCTGTCGTCTGGCTGACGAAAGTGGGTGGCACCAGCACTCCCATTGACGGCCCCATCCAGGGTGCCAGCACGCTGACACCAGATCAGGCGAAGGACTTCGTCGCGGGCAATTTATACATCAATGTCCACACGAAGGACCATCCGGATGGCGAGGTCCGGGGTCAGGTAGTGCCGCCGAAGTAGTCGCTGCTGTGGGTAGACGCGTGCCAGAGGCGCTCTGCTGCGCGTCACTGTAGATTTACACCGAATTCAGACCCTTCGATGTGCAATCGTAAAGTGATATCACAACGAGGCCGCCTGGCCAGAGATGAGAAGTGTGCGAATCCTGTGAAGTGCAAAATCCTGTGAAGTGCAAAAAAATGCCCCGCCGAAGCGGGGCTTACGGGTAGATCAACCAATCAACCAACCAAATCCGTGTGGCATCCCGGCACAAAAATGCGCCAAGGCCTCAGCGATTACGCTCGAGCACTCTCACGCTGACTTCCTCATTCGAGCTTGTTGCCACAACGTTCGGTCCACCTTAATCAACGCATGACCGCATACAAGCCGGATCAGGCCGAAACGCCACCACACGCCAGAGCGGCCAGCACGCTCGGGGTCGCGGCCCGTCAGCGGGGCGGCCTGAGAACCGTGGCAGGCCTGACACGGTGTCGGGCGAGACAGTATCGAGCCCGGGGTGAGGGCGCACGCGGCAAAGCAGGGCCGAAAACCGCAGTCCCCCTCCCCACCTGAGGTTTTTCTGGAAGGGCGCGTTTTGACGCAGTCGCAGGTCCACCGTAAGTCCCGCCATGGGTGGGGTTTCGGGCGCTGGATGCGCGCGACAGTTGACGCGTGTTACAGCAAAAAATTGGCGCAATCGTCGGGCCAGATTGCCGGGTCACGAGCGGAAATGAGAATTCGGATTCCGTGGTTGGTCTCTCCTTGCGCAGCACAGCAATCGCCCAGTGGATCGATTGCCGATACGGAGGTGCAGTGCGGCAATAGGCAACCGTTCAGCTGCACGCAACGTTGGTCGCTCGAGCGTCCACTTTTACCGAAGGGTTCGCCGGTTGCTCCACACCAGGCCTCTGGTCGACCTGTCATGGACGGCGACCCACCATCTATGGTGCACTTGTCACCCGGCCTCCATGGCTACAAACACACGCATGGTAATCTCCCTGCGGCCAACTCGCCGCCTCCTTTGCGCAATCGGGCGGCAGTAGCCTGCCTTGCACGCAGCCTGTGTCGCGACCGGCAGGTCACCATGGACAGACATGAATCCAGCCAAAACACCCAGACGCAAGCTCCCGGGCAAGCGCGACCTCGAAGTGATGTCGGCGTTCCGCTACGACTTGCGCAAATTTCTACGCGCCTCGGAAGAGATCGCCAACGCCGCGGGCATCACCACGCTTCAATATCAATTGCTGCTGCACGTGCGCGGTTTTCCCGGCCGCCAATGGGCCACCGTCGGCGAACTCGCCGAGCGATTGCAGGCCGCACCGAATGGAACCGCGGCGCTCGTATCACGCTGCGAAGCAGCGGGGCTGGTGACGCGCAAACCCGATCTCGCCGATCGCCGCCAGGTGCAGGTTCATCTCACACCCAAGGGTGAGAAGTTCCTGCTCGATCTCGCGGCCGAGCACAAGTCGATCTACGGCGCGTTCGGCTGGATTTTCAACGAGACGGGCCGCTAGCGCCAGACATACCCGGCCGGGCGCTGCGCCGGGATGCCTCGTCGATTCATGTCACAATGTGCCTTAAATGGCCCTTTCGTGGCATTCCCATGCAATTTTCGGCTCTTATCGACCGTCGCAGGGTTCTGCGTAGTCGACGGCGCTGGCTGTATTTCGGCGTGTTCTGGCTCGGCGCCGTGGCGACGGGGCTCGTGGCAGTCATGTACGCGCGGCTCATCGACTTCGGCTACGACGTCTTCGTGCGGATGACTGCCCAGATCTGGTGGCTGCCGCTTCTCGTCACGCCGGCGATCGCCGCGTTCAGCGTCTGGGCCACGCGCCGCTGGTTCCCGGGTTCAGAAGGCAGCGGCATCCCGCAGGTCATCGCAACATTGCACAATGTACGCGCACTCGGTCCGCGTCTGCTCACGCTCCGCATTCTGGCCGGCAAGATCGCGCTATCGTTCCTTGCGATCCTCGGCGGATTCACCATCGGCCGCGAAGGCCCGACCATTCACGTAGGCGCCGCGCTGATGTTCAGCCTACGGCGCTTCTACCCGGTACGGCTGCGTAGCATGTATGGCGTCGGCCTCGAACACCGGCTCGCACTCGCGGGAGCAGCAGCCGGCCTGTCGGCGGCATTCAATGCGCCGCTCGCGGGCGTCGTCTTCGCGATAGAGGAGCTCACACGCAGCTTCGAGGCGCGCACCAGCGGCATCATCATCACGGCGATCATTTTTGCAGGTGTCGTTTCGCTGGCGCTCCAGGGCAACTATGTGTATTTCGGCACCATTGTGATCGGCGGCAGTCTGCCGGATCTGCTGGCGGTCGCGGTGGTTGTGGTGGGTGTGATCACTGGACTCGCGGGCGGCGTGTTCTGCTGGCTGCTGCTCAACACCAGGCGGTGGATGCCCGCCCAGCTGTTGGCGCTCCGAAGCGAACGCCCGGCGGTGTTCGGCGCGCTATGCGGTCTGTTCATTGCCGTAGTCGGCGTGGCCAGCGGCGGTCATCTGTTTGGCAGCGGCTATGCGGAAGCGCGTGGCATGCTCGAAGGTCATTCTCAGCTCGGCGCCACGTATCCGGTGCTGAAGATGGCGTCGATGGTAGGTTCGTATCTGCCAGGCACACCGGGTGGGCTATTCGCGCCGTCGCTGGCGATCGGCGCGGGCATCGGCAACGCGCTGCACATGATCTCCGGTCAGATGCAGTTGCCGATGCTGATCGCGCTGGGCATGGTCGGGTATCTCGCCGCCGTCACGCAGAGCCCGATCACGGCATTCGTCATCGTGATCGAAATGATCAACGGACATGCGCTGGTGATCTCGTTGATGGCCACCGCGTTGATTTCGAGCCAGGTGTCAAAGCTGTTTGCGCCTCCATTGTATGAGGCGCTGGCTCGTCGCTATATGGAGCCCTAACTTACAGTCGATCGAACGTCAAATTTCTCTCTGTTAGGCGTCGTTCAACGATAACGCTTTGGTTCGCGCCGCAAGGCCCCTCAAAGATCCCTTCGTGCCATGGTAGCCCGGAAGTCCGTTCGAGATAGACCGCTGCCGACCGCATCAGGCAGCGGTCGGCCACAAGGGGGCTTTCGTGCAACACCTCCCGATGTCCGCTCGTCGTACCGAATCGGCCGCTCGATCACGCGATAGAGAACGCGCGGAGTCGTGGCACTGCCCGCCAAAGCTCGCTCGATAAGGTATTTTGTCCGACCTAAAATCGCTCTTCGC
>NZ_CAJMZA010000040.1:0-54032 GCF_905220195.1 Paraburkholderia sp. J8-2
CGGTCGACTGCGGAGAAGACTGGGTCATGAGTGCTTTACTCTTTGCTCGTCAGAAAGTGGGGCCGGGCAGCAAGGCCGCCGCGGCGCATCTTACGAAATGCTTATATGGGCGCAACAGGCTGCGCTGCAAGCGCTCTCGCAACGCGCGCCGGAGTCGTGCGCGCTGCGGCGCCTTAGCTGCGCGCGAGCACGAACACGCCGATCAGGATGATGCCGATGCCGACGAGCCGCTGCACGCTCATCACCTCGCCGAACAGATACCACGCCGCGAACGCGTTGACCACGTAGCCGAGCGAGAGCATCGGGTAGGCAATCGAGACATCCACGCGCGAGAGCCCGACGATCCACACGACCACGCTGAACACGTAGCACGTGAGGCCGCCGAGAATCGGCACTTGCGTCGCGAGCTTCAGGCCAATGGGCAAGATGTTCGCACGGCTGAATTCGAAGTGTCCAACGGCATTGACACCCGCTTTCAGCAACAGTTGCGCACAGGCGTTCAGGCCGACGCCGGCGAGGATGCAGATCAGGGAAATCGGATTCATCGAGAAGGGTGATTCAACGGGTTATCGGGTTGCGACGGGAAGGCCGGCGTGAGCTGGCCGCCGCCGCGCGGCCAGCCCGATTATCGCGCATGCGTCAATCGGGGCCAGCAAGGTGCCAGGGAGGTGCCAGAAAGCGCTCAGGATTGCGGCTTCTCGACGATCACGCGCCGCGCGTCGCGGGCGATCACCTGCATCGGCAGGCCCTGCGCAGCCAGTTCCTCGTAGCGCTTCACCGGAATCAGCGCGAGCGCGTAGCGGTCGGCTTTCCAGCGCGCTTCCCAGTCGGCGATGGTCGGCACCCATTTTTGCGGTTCCTCGGAGATGCCGAAGGCAAGCTCGTCGGTGACTTCGACCATCGTCATCGTGTGGCGCACGTAGAAGGGCATGGTGTGGTCGAGTACGCCCACGGAGTAAAAGGGCGTATCGGGCGGCAGCTTCGCAATGGCAGCGCGCACCGCGGGTGCGAGCGGCGCGCCGGAACTCAGCGTGCCGAACACATCGTGGCCCGTGCCCGCGATGGTCGCGAGCAGCAGCCAGGCCGTGCCGAGCGCGAGCGCCGGCGCGCGCGCGCCGGTTTCGGGCGTCCGCTTCGCGCGGTTCAGGCGCAGGCCGACCATCGTGACGACGAAGGCCACCGCCGCAGCGGCGAACACCCACACCTGGAACTCGCGGTAGAGCGCGTTGGGGTTGCGCGCGTCGCCAAGATGCGTGAGCACGAACGAGCCCCCCATCAGCACGACGGCGAGAAGCGCGTAGCCCGCAAGGTGCTTGTTCCACTGCGCGCGCGTCATGACCGGCAGATACATGCCGATGATGAGCGCAACCGGCGGCGCGATCGGCAGGACGTAGGAAACGAGCTTCGAGTGCGAAGCGCTGAAGAACAGAAAAATGAACACCGTCCACACGAGCATTAGCACGACGGGCGAGAAACCGTTGGGCTGGCGCGGCGCGCGCAGCGCATGGCGCACACTCTGCACGCTCACCGAAAGCCACGGCAGGAAGCCCACCAGCATGACCGGCACAAAGTAGTAAAACGGGCCGGGACGGTTCTGCGCGGGCGTGAGGTAGCGCTGGAACTGCTGGACGATGAAGAAGAAGTTGAAGAACTCGGGATTGCGCTGCTGCACGAGGATGAACCACGGCGCAACGATCGCGAAGAACACGATCAGGCCGCTCACGAGATACAGACGCTTCCAGAGCGCCCAGTCGCGCGAAATCGCGGTATAGAGCACGAGCACCGCGCCCGGGAGGATCAGGCCGACCAGGCCCTTGGAGAGCACCGCCATCGCCATGGCCGCCCAGCACACCCACATCCACAGGCGTGCGTGGTTTTTGGGCAGGGTCGGGCGCTGGGCGAGCAGCAGCGCGCACAACGTGAGCTGCATCCAGAACGACAGGCCCATGTCGAGCGTGTTGAAGTGGCCCATCAGGTTCCAGTACGGCGCGCAGGCGAGCACGACCGCGGCGAAGAAACCTGTGGCGGCATTGAACACGCGCGCGCCGGTGAAGCCGATCAGCAGCACGCCGGCGAAGCCGGTGAGCGCCGTGTAGAGGCGCGCCTGCCATTCGCCGATGCCGAACCACGCGAACGTGAGCGCGTTCATCCAGGTTTGCAGCGGCGGCTTCTCGAAGTACTTGTAGTCGTTGTAGCGCGGCGTGATCCAGTCGCCGGTCGCGAGCATTTCGCGCGCCATTTCGGCGTAACGGCCTTCGTCGCTCGGCAGCAGGTGGCGCCAGCCGAGCGGCAGGAACCAGATCACGGCGAAGGCGAGGATCAGGAGCAGGATCGCGCTGCGGTTGAGCGGTAGCCTCGATGGCGTATCGTTCATGGGTTTCAGCCTGTTCTTGTTGCAGTCGTTGCGGTCGGGATGCGGGCGTGTGCGCCAGGCACGCGCGGCGCCTGTGCCACGCCCGGCGCGCGCGCTTCGCACGCGGCGCGCAAGTGTACTACGCCGCCGTTCGGCGACCTGAAGGCAAGCTTAAGGCGCGTCAGCTTTCGATCAGAAGCGCGGCCGCCACGCGGCGGCCTTCGGCCATGAGGATGTTGTAGGTGCGGCAAGCTGCCTTGAAATCCATCGCCTCGACGCCAATGCGTTTCGCGGCGAGCGCCGCGGTCAGGCGCGGGTGCGGAAAACGCAGCCGCTCGCCGCTGCCGAACACCACCACCTCGGGGTTCAGCGGCAGAAGCATCTCGAAGAGTTCGGGCGTGAGGGCGTCGAACGCGTGCACCGGCCAGGGCGTGACCGGCGATTCGGGCATCACGATGATGCTGCCCGCGTGGCGTTCGAGGTTCACTTCGACGTAGTCGGCGCCGTAACCGGTCACGGTGTTCAGCGCGGCACTGGAGTCCTGGTGTAGTTTCAAAACGGGGTTCCGGGATAAGGGCAGGCCGGGTGCGCGAGCGAGGGGGCGCCTATCCTGTGCCGGCGCCGGTCTCGGCGCGAACCGCCTTGTCGCCCGCGCCGTATAGCCCGCCGTCACCCGTTTCGCGACCCGCCTCCTGGCCGATTGCGCATTGCGGAAGTTGGTCAAAATCCGCTAAATTATAACTTTTTAGCCGCCGCTGCGGCGGTGAGCGGGGGAGCCCGCGCCGGCAACCGCTACGCGCGCCATCCGCGCATCGGGCAAGGGCAGCCACAAGCTGCCGGGGCGGTCTGAGGTGATCTCAACGGACGCTTGGCGTGGCGTTGTGAGTGCGCCTGGCGCTTCCTCGCAATCGTGCACGGCTTTTGTCTCGCCGGGGGCGCGCCTCCGGCTCCCTTGTATGTCTTGTCCGCCAGGGCGCCATCCGCCGGCCGGTCGACGGCATTTCAGCCTGTTCCAGCCCTTTTACCGCGTCTGACTCGTCTCCGACGCCCTGACTGATTCTTTGACCGATTTTCTGACCGACAGCCCGCCGTGAAACCGATTCTCAAATCCAACAAGCTGCAGAACGTTTGCTACGACATCCGCGGGCCGGTGCTCGAGCACGCGAAGCGCCTCGAAGAAGAAGGCCATCGCATCATCAAGCTGAACATCGGCAACCTCGCGCCGTTCGGTTTCGACGCGCCCGACGAGGTCATTCAGGACATGATCCTGAACCTGCCGGGCTCCTCGGGGTATTCGGATTCGAAGGGCGTCTTCGCCGCGCGCAAGGCGATCATGCATTACGCGCAGCAAAAGGGCATCAAGGGCGTCGAGCTCGACGACATCTACATCGGCAATGGCGCGTCCGAACTGATCGTGATGGCCATGCAGGCGCTGCTGAACGACGGCGACGAAGTGCTGCTGCCCGCGCCCGACTATCCGCTCTGGACGGCGGCGGTGAGCCTGTCGGGCGGCACGCCCGTGCACTATATCTGCGACGAGTCGAACGCGTGGATGCCCGACCTCGACGACATTCGCGCGAAGATCACGCCGAACACGCGCGCGCTCGTCGTGATCAACCCGAACAACCCTACCGGCGCGCTCTATTCGGACGACCTGCTGCGCGGGCTTGTGACGATTGCGCGCGAGTACGGCCTGATCCTGTTCGCCGACGAGGTCTACGACAAGATCATCTACGACGGCAAGACGCACACGGCGCTCGGGTCGCTCTCGGAAGACGTGATCACGGTCACGCTCAACAGCCTCTCCAAAAGCTATCGCGCGTGCGGCTACCGCGCGGGCTGGATGTTCCTCTCGGGCATGACGGGCGAAAACCGCCGCCGCTCGAAGGACTACACGGAAGGCCTCGGCATTCTCGCTTCGATGCGCCTGTGCGCGAACGTGCCGGGCCAATACGCGATCCAGACGGCGCTGGGCGGCTATCAGAGCATCAACGAGCTGATCCAGCCGGGCGGGCGCCTCTATCGTCAGCGCGAGCTGGCGTACAACATGCTCACGGCCATTCCGGGCGTGACCTGCGTGAAACCCGAGGCGGCGCTCTACATGTTCCCGCGCCTCGACCCGAAGCTCTATCCGATCGAGAACGACCAGCAGTTCATCCTCGATCTGCTGTTGCAGGAGCGCGTGCTGCTCGTGCAGGGCACGGGTTTCAACTGGAAGCAGCCGGACCACTTCCGCGTGGTGTTCCTGCCGAACGTCGACGACCTGACCGATTCGATCAACCGCATTGCGCGCTTCCTCGACGGTTATCGTCAGCGGCACGGCACCTGAGTCGCACCTGACTCGCGCCAAACGTATTCCCTTTACAAACACTTAGACGAACACACGCTGCATGGAACCGATCAAAGTAGGTCTCTTGGGCTTCGGCACGGTGGGCAGCGGCACCTTCACGGTACTGCGCCGCAACCAGGAAGAAATCAAACGCCGCGCGGGCCGCGGCATCGAGGTGGCGCGCATTGCCGTGCGCAACCCGGCCAAGGCCACGGCGGCGCTCGGCACTGAGGCCGGCAGCGTCGACCTGACGACCGACTTCAACGCCGTGGTCGACGACCCCTCGATTTCGATCATCGCCGAAATGATCGGCGGCACGACGCTCGCCAAGGATCTCGTGCTGCGCGCGATCGCCAGCGGCAAGCACGTGGTCACGGCGAACAAGGCGCTGCTGGCGGTGCATGGCACCGAAATCTTCGAAGCGGCGCGCGCCAAGGGCGTGATGGTCGCATTCGAGGCGGCGGTGGCGGGCGGCATCCCCATCATCAAGGCGCTGCGCGAAGGCCTCACGGCCAACCGCATCCAGTACATCGCCGGCATCATCAACGGCACGACGAACTACATCCTCTCGGAAATGCGCGAGCGCGGGCTCGACTTCGCGACCGCACTGAAGGCCGCGCAGGAACTGGGCTACGCCGAAGCCGATCCGACCTTCGACATCGAAGGCGTGGACGCCGCGCACAAGGCCACCATCATGAGCGCGATCGCGTTCGGCGTGCCGGTGCAGTTCGACAAGGCTTACGTGGAAGGCATCAGCAAGCTCGACGCCATCGACATCAAGTACGCGGAAGAACTGGGCTATCGCATCAAGCTGCTCGGCATTGCGCGCCGCACCGAGCGCGGCATCGAGCTGCGCACGCATCCCACGCTGATTCCGGCCAAGCGCCTGCTCGCGAACGTGGAAGGCGCAATGAACGCCGTGGTCGTGCATGGCGACGCCGTGGGTACGACGCTCTACTACGGCAAGGGTGCGGGCGCTGAGCCGACGGCCTCGGCCGTGGTCGCCGACCTCGTGGACGTCACGCGTCTGCACACGGCCGACCCCGAGCACCGCGTGCCGCATCTGGCATTCCAGCCGGACAGCCTTTCGAACACGCCGATCCTGCCGATCGACGAAGTCACGAGCGGCTATTACCTGCGCCTGCGCGTGGCCGACCAGACCGGCGTGATGGCCGCCATCACGCGTATCCTGGCCGACAGCGGCATCTCGATCGACGCGCTGCTGCAGAAGGAAGCGGAGCAGGTCGACGCGCAGGGCAAGGCGGAAACCGACATCATCCTGATCACGCACGAGACGGTCGAGAAGAACGTCAACGCGGCGATCGCGCAGATCGAAACGCTTGCGACGGTGAAGTCGCCGGTCACGAAGCTGCGTATGGAAGGACTGAACTAAGGCAAGGGCTATGAATTACGTATCCACGCGCGGCGCGGGCGCCGGCGAGCATCACTCGTTTTCCGACATCCTGCTGGGCGGTCTCGCGCGCGACGGCGGCCTGTACCTGCCGGCCGAGTATCCGCAAATCGGCAAGGAAGAACTCGCGCGCTGGCGCGGCCTCTCGTACGCGGATCTCGCGTTCGAGATCCTCTCGAAGTTCGCCGGCGACATTCCTGCCGACGACCTGCGCGACATCACGCGCCGCACCTACACGGGCGAGACGTACCGCAACGTGCGCCACGGCGAAGACGCGAGCAAGATCACGCCGCTCACCACGCTCGGCGAGGAGAACGGCGCGAAACTGTCGCTGCTCGAACTCTCGAACGGTCCGACGCTTGCGTTCAAGGACATGGCGATGCAGCTGCTCGGCAACCTGTTCGAGTACGCGCTCGCGAAGGCCGGCCAGGAGCTGAACATTCTCGGCGCGACGTCGGGCGACACCGGCAGCGCCGCTGAATACGCCATGCGCGGCAAGAAGGGCGTGCGCGTGTTCATGCTCTCGCCGCACAAGAAGATGAGCGCGTTCCAGACCGCGCAGATGTTCAGCCTGCAAGACCCGAACATCTTCAACCTCGCCGTGGAAGGCGTGTTCGACGACTGCCAGGACATCGTCAAGGCCGTTTCGAACGATCACGCGTTCAAGGCGCAGCAGAAGATCGGCACGGTCAACTCGATCAACTGGGCGCGCGTCGTGGCCCAGGTCGTGTACTACTTCGCCGGTTACTTCGCGGCGACGCAGTCGAATGACGAACGTGTTTCGTTCACGGTGCCTTCGGGCAACTTCGGCAATGTGTGCGCGGGTCATATCGCGCGCATGATGGGTCTGCCGATCGAAAAGCTCGTGGTCGCGACCAACGAGAACGACGTGCTCGACGAGTTCTTCCGCACTGGCATCTACCGCGTGCGCGGCTCGGCGGAGACGTATCACACGACGAGCCCGAGCATGGATATCTCGAAGGCGTCGAACTTCGAGCGCTTCGTGTACGACCTGCTGGGCCGCGATCCGGCGCGCGTGACGCAACTGTTCCGCGACGTGGAGGAGAAGGGCGGTTTCGATCTCGTGGCGAGCGGCGACTTCGTGCGCGTGCAGCAGTTCGGTTTCGTGTCGGGCCGCAGCACCCACGACGACCGCATCGCGACGATCCGCGACGTCTACTCGCGCTACAAGACGATGATCGACACCCATACCGCCGACGGCGTGAAGGTCGCCCGCGAGCATCTGCAGCCGGGTGTGCCGATGATCGTGCTCGAAACCGCACAGCCGGTGAAGTTCGGCGAGACGATTCGCGAGGCGCTCGACCGCGAGCCGGAGCGTCCGGCCGCATTCGACGGGCTGGAGGCGCTGCCGCAGCGCTTCGAAGTCGTGCCCGCCGATGCAAAGCGCGTGAAGGACTATATCGCCGCTCATACGGCAGACTGATCGGCGCGGCCGGGGCCGGATCCGCCTCCGGTCCTGGCGCGTCGACATCGCATCAGCATCTATGCGGCGGCGGGTTGCTCGAACCCGCCCGCTGCAACACGCCAGCCGACCTGCGCATTCGCCTGCATGGCGCGCCAGGGATATCCACGGCATAAGGCGCAGCGCGCCCATCGCGCCGCTACAATAAGGGCAGACCAACCGCTGCTGGCGGCCCGCCCGCCAAGTCCGAGACGACCTCGATGTCCACGCCTACGTCCCCGTCTTCCGCTGCGCCGGCGCCCGCGCCGCGCGCGCCGATGCTCTCCACCGCCGACGCCCTTGCCACGCTGCTCGCGGCGGCGACGTCGCTTGCCGGCACCGAAACGATTTCGACGTTCGACGCGCTGAACCGCGTGCTTGCCGCGGACGTCGTCTCGCCGCTCGACGTGCCGCCGATGAATACGAGCGCAATGGACGGCTATGCGGTGCGCGTGGCCGATCTCGCGCAAGGCAGCCGCCATCTGCCGGTTTCGCAGCGCATTCCCGCGGGCCACGCGCCACAGCCGCTCGCGGCGGGCACGGCGGCGCGCATTTTCACGGGCGCGACGGTGCCGCCGGGCGCCGACGCCGTGGTCATGCAGGAGCAGACCGAGGCGGCGGAAGGCGCCGTCACCTTCCTGCACGCGCCGAAGGCGGGCGAATGGATCACGGCGCAGGGCGCGGACATCCGCAAGGACACGGTCATCCTGCCGGCGGGCACGCGCCTCACGCCTGCGGCGCTCGGGCTCGCGGCATCGGTGGGCTGTGCGGCGCTGACCGTCGTGCGCCGCGTGAAGGTCGCCGTGTTCTTCACCGGCGACGAGCTGACGATGCCTGGCGAGCCGCTCAAGCCCGGTGCCATTTACAACTCGAACCGCTTCACGCTCACGGGCCTCTTGCGCAACCTCGGCTGCGAGGTCACCGACTACGGCATCGTGCCGGACCAACTCGACGTCACGCGCGCGACGCTGCGCGAGGCGGCCGCCGCTCACGATCTCATCCTCACGTCGGGCGGCGTGTCGGTGGGCGAGGAGGATCACGTGCGGCCCGCCGTGGAGGCCGAAGGCCGCATCAACCTGTGGCAGATCGCCATGAAGCCGGGCAAACCGCTTGCGTTCGGTGCGGTGCGTCGTGCGCAAGGGGCAACGAATGCGCAAGCGGGCGAGGCGTTCTTCATCGGGCTGCCGGGCAACCCGGTTTCGAGTTTCGTCACCTTCCTGCTGTTCGTGCGTCCGTTCCTGCTGCGTCTCGCGGGTGCGACGCACGTCAGCCCCCGCGCGCTCTCGCTGCGCGCCGACTTCACCCAGACGAAGGGCGACCGCCGCAACGAATTCCTGCGCGCGCGCGTGAACCCGGCTGGCGGTCTCGACCTGTTCTCGAACCAGAGTTCGGCCGTGCTGACCTCCACGGTCTGGGGCGACGGCCTCATCGACAATCCGCCCAACCATGCGATCAGCGCGGGCGAGACCGTGCGCTTCATTCCGTTCACCGAATTGCTGTACTGAAAGCCTTAACCGATGAAGATCCAGCTGAAGTTTTTTGCGAGTGTGCGCGAGGCGTTGGGCGTCGCGGACGAAACGGTCACGCTGCCTGAAGGCATCGTCACGGTCGGCGACGTGCGCGGCTGGCTGCGCGCGCGCGGCGGCGTGTGGGCCGAGACGCTGGCGGAAGGCCGCGCGCTGCGCATGGCGTGCAATCACGTGATGACCGACCCGCGCACGCGCATTACCGAGGGCTGCGAAGTCGCGTTTTTCCCGCCGGTGACGGGCGGCTGAGCGCGGCAGGAGATTTACGATGCCCGTACGCGTACAAACGGAAGATTTCGACCTCAGCACCGAGGTTGCGCAACTGCGCGCGCGCAATCCGGCGATCGGCGCGGTGGCGTGCTTCGTTGGCACCGTGCGCGACCTGAACGACGGCAGCACGATCGCCTCGCTCGAACTCGAGCACTATCCAGGCATGACCGAGAAGGCGCTGGAGGCGATCGTCGAGGCGGCGCAGCGGCGCTGGGCGGGCATCGAGGTGCTGATCGTGCACCGGGTGGGCAAGCTCGCGCCGCTCGACCAGATCGTGCTGGTCGCGACGACCTCGAAGCATCGCGGCGACGCCTTCGCGTCCTGCGAGTTCGTGATGGACTACCTCAAGACCGAGGCGCCGTTCTGGAAGAAGGAAGAAACAGAGCAGGGCGCGCGCTGGGTCGACGCACGCGAGAGTGACGATGCGGCGCTGGCGCGCTGGGGCGTGGCGTCGGGGAATGTTTCGCGGGAATCCAGCTAGGCGGTTGTTCGCCGGGCGCAGGCGGGCCGATCTTATCCGGCCACCTTGCCCGCCTAACGCAACTAACTGCCTAACTCACCCTCTCGCTAGAAGCAGACAGGCTTACTCCGCCGCCGTGTTCTCGTCGACATCCATCTGGCGGCCAACGAAACGGGCTGGAAACGGCTCGCCGCTTGGGCGCGTAGGCAAGTCATGGCCGTGCCCGGCGGGCCGCCTGCGCGGCGCTACGCGATCGAGGATCGCCTGTTGCTCGGGCGGAATCGTGTAGTCCCAGCCGAAGCGGCTCAGTTGCAGGCTTTGCGCAATGCGCAGTGCGGGCTCCATGAACTGCACCGCCGCAGCGGGCTCGTAGCGTGCCTGTACGGTATCGAGGAAGAGATAGAGCCAGCGGCTGAAATGCTGCGGCTCGACGCCCGGCACAGGATCGTGTGCCTGCTGCACATTGCCGCGGTAGGTCTTGGTGCCGAGCACGAGGCTCGACCAGAAGCGGCACATCTTCGGCAAATGTTCGTCCCAACGCCCGGCCAGCACGCCGTCGAACACCGGGCCGAGCATGGCGTCGTCGCGTACGCGGTCGTAGAACGCGTAGACCAGTTCGCGGATGTTTTCTTCGGTTGGCTCGGCGTGCGGAGTGCCGGGAGTGCGGATTTCGGGGTGAGTCATTTGGGGCCTGGGCGATACCTGGAGTGCATGGAGTGTAGCGGGCGGCGGTGCGCCGGTACGTCAGCACACTGCGGCCGTGAGCCGCAGGTACGCTGCCAGGCACTGCGAAGTGACCATTGAAGTGCCCATGATACCCAGTCCGGGCAAAACCTGCATGCTAACTGCATGTTATTGTATGGGTTCTGTCACCCGCATCAGCGCCGTCATTGCCCCCGCCATGAGACTGACCGACTACACCGACTACTCGTTACGCGTGATGTTGTATCTCGCGCTGCGTCGCGACAGCCTGGCCACGATCCAGGAGATTTCGGACGCCTACGGCGTGTCGAAGAATCATCTGATGAAAGTGGTGCAACGCCTTGGAGAACTCGGCTGGGTCGATACCATTCGCGGGCGCAACGGCGGCTTGCGGCTCGCGCCGGCCTCGCTCGATCTGACCGTCGGCGCGGTCGTTCGTCAGACCGAGAGCGACTTCTCGCTGGTCGGCTGCTTTCCGGACGAACACGGCGAGCGGCGTAGCTGCATCATCGAGCCGCAGTGCAGGCTCAAGCACGCGTTGGCGGCGGCGCGCGATGCGTTCCTCGCGGAACTCGACCGTCACACGATCGGCGAACTCGCGCAGCCGGCAGACGCATTGACCGGCCTGCTCGGCCTCGCACCGATCCAGTTCATGCCGCGCGTGCAGACGGCTCGGCCCGCGTCTTCGCGCGAGCATTGAGGGGCGCGTTGGCGCCTCGTTCTCACACACCTGTTCTTCGCCTCGCAGCGGCGCTTTGCCTCGCACGGCCCCGGCCGCCTCTCAGTCATCCCCCGTTTTCTCACGCCTCGGCAACGTTGCTGGCGGCCGCTGCGCGCGCTCGAATGCCGAAAATCGGAAAAAATGACGCCAGAGCGCTTGAAACCGGCGTGTCCCCCCTCAAATTTGGTGACAGTCTAGAAATCTGGAGGTCTCGCATCAAATGAGAATCGACAAACTCACCACCAAGTTCCAGGAAGCCATCGCCGACGCGCAAAGCTTGGCGGTTGGCCACGATAACCAGTACATCGAACCCGTCCACCTGCTGGCTGCGCTCGTCGCGCAGCAGGACGGCTCCGCGCGCTCGCTCATGTCGCGCGCCGGCGTGCAGGTACAGGCGCTGCAGAACGCACTGAACGACGCGATCAACCGTTTGCCGCAGGTGCAGGGCACCGACGGCAACGTGCAGATCGGCCGTGAACTCACGGGTCTGCTCAATCAGGCCGACAAGGAAGCGCAAAAGCTCAACGACACGTATATCGCGAGCGAGATGTTCCTGCTCGCCGTTTCCGAGGACAAGGGCGAAGCCGGTCGTCTAGCGCGCCAGCATGGGTTGACGCGCAAGTCGCTCGAAGCCGCGATCGTCGCGGTGCGCGGCGGCGCGCAGGTGCACAGCCAGGACGCCGAGAGCCAGCGTGAGGCGCTCAAGAAGTACACCGTCGACCTGACCGAGCGCGCGCGTTCGGGCAAGCTCGACCCCGTGATCGGCCGCGACGACGAAATCCGCCGCTCGATCCAGATCCTGCAACGCCGCACCAAGAACAACCCGGTGCTGATCGGCGAGCCGGGCGTGGGCAAGACGGCCATCGTCGAAGGCCTCGCGCAGCGCATCGTCAACGGCGAAGTGCCCGAGACGCTCAAGGGCAAGCGCGTGCTCTCGCTTGACATGGCCGCGCTGCTCGCGGGCGCGAAGTATCGCGGCGAGTTCGAGGAGCGCCTGAAGGCCGTGCTCAACGACATCGCGAAGGACGAAGGTCAAACCATCGTCTTCATCGACGAAATCCACACGATGGTGGGCGCGGGCAAGGCCGAAGGCGCCATGGACGCGGGCAACATGCTCAAGCCGGCGCTGTCGCGCGGCGAGCTGCATTGCATTGGCGCGACCACGCTCGACGAATATCGCAAGTACATCGAAAAGGATGCCGCGCTCGAGCGCCGCTTCCAGAAGGTGCTCGTGGATGAACCGTCGGTCGAGGCGACCATTGCGATCCTGCGTGGCCTGAAGGAGAAGTACGAGCTGCACCACGGCGTGGAAATCACCGACCCGGCGATCGTCGCGGCGGCGGAGCTGTCGCATCGCTACATTACCGACCGCTTCCTGCCGGACAAGGCCATCGACCTGATCGACGAAGCCGCTTCGAAGATCAAGATGGAAATCGATTCGAAGCCCGAAGCGATGGACAAGCTCGATCGTCGCCTGATTCAGCTGAAGATCGAGCGCGAGGCCGTCAAGAAGGAAAAGGACGAAGCGTCGCAAAAGCGTTTGCAGCTGATCGAGGAAGAGATCGACCGGCTGAGCCTCGAATATAAGGACCTCGAAGAGATCTGGACTACCGAGAAAGCCGCAGTGCAGGGCGGCGCCCAGATCAAGGAAGAGATCGACCGCGTGCGCGCGGAAATCAATCGCTTCCAGCGCGAAGGCAAGCTCGAGAAGGTCGCGGAACTGCAGTACGGCAAGCTGCCGGAACTCGAAGCGCAGCTCAAGCAGGTCACGCTCGCCGAGGCGAACGAGCAGAACAACCCCACGCGTTTGCGGCTGTTGCGCACGCTGGTGGGCGCCGAGGAAATCGCAGAAGTCGTGTCGCGTTCGACCGGCATTCCCGTGTCGCGCATGATGCAGGGCGAACGCGAAAAGCTGTTGCAGATCGAGGAAAAGCTGCACGAGCGCGTGGTGGGCCAGGACGAGGCCATTACCGCCGTTGCCGATGCGATCCGCCGCTCGCGCGCCGGTCTTTCGGACCCGAACCGGCCGTATGGCTCGTTCCTGTTCCTCGGGCCGACGGGTGTGGGCAAGACCGAGTTGTGCAAGGCGCTGGCGGGCTTCCTGTTCGATTCGGAGGATCACCTCATCCGCATCGACATGAGCGAGTTCATGGAGAAGCACAGCGTGGCACGTCTGATCGGCGCGCCGCCGGGATACGTGGGCTACGAAGAGGGCGGTTATCTGACCGAGGCCGTGCGTCGCAAGCCGTATAGCGTGATCCTGCTCGACGAAGTCGAGAAGGCGCACCCGGACGTGTTCAACGTGCTGCTGCAGGTGCTCGACGACGGCCGCATGACCGACGGCCAGGGCCGCACCGTGGACTTCAAGAACACGGTGATCGTGATGACGTCGAACCTCGGTTCGCACCTCATCCAGGCGATGGCCGGCGAGCCGCAGGAGGCGGTGAAGGACGCCGTGTGGAATGAAGTGAAGCAGCAGTTCCGCCCCGAGTTCCTGAACCGGATCGACGAGGTCGTGGTGTTCCATGCACTCGATCGCACGAATATCGAGTCGATTGCGAAGATCCAGTTGCAGCGTCTGCGCGAGCGTCTGGAGAAGCTCGACATGGAACTCATGGTGTCGGACGACGCGCTCGGTCAGATCGCCAAGGTCGGTTACGACCCGCTGTTTGGGGCACGGCCGCTCAAGCGGGCGATTCAGCAGGAGATCGAGAACCCGGTCGCCAAGCTGATACTCGCGGGCAAGTTTGGACCGAAGGATGTGATTCCGGTCGGCGTGCACGACGGGAAGTTCGTGTTCGAGCGCGTGGTGCACTGAGACGCGTAGCGAAACCCGGGCCAGGCGTGTGCCGTGAGGCGCGCGCCGAGCCGAAACAAGAAGGGCAGCGGAGTGATCCGCTGCCCTTTTTTATGCCTGCAATTTATGGCGCTTAAGCGTCGCTCAGGCCTGCTTGTTGCCGCCGCCAAACAGCGACGCAAGCCCGCCCAGCGTGCCGAGCACGCTTTCGGTGTTGATCTGGCCGCCTTGGGGCACTTCGCCGTTCGGCGTGCCCGCGTTGACCACGTGCGGCAGCACCTGGGCGAGGAGCCCGCTCACCTGGTCGGGCTGCATGCCGACCTTCTGTGCAAGGCCGGAGACGACGTCCGAGCCGAGCACGTTGTGAAGTTGGTCGGCCGAAACAGGCTGGTTCTCGCCGTTGCCGACCCACGACTGCACGACGTCGCCGAGGCCGCCTTGCTGGAACTTCTCGATGAGGCCGTTCAGGCCGCCGGGCTGGTTGTTGACGAACTCCATCGCCGTGGCGATGAGCTGGGCCTGGCCGCCGCCTTGCTGTTGCGATTGCGAACCGAGCAGGGAACCGAGGGTATCTAGCAGACTCATGACGATCTCTCTGAGTGATGGCCGCGACGGGGGACGCGGCCGGTAAGTCGGACGGCGCGCGCGTTGGCGGCGCCGCGATTCGAAGTCCGGCACATGGTGTGCGTGCACCGGTTGATGGCAGCGATCACGCGCCGGAAGCGGCCGCTGCGGACGCGGCCTTGTCCTTCTTCGACTTCTTGGTCTTTTTCGCCTTCGTATCGGATGCCGAGGCAGGTGCTGCCGCAGCGGAGCCCGCTTCCGGCGCACTCGCAGCCGCGGCTGCCGTGTCCTTCTTGCTCTTGTGCTTCGACTTGCCCGCCGCGTCCGAGGCGGCTTGCGCGGTGGTCGCGGCCGCCGGCGTCTGCGCCGTCATCGGATTGGCCGTGGTGGCAGCGGGTGCGGCGGTCGTTGCAGCGGCGCTCTTGCCGCTCTTCGTGCTAGCCGTCTTGCCCGCCGGCGGCGCGGACGAGCCGTTGATCGTGAGCCCTGCCGCCTCGAGGTTCTGCACCGACTTCGGGCCAATGCCCTTGACGCGGTTCGCGAGGTCGTCGGCGTCCTTGAACGGGCCGTTCTTCGTGCGTTCGTCGATGATCGCCTTGGCGTGCACAGGGCCGATGCCCTTGACCGATTCGAGCGCGGTTTCGTCGGCGGTGTTCACTTCCACGGCTGCGGCGAGCGCGGCGGACAGCGACAGGCCGATGGCGAGGAACAGCATCAGCAGCTTCTTGAGCATGGCAATCACTCCATTGAGGGCATTTCAGTTAGCCGGGAACGGACGACGCATCCAGCGGAGGGGCTGCGGTACAAGAATAGGCCAGATGGCCTATTCGTGGATCGCGAGCGCTCGATTTATACCGGTCGAGGTGTGGCAAGTAAATCGCACCGCACAATATTTAATACTTCTGTGCATTTTGGCGACGCCAAATGCCAGGCTGTCAGTGCAATCCGGTTCAAGCGCGGTGCGGCCCGACGATGCCGAGCTTCGCAATGCGCCGATACAGCGTCGCGCGCGAGATGCCTAGCGCCTGCGCGGCGGCGTTCGGACGCCAACGGTGCGCCGTGAGCGCTACGACGATGCGTGCGCGCTCATCTTCGTCGGAGAGCGGCGAGGCTGGCGGCATGCCGGCTGCGGAGCCGGGCGCGGCGGCCGGTGCAAGCTGAGGCAGGCTCGCCGCGAGGTCGGCGCTCAGGTGCTGCGCTTCGACCAGCACGGTGTCGCATACGGCGCATGCGTAGCGCATCGCATTGCGCAGCTGCCGCAGGTTCCCTGGCCACGCGAAGGCCGCGAGCCGCGCGGCGAGCGTGGCGTCGAGCGCGAGCGGACGGCCGGCGGCCTGCGCTTCTTCCGCGAATACCGTGTCGATGAGCATGGCGATGTCGCGCCGCTCACGCAGCGGCGGCAGCGTGAGCACCGCACCGCTCAGCCGGTAGTAGAGATCGTCGCGGAACGTCCCGGCGCTGGCCATTTGCGCGAGGTCCCGGTGCGTGGCGCACACCACGTCGATATCGACGCGCACCGCTGTTTCGCTACCGAGCGGCAAGACTTCGCCCTCGGCGAGCACGCGCAAAAGGCGCGTTTGCAGCGCGAGCGGCATGTCGCCGATTTCGTCGAGAAAGAGCGTGCCGCCGTCGGCCATCGCGATCTTGCCGCGCGCCCCATGGCGGCGCGCGCCCGTGAATGCGCCCGGCGCATAGCCGAACAGCTCGCTCTCGATCAGCGATTCGGGCAGCGCGCCGCAGTTCACGGCGATGAAGGGCCGATTGCGTCGCGCGCTGGCGTCGTGAATCGCGCGTGCGAACACTTCCTTGCCCGCGCCCGTTTCGCCGAGCAGCAGGATCGGCAGGCGCTTGCCCGCCACGCGTTGCGCGATGCGCGCGTTTTCGGCCACGCGTGCATCTGCGCTGCGCAGGAAGGGGCCGAGCGCGCTGCGATCGTATTCGTGCGCGTCGGCGGCGTCGCGCCGCAGCGGCATCGCGCCATGCGCCGCGCTGGCGCCGCCGCTGTGGCCGCTACGTGCGCTGTGTCCGCCGTAACCGCTAGCCCCGAGCGGCGCGCGAATGCGCGCATACAGCATCGAGCCGTTCGCGCGCAGGCGCAGCGCCGCGATGGTTTCGATGCGCCCGATATCGCGCAACTGCACGTGCGACGAATCGAAAATCTCGTCGATATGACGCGGGCCGTCGAGGCACGGCATGCACTCGCGTGCGCGCCGGTTCGCGGCGACCACGTTGCCGTTTTCGTCGAAAGCGATCAGCAGTTCGGGCTGCGCCTCGACGTAGTTGCGATTCTGGTGACCGAAGAGGATCCAGCACGACGCGAGGCGATGCAGGAAATAGCCGTCTTCGATGAGCGTGGCGCTCTGGCGCACGAGCTGGTTGACGATGCGCTGGCTCTCGCGATTGTCGGGCGACTGCACGGCCGAAGCGTCGAGCACGCCAATCAGCTCGCCGCCCGGCGCGAAGATCGGCGCGGCGCTGCACGTGAGCGTGGTGAACGCGGCGCGGAAATGATCGGTCTTGTGCACCGTGATGGGTGCGAGATCGGTGAGCACGTTCGCGATGCCGCAGGTGCCTTCCTCGCTCTCCGACCAGCACGAGCCGATATAGAGCCCGGCGTGCTTGAAGTCGTTGCGGCGCTCGCGGTCGAGTCGATAGTCGATGGTCACGCCATGGGCGTCGGTCAGCATCACGCAGTAATCGGCTTCGCGCACCATATCGTGCAGGCGCGTGAGGCATTGGCCCGAGGCGCGCAGGAAGGACTCCTCGCGATCGCGGATCTCGCGCAGCTCGGCGGCGCTCAGCACGCGCGGACCGATCACGGAGCCGGGGTCCAGCTGATAGCGCTCGAACGAGCGCTGCCACGACGAGACGAGACGCGGCGAATCGGACGGCGCAGGCAGGCGGCCTTCTACGGCGCCGCGCACGCGCTCGGCGTGCCGGGTAGACGCAAGGGCGTAGGGCATGAGCGGTTCCAGACGGTGGCTCGCAATGAGCGTCGGGGTACGTCGGCAAAACGTCGGATTACGTCGGACCGGAAAGCGTTCGGCGGGAGTCTTTTGTAGCACATCCTTTGCGCGCGATCACACCGCAGCGCAGCATGCGAGACGGTTGAGACGATTGTCTCAGCGGCTGCTGTGCCGCATTCCGGCGCGTGACGCCGGGTGTCTCAGCCGCGGCACAGGCAGACCGCGCGGGCGTGTGCGCGTTTTCGTCCGCGCGGGTGGCCGGTTGTGCGCGTGGACGCATTGCGCGTGCGAGACGGCGGCTGAGACGCCACACGCGACGCAAACGGCGCTCGCCCCACGCCATGCCATTGCCGCCGAGCCCCGTCGCGCGGCCTTCTACGCGGATGCAGCGTGTCCTCGCCGTCATTGGCATGACGCTTGCAGAGTTTGCGGGCAAAAGCGGCGCGCAGCAGCTCACAGTGCGACGCCAACAGGAGACAAGACCCGTGACGACGCCCGTGACCGTAGGCGTGATCGCGAACCCCGCATCGGGCCGCGACATCCGCCGTCTCACTTCGCATGCATCTGTCTTTCCCACGGCCGAGAAGGCGAATATGGTCGTGCGCCTGCTCGCGGGCCTGGGCGCGCTCGGCGTCGCTCGGGTGCTCACGCTGCGCGATAACACCGGCGTAGCCGCGCTGTTGCTGCGGGCGATCGGGACGCACGCGGCCATTGCCGCGCACGAGCCCTGGCCCGAGGTTGTATTCGTCGATCTGCCGGTGAGCGAAAGCGTCGCCGATACGCACGCGGGCGTCGATCACATGGTGCGTGAAGAAGTCGCGCTGATCGCGGTGCTGGGTGGCGACGGCACCCATCGCGCCGTCGCCGCGCATTGCGGCGCCACGCCGCTGCTCGCGCTCTCGACCGGCACCAACAACGCCTTTCCCGAACTACGCGAGGCCACCGTCGCGGGCCTCGCGGGCGCGCTCGTCGCGACCGGCGCGGTGCCCGCGGAAGCGGCGCTCTCGCGCAACAAGCGGCTCGTCGCGCGCTGCGTGGAAGGGCCGTCGCGCGGGCGCGACGAAATTGCGCTCGTCGATATTTGCGTGGCGCGTCAGCCTTTCATCGGCGCGCGCGCGATTTCAGAAAGTTCGGATATCGAATCACTTTTCTTGACCTTTGCGCCGCCCGACGGCATCGGCCTTTCGTCGATCGGTGGAGCATGGGCGCCGGTCGGGCGCGATGCCGCGCACGGTCTGCATATGACTTTCGCTGAGCCAGGCGCGCCCGAGGGCGGCGCAGCAGGGGTGCCATTGCTCGCACCGATCGCGCCGGGGCGCGTCGAGCGCCTGACGATGCGCACGTGCCAGCGCCTCGAAGTGGGCGTGGCGCTGC
Organism: Paraburkholderia sp. J8-2; assembly: GCF_905220195.1. Classification (NCBI taxonomy): domain Bacteria; kingdom Pseudomonadati; phylum Pseudomonadota; class Betaproteobacteria; order Burkholderiales; family Burkholderiaceae; genus Paraburkholderia; species Paraburkholderia sp. J8-2. The sequence goes on from NZ_CAJMZA010000040.1 coordinate 18,936, forward strand.
CGCTCGAAGCGGGCCACGGCACGCTCGCGTTCGACGGCGAGCGCGAAATCGAACCGGCGCGCGGCGACCGCTATGAAGTGACGCTCGACTGGCACGGCCCGCTGACCGTCGATGTTGCTCGCACGCTGCGTTACGCGGCGTCGCATCAGTTGTTGCGCGAGGCCGCCGCGCGCGTATAGCGGCCTGGCTTGCTTGCTCCACTCATAACCGAAACAAGGAGACATCGGCATGGACACACCCTTGAAAGGCCAGGTCGCGATCGTGACCGGCGGTGCACGCGGCATCGGCCGCGGCATTGCGCTCACGCTCGCGCAGGCCGGTGCGGACGTATTGCTCGCGGATCTGCTTGAAGAGCCGCTGGCTGCGACGGTCGAAGAGATACGCGCGCTCGGCAGGCGCGCGGCATTCGCCAAGGTCGACGTCACCCAGGCGGCCCAGCTCGAAGGGATGGTCTCGCAGGCGATCTCCGAACTCGGTGGCCTCGATATTCTCGTGAACTGCGCCGGCGTGATTTCGATTAATCCGGTATCCGAATTAACGGAGCGGGACTGGGACTTCGTCATGAACGTCAATGCAAAGGGGGTGTTTCTCGGCTGCAAGGCTGCGTTGACGCATTTCCTCACGCAAAAGCGTGGGCGGATCATCAACGTCGCTTCGATCGCCGGCAAGGAAGGATTTCCGAATCTCGCGCACTACAGCGCCTCGAAATTCGCCGTGGTCGGCTTCACCAACGCGCTCGCCAAGGAGGTTGCGCGCGAAGGCATCACCGTGAATGCGATTTGTCCCGGCATCGTGCGCACATATATGTGGGACCGGCTCTCCGACGAATGGAAGACGCAGGGCGAGAGCGTCGAAGAATCCTGGCAGCGCCATCAGCTCACGCTGATCCCGCAAGGCCGCGCGCAAACACCGGAGGACATGGGGCGGCTCGCGCTGTTCTTCGCAACCATGGACAACATCACGGGCCAGTCGGTGAACATCGACGGCGGTTTCACTTTTCACTAGGAGCAGTGGCATTTCCCGCAGCAGGCGAATCCAGAGCGATACAGCGTAGTCCACCCAGGAGACAACCATGTCACTTCAGTTGAACAAGGAGCAGTTGCTCACCGCGTACCGGTCGATGCGCACGATCCGTGAGTTCGAGGAACGGCTGCACGTCGAATTCGCGACCGGCGAGATTCCAGGCTTCGTGCACCTGTACGCAGGCGAGGAGGCGTCCGCGGTCGGTACGATGAGCCACTTGAACGACACCGATTACGTCGCCACCACGCACCGCGGCCACGGCCACTGCATCGCCAAGGGCGTGGACGTGCACGAAATGATGGCCGAGATCTATGGCCGGACCACGGGCTCGTGCCGCGGCAAGGGCGGCTCGATGCATATCGCCGACTTGTCGAAGGGCATGCTGGGCGCGAACGGCATCGTGGGCGCGGGCGGTCCGCTCACGTGCGGCGCGGCGCTCGCCGCGAAGCAGAAGAAGACGGGCGGCGTGGGCGTGTGCTTCTTTGGCGATGGCGCGTCGAATCAGGGGGTGATCTTCGAGTCGATGAATCTCGCCTCCGTGTGGCGCCTGCCGGTGATCTTCGTCGCGGAAAACAACGGCTACGCCGAGGCGACGTCGTCCACGTGGTCGGTCGCGGCCGACAATATCGCCGACCGCGCGAACGGCTTCGGCATGCCGGGCGTGATCGTCGACGGTTTCGACTTTTTCGCCGTGTACGAGGCTTTGGGCGAAGCCATTGCGCGAGCGCGCAACGGCGGCGGCCCGACGCTCGTGGAAATGAAACTCTCGCGCTATTTCGGCCACTTCGAGGGCGACGCGCAAACCTATCGCGCGCCTGGCGAAGTGCAAAAGCTGCGCGAGGAAAAGGACTGTCTGAAGCGCTTCGAGGAGCGTGTGGTGCGTGCCGAACTCGCAAGCAGCGACGATCTGCGCAAGGTGGACGCCGAAGTGAAGCAACTGATCGACGACGCGGTCACGCAGGCCAAGGCCGCGCCGTTGCCGCCGGCCGAAGCGCTGCTCACCGACGTGTACGTGTCGTATCCCTGAGCGCTGTGCGCTCGGGTCATCAGGATTCCAGATCAAGGAGACGAAAATGGCACGGAAAATTACCTATTCGCAGGCCATCAACGAAGCGCTGGCCCAGGAGATGGGGCGCGACGAGAGCGTGATCGTCATGGGCGAGGACAATGCGGGCGGCGCGGGCGCGCCCGGCGAGCAGGACGCGTGGGGCGGCGTGCTCGGCGTGACGAAGGGCCTTTACGGCAAGTTCCCGGGGCGCGTGCTCGATACGCCGCTCTCGGAAGGCGGCTTCATTGGTACGGCCGTGGGCGCGGCGGCGTGCGGCATGCGGCCGGTGGCGGAGTTGATGTTCATCGACTTCATGGGCGTGTGCTTCGACCAGATATTCAACCAGGCCGCGAAGTTTCGCTACATGTTCGGCGGCAAGGCGGTCACGCCGGTCGTGATCCGCACCATGTATGGCGCAGGCTTGCGCGCGGCGGCGCAGCACTCGCAGATGCTCACCTCGCTCTTCACGCATATTCCGGGGCTGAAAGTCGTATGCCCGGCGACACCTTATGACGCCAAGGGCCTCATGATCGAAGCGATTCGCGACAACGACCCCGTGATCTTCTGCGAGCACAAACTGCTCTACACGATGGAAGGCGATGTTCCGGAGGAATCCTATTCGATTCCGTTCGGCGAGGCCAATATCGCGCGCGACGGCGACGACGTCACGATCGTCACGTATGGGCGCATGGTGCACTACGCGCTCGACGCCGCGCAGAAGCTCGCGAAAGACGGCATCGAAGCAGATGTGATCGACCTGCGCACCACGTCGCCGCTCGACGAGGAAACGATCCTCGAAAGCGCGCGCCGCACGGGCCGCGTCGTGGTCGTGGACGAAGCGAACCCGCGCTGCTCGATCGCAACCGACATTGCCGCGCTCGTCGGTCAGAAAGCGTTCAAGGAGCTGAAGGCCCCGGTCGGCATGGTGACCGCGCCGCATACGCCGGTGCCGTTCGCGGCGTCGCTGGAAGACCTCTACATCCCCTCGGCGGACAAGATTGCCGAAGCCGCGCGCGCAGCAAGGAGCTGAAGTCATGCCGATTCACATGATCACGATGCCCAAATGGGGCCTGTCGATGGAGCAGGGCCAGGTGAACGGCTGGCTCAAATCGCTCGGCGACAAGGTCACCAAGGGAGATGAATTGCTCGATGTCGAATCCGACAAGATCGCGTCGGGGGTGGAGTGCGCGTTCGAGGGCGTGTTGCGGCGGCAGATCGCTCAGGAGGGCGACACGCTGCCCGTGGGCGCGCTGCTAGGCGTAGTAGCCGATGCCGAAGCCGCAGACGCGGATATCGACGCCGCCGTAGCCGAATTCCAGCGCGACTTCGTGCCTGCGCAAGCGGGCGAAGCTGACGCAGGGCCGCAGCCGGAAAAGGCGCAAATCGGCGGCAGGACCATGCGCTACCTGAAGCAGGGTGAAGGCGAGGGCGTGCCGGTCGTGCTGATCCACGGCTTTGGCGGCGATCTCAACAACTGGCTCTTCAACCACACGGATCTGGCGGCGGAGCGTACCGTCTGGGCGCTCGATCTGCCGGGGCACGGCGAGTCGGGTAAGGCGCTCGAGAGCGGCAGCCTCGACGAGCTTGCGCAGAGCGTGATCGCATTCCTCGACGCGCAGAACATCGGCCGGGCGCATCTCGTCGGGCACTCGCTGGGCGGTGCGGTGGCGATGGCGGTGGCCGAGCAGGCGACCGGGCGCGTGGCTTCCCTTGCGCTGATTTCGAGTGCGGGCCTGGGGAGCGAGATCGACAGCGCGTATATCGAGGGCTTCGTCGCGGCGGCGAACCGCAACGCGCTCAAGCCGCACGTGACGAAGCTATTCGCCGATCCCGCATTGGTCACGCGTCAACTCGTCGAAGACCTCGTGAAGTACAAGCGGCTCGAAGGCGTGCAGGCCGCGCTCGGCAAGATCGCCGGGCAGGCGTTCGAGGGCGGCGCGCAGCGGCGCGTGTTCCGCGAGCGCGTTGCCTCGCTCGCGCCGCGCGCGCTCGTGATCTGGGGCGAGGCCGACCAGATCATTCCGGCGCGCCATGCGCAGGGGTTGCCCTCGCAGGTGCGCGTGGAAGTGATCGCGGGCAAGGGGCATATGGTGCAGATGGAGGCCGCGCAGGAAGTCAATCGCCTGCTCAACGCCTTTCTCGACGAAGGAGCCTGAGCATGGAGGCCGCTACGTCCCGTACGTCTCATGCGCCTCACGTGTCGAGCACGGCGCTCGGTCAGGAGGGGCTGCGCAGCCGCGAGAAGCTTGCGCGGATTCCGGTGAAGATCGTACCTCCCACCGGTAGCGACTCGGTCTTGCCGAAGCCGTCGTGGCTGCGCGCACGGCCGCTCATGAGCGAGACCGTCGCGGGCGTGGCGGCCGTATTGCGCGAACACCGGCTTCATTCGGTGTGCGAAGAGGCGATGTGCCCGAACATCGGCGAGTGCTTCGCGCAGCGCACCGCGACTTTCATGATCATGGGCGGCCTTTGCACGCGGCGCTGCCCGTTCTGCGACGTCGCTCACGGGCGGCCCGCGCCGCTCGACGAGGATGAACCCGCGCATCTGGCGGCGGCGGTCGCGGCGCTGGGCTTGCGTCACGTCGTCATCACGTCGGTCGATCGCGACGACTTGCGCGACGGCGGGGCGGCGCACTTCGCGCGCTGCATTGCACAAGTGCGCGAGCGTGTGCCGGGGATCGGCGTCGAAGTGCTGACGCCGGATTTTCGCGGCCGGATCGCCCGCGCGCTAGACGCGTTTTCGCTCGCGTGGCCCGACGTGTTCAATCACAACATCGAGACCGTGCCCTCGCTTTATCGCGCGGCGCGGCCAGGTGCGGACTATCGCGGCTCGCTCGATCTGCTGGCGCGCGCCAAAGCGGCAAACGGTGCGCTCGTCACGAAATCAGGGCTGATGGTGGGGCTGGGCGAAACCGACGCGGAGCTGCTCGCGACCCTGCGCGATCTACGCGAGCATCGCGTAGAAGTGCTGACGATCGGGCAGTATCTCGCGCCGTCGAAGTTTCATTTACCGGTGAAGCGCTATGTGCATCCTGATGAATTTGCCGGGTTACGCGCGGCAGGCCTCGCGATGGGGTTTAGCGAGGTCGTGGCCGGCCCGCTTGTCCGTTCCTCGTATCACGCGGCGCAGACGGTGGAGTCGGCGCGACGAGCCGAGGCGGGGTGAGCTGTCTTTGCAACTAACCGCCAAACGCATTTTGCGACAGCAGGCTACGCGCCTGCTCGCAAAAATCGCGTACTCACCCGAGAGAGATAGAACAGAAGTCCAGCACCGGCAATCAACAGGCTCGCCATGTTGGCGAGCCAGAAGCCGCGCGCGCCCGTTGCCCAGGCGGGCATCGTGCCGGTCACGTCAAAGCCCAGCGCGTAGCCGCCGCCAAGCCCCACGCCCCAGAGCGCGATCGCATAGATGATGGTCGGCACGACCGCGACCTTGTAGGCGCGCAAAGCGAAGGCCGTCGTGATCTGCAGCGCGTCGAACACGTGATAGCAGGTGACGATGGCGACGAGCGGCATGGCCGCGACCGCCACGGCGGGGTCCGGCGTGTAGCCGCCGATGATGAGCGGGCGCAGCACGAACACGATCGCGCCGTAGCAGCAGGCAATCGCCACGGCAGTGACCACGCCGTGCCGCGCGAGCGTGCGCGCCTCGGCCGGGCGATTGCCGCCCAGCGCCTGCGCAACGAGCGTCGAGGTTGCCACGCCGATCGACAGCGGCGTCATGTAGAGCACTGCGCCGATGTTGCCGGCGATCTGATGACCGGCGAGCGTGGTCGTGCCCATGCGCGCGATGAAGATCGCCATGAACGTGTACGACGTCACTTCGATGAGGTAGGAAAGCCCCATCGGAATGCCGAGCTTAAGCAGTTCGGCCTGGCGCTTCCACTCGGGCCAGCAGAAGTGCTTGAAGATTTCGAACGGCGCGAATACGTCGACACGCGTGAACGCGACGGCCGCGCACAACGCAAGCGCCCAGTTGATCGACGTGCTCGCGAGCGCGCAACCCGGGCCGCCGAGCGCCGGCACCCCAAGACCGCCGAAGATGAGCCACGTGTTGAGCGGCACCTTTAGCACGAGCGCGCCGACTTGCAGGAACATCACGAGGCGCGGCCGCCCCACGGCATTGGCGAGCGAGCTGTAGATGCGAAAGGCCAGCGCCGCGGGCAGCCCGAACGAGAGCAGCCGCAGATAGCCGACGGTGCGCTCGCGCAGCGCTTCGGGCGCCCGCGCGAGGTCGAGCAGCGGACCGGGAAAGTAGAGGATCGTGAAGCCGATCGCCATCAACACGAGCGCGAGCCAGAACGCCTGGCGCACTTCGAGACCGATTTCGGTGTCCTTGCGCGCGCCGTAGAGCTGCGCCGCAACCGGCTGCAGCGCGCTGAGAATGCCTGTGAGGGCAATGTAGACCGAGACGTAAATCGACGATCCGAGGCCGAGCGCTGCGAGGTCGAGCGCCGAGTAGCGGCCGACCATCGCGGTGTCGATCACGCCGAACGCGATGATCGCGAGCTGGCCGACCAGCACCGGCCACGCCAGCGCGGCAATGCGCCGGACGTCACCGACGAGCGTCGTCGTCACCGCAGCCTCAGTCCGGACGCTTGCGCCAGACATGCTTCTTGAGCGGCGGCGTCGGGCGGTCGGTGCGCACGTACAGGCGGAAGCGTTCGTCGCGGTCGGCCGCGCGGCGGCCTTCCCACACGAGCTTCCACACGTAGTCCGGCATCGGGCTCGGCTCGCTGTAGTCCTGCGTGTCCTGGCGCAGGATCACGTCGCAGTCCTCGTTGAACGAGAAGTGCATCTTGCCGAAGTACGCGAAGGTGGCGATCTGCGCGTCGCCGAGGCGCACGGGCGAAATGCACTGATAGTCGGCGGGCAGGTGCGCGGCGATCTGCTCGGCCACATCCTTGTAGGTCCGGCTGTAGTTGACGACCGGCAGCCAGAGCGTCATGAGCAGCACCCACATGAGCGTGGTGCCGCCGCTCGAGAGCACGACGCTGCGCCACAGCACCTTCGGATGACGCGCCACGCGCCACTGCACGAGCGCCATCCAGCACACGGTGACAGCCACCGCGCACACGAACGAGAGAATCTTGAACTGCGGCACGAAGCCCGGCGCGAGGCGCGCGAGATTTCGTGCGAGCGGCGCAGGGAAGCCGGTCATGCCCGCGAGCCACACGAGCCACACGAAGGTGCCGAGAATCGTGAAGCTCAGCACCGCGAACCAGTCGATCGCGTTGATCGCGCCGCGCTTGAGCGTGGGCAGCGCGAAGGTCGCGAGCACCGAAAGCGCGGGCAGCACGAGCATGAAGAGCCGGTTCGATTCGTGGCTCTGCACGACCACGAGGATGAGCAGCGGCACGATCACCGACAGCGGAATCGCGATGTGCGGCTTGCGGCGCAGTCCCGCCCAGCTCACGAAGGCCCAGATCGCCAGCGGCCACGCGGGCCAGGTGAAGAGCGGCAGGTTCTTGGCGGCGTAGCGCAGCACGTAGCCCGGCGGTCCCGCAAAGGCATTGACGTTGGTGTGCGCCCACTGGTTGAGAAACCAGACGGCGTCGTCGGGGTAGAAGTGCAGCGCCAGCAGCGGCCATGATGCGGAGATCACGAGTGCGACGGGCAGGCCCGCCACGAGGAGCCAGCGCGAGCGCGTTTCGGGCGCGATGGCGAGCATGGCGAGCGTGCCGATCAGGAGTGCGCCCACCAGCACGGGGCCGCTCGAAAGCATCACGATGCCGAGCGCGAGGCCCCACCAGAGGGCGCCCTGAACCGGCTTGTCGATGGCGCGCACGATGCCGTACACGACCATGGCGATGCCGACGAACTGCATGAGTTGCGGCGTGGTTTCGTGACCGCGCTCGGCGAGACCGAAGCAGGCGAGCAGAATGAGCAGGGCGCCGTCACCGAGGGTGCGGCCGTAGTCGCGCGGCTCGGGCTCGCCGCCGAATGCGTACTTGAACGGCTGGACTTCGGGGCGTCGGCCCAGCAGATACGCGCTGTACCAGACGAACGCGCACGCGAGACAGAACAGCACGCCCGTGGCGATACGCGAGGCGTTGCTGGCGTCGACCCACGGTGCGAACAGGCGAATACAGGCGGCGCCCAGCCAGTAACCGAGCGGACCGTTCTCGGTCACGTACTTGCCGACGAGGTTCGGCAGCAGCCAGTCGTGCGAGGTGCCGCCCGCCATCGTCCACATTACGCCGAAGCCCGCCGCATCCTCGTTCTTCCACGGGTCGCGGCCAAAGAGGCCGAACGCCGCGAAGACGATACAAATGGTCAGCAGCAGCCAGCGCGGCAGGGCGCTGGTGGCGGAGGCGGTCAGTCGAATGGCTGGCTTCATGCAGTACGAAGGGAGACGGATAAACCGGGCGTGCTCGAGCGGGCGGCTCACACGCGAGGATCAAGCAGGCATGCGCGGCAGACGGTACACCCGGCCGTGCGCCGCGGAGCAATCCGGCATTCTAGCCGGGCCGGTGACCGCGCGTCACGGCGTTAGCCGCGTATTAATCCAACGAAATATCTGAAAAGGGACGGTAAGTCGCATCCGCCTGGCCCGCTGGACTGCACAACGGTGGCGCAGACAACAAAAAAGGGCAGCGTATGCTGCCCTTTTTGTGCACGTTCAATGCGGGACCGGCGAGAAGCCGGTGCGGCGAAGTGCTTACTTGCCGGCCTTGCCCGAGGCGCGTGCGCCGAACTTCTTGTTGAACTTCTCGACACGGCCTGCCGTATCCATGATCTTTTGCGTGCCCGTGTAGAACGGATGCGATTCCGACGACACTTCGATCTTGGCGAGCGGGTAGGTCTTGCCGTTGAATTCGGCGGTTTCGCGCGTCTGGATCGTCGAGCGGGTCACGAACTTGAAGTCGTTCGAAACGTCGATGAACAGGACTTCGCGGTAATCCGGGTGAATGCCTTCTTTCATGATTATTCCTTAAATCTGGCGGTAGCCAACCCGCGTGCCTGCAACACCATGCTGCCGACTTTGCTCGCGCGAGCCACTTACCCAAGGGTCGAAAAACGGCGATTATGCCAGATAATCAGCCGGTTGGCGAATTTTTGAGGGCTCCGCGCGACAGGTTTCAGGCGGGCCGGCCGTCCAATGCGCCCACGCGCGCCGGGTCCTGGCGGTAATACCGCGCAAGCAGCCGGTAAAGCTCGGGATATTCCGCTTCGAAGGCCTTCGGCTTGACGAAAAGCGCCTCGCTGCACACTGCAAAGAACTCCGACGGATGGTCGGCGGCATAGGGGTCGATCAGCGAATCGCGCTCGAAGCGCGCCCAGCGGCGCTCCGGCACCGCGTCCACCTTGTCGCAGAACTGATCAAAGGCGTTGTCGAACACGTCGGCCCACGCCTGCGCGTCGAGCGGCGCGTGCCAGCGTCGAAAAAGGGGCGGATGACCGTCGGCCTCTCCGTTGAGCATGTCGATCTTGTGCGCGAACTCGTGGATCACGACGTTGTACGCGTCGCTGCCATCGGTCATCTGCGCGTCTTCCCACGAGAGGATCACGGGGCCGCCTTCCCAGGCTTCGCCGCTCGCATCGTGCTCGACCTCGTGGACCACGCCATCCTCGTCCTCGACGGTTTTGCGGATCACGAATTCGCCCGGATAGACGACGACGCCCACCCAGCCCTTGTAGAGATCGAGCGAAAGATTGAGCACGGGCAGCGACGCTTGCGCGGCGATTGCCACAGTCATCGGGTCGGTCAGTTCGAGATCGTGCGCCGTCGAGAATTCCTTTTGCGCGATGAAGAGGCTTGTCAGCTCGCGCAGGCGCACGAGGTCGGCGGCGTCGAGGTGCTTGAGGAACGGCAGCCCATTGACCGTAGCCCGCCAGAGCGCGTCGTCGATCGCGTAGGCGCGCAGCGCTTTTTCGCGGCGGCGCGCGTCGAACCAGTGAGAGAGTTTCGAAAGCATCGCTGGGTGTGTTTTCCCGTGCGTCTGAGTGTCGTTCAGTCAATCTGCTTTTGCCACGCGGCGAAGATCCCGCCGCACACCGCCACGCCAATCAGGAAGTAGAACCCGTCGAGCGAACTCAGAAAGCTCGCCTGCTGCGCGACCATGCGGCTCACCTGCGCGAGCGCGAGTCCATGCGCTTCGCTTGCGGACCGGCCCATGAGCTCGAACGAATGCGTGAGCGCGGCGTACGTGCTCTGAAACGCCGGGTTGAACGGATTCACGAATTCGGCGAGCCGCGTCTGGTGCAGCGCGAGCCGGTGCTGCTCGACGATGATAACCGTGGCGGTGGCGAACGATATCGTCAACTGCCGGACGACGTTTTTCAAGCGGTAACCGTGCGTGAATTCTTCGATTGCGAAGATGCGAAACGTGAGATTCGCGACGGGCAGCACGATGAAGAGCAGCAGCAGGCCGCGCAGCAGCAGCGGCGGGATGAGCCAGGCTTCGCTCGCCTCTGGCGTGAGCTGCGTCATCCAGAACGAGATGAACGCCGAGAGCACGAAGCCTGGCACGATGATCCATTTCTTGTGCGTGATGAACTTCGCGTAGCGGAAATAGAAAAAGAGCGCGCCGGCCGAGATGAGCGATGTGACGCCGGTGAGGCGGCCGGCATTTTCGACAGGGTAGTTGAATCCGCCTTCGAGCAGCCGCGAGACCAGATAGCTGAGTGCCGTGCTCAGGTAGTAATAGGCCATGTAGAGCAACAGGCCCACCTGGAACGGTTTCTCGCGTAGCGCGTGCAAGCGCATGAGCGGCTTCGGATGATGCCACTGGTGCCAGCCGAACCAGGCGAGCGCGGTGACGCCGACGAGCGTGAGCAGGATGATTTCCGGCGACGCGCTGAAGAGTTCGAAGCGCACCTGCTGCATGGCGATTTGCAGCGCGCCCTGCGCAAACGCGAAGAGGATGTACGGCCAAAAGTGCGCTTCGCCGCGCTCCTCGGGCAGCAAGTGACCCGTATCGGGCAATGCGAACAGGGCTAGCACGGCATAGAGCACGCCTGCGGGCGCGCAAAAGGCAAACAGCGCGCGCCAGTCGAAATGCGCGACGAGCTGACCACCCACGAGTGGCGCGAGCGCGCTGGAGAGCACGATGAGAATGAGGAACGCGCGCGTTGCGACCGGGCGTTGCTGCGGCGTGAAGCTGATCTGGATGAGGATGCGGCAGGTGCCCATCATCGGGCCGATGAAATAGCCCTGAAATCCGCGCGCGAAGGCGAGTTCGATCGACGATTCGCACAGAGCGGCCGCGATTGCGCCGGCGGAATAGAGCAGCAGGCAGCTAGCCACGTAACGCCGGTAGCCCATGCGCTCCACCCACCATTGCTGCTGCAGGATGCCCAGAACGGCGCATACGGCGTAGGCGCTCGACGACCAGACGAGCTCGTCGGGCGAAGCGTTGATGCCGCCCGCGATATAGCTCGTGAAGAACGAAAAGATCGCGTTGTCGTAGTAGTCGAGACCGGTCGCGAGGGCGAGTACCCATGGGAAAAAGTCGCCGCGCAGGCGCGCCGCGCTGAGGATCGGCTCGCGGGGCTGGGTCGTGCTCATGCCGAATCGTTGTCGTCGCGTGCTTGGCCTGAAGGCTCTGTGGCCTTGCCGCTCGCGGCCGCCTTGCGGCGCCGCGTGGCGGCGAGGCGTTGCTCGATCAATTGATCGGAAGGCTCGCCGGCCAGCCGCCGCTGCAGGTAATCGAGATCGTCGGCAAGCTCCGCGCGCACCGTCTGCGCTTCCTTCAACTCACGGCGCACGTCCGCAATGCGCGTGTCCAGCGTTGCGATCTGCTGCGCAAGCGCGTTAGCGATTTGCTGCAGCGACTCCTGCGAATAGCGCCGGCGGCCTTCGCCCGCCTGCTCGAGCGGCCGCTTGAGCATTTCGGTGATGCCGTGCAGCGAAAAGCCGAGTGCGCGCAGCCGCAGGATGCGCGAGAACTGCTCGAGGTCGTGCTCGTCGTAGAGCCGGTAGCGGCCTTCGCTGCGCGAGGGGCTGACGAGCCCACGCTCTTCGTAATATTTGAGCGTGCGCGGCGTGACATTGAGCCGCTCGGCGGCGTCGCGCACCGTGAGTAGCGCAGGGGAATCCTTGGGCATGGGGCACTCTTTTTTCGCCGTGGGGCGATCGAGACATGCCGCGCATTATAGTTCAACGTGAACGTTCACGTACAGGTTGTGAGATCGCACGATGTGCTGCCGGAAAAGAAAAACGCCCGCGAATTCGCGGGCGTTTTGCGCTGACTCGAGCGGGCGAGGGCGTTAGCCGCCGCGGCGCATCATGTCGAAGAACTCGGAGTTGTTCTTCGTTTGACGGATTTTGTCGAGCAGGAATTCCATGGCCTCGACTTCGTCCATGTCGTGGATAAACTTGCGCAGCACCCAGATCTTCTGGAGGATGTCCGGCTTGATCAGCAACTCTTCGCGGCGCGTGCCCGACTTGTTCAGGTTGATCGACGGGTAGACGCGCTTTTCCGCGAGGCGGCGCTCGAGGTGCACTTCCATGTTGCCGGTGCCCTTGAACTCTTCGTAGATCACGTCGTCCATGCGGCTGCCGGTTTCGATCAGCGCCGTACCGATGATGGTGAGCGAGCCGCCTTCTTCGATGTTACGTGCCGCGCCGAAGAAGCGCTTCGGACGTTGCAGTGCGTTGGCGTCCACACCACCCGTCAGCACCTTGCCTGATGCGGGCACAACGGTGTTGTAGGCGCGGGCGAGACGCGTGATCGAGTCGAGCAGAATCACGACGTCGTGCTTCATTTCGACGAGGCGCTTGGCCTTTTCGATCACCATTTCGGCGACCTGCACGTGACGCGCAGCCGGTTCGTCGAAGGTCGAGGCGATCACTTCGCCTGCCACCGAACGCTGCATTTCGGTCACTTCTTCCGGACGCTCGTCGATCAGCAGCACGAACAGGACCACGTCGGGGTGGTTCTGCTTGATGGCGTGCGCGATGTGCTGGAGCATCACGGTTTTACCGGACTTCGGCGACGCGACCAGCAGGCCGCGCTGACCCTTGCCGATAGGCGCGATCATGTCGATGATGCGGCCCGTCACGTTCTCCTCACCGCGCATTTCGCGCTCGAGCAGCAGCACCTTGTTTGGGTGCAGCGGCGTGAGATTCTCGAACATGATCTTGTGCTTCGAGGCCTCGGGCGGCTGGCCGTTGACCTTGTCCACCTTCACGAGCGCGAAGTAGCGTTCGCCGTCCTTCGGCGTGCGCACTTCACCTTCGATCGTGTCGCCGGTGTGCAGGTTGAAGCGGCGGATCTGCGACGGGCTGATATAGATATCGTCCGTGCTGGCGAGATACGAGGTTTCCGGCGAGCGCAGGAAGCCGAAGCCGTCGGGGAGCACTTCGAGCGTGCCGTCACCGAAGATCGTTTCGCCCGTCTTGGCGCGCTTTTTGAGAATCGCGAACATGAGTTCCTGCTTGCGCAGGCGGTTCGCATTTTCGATCTCGAGGCCATTGGCCATCTCGATCAATTCGGACACGTGCAGAGACTTGAGCTCGGAAAGATGCATACGGAGAACCCGTCGGGGAGGATGCGACGAAAAGAAGTCAGGGGGAACAGAAGCGAGCGGAACCGCTCAAGGACTTTTGCTTGAAACTTTGCTTGAAACTTTTATAAGGGCGCCGGATAGACGCTTTATGAATTCTAGCATAGCACACGCCAGAAACCGTCAGTGAAGACCGACAGCAAGTTTTGACGTGTTTTTATGGTGCGTGTTGTCGCATGACAACACGCACCATTGCGTGGCTCGTTCCCTTGCTGGCCGGACAATGCGCCCGGCAGGGCGGGGCGGCCGACGAAGAAGTTACAGGTGGCTGTCCAGGAACGCGGTGAGCTGCGACTTCGACAGCGCGCCGACCTTCTGCGCCGCCACGGCGCCGTTCTTGAAGAGGATCAGCGTGGGGATGCCGCGCACGCCGAACTTCACCGGCGTCGACTGGTGCTCGTCGACGTTGATCTTTGCGACCTGAAGGCGATCGCCATAATCCTTCGCGACTTCATCGAGAATCGGCGCGATCATCTTGCACGGACCACACCACTCGGCCCAGAAGTCCAGCAGCACGGGCTTGTCCGATTTCACGACGTCCTGTTCGAACGATGCGTCGCTGATATGCTTGATTTGTTCGCTCATTGTATGAATACCTCTTTCGATTCGAGGCTGAGTAAATTGCTCGCCACGATACACCAAAACTGAAAATTCATCCGGGGCCGCCGGGGCGGCCAGACCGAACCCGAGTCACACGTCCGAATCACACGCCATTCGCACGAAAACCACGTGGCCCAGCCAATTGCCGACGCCAGTGTAGCCTAAATCCCTATGCGTTGCCGACGGTGATAGTACTCATGCCGCAAACAGGGTTTCCGTCCTGCAGACCACATTCGGCGGGATATTCCGGCAGCGGCGTGAGTATTTTCGCGGGGCGTTTTCGTGCGACACCTTGTGTTCCTGAACGCTATCTGGAGGCGGCGCGGGCCGTTGCAAGAGGGGGCGCTTCATGGTGCGCAAGGACGTCCGGAGCGGCTTGGCACGTTTTTTCGCACTGCAGCAGTCGCATTGCTGCGCGAGCGATGTTAGAATGCGCCGTGACGGGCCTCCTCGCATGGAGGGGCGGTCAACCTGGTCAGGTCGGGAACGAAGCAGCCACAGCCGTTTTCCGCCAGTGCCGAGGGTCAGGCTCGTCACCTTCCTCTTTTTTCTTCCGGTTTTTCCCCCCGATACGACATTCACGCCGCGCAATTGACTGCGCGACGCAGTGCTTCGTTCGTCGTGTTTTTCAAGCCTTCATCGCCGCTGTTTCGGCGCTCCGCAATCGCCCGCTGGTGCCGCCGCGCGGCCGCGGGGCAGTAAGCATTGGCCGCCTTTCGATTCATCTGGACGCGCGGGCGTTGCTGATACAATTTCCGGATGACCTATCAAGTTCTCGCACGCAAATGGCGACCGAAGGATTTCGCTTCGCTCGTCGGACAGGAGCACGTGGTGCGCGCGCTCACGCATGCACTCGACGGCGGCCGCCTGCACCACGCGTATCTCTTCACAGGCACGCGCGGCGTGGGCAAGACGACGCTGTCGCGGATCTTCGCCAAGGCGCTCAACTGTGAGACCGGCGTGACGTCGAAGCCGTGCGGCGTGTGCCGTGCGTGCCGGGAAATCGACGAGGGGCGCTTTGTCGATTACGTCGAGATGGATGCGGCGAGCAATCGCGGCGTGGACGAAATGGCTGCGCTGCTCGAGCGTGCGGTCTATGCGCCGGTCGATGCGCGCTTCAAGGTCTACATGATCGACGAAGTGCACATGCTCACGAACCACGCCTTCAATGCGATGTTGAAGACGCTGGAAGAGCCGCCACCCCATGTGAAGTTCATCCTTGCGACGACCGATCCGCAGAAGATTCCGGTCACGGTGCTGTCGCGCTGTCTGCAGTTCAATTTGAAGCAGATGCCCGCGGGCAACATCGTCGAGCATCTCACGCACATTCTCGGTGAGGAGAAGGTCGAGTTCGAGCAGCAGGCGCTGCGCCTGCTCGCACGCGCGGCCGACGGCTCGATGCGCGACGCGCTTTCGCTCACCGACCAGGCCATCGCGTATTCGGCCAACCAGGTCACCGAAGAAGCGGTGCGCGGCATGCTCGGCGCGCTCGATCAAAGCTATCTCATCCGCCTGATCGACGCGCTCGTGGCCGGCGACGGCGCGAACGTGCTCGCCATCGCCGACGAAATGGCGCTGCGCAGCCTGTCGTTCTCCACGGCGCTGCAGGATCTCGCGAGTTTGTTCCACCGCGTTGGCTGGGCGCAATTCGCGCCTTCGTCGGTGCTCGACGAGTGGCCCGAAGCCGACGACATCCGCCGTTTTGCGCAGTCGTTGAGCCCGGAGCAGGTCCAACTTTTCTATCAGATCGCGACCCTCGGCCGCAGCGAGCTAGGCCTCGCGCCCGACGAATACGCGGGCTTCACGATGACGCTGCTGCGCATGCTCGCGTTCGAGCCTTCCGTGGGCGCGGGCAGCGTGGGCAGTGCGCCGGCTTCGAAGCCCGCTGTGGCGGGTCCGGGCGCGCGTGCGGCGGCTCCGGTTGCGGCGTCGGCGCGCGGCGCGGAGCCTGCCGTTGCGCAGCCGTTCGCGCCGAAGCCGGCAGCACCCGTGCCGCCGCAAGCCGAAATCCTGGCGAGTGTGCCGCCGGCGGTGGAAGCCGCTCCGGCGAATACGCCCGTTGTCGAGCCGCAAGCGAGTGCGCCTGCACCGCTCGCCAAGCCAGCGGCCGAAGCGCGCGTCGTGCCGCCCTGGGAGGACGAGGGCGCGTCTGCACCGAACGTGAGCACGGTGCCGGATGCTGCTGCCGCCGAGGTCGAACCGGCCACAGCTGCACCCGCTCCAGCCGAAGGGACGCAAACCGTTCAAAGCGCCGCAGCCGTTGCGCCCGCACCGCAAGTCGAGACGCGTGAAGAGCCTGCAACTGCGGCGTCCACGCGCGGTGGCGCAAGCGCTGCGCTCGACGTGCTGCGCAGCAAGGGCATGCGCGTTGCCACGGGCCGCGCTCCCGCAGCCGCTGCCAGCGGGGCCGCCCCGGCGCCCGCGCCGAAGGCTGCGCCGCGCATGGAAGTGAAGGTGCCGACGCCCGATCCGGCCCGCCGCGCCGCCGCCGCGCAGGAAGCGCAGGCGCGCCAGCCGGCGCGCAACGCCAACGCGCAGCAAGATGCCTCGGGCGCGCCGCCGTGGGACGATATCCCGCCCGACGACTATGTGCCGCTCGGCGCCGACGACGCGTATTTCGCGCCGCCCGACGATGGTTTCGTGTCGGCCTACGACAGCGAGCCGTCCGCGCCGCGCGCCGGCGCTTCGGCGCCGACGCCGTCGCCGGCCGTGGTCGATGTGAGCAAGCTGCCGCCGGGCATCCCGCTCGATCCGATCGGCTTCACCGGCGACTGGCCCGCGCTTGCCGCCACGCTAACGCTGAAGGGCATCTCGTACCAGCTCGCCTTCAACAGCGAACTGATGGCGCTCGAAGGCACGCTGCTCAAACTGAGCGTGCCGGTGCCGCAGTACGCCGAAGCCTCGCAGGTGGCGAAGCTGAAGACGGCGCTCGCCGAGCGTCTTGGCAAGGCCGTTGAAGTGAGCGTGGAAGTCGGGCCTGCACGCCGTACGGCGGCCGCGCTCGACGCCGCAGACCGCGCCCAGCGTCAACGCGAAGCCGAGCGCGAGATCGGCGCCGATCCCTTCGTGCAGCAACTGATTCGCGACTTCGGCGCGAGCATCGTGCCGGGCTCGATCCGGCCGGTCGCGCCGGACGCCGCATCGGGCGGCAGCCAGGCCGCCCACTGATTTGCGCCGCGCGGCGCGGCAAGCGTCGCGCGCTTTTGAGCGCATCGATTCGAACGACTACGATCCAGAAGGAGCAGTGACTATGTTGAAAGGCCAACTCGCAGGGCTCATGAAGCAAGCCCAGCAGATGCAGGAAAACATGAAGAAGATGCAGGAGCAGCTTGCCCAGATCGAAGTCGAGGGTCAGGCGGGCGCCGGTCTCGTCAAGGTCACGATGACCTGCCGCAACGACGTGCGCCGCGTGTCGATCGATCCGAGCCTGCTCGCAGACGACAAGGACATGCTCGAAGACCTCGTGGCCGCGGCGTTCAACGACGCGGTGCGCAAGGCCGAAGCCACGTCGCAGGAAAAGATGGGCGGCATGACCGCCGGTCTGCCGCTGCCGCCGGGCTTCAAGATGCCGTTCTAAGGAACGTTGCGAGCGCCGCGTCTGCTTTCGGCAGGCCGGCGCCCGCGCGTCTCGCGTGCCTTCTCGTGGCCGGTACGGCTGCGCAGGCGCTGGCATCGAGGCGCCAAAGCTACCAGGCAGCAGCCAGTCGTCGCAAGAAGCTACATCCGCTTCAACCCCCGTCGCGCATCTCGCGCTGAATCCGCATGAAACAACCTTCCGCTCTCGCCGCTCTCGTCGAGGCGCTGCGCGTGTTGCCCGGCGTCGGGCCGAAGTCGGCGCAACGCATGGCGTATCACCTGATGCAACACGACCGCGACGGTGCCGAAAAGCTCGGCAAGGCGCTCCTGTTCGCGACCGAGAATCTGAAGCATTGCGAGAAGTGCAACACCTTCACCGAAGCTCAGGTCTGCGAAACGTGCCTCGACGAGGAGCGTGACCCGACGCTCCTGTGCGTGGTCGAAACGCCGGCCGACCAGATCATGCTCGAACAGACCATGACGTACCGCGGTTTGTATTTTGTGCTGATGGGGCATCTGAGTCCGCTCGATGGCATCGGTCCGAAAGAGATCCATTTCGACCGCCTCGTGAAGCGCGCCTCGGACGGCGTTGTCAAGGAAGTGGTGCTCGCAACCAATTTCACGAACGAGGGCGAGGCAACGGCCCACTACCTCGGCCAGACGCTCAAGGCGCGCGGGCTCGCCGTCACGCGCCTCGCACGCGGCGTGCCGGTGGGCGGCGAGCTCGAATACGTCGACGCGGGCACCATTGCGCGAGCCATGCTCGACCGGCGCTCGATGTAGCGTTTCGCCATGCCTTGGCGCCGTTAGCCGAACAGAACGACAGGAGACACCATGAGCGCAGCCGCTGCTTCCCCCAATTCCGCCGATTCACAATCGAACGCATCCGCAGCCAAAGGTACGGGACCGCTTGCGGGCGTGAAAGTCCTCGAACTCGGCACGCTGATCGCCGGCCCCTTCGCCGCGCGCTTTCTCGGCGAGTTCGGCGCCGAAGTGATCAAGATCGAAGACCCCAAGGGCGGCGACCCGCTGCGCAAATGGCGCAAGCTCTATCCGGAAGCGGGGGGCACGTCGCTCTGGTGGGCCGTGCAGGCGCGCAACAAGAAGTCGGTTACGGTCAATCTCAAAGCCGAAGAGGGCAAGGAGATCGTGCGGCGCCTCGCGAAGGAAGCCGATATCGTCATCGAGAACTTCCGGCCTGGCCTGCTCGAAAAGCTCGGGCTCGGCTACGACGTGCTCTCGAAGGAGAATCCCGGTCTCGTGATGGTGCGGCTCTCTGGCTACGGCCAGACGGGCCCGTACCGCGACCGCCCGGGCTTCGGCGCGATCGCCGAATCGATGGGCGGTCTGCGTCACATCACCGGCTATCCCGAGCTGCCGCCGCCGCGCATCGGCATTTCGATCGGCGACTCGATCGCGGCTTTGCACGGCGTGATCGGCGCGATGATGGCGCTGCATCACCGCAACATGAACGGCGGCAGCGGCCAGATCGTCGATGTCGCGCTCTATGAGGCCGTGTTCAACATGATGGAGAGCGTCGTACCCGAGTACGGTGTGTACGGCATGGTGCGCGAGCGCACCGGCGCGTCGCTGCCGGGTATCGTGCCGTCGAATACGTATCCGTGCCGGGACGGCAGCATCGTGATCGGCGGCAACAGCGATCCGATCTTCAAGCGCTTGATGATGGCAATCGAGCGTGCGGACCTCGCCAATGATCCGCAACTCGCGCACAACGACGGCCGCGTGCCGCGCACGGCGGAGATCGATGGCGCCATCGCGGCGTGGCTTTCCACGCGCACCATCAACGAAGCACTCGACGTGCTCAACGCCGCCGACGTGCCCGTGGGCCGCATCTACAGTGTGGCTGACATGTTCGCCGATCCGCAGTTCGCGGCACGCCAGATGATTCAGCAGTTCCGCTGGCAGGCGCCGGGTGCGAAGGAAGGCGAGGGCGTGGATATCGCGCTGCCTTCGGTCACGCCCAAGCTCTCGGCAACGCCTGGCGACACGCGCTGGCTTGGACCCGCGCTCGGCGAGCATACCGATGAAGTCCTGCAAGCCTTGGGCTATGACGCGGACCACATCGCCCGGTTGCGCGAGCAACAAATCGTCTAGGTCGGCTGGCATCATGCAAAACGGCTCGCACATCGCGGGCCGTTTTCGTTTTACTTGCCGCGTTGCAGGCAACGCTCAGGGCTCGATCACGATCTTGCCTGTCACCTTGCGCGAAGCCATGTCCTTGAGTGCTTGCGCTGTATCGGCGAGCTTATAGCGCTTCGAGACGTACGGCTTGAGCTTGCCTTCGCCGATCCAACCGACCATTTGCGCGAACGCTGCCGCGTTGTGCTGCGGCTCGCGGCGCGCGAAATCGCCCCAGAACACGCCGACGAGGCTCGCGCCCTTGAGCAGCGCGAGATTGAGCGGCAGCCTTGGAATCTCGCCATTCGCGAAACCCACGACGAGATAGCGCCCGCGCCAGCCGATGCTGCGAAACGCCGGCTCGGCATACTCGCCGCCCACCGGGTCATAGATCACGTCGGGGCCCTTGCCGTCGGTGAGCGCCTTGACGCGCTCGCGCAAGTCCTCGGTGCTGTAGTTGATGGTGGCGTCCGCACCGAAGCGGCGGCAGACTTCGAGCTTCTCCTCGCTCGAGGCCGCCGCGATCACGCGCGCGCCGAGCACCTTGCCGATCTCCACCGCAGCAAGTCCCACGCCGCCCGCGGCGCCGAGCACGAGCATCGTTTCGCCTGCGCGCAGCGCGGCGCGATCGACCACGGCGTGGTGCGACGTGCCATACGCAAGCGTGAAGGCGGCGGCCGTCGCGAAGTCGGCGCCCTCCGGCAACGCCACGCACGCCGATGCATCCGCAAGCGCCTGTTCGGCGAACGCACCCGTGCCCACGTACGCCACCACGCGCGTGCCCGGCGCGAGCTTCACGCCTTCGCCCGCGGCGCGCACCACGCCTGCGAGTTCGGCGCCCGGCGTGAAGGGCAGCGGCGGCTTCATCTGATACTTGTTTTCGATGATGAGCACGTCGGGGAAGTTGACGGCCGCGGCCTTCACGTCGATCACCACCTGGCCCGGGCCCGGCACCAGGTCGGGCGAGTCTTCGAGCGTGAGCGAGTCGGGCGGGCCGTACTGGTTGCAGCGGATTGCGCGCATCGTGTCTCCTGTCTTGATCCGGTTCGGTTGCTTTCAGTTGCATCGGTCATGGATTCGCTACAGCAGGACAGTGTACGGCAATCCGTCTTGATGCGAACGATCGTGCGATTTATTTCGTATCGTTGACACGTGTCTTTCCAGGCGTAGCGCGAATGCGAATGCGTCCCGGATCGGCAAGCGATTCGACGTTCGACTCAAGGCCCAACGCGTGCTGCCGCAAGGGCCGGGCTGTCGTTCGCGTGCCTTCTTTCCTCGGTTACAATCGCTCGATGCGAATACTACTCAGCAACGACGACGGTTATCTCGCCCCCGGCCTGGCCGCGCTCTATGAAGCGCTCAAGCCGATCGGCGAAGTCACGGTCATGGCGCCCGAGCAGAACTGCAGCGCCGCATCGAACTCGCTTACGCTGTGGCGCCCGCTGTCGGTGTTGCGATCGGCGAGCACCGGCTTCTACTACGTGAACGGCACGCCCACCGACTCGGTGCACATCGCGCTCACGGGCATGCTCGACCAGCAGCCCGACCTCGTGGTCTCCGGCATCAACAACGGCCAGAACATGGGCGAGGACACGCTGTACTCGGGCACCGTGGCTGCGGCGACCGAAGGCATCATGTTCGGCATACCCGCCATCGCGTTTTCGCTCGTCGACAAGGACTGGGTGCACCTCGATTCCGCTGCGCGTGTCGCGGCCGAAATCGTTGCGCATTACCTCGCGAACCCGTTGCCGGGTCATCCGCTGCTGAACGTCAACATCCCGAACCGGCCGTACGACGAACTGGGCGATTGGCGCGTCACGCGCCTCGGCAAGCGTCATCCTTCGCAGCCCGTGATCCGCGAGACCAACCCGCGCGGCGAGCCGATCTACTGGATCGGGCCGTCGGGCAGCGCGCGCGACGCGAGCGAGGGCACGGACTTCCACGCGGTGTCGAACGGCCACGTGTCGATCACGCCGTTGCAACTCGATCTCACCCATACGCAGATGCTGTCCGCGACGCACGACTGGGCGCGCAAGGGCGGCAGCGTTTCATGACGGGCGAGCGCACGAAGCGTTTTCCGCTCGGGCTTGCGGATCTCGTGCGCGAGCCGCGCCGGCGCGACACGCGCCCGGGCGACGCACGCACGCCGCTCGCGGGCGCGGGCAACAGCAGCGCCTCGAAACCGGGCGTCGGCGCGCTCGCGAAGCCGGGCACGAAGGTCGGCACGCCGGCCGTTGCGAAGTCCAACGCAAACGCACCGTTCAAGGCGCCGCCTGCGAAGGCGGTCAATGCGAAGCCAATGGTCGCGAAGCCGGCAAGTTCGATCAAGCCAGCGCATCCTGCTGGCAGCGCGGCCGCGCCACGCGCCGCAATGCCGGGTGGTGCGAGTGCGCCGCGTCCGGCCGTCACCGTCACGGGCGCGCCTGGCGTTGCGCTCAACGGCGCGCATGCACTGACTTCGGAACGCGTACGCGAACGCATGGTCGAACGCCTGCGTGCAAACGGCATTGCCGATGCGCGCGTGCTCCAGGCGCTCGCGGCCGTGCCGCGCCACATGTTCATCGACCCGGGTCTGGCTACCCAGGCCTACGAAGATGCGGCGTTGCCGATCGGTCATCACCAGACCATCTCGAAGCCTTCCGTGGTCGCGCGCATGCTCGAACTCGCGGGCGCAGGCCGTGTGCTGGAGCGCGTGCTGGAAATCGGCACCGGCTGCGGCTATCAGGCCGCCGTGCTGAGCCAGATTGCGCGCGACGTGTATTCCATTGAACGCATCAAGCCGTTATACGAGC
This sequence comes from Paraburkholderia sp. J8-2, assembly GCF_905220195.1. NCBI lineage: Bacteria > Pseudomonadati > Pseudomonadota > Betaproteobacteria > Burkholderiales > Burkholderiaceae > Paraburkholderia > Paraburkholderia sp. J8-2. Next base: position 41,625 of record NZ_CAJMZA010000040.1, read on the forward strand.
GCGCGAAGACGAATCTTCGTCCGCTGCGTATCCCGAATATCCGCTTGCACTACGGCGACGGACGGCTCGGTTTGCCGTCGGCGGCGCCGTTCGACGCGATCGTGATCGCCGCCGCCGGCTTCGACGTGCCGCAGGCGCTGCTTGAGCAACTCGCCATCGGCGGGAAGCTCGTGGCGCCCGTGGCGGTGTCCGGCACGCAGAGTGCCGCCGGCGAAGCGACGCAGGTCCTCACGCTCGTGGAGCGCACGGGGCCGGCGCAGTGGCGGGAGTCACGCCTGGATCGCGTTTTCTTTGTCCCCTTAAAATCTGGAGTGATCTGAATCCGATGAGTATGTTGCGCGCGATCAAAAGAAACCGCCCGAATGTCGACCTGCCCGCAGCCACGCTGATCGCAGCCCAGCGCGGCACCGCGGTCGTCGCGCTCTGCCTTCTGGCCGCATGCGCCACGCGACTCGATCAGGCACCTGTGGTGGACCGCACCGCGCCGCTCGGCACGGCGGCCGCGCAGCCTCCGGTGCCGCTCGGGCCGCCGCCTCCGGGATACTACCGGGTGAAGCCGGGCGATACTCTCTATAGGATTGCGCTCGAAAACGGCCAGAATTATCGCGACATCGCGACGTGGAACAATCTCACCAATCCGAATCAGATCGAGGTGGATCAGTTGTTGCGCGTCGTGCCGCCGGGTGCGAATCCGTCGGCGTACACGCCGGGCGTTGTGACCGCGCCGGTTCCGGGTGTGGGTGCTGCACCGGGCGCAGCGGCAGCAGGCTCGCCTGCGCAGCCGCCGCTCTACGGTCCGGGTGCGAATGCATCGGCGCCTACGGCGGCCGTGCCGCCGCAGCCGGGTGCAAGCGGCGGTGATATGGCCGCGGCGCCAAGTGGCAACATCGCGCTTGCGTGGCCGGTGCGTGGTCCGGTGCTCAACGGCTTCGACGATACGAAGAACAAGGGCATCAATATCGGCGGTGCGCCGGGCGATCCTGTCAAGGCTGCTGGCGATGGGCGCGTGGTTTATGCCGGAAATGGGCTGCGCGGTTACGGCAATCTCATTATCATCAAGCATGACGCGACGTTCTTGACCGCGTATGCACACAACCGGACTTTGATGGTAAAAGAAGGGGATGCGGTCACCAAAGGTCAGAAGATCGCCGAAATGGGCAATACCGACTCGGACCGGGTGATGCTGCATTTCGAAGTACGCCGTCAGGGTAAGCCCGTCGACCCACTGAAGTACTTGCCGCCGCAATAAAAGCGAGCCGACCATGCCGAAATCGAAGCGCCGTCTGCAGCAATCCGAGTCTGACAGCCAAGCCGCCCAGGTTTCGGTGGAGGACGGCGCGCAGGCGGGCGACGACGACACGTCGCCCGACCTCGACGGCGGCCGCGATTTCGAGGAGCGCGACGAGCGCGAGGAACGTGAAGAGCGCGATTCCCCGGCCGACGAAGGCGGCTCGGGCGAGGGCGCCGAAACGGCCGAAGCCGCACCCGACGCCGACGATTTCCGTGCCATGCTGCAGGCCGAACTCACGGCCGACACCATCCAGCATTATCTGAACCGGATCAGCGTGAAGCCGCTCCTCACTGTCGAGGAGGAGCAGCGCTACTCGCGTCTCGCCAAGGCCGGCGAGTTCGAGGCGCGTCAGGTCATGATCGAGCGCAATCTGCGCCTCGTCGTCAGCATTGCCAAGGGTTATCTCAATCGCGGTGTGCCGCTGCTCGACTTGATCGAGGAGGGCAACCTCGGCCTCATGCACGCGATCGAGAAGTTCGATCCCACGCGCGGCTTCCGTTTCTCGACGTATGCGACCTGGTGGATCCGCCAGAGCATCGAGCGCGCCATCATGAACCAGGCGCGCACCGTGCGCTTGCCGGTGCACGTGATTCGCGAGCTCAACCAGGTACTGCGCGCGAAGCGGCATCTGGAGAAGAATTCGCTCAACGCCGACTCGGCCTCGGAGCGGCGTGACGCGAGCATCGACGACATCGCCTATCTCACCGGCAAGACCACCGATGAGGTCACCGACATTCTCGCGCTCAACGAACACACGGCTTCGCTCGACGCGCCGCTCGACCTCGACCCGGCCAGCAGCCTGCTCGACCTGCTTTCGGACGACCAGAGCCAGTCGCCCGATGCCGAAGTGCAGCACCGCGAGCTGGAAACGCTTACACGCGCGTGGCTCGGGCGTTTATCCGATAAGCATCGCCACGTCATCGAACGGCGCTTCGGGCTGAATCATATCGAGCCCGCCACGCTCGAAGAGCTGGCCGACGAGATGGGCCTTACTCGCGAGCGCGTGCGGCAGATCCAGCAGGAAGCGCTGGTGCGTCTCAAGCGCTTTTTCGCATCGAACGGCGTGCGCAAGGACGCCGTTCTCTAAACCCTCGCAGTCCATCTGAATGACAGTTCCTGTACTCGTATTCGACATCGAGACGATTCCCGATGTCGACGGCATTCGCCGTCTCGAAGATCTGCCCGCCACGCTCACCGACACCGAAGTGGCCGAACACGCCTTCGCTGCGCGCCGCGAGAAAACCGGCAGCGATTTTCTGCCGCATCATCTGCAGCGCGTCGCCGCGATCTCGTGTGTGTTCCGCGACGGGCAGGGCTTTCGCGTGCGCTCGCTCGGCACGCCCGAAGACGGCGAAGCGCGCCTGATCGATTCGTTCTACCGCACAATCGAGAAGTACTCGCCGCAGCTCGTTTCGTGGAACGGCGGCGGCTTCGACTTGCCGGTGCTGCACTATCGCGCGCTCGTGCACGGCATTCGCGCGGTGCGCTACTGGGAAATGGGCGACGCGGACCGAGAGTTCAAGTGGAACAACTACATCAGCCGCTACCACACGCGCCACACTGACCTGATGGACCTGCTCGCGATGTACCAGCCGCGGGCGAATGCGCCGCTCGACGCGCTCGCGAAGCTCTGTGGTTTTCCGGGCAAGCTCGGGATGGACGGCGGGCAGGTGTGGACCGCATTTCAGGAAGGCCGCATCGAGGAGATCCGCAACTACTGCGAGACCGACGTGGTCAACACGTATCTGCTCTATTGCCGGTTTCAGATGATGCGCGGCGGTTTCACAGAGCGCGAATATGCGGATGAGATTGAGTTTGTGAAGCAGTCGCTCGCCGCCGAAACCGCACCGCATTGGGGCGAGTACCTCGAAGCGTTTGTCGGCTGAGCGCGCAGCCGGCCGATTATCCCTTAGCCTAGTTCGAGCACGATCGGCTGATGATCCGAAGCCTGGGTCGCGCCGTCGATTTCGCAGCTTCGCAGGCGTGGGCGCAAATCCGCCGTGACAAAGACGAAGTCGCACGCAAGCGGGCCGTCCGACCATTGCTTCGTGTCATAGACGCCGGCCGTGGGCGGCGGCGTCGCGCCGGCGTGCAGCGCGGTCCACGCGTCGATAAAGGCGGGGCTGCCCGCGAGCGGCTCGAGCATGCGTGTGTACGCCTCGCTGCCCCATGCGCTGTTGAAGTCGCCGCACACGATCGCCGAGACGGGGCGCGCGGTGCGGGCGAACGGCCCCGCATCGTTTTCGGCGGGCGCGGGATGCGCCGCGTGATCGGCGGCTTCCTGCTGCAGGCGCCGCAACTCGTCCACTTGCGCGAGCCGTTGGCGCAGCGAGTAGAACTCCAGATGCGTGGTCAGTACGCGCAGCGCGCCGCCCGGCGCGTCGAGCACAGCTTCGAGCACGACACGCTGCATTGAGGGCGCGGCGGAGTCGGCGGGCCACGGCAGGGCGTGGCGAAACACCTGCGCGACGGGCAAGCGCGTGGCGAGCGCGTTGCCGAACTGGCGGCGCGGCATCGGCGCCGCGTCTTGACGGGAGCCTGGTGGGTCAAGGTGCGCAGGCAAGTCGGCGCCGATTGCCTCGATGACCGCAAAGCCTGGCAGCAGCGCCCGGAGTTCGGCGAACTGATCGTCGCCTGGACCGCCCGGCAGCGCCCGGAACCCGCGTGTGATTTCCTGCAGGCATAGCACGTCGAAGTCGGCAAGACGCCGCGCCTCGCGCACCGTGCGCGCGAGATCGACGGCGCCAGAAGCGTCGCGGCCCCACTGCACATTCCAGCTGACCAGTTTCATCGGCACGCTCCTCGCATGGCGCGGCGGCGGTTCCCGCACGTGTAACCCTAGCCTGGTTTCTCCTGCCGTGTTGTATGAAGAATATCGGGTGCGAAACGCTGTTCGCCCGCCCGCTGGCACGGGTAGGCGTGTGCACGCAGTGGCGTCGCTCGCTCGAGCGTATTGACGTTAGATCCGGCGACCCTGACACGCGGCGCGCGTCGTGCCGGCAACATGGTTGCTGCGGTCGAAATACACGGAGAACGGCACGTTGCGGGCGCTGCCGAGATCGTATTTGCCGAGGTCGTACTGGAAACAGTCGAGGCCGTTGGCCTGGTAGCCGCGATCGGGCGGCCCCATACGCTTGTAGACATCGCTTTGCGTCATGCCCGGCTGGATGGAGGCGACGAGTTGATCGGGCTGGATGGTCGGGCCGCACGCCGCGAGGCCCACGAGCGTCGTTGCGACGAGCGCACAAAGAGGTAGCTTGCTCACTTCGGTTCCGTTGGTGAAGGGGTGGATATCCTTGCCGCCGCAACCGGCGTCAATCTATGGGACGATTCTGAAAGCGTCTGATCGAGCTGCATCAGTCGAACAGAATGCGCAGGCCGAACAGCAGCAACGCGAACAGCGCGATGGGGATCGCGAGGTTGGCAACGCCGAGCAGCAGCCGGCGGTGCGTGCTTGCGCGTCTGGAAGCCAGCGGTTCGGCGACGGTGGCGGCGCCGAGTGCGACAAGCAAAAGCGCGAACGATTGCAGGAAGACGAGGGCAGACATGTTGACGATTCCTTCGCGTGAGTGGGGCTTATCACGCCTCAGGAATCATCGTAGTGACGGGGGGCAGCGAGCACGATCGGACAAGTTCGAAAACAGCAGCGCCGGAGCGCGGGCGCAGACTTCGACTACAATCTCGCCTTCGCCCACAATTGACTCATCGTCAGTCAGGAATCCGCTGGTGTCTCAAGCTGCCCCCGACCCTCAAGCCGAGCCTGCTCAGGCCGAGCCCATGCCGCCCACGCCCACGAAAAAGCGCAGCAAGCGCGAGCGCCGCGCCGAAAAACGCGCCGCCATCGAAGCCTCGGTCGCTCATGCCCCCATTCTCGAGATCGAGTCGCTCGACATGGAGGCGCGCGGCGTTGGCCGCACCGTCACCGAGACAGGCGAGCCCGGCAAGGTGATCTTCGTCGAGGGCGCGCTGCCGGGCGAGCGCGTGACCTACTCGAGCTACCGCAAGAAGCCCACGTTCGAACAGGCGCAAGTGGTGAGCGTGCTGCGTGAGAGCGCGATTCGCACGAAGCCGCAGTGCGCGTTCTTCGGCACCTGCGGCGGCTGCTCGATGCAGCACCTCGACGTGCGCGCCCAGATCGCCGTCAAGCAGCGCGTGCTCGAGGACAACCTCATGCACCTTTCGAAGGTGCGTTCGGAGACGATGTTCCGGCCGATTCACGGGCCGTCGTGGGGCTACCGCTATCGCGCGCGCCTCACGGTGCGCAACGTGCCGAAGAAGGGTGGCGTGCTGGTCGGTTTCCACGAAAAGAAGAGCAGCTATGTGGCCGACATGACGAGCTGCGAAGTGCTGCCGCCGAACGTCTCGGCGATGCTCGTGCCCCTGCGCCATCTCGTCGCCCAGCTGTCGATCAGCGATCGCATGCCGCAGATCGAACTCGCCGTGGGTTCGAGTGTGACGGCGCTCGTGCTGCGCATTCTCGAGCCGCTCACGGCCGCCGACGAAGACCTGCTGCGCGCATTCGCCGACGAGCACAACGTCCAGTTCTGGCTGCAGCCGAAGGGCCCGGACACCGTGTTCCCGTTCTATCCGCTCGACAAGGAACTGGACTACACGCTGCCCGAGTTCGGCATTCGCATGCCGTTCAAGCCCACGGACTTCACGCAGGTCAATCACCAGATCAACCGCGTGCTGGTGGGCCGCGCGCTGCGTCTGCTCGCGCCGGAGCCGGGCGACCGCGTGCTCGACCTGTTCTGCGGCATCGGCAACTTCACGCTGCCGCTCGCGCGTCTCGCGCGCGAAGTGGTGGGGATCGAAGGCAGCGACACGCTGACGGCCCGTGCACTGGAAAATGCGCGCGCCAACGGCGTGGACGGGCATACGTCGTTTGCATGCCGCAACCTGTTCGAAGTCACCGCGGACGACATGCGCGCACTCGGCCACTTCGACAAGTTCCTCGTCGACCCGCCGCGCGAAGGCGCGTTCGCCGTTTCCCAGGCGCTCGCGGAAATCGCGCAGAGCGGCAATGGCCCGCTGCCCAAACGCATCGTCTACGTGTCGTGCAGCCCCGCGACGCTCGCGCGCGATGCGGGCGTGCTCGTCAACGAGGCCGGCTACCGGCTCAAGGGCGCGGGCGTGGTCAACATGTTCCCGCACACGTCGCACGTGGAGTCGATCGCGCTGTTCGAGCGCGATTGAGGATGTCAGCGCGGCGCAGGCGCGAAGCCTGCGCCGCCGCAGAAATAAAAAAACGCCACGGAAAACCGTGGCGTTTTGCTTTCCTGCGCGCCTCAATGCAGAGGCACGGCGATCACCAGATCTGCCACCAGGACTTGTCTTCCTTACCAGGGCGCGCGTGACCGGTGATGTACGGGCTGTCCGGGAAGGTGCCGGCGAGCACGCGGCGCGTGTCTTCGGCGAGCTGCGGCTGATCGAGCTTCTGATACGACAGGATCATGATATGCAGCGCGTCTTCAATCGCCGGCGCGCTCTTGTAGTCCTGGATCGCGAGCTGCGCGCGGTTGATGGCCGCCACATAGGCGCCACGGCGGTAGTAGTAGTCGGCCGCATGCACTTCGTGCGAAGCGAGCGCGTTCACGATGTAACGCATGCGCTGGGCGGCGTCCGGGGCGTACTTGCTCTGCGGATACTTGTCGACCACGACCTTGAATGCGTCATACGACTCGCGCAGCGACTTCGGGTCGCGCTCGCTCATGTCCTGGCCCGAGAAGCGGCCGAACAGACCCAGGTCGTCGTTAAAGTGGATCATGCCCTTGAGGTAGTACGCGTAGGCGACGTCCGGGTGATCCGGGTGCAGCTGGATGAAGCGGTTGATCGCCTGGTCGGCGGCGTCGTTCTCGTTGTCCTTCCAGTTGCAGTAGGCTACGTTGATCTGCGCCTGCTGGGCGAAGTGGCCGAACGGGTCGCGGCCCTGAAGTGCTTCAAAATATTTCGCGCACTTGCCCCAGTCGCCGCCGGAGAGCGCATCCTGGGCCTCCGTATATAATTTGTTGTTGTTCCACGCTGCCGTTTCGTCGGTCTTTTCCGGCAGGCCGTGGCAGGCCGCGACGACGGCGATAGCCGCGCCGCAGACAGCCAGGCGAACGACGTTGCCAATCTTGCCGAGCAGGTTTGCTCGCGCCGCGCGCATTGCGTTTCGGTCCACCGCGTGTTGGGCCAGTTTCGTAATCGTGTTCAAGGCTCGCATTTATCCAGTCCAGCTTCAGGTCCACAGGTGACCCAGACTCAATGACCCGTACAGTTATTCCGGGGGCCGGCGCTCCCGGCGCCCAAAACAGCATCAGCGATTATAGCCTGGGCGATGCACCCGATGACGCAGCCGCCCGTGAGGCGTACGACGACGAGCTCGCAGGCGAGGGCGCCGGTCGCGCCCCGCGTGCGCGCGCCGACGAGGCCCCGCGCTCGATTCAGGTGCCTGATGAGCTCGCGGGCGAGCGCCTCGACAAGGTGCTCGCCAAAGTATTTCCGGAATTTTCACGCAGCCGTTTGCAGGGCTGGATCGAGGAGCAGCGCGTGCGCGTGGACGGCAAGCCGGCCAAGGTGCGCCAGCCGGTGCCGCTCGGCGCGACCATCGAACTCGTGCCGGACCTCCTGCCCGAGCAGCTAGCGTTCACGCCCGAGCCGGTGCCGCTCGACATCGTTTATGAAGACGACGCCATCGTGGTCATCAACAAGCCCGCCGGGCTCGTCGTGCATCCGGCGGCGGGCAACTGGAGCGGCACGCTCCTCAACGGCCTCCTGCATCGCTATGGCGAAGCGGCGGCGGGGCTGCCGCGCGCCGGCATCGTCCATCGGCTCGACAAGGAAACGTCCGGGCTGATGGTCGTCGCGCGCACGCTGCAGGCGCAAACCGACCTCGTGCGCCAGTTGCAGGCGCGCACGGTCAAGCGCCGCTACCTCGCGCTCGTGTGGGGCAACATGGCCGACGAAGGCACCATCGACGCGCCCATCGGCCGCGACCCGCGCGAGCGCACGCGTATGGCGGTGATGAAGGGGGCTTCGGGCAAGCCCGCGCGCACGCATTTCCGGCGTATCGACAAGACGCTCTGGCACAACCAGCCCATTAGCGCCATTCATTGCGATCTGGAAACGGGGCGCACGCACCAGATTCGCGTGCACTGCGCGCATGTCGGCCATCCTTTGCTGGGCGATCCCGTGTATGGCCACGCGCGCGGCAAGCGCTCGGTCGCGGCGTTGCCCGACGGCTTTGCGCGCCAGGCGCTGCATGCGTGGCGCCTCGGCCTCGTTCATCCGGTCACGGGCCGCGCGATGCAATGGCGCGCCGAGGTGCCCGACGACCTGGACGCGCTGATCGAGGCGCTTGGCTTCGGCGGCAAAGAAGACGAGGACGAAGTCGGCTTCGATGAAGACATGTTCGACAGCGCCTACACCGACGAAGGCTACGTGATCGGCAGCGACGAAGACGATTACGAAGACGACGAAGACGATTCGCAAGACGAGGACAAGCACGCATGACGACCCGCCCGGAACTGACGTCCGACGATGTGTTGCATCCCGACTGGCAGGTTTCGCCGCGTGTGCGCGCGCTGGTCACGACGCGTAACGGCGGCGTGAGCGAGCCGCCATTCGGTCGTTGGCAGGCGGCGCAGGGCGGTGAAAGCGGTGAGGGCATCGATCTTCCCGGCGGCTTGAATCTGGGCCGCGGCTCCGGCGACGATCTCGCGCACGTCGAGGCGAACCGCGAACGGCTGCTCGCGCATGCGGGCGCGCCTGCCGCGTGGCTCAAGCAGATCCACGGTCCCGTCGTGGTCGACGCCGCAGCCGCGCTTGCCGCCGCGCGCAAGGGCGCGCCGCTCGAAGCCGACGCGAGCGTCACCGCCGAGCCCGGCATCGCCTGCACGGTGATGGTGGCCGACTGCATGCCCGTCTTGCTGTGCGATGGCGAGGGCCGCGCCGTAGGCGCCGCGCACGCGGGTTGGCGCGGGCTGGCTGCGGGCGTCATCGAGCGCACCGCCGAGCGCGTCGCCGCGCTCGCAGGCTGTGCGACTGCAGACCTCCACGCCTATCTCGGCCCCGCCATCGGGCCCATGGCCTTCGAGGTCGGTGCAGACGTGCGTGACGCGTTCATGACCCATGTGGAGCATGTCGATGCGGCACAACGCGATGCGTACCGCGCGGCCACCGCGGCGGCTTTCGTCGCGCGCCCCGAGGCGAGCGGAAAATACCTCGCCGATCTTCCCGCACTCGCGCGGCTGCGCCTCGATACGCTCGGCGTGCGCCACGTCAGCGGCGGCGACATGTGCACGGTTACGCTGCGCGAGCGTTTCTACTCGTACCGGCGCGATCGTGTCACCGGCCGCATGGCCGCGTTGATCTGGCTTCACCCCTGACTTTGCCGCACCGCGCCGCCGTGACGCAACGCGGCGGCGCGTCGTGAACCGGACGATGATTTGTTGCGATGCAGCGATTCCCGCAAAGCGCCATGTGCCACCCAGCGCGCATCGAATCCCTATCTGCCGCATTGCACTGCAAGCGCTTGCCGCCACGGCGGATTTTTGTGCGCCAGACCGCACAACGATATGTCGCGACAGTTAAACAATTGATTACATCGGGAAAACGATAATTAAAAAAATATCGCAGCGCGGCAAAATCGGGCACAAGCATTGACACGCTTTGCAATGGGGAGCAAGAATGTCCCTCACCCACGGGACAGGTCGTGACGAGCGCCGCAACGGCGCCCGTATGCGTACCACCTGCCTCTCAACCAGTCCTTCGGGACACATCGGTCAAAAGCAGGCATGACGGCATCTCAACGTTCCAAGACTGCCCCGGGCTCGGGCGCTTCAACTGATGGTGCAACGCGCGGCAATCCGCCTTTCGCCCCCGACGCAGCAGGCATGCAGCACTATCTCGACGCGTGGACGAACGCCTGGAAGAGCGCCCTGAATGCTGCGCAGCAAACGGGCGGCGCGGCGCAGCAAGCACCTTTTGCGGGACTGGCTGCCAACTGGTGGCCGTCGGCGGGCAACGGTGCGTCGAGCAACCCCTTCGCTGCGGGTAACCCCTTCGCCGCGGGCAATCCCTTTGCCGCAGGCAATCCCTTTGCCGCAGGCAATCCCTTCGGCGGCGCGAACCCGTTCGAAGGTTTCAAGCTTCCTACGGCGTCGATCGAACCTACACGGCTGCAGCATCTGCAGGCGGAATATTCGCGCGACGCGCTCGACTTGCTGCGCCAGGCCACCGACACCACGCCCAAAGCGCCCGAACTCAAGGACCGGCGCTTTAGCTCCGACGCCTGGAAGGCAACGCCCGCGTACGCGTTCACGGCGGCGTGGTATCTGCTCAACGCGCGCTACCTGCATGAACTCGTCGACGCGATCGATACCGATCCGAAAACGCGCGAGCGCATTCGCTTCGCCGTGCAGCAGTGGACCGCGGCAGCCTCGCCCAGCAATTTCCTCGCGCTCAATCCCGACGCGCAAAGCGCCTTGCTCGAGACGCACGGCGAGAGCCTGCGCCAGGGTGTCATGAACCTGCTCGGCGACATGTCGCGCGGCAAGATCTCGCAAACCGACGAATCGCGCTTCGTGGTGGGCCGCAACCTCGCGACCACCGAAGGCTCGGTCGTGTTCGAGAACGCGCTCTTCCAGCTGATCCAGTACAAGCCGCGCACGGCCACCGTGCGCGAGCGGCCGCTCTTGATCGTGCCGCCGTGCATCAACAAGTACTACATCCTCGACCTGCAGCCCGAGAATTCGCTCGTTGCATATGCGCTCGAGCAGGGGCAGCAGGTGTTTCTCGTCTCCTGGCACAACGGTGACGCGTCGATCGCGGACCGCTCCTGGGACGACTACATCGAAGAGGGTGTGCTCACAGCGATCGAGACGACGCGCAGCATCAGCGAGCGCGAGCAGATCAACACGCTCGGCTTCTGCGTGGGCGGCACGCTGCTCGCTACGGCGCTGGCCGTGGCTGCGGCGCGCGGCGAACATCCCGCTTCGTCCATGACGCTGCTCACCGCGATGCTCGACTTCGGCGACACGGGCGTGCTCGACGTGTTCGTCGACGAAGCCCACGTGCAGATGCGCGAGCAGACCATCGGCGGCAAGAATGGCGGCACGCCGGGCCTCATGCGCGGCGTCGAGTTCGCCAACACGTTCTCGTTCCTGCGGCCCAACGATCTGGTCTGGAACTACGTCGTCGACAATTACCTGAAGGGACGTACGCCCGCGCCGTTCGACCTGCTGTTCTGGAACAGCGACTCGACGAGCCTGCCGGGGCCCATGTACGCGTGGTACCTGCGCAATACGTACCTGGAAAACAAGCTGCGCGAGCCCGGTGCGCTCACGGTGTGCGGCGAGGAAGTGGATCTTTCGCGCGTCGACGTGCCGACGTTCATCTACGGCTCGCGCGAGGACCACATCGTGCCCTGGCGCACGGCTTACGCTTCGGTGCCGCTGCTGTCCGGGCCGTTGAAATTCGTGCTTGGCGCGTCGGGGCATATTGCGGGCGTGATCAACCCGGCGTCGAAGAACAAGCGCAGCTTCTGGAGCATCGAGGCCGACGCGAAGCATTTGCCGGAAGAGGCCGACGACTGGTTTGCCGCCGCTGAGGAGAAACCCGGCAGCTGGTGGCCAACCTGGGCCGAATGGCTCGAGCAGTACGGCGGCAAGAAGGTGAAGCCGCGTGCGCAAGCCGGCTCGGCGGAATTCCCCGAGATCGAGCCGGCGCCGGGGCGTTATGTGCAGCAACGCGATTGAAACGATCGAAGCGATTCGAGCGCTTGACACGCTTGCTGCGGAATTCGGATTAACAACTTGACGGGCGGGGCGCATGGCGCGCCTTCAAGCCGCCCGGAGGATCTGGAAATGACTGACATTGTGATCGTTTCGGCCGCACGTACGGCAGTTGGCAAATTCGGCGGTTCGCTCGCGAAGGTGGCGGCGCCCGACCTGGGTGCGATCGTCATCAAGGCCGCGCTCGAGCGCGCAGGCGTGAAGCCGGAGCAAGTGAGCGACGTGATCATGGGTCAGGTGCTGACCGCCGGTTCGGGCCAGAACGTGGCGCGCCAGGCCTCGATCAAGGCGGGCCTGCCCACGGCCGTTCCCGCCATGACGATCAACAAGGTGTGCGGCTCG
>NZ_CAJMZA010000041.1:0-51602 GCF_905220195.1 Paraburkholderia sp. J8-2
GGTGGTACGAGGTGACAGACGCTCCGGAGCCATTCACCTGTCGTGGCGCGAGATGAACTGTGGCAGGCGCTGGCGGTTTGAGCGGCTTTCTTTGCCTACTTTCTTTGCCGCTGCAAAGAAAGTAGGTGCCGCCCCGCACAGGGGCAACGCTGGCATACCGACGCGAATACAAGGAAAGGCCAAAGAGGCAGGCACCACAAAAAAAAGGCCAAGCGCAAGCCGTTAATGCTGCACACCCCAGCGCCGCACAGTGAGCCGCTCCAGCGTATCAAACACCAGATGCTCAACGAGCAGCCCAATCACAATAACGGCAGCAAGCCCGGCAAACACACGATCGGTATAAAGCTCGTTGCGGTTCTGAAAGATATACCACCCAAGCCCACCCTGCCCGGCGCTCGCGCCAAACACAAGTTCCGCGGCGATCAACGTGCGCCAGGCAAATGCCCAGCCCACGCGCAGTCCCGCGATGATCGAGGGCAACGCCGCAGGCACGAGAATCAGCACGACCTGGCGCAGCCCGCTCAACCCATAGTTGCGCCCCGCCATGCGCAGCGTCGCGGGCACGCCCAGAAAACCCGTGTACATGTTCAGCGCGAGCGGCCACAGCACGGCATGCACGAGCACGAACAACAAGCTGCCGGTGCCGAGCCCAAACCATTGCAGCGCAATCGGCAGCAGTGCGATAGAAGGCAGCGGATTGAACATCGCGGTAAGCATGGAAAGCAAATCGCGACCCACACGCGTGGAAACCGCAAGCGACGTGAGCACGAACGCCAGCACCACGCCAATCGCATAGCCGCGCAGCAGCACCGACATCGATATGCCCGTTTTCACGAGCAATTCACCGCTCACAATGCCCTGCACAAACGCAGCAAGCGTCGCGCCGAATGTCGGCACGAGCAAATCGTTCGCTACCACGCGCGCCGTGACCTCCCAGCCCGCAATCAGCACGAGCGCGATGAGCGTGCGCCGAAACCAGCCCGCATCGAGCACACGCCGCGCAAGCGGCAGCGGCGCGGAGTCGGCGCCTGCCTGCACCGGCAGCAAGGGACGCTCGTATTCCGCGCGCACAGGCGGCAAAGGCGGCAGCGTAGGGTGTGGCGTGCTCATCGACTGGCCTCCTTTTCAGCTTCGTTATCGGCTTCGTTGTCGGCTTGACTGCCGGCTTCACTATCGGTATCGAATAGCAGGCGATGGATGCGCGCCACGCTCTCGCGAAAGTCCACGCCACCCATGCTCGCGTGCGAATACGCGTGACTGTTCACCTCGGCGCGCACGCGCCCCGGGTGCGGCGAGAGCAGCAGAATGCGGTTGCCGACCACGAGCGCTTCCTCGATCGAATGGGTGACGAACAGCAGCGTGAAGCGCGCGTCGTCCCACAGGCGCAGCAGTTCCTCCTGCATCTTGCGGCGCGTGAGGGCGTCAAGCGCGGCGAAGGGTTCGTCCATCAGCAGCACGCGCGGCTGCATGGCGAGCGCACGCGCAATCGCCACGCGCTGCTTCATGCCGCCCGAAAGCGTGTGCGGGTAAGCATCGGCGAACGCGGCGAGTCCTACCTTGTCGAGGTAATGGAGCGCGCGCTCGCGTGCTTCGGCGCGCGGCAGCTTGCGCGCCACGCGCAACGGAAACGCCACGTTCTCGGCCACTGTCTTCCAGGGCGGCAACTGGTCGAACTCCTGGAACACCACCACGCGGTCGGCGCCCGGTCCGCGCACGGGTTCGCCCGCCAGCGAGATCGATCCCGACACCGGCTCGATAAAGCCAGCAATCGCCTTGAGCAAGGTGGACTTGCCGCAACCCGAAGGGCCCAGCAGCACGAAGCGGTCGGCGCCGTAGACGTCGAAGCTCACGTCCTGCGTGGCGCGCACGATGCGCTCGCGGCTGCGGTATTCGAGGCTGACGTTTTCGATGGCAAGCAGGCGTTCGCTGTGCGCCCCTGCCTGCTCTGCGCGTTCGGTATGCACTGGCCGCTCGCTCGCAGCGACGCGTTGCGACGCGCCCGCTTCACGGCGCACGGCCGGTGCGCGCTCCCAGAATCTGGTGGTGGTGACGTTCACTTTTCGCAAATCCAGCAGATAAAACGTCAACATACGGGCACCCGGCGCGCCGCCCAACCAATGAATCGACATATTCAAACCAGGCCTGCATATAAGCGCTGGATGCTTGCCATCAATGCAAACGGGCCCACAAGGGGGCCCGTTATCCGGTGCTCGAACCGCGCTGGCTCAACTGCCGTTGGCAACCGCCGGATCGTCGAAGAAGTAATCGCGCCACGACTTCGGCTCGTTGCGGATCGCGCCCACGCGATACATGAATTGCGCCAGCGCGAGCGTATTCTGCGGCGCGGTCTTGAACTGCACCTGCGGATCGCGCAGGATCTTCAGGAGCAGATTGCGGTCGATCTTCGAGTCGTTCACGCGGATATAGATGTCCGCCGCCTGCTCGGGGTGCGCGGCGATGAAGCTGGCCGCGTCGGCGAGCGCCGCCACGAATGCGCGATACGTCTTCGGGTTCTCGTCGCGGAACTTCTGCGTGGCGTAAAGCACCGTGGCCGAACTCGGGCCGCCCAGCACGTCGTACGAGTTGAGCACGATATGCGCCTTCGGGTTGGCCGCCAGTTCCTGCTGCTGGAACGGCGGATTGCCGAAGTGCGCCGTGATCACGCTGCTATTCGCGATGATCGCCGCCGTCGCATCGGGGTGCGGAATCGCCTGGCTGGATGCGTCGAGCCGGTCGAACTGCTTCTCGCCCCACTGCTTCGCCGCCGCGTATTGCAGCACGCGCGACTGCACGGAAACGCCCACTGCCGGCACGGCAATGCGGTCCTTGCTCGTGAAGTCGGCAATGGTCTTGACGTTCGGATTCGTGGTGACGAGGTAATACGGCAGATTGCCGAGCGACGCCACGCCTTTCACATTCTGCTTGCCGTGCGTACGGTCCCACACCGTGAGCAGCGGGCCCACGCCCGCACCGGCCACGTCCACTGCGCCGGAAAGCAGTGCATCGTTCACGGCCGCGCCGCCGGAAAGACGCAGCCAGTCGACCTTGATGTCGATACCGGCCTTGCGGCCCTCCTGCTCGATGAAATGCTGGTCGCGCGCGACATTGAGCATCAGGTACACAACGCCGAACTGCTCCGCAATGCGGATCTGCCCTTCCGCGCGCGCCGGCGCAGGCGCGCTCAGACCAAACGATGCGAGCACAACGGCGAGTGAAGCGGCGCCCGCGCGCCGCCACACGTTCGCGCGGCTGGCGAACACATTACCTATAGAAAGCGACATGCTATGGATTCCTTTTTATTCTGTGCAATGCGCGGCGCGCGAGAAGCGCGCCGCAGCGCGTATCAAAACGGCGTGTCGCCTTCGATGGTGGTGCGATAAAGCTTGCGGCGCAGATGATCGGGCGTGCCCGCCGCGAGATGCATGAGCGAACGGTTGTCCCAGAACACGAGGTCATGCTCGCGCCATTCGTGGCGGTAGCAATGCTCCGCCCGCACGCTGTGGGCGAACAACTCGTCGAGCAGCGCGCGGCTTTCGTCCTCGGGCAGATCGACGATGCGCGTCGTGAAGTGCTCGCTCACGAACAGCGCCTTGCGGCCCGTTTCGGGGTGCGTGCGCACGACCGGATGCACAACGGGCTTGACCTGCGCGATCTGCTCCGCGGTGAGATTCGGCCGCCACGGGCTGCGCGCCTGAAGTTCCGCATAGCGCGCGAGATAGGTGTGCTCGGCGCGCCGCCCTTGCACGGCGCTGCGCAAGTGCGCAGGCAGCGTATCCCACGCGAGATGCATGTTGGCAAACAGCGTGTCCCCGCCCTCCACGGGCAACGCCTGCGCGTGCAGCAGCGAACCGAGGCTCGGCTTCTCCTTGTATGAAAGATCGGAATGCCAGAAGTGGCCCGCATCGCCAAGGCCAATGGGCTTGCCGTTCTCCACGATGTTCGAAACGATCAGCACTTCCGGGTGGCCCGGCAGCGCGAACTGGTGCAGCACGTGGATCTGCAGCGGCCCGAAGCGGCGGCTGAACTCGACCTGTTGTTCCGGCGTGATGCGCTGGTCGCGAAACACCAGCACGTGATGATCGAGGTGCGCGCGATGAATGCGTGCGAAATCCTCGCTTGAAACCGGCTTCGCGAGATCGAGGCCGACGACTTCCGCGCCAAGTGGCGCATTCAAGGGAAGAATCTCGAAGTGCTGGGACGCGGCGGCCGCGCTCGAAGGGGCAAAAGCAGCGGCAGAAGCCGTGAATGTGGCGGGGGTAGTCACGCAGCAAGCCTTTCAGGTAAGCAATAGCTTCAATCTACGTGATCCGCACGCCGGCTGACAACGAAGCAAATCCGATACGTTTATCCGTTCGAGTCATAAAGGCGCTGTTAAGGCATACGGCGCGTGCGCTGGTGAAGCGCGCGGCGTACCGCCATTTCGCGCACACCGCGCATAACTTCCATGCGCGGTGCGCGCGCCTGGAGCGTGCCTGTCCAAATGGGAATACGATCACAAGCGTGAGCACCCCTGCCTGCGCGAACGGGCACTGCCTTCGCCACACCGCCCATCAACGTTTGAACGTCCCGCTCCGTGAAGCGCGGCGCGCCCACGCTCGCGCCGCCCTCGACAGCAACCTTGTGATGCGCTTTCTATGCATCGGCTCGGTAAGCCAAATGGAGGGACGCGATGGTGCCAATCCGCAAAACGTGCGCCCCCAGGGTCCCAAGCGCGGTTGACTAGCTGGCACCGCTTTTGCGCATCCATGCCTTCGCGCGCTGCCGACCGCATGCAGCGCGCCCCTGCCGAGGAGTCCGAGCTCATGTCATCGAATGCAACCTCGAATGCCACGCCCACCAAGGCCGACCCATCCGATCTCGACCGCCGCGTCATCGACACGATCCGCACCTTGTCGATGGACGCCGTGCAAAAAGCCAATTCCGGCCACCCCGGCACCCCCATGGCGCTCGCGCCGCTCGCGTACCAGATCTGGCAGCATCATCTGCGTTATGACCCTGCCGCGCCGCTATGGCCAAACCGCGACCGCTTCGTGCTCTCGAACGGCCACGCTTCCATGCTGCTCTACTCGCTGTTGCACCTTACAGGCGTGCAAGCCGTAGATGAAAAAGGCAAGCCCACGGGCAAGCCCGCGGTCTCGCTCGACGATATCAAACACTTTCGCCAGCTCGACAGCGTGACGCCGGGGCACCCGGAATATCGCATGACAACGGGCGTAGAGACGACCACCGGGCCGCTCGGCCAGGGGCTCGGCAACAGCGTGGGCATGGCCATGGCCGAGCGCTGGCTCGCGCAGCGCTTCAATCGCCCCGACGCCACGATCTTCGACTACCGCGTCTATGCGCTGTGCGGCGACGGCGACATGATGGAAGGCGTCTCGCACGAGGCGGCTTCGCTCGCGGGCCACCTCGGTCTGTCGAATCTGATCTGGTTTTACGACAGCAACCACATCACGATCGAAGGACGCACCGACCTCGCCTATCGCGACGACGTCGAATCGCGTTTTCGCGGCTACCACTGGCACACGCTGCACGTGGACGACGCCAACGACACGAACGCGATCGAAGCCGCCATCGAAGCAGCGCAGGCCGTGACCGACAAGCCGACGCTCATCGTGGTGAAAAGCATCATCGGCTGGGGCGCGCCGAACCGGCAGGACACGGCGGCGGCGCACGGCGAGGCGCTGGGCGAAGAGGAAGTGCGCCTCGCCAAGCGTGCGTACGGCTGGCCGGAGGACGCTCAATTCCTCGTGCCCGATGGCGTGTACGAGCGCTTCGCGCAAGGCATGGGCGCGCGCGGCAAGGCGGCGCATGAAGCGTGGAAGCAACGCTACGACGACTATGCGAAGCGCTACCCCGAGCCGGCGAAAGAACTGAGCCTGATGCTCGAGGGCAAGCTGCCCGAGGGCTGGGACGCCGACATTCCGACCTTCGAAGCCGATGAAAAGGGCGTTGCCACGCGCGATTCATCGGGCAAGGTGCTCAACGCCATTGCGCAACGCGTGCCGTGGATGATCGGCGGCGCCGCCGACCTCTCGCCCTCCACCAAGACCAATCTCAAGTTCGAGGGCGCAGGAAGCTTCGAGCGCGATCACTACGACGGCCGCAACCTGCACTTCGGCATTCGCGAGCACGGCATGGGCGCGGTCTGTAATGGCCTCGCGCTTTCGGGCTTGCGACCGTTCGCATCGACGTTCCTCATTTTCAGCGACTACATGAAGCCCCCCATCCGGCTCGCCGCGATCATGGAGCTGCCCGTGGTCTACGTGTTCACGCACGATTCGATTGGTCTTGGCGAGGACGGGCCCACGCACCAGCCGATCGAGCAACTCGCCGCGCTGCGCAGCGTACCCGACCTCCTCACGCTGCGCCCCGCCGACGCCAACGAAACCGCAGAGGCCTGGCGCGTGGCGCTTACGCGCGCGCATGAACCGGCCTGCCTCGTGTTGACACGCCAGGCCCTGCCCACGCTCGACCGCACGAAATACGCGAGCGCACAAGGTGTGCGGCGCGGCGCCTATGTGCTCGCCGACGCACCCGATGGCAAGCAGCCCGAAGTGCTGCTCCTCGCCACGGGAAGCGAAGTTTCGCTATGCATTTCCGCATACGAAACGCTGCAAAACGAGGGGATCGCCGCGCGCGTGGTCTCGATGCCTTCATGGGGCCTGTTCGAACTACAAGACGAGGCATACCGCGATGCGGTGCTGCCGCCGGGCGTCCATGCGCGCGTGGCCGTGGAGCAAGCCGCTTCGCTCGGCTGGGACCGCTACGTCGGCCGCTTCGGCGCGCAGATCGTGATGCGCACGTTCGGCGCCTCCGCGCCTATCAAGGCGCTGAGGACCAAATTCGGCTTCACGCCGGAGCACGTGGTGGAAGAAGCGAAGAAGCAGATTGCGCGCTGCAAGGCGGGAGCCCGCGAGTAAGCCGTCAGTGCCTGCTCGTGCCGTACATGCGCAAATAGCCGCTGTGAAGCGTCACCGGCTTGCCGTCCGTCTCCTCGATGAGCCGGGCGGCGGCCGCTTCGATGGCGGCGCGATTGCGGTGGAACGCGAGGCGCAGGTCGGGCTCGCGCAACGATCTCGCGCCGAAGCGATCCTCCAGCGCTTCGGCGGTTATCGCGCAGTCCACCGGGACCGAATCCGCCACGGCAACAAACGTGAGCGCGTACTCCTGCGTGTCGTACTCGACCGGACCTTCGGGAAAAGAAATGTTCATAGTGGGTGGACTCCTGAATATCGGGCGCGTAACCAATCAGGCGCCGCCGCGTGCCGGCGCGCAGGCGATCTGTCAACGCCGCGAGATGCCGAAAAGCAGGCTGGCCAGGAAGAGAATCACGAATATCAGGAACAGAATCTTGGCGATGCCCGCAGCACCCGCGGCAATCCCGCCAAACCCGAAGACAGCCGCGATGATGGCTATGACGAAAAATACGATCGCGTAGTAAAGCATTGCCGGCTCCTTTGGAAGTATCCCTCCTCTATGCGCAACGGCCGTGCCCGAGCGGACTTTCGCGCAGGCGCGAGAATTCCCGGGCCTCCAGTGGGGACAGGTCCAACATGTCTCACGGCGCGTGGGCGCGCATGGCCACGCGTAGCGGATCTTGTAGCGAGAAGGTGGAAACATTCCGCAATCTCTTTGGAAACGCCATGACGACAACCCACAACAAACTTCGGTATGCCGCTGCTTCGATATTGACCGTGCTCTTCTGCCTGCTTGCGGCAACCGCACACGCGGCAGGCTTCAAGCGCCTCGACATTCCCGCCGACGCCAACGGCCCGGCATTGAAAGCCATGGTATGGACGCCATGCGCCGAGCCCGCGGAGGACGTGCCGTTCGGTCCATACGTCCTGCGCGGGCGGCGCGACTGTCCGACGACTGGCGAGAAGCTCCCGCTCGTCGTCATTTCGCACGGCCACACCGGCTCGTTTCTGGGTCATCATGACCTTGCCGAGACGCTGGCCGACGCGGGCTTCGTTGTGGCCGCAATCAATCACCCAGGCGACTCGTTCGCCGATCCGGGCCGCTCGGGCGATATCTCCGTGTTCATCGAGCGGCCGGCCGATATCAAGCGCGTGATCGACTACATGCTGAGCGCCGCGCCAGACGCCGCGAAAATCGACCCGCAACGCATTGGCTTCTTTGGCTTTTCGCGCGGCGGCTATACGGGTCTCGTGTTAGCGGGCGGCGTGCCGGACTTCCAGCACGCCGATGTGCCTTGCCCGGACCCGCGGCCGCCGGTCTGCGACGAAGTTGCGCGTGGAGACGTGCCCACGCAGCCGCTGCCGGCCGACGCGCGAATCAAGGCGTTCGTGCTCGCCGACCCGCTCAATGAATTCCCTGCCGCGAGTGATCTGAAGAACGTCACCGCGCCCATCCAGATGTGGGCTTCGCAGTATGGCGGCGACGGCGTCATGCCCCACAACGCGCCCGCGCTCGCGAAGACACTGCCCCGCAAACCCGACTATCACTTCGTGCCGAATTCGGCGCATTTCGCCTTTCTCGCGCCCTGCGCCGAGGCTATGAAAGAGCAGATGCGCGAGATTTGCGTGGATGAGCACGGCTTCGACCGGGTCGCCTTTCATCAGGCATTCGACGCCAGCGTGCTCGCGTTTTTCCAGGCGAACTTGCGCTAGCTTTCCCGCTTCCCTTCGTGCGGCCCTGTGGCCGAGCCGCCGCATTGTCGCTTCGGCCATCGCGTCGTCAGTTTCGCGCCAGCATCGGCAGGTAACATCGGTGCAAAGGAAGGCATCACGCAAAACCGGCGCAAGACGAAACAGGGAGATGGCTGAATGCGTTCTTTTCCGCTATTCATTGTCGGCGCACCGCGTTCGGGAACAACGTTTCTCTGCTCTGTTCTCAATGCGCACCCGCACATCCAGCTAACCAACGAATGCCGGGTTTTCGCGCTGGTCAAGGAAATGCTGGATGTGGGCAGCCAGCGCCCCGATCTGATGAGCGCCGCATGCCGCGACCGCTTCAACGCCTTTGGCCGCCGCACGCTTGGCGCCTGGGTCGAGCGCTTCTATCGTGAAGACCTCGAAATGTCGGCGCCGATCTGGGGCGACAAACATCCCCCCTACGCCGATCCTACGATTCTTTCCGGCCGCATCGGCGCAATCGAGCGCTTGCCGCGCTCCGGGTCGTGCCTGCGGCTCATCCACGAACTGTTGCCCAACGCGCGCTTCATTCATCTTCATCGCGACCCCGGCTGGGTCGCCAATTCGCTGGTGCGCAAGCACTGGATCGGGTCCGTCAACGACGGCGTTCGCGTGTGGGGGCAGTATGTGACCGAAATCATCGACTTCTTTGCGGAGATTCCGGCGGAGCAGACGTTGACGGTCGGCTATCGCAATCTGATCGAAGATGCGGACACGACGATCGCAAGCATCAGCCGCTTTCTGGGCCTCACGGACGCTTCGCCGATCCGCGATTACCTGCATGCCCAGCGCAGTGCGCCAACGCCGTTCAGCGACCCGGTGACCGATATCGCCGATCTCTACGTCGTCCCGCCTACCCCAACAACGGATAACGCGCTGCTCGCCCTTGCGGAAAAGGCGGCGACGCAACTTGGCTATTCGGCACCCGCCACTCTTTCGGAATCCATATAATTACTGCAAAGCAGCGCTCGAAAGACGAGGTACGCACGCGATTGCAGGCACGGCGAATTAAGCACGATGATGAGGCAGTCGGTAGCCTGGCGTTCGGAGAAGTCCGCACCGAAGGTCACGGCGCGGACCAGGAGAACCTGATATCGGCGTCAGGCAATGCCACCCGCGCGACTCTCCAGAACGCTTCTTACCACCGGCACGGCTGAAAAGGCGTTCGGCCATCCCGCGTACCAGGCAAGGTGAGAGACCGCTTCGGAAACCTCTTCAGGTTTCAGCCCGTTGTCCATTGCCTTGTTCAGGTGGAACGTCACCTGCGCGACGTGTCCGGCGGTGATCAGCGACGCAACCGTCACGAGACTCCGGTCGCGTGGCGATAGATCGGGCCGAAGCCAGAGGTCGCGAAACAGAACCTCACCCGTGTCGGCCACGAGTCCCGGTGAAGCCGTGCCGACCATTTGCTCCACGGCCTGCGCACGCCTCGCCTCCGCCTGCATGTCCAGCGGCATCAAGGCCGGCGATTCAGCGGGAAGCTGATCTTCACCAATGGCCCGGTCGGCGAACACACGCCCGATAGCGGCCGCCGCCGTCGTGCCGGTGCACCAGCCCGCATAGAACGCGAGATGCGTCACGATCTCCGACATCTCTTTTGGCGCGACTCCGTGATCGAGGGCGAAGTTCGCGTAGAACGGCAGCGCATCGATTCGCCCCTGGGTGATGACAGCCGCCAGCGTGACAATGCTCCGATCCCGTCGCGAAAGGCCGGCGCGCGACCACACCTTGCCAAAGAGCGATTCCTGCTCATAGCGAGCCAGTGCCGGAGAGCAGGCGTAGACATTCATAATATTCATTCGTCATCCTGAAAAAATAGGAAACGCTCGCGACGTTCTCCCTCGACGATTTCCGTGCGGATACTGACGCCGGAATCAGTCGGTGACCAGCAGGCCCGACGTGTATTGCTCGTCCGTAACGGGCTCCATCCATTCGACGTTCTTTCCGTCGAGCATCTCGGTGATCGCGACGTGCGACATCGCAGTGGTCGGCGCTGCGCCGTGCCAGTGACGCTTGCCGCATGAGCAGGCGACGATATCGCCGGCCCGGATCTCCGTGCGTGCACCACCCTCGCACTGGGTCCAGCCCACGCCCGACAGCACGACCAGCGTTTGCCCCAACGGATGGGTATGCCAATGCGTGCGCGCACCGGGCTCGAATGTCACGATGGCGCCGCCGGCTCGGCCAGGTTCCTCCGCCTGGAACGGGCTGTCGATCCGCACCGAGCCCGTGAAGAAGGTCTCCGGCCCCTTGATCGAAGGCTTTGTTCCATTACGGATGATGGTTTGTGCCGGCGTGGTCATGATTTGCGTCCTTTGCAGTGTGGTCCGATGGTGAAAACACCCAACCGACAATCTAGTTCCTCGGTCGCGCGCCGACTAGATGGCAGAATCGGCATAGATTTATGCTATGGTGCATAAATGGAAATCCCCGACCTGAACGAACTGATCGCGCTGCTCACAGTGGCACAGGAGCGCAGCTTCACGCGCGCCGCGAGAAGGCTTGGCGTATCGCAATCGGCGCTTAGCAGGAGCGTGGCGGCGCTCGAGCGGCGGCTAGGCTCGCTTCTGCTGGTGCGCACCACACGCAGCGTGTCGACCACCGAGGCCGGTCAGCAGCTCCTGAACGGCGTCACGCCCAAGCTCGAAGAGATCGACGCCGAACTGCGCGCGATCGCCGAATTGCGTGAGCGCGCCGTGGGAACGGTGCGCATCACGGCAACGGACTACGCGGCCAACCAGTACATCTGGCCGAAGCTTCAGGGGGTGCTGCGCGAGAACCCCGATCTGCGCGTCGAACTCATCAACGACTACGGATTTACCGACATCGTCGCCGAGCGGTTCGACATTGGTGTGCGGCTCGGCGATCAGGTGGAAAAAGACATGATCGCCGTGCGCATTGCGCCGGACGAAACGCTGGCGATCGTGGGCGCGCCCGACTATCTCGCCACAGCGCCGGCGCTCGCGCATCCACGGCAGTTGACGGCGCACAACTGCATCAATCTCAGGCTGCCCCGCACCGATACCGACCTGCCGTGGGAGTTTCACAAGGGCAACAAGCACATCGAGGTCAGGGTTCGCGGCCAGCTCGTTTTCAATAATTCGTATCAGATGCTCGACGCAGCCTTGCGCGGCTTTGGACTCGCCTACATTCCGCGTGCGCTGGCCGAAAACCATGTGCGCGAAGGCCGATTGCAATGGGTGCTGGAAGACTGGTTCCCCACCTTTACCGGCCACCACGCCTACTATGCGACGCGGCGCCAGTCCGCGCTCGCGGTACGGCTGATCATTGCTGCGTTGCGCGATGGCGCGGCCGATTGAATGAACTCATCGACTGCGAGGTGATTGGCGACTGAAGTCGTAGATAGTAAGATGTGCTAATGCTTCGGGGTCGCCGCTAGTGGAGTGAGTGCGGCCTTGCGTATGCCTGCTCAAGGTTGCCGCGGCGACTCGGCGTCTACGTACACCCATGCCGATGCGCCTGAAGCAAGAACGACGCGATCACGCCGATATGCATCGACTTCGTAGTCGTCCGCATGTTGAAGTTCTTCGGGTGTGATCGCGAAGACCATACCGCTCACCTTGTCGGTCGTGTTGGCCGTATAGGTCACGACAGGATGATGCGTCTTCCCGCTTGTCCTGACGACTTCGGGGTCGTCGATCTTCAGCATGGTCAGTGAATAGCCGGGCATGTCATCAGCGTGGCCGTCAAGTTTCCGGCCAAACGTTGCCAGTTGCACCTGCTCGAGCTGAAGCGTGCCGTATGAAAAGAGATTTTCTGAAAATACCGGATCAGTGTTAGCCATAATGTGCAAGCAAGACGCGTGTGGGCCCGCATTTTACAACCGGACACGAATGGCTTGCCAGCCGGTTTGCCGGGTTCAATGGACCATGGTCGTGGACATATTGCGTTTGCGCTGCCAGCAACCAGGCGTATCGGTGAACTTGCGGTCAACGCTGTGGATCTCGTGCTCGCCCAGTCGTTCGATAACCTGGCGCAGATGATCAGGACGCGAAACGCGAAAACCGCGGGCGTCGACCGATCCATCGAACGCCGACGCCCTTGTGGACTGTGCATATGGATGTGCCCAGCCTGACTACTGATCGTGCGCGAGTGCTTCGAGACGAGCGTGGCCTGCGTCTTTCGCCGCGCGCTCCGTGGCGAAGGGTTCTTCGGCTACGAGCGAGCGCCGCACTTCGCGTGCGTCGAAGTCGACGAGCGAGATAACCCACACCCATCCGCCGATCTGCTCGGCCGTCTGCACGAACGCACGCACGTTGCCTTTGTCCTTGGTGTTCATTTGACCTCCTCGACAGGAAAACACCGGTAGCGGCGCCTCGCGCAGCGGGGGAGCATGCGTCCCGCGGGCGCCCTCACAGATCAAGTCAGCCCGCAGATCATCGCGCAGACGATCTGATCGGTGATTTGTGCAAGCACTCCATAACTCGCCATCGCGGTTCCCCGTTACGAGCCAACGTCCGGGAGCGCCGCATGGGGTACGGCCCTGCTGCCCCTCCCCTTGCAACACTTTATTTTAGGCAATGGGAATGGACATACCACTGGGCCCCCTGGACGCGCCCCCTGCAGCACGCGACGGTCGAAAGTGATCGGCGCGCCAACTTTCGGGGCAAAATCCGCCGCCCCGGCACTAGAATTCAGACATGGTCGCATTCCCGAAGGAGGCTGCCATGACTCAGTCAATGATCAGTTTTTGGGTTGGCCTTGTGGTTCTCGTTGTCATTGCCATGGTCCTGTCCCGTCGCTACAGGCGCGATCACCCGGGAGAGAGCCTGAGCCAGTGGCTCGACGCGCACCATATGAGCTGGATGCATCGCAAGCACTAGTGTTCTCCTTAGAGGAATACCATGCCGACTTACCAGTACCGGTGCGAGAAGTGCGGCGAGATGTTCGAGCATGCCGAGCATCTTGCCGAACATGCAACCGCTCATCCGCCTTGCCCCAAGTGCGGCAGCGAGAAGGTTCAGCACATACCCACACCCTTTGTGGCGAAAACATCCAGAAAGTCGTGAAATCTCTTCAGTCGCTCAGGTCTGTGCCGGTTGCACCCTGTCCCGATGATGGTCCGCGGCAAGGAACATATACATCGCAGGAACGACGAACAGCGTAAACAACGTGCCGATCGACATCCCCGTGAAGATCACGAGTCCCATCGCGTTGCGGCCGGCCGCGCCCGCACCCGATGCGATCACGAGCGGCACGACGCCCAGCACCATCGCGGCCGTCGTCATCAGGATCGGCCGCAAGCGCACGCCAGCCGCTTCTTCGAGTGCCTCGCGCTTGCGCCGCCCCGCGCGCTGCAGTTCATTCGCGAACTGCACGATCAATATGCCATGCTTGCTGACGAGGCCCATCAGCGTGACGAGGCCCACCTGCGTGTAAATGTTGAGCGTCGTCAGGCCCACGTTGATGAAGATCAGCGCGCCGAACAGCGCCATCGGCACCGACACGAGAATCACGACCGGATCGCGAAAGCTCTCGAACTGAGCAGCAAGCGCGAGAAACACGATGATCGTCGCCAACAGCAGCGTGGTCACGAAGCCGCCCGATTCCTGCACGAACTGGCGCGACAAACCCGAATAGTCGGCCGTGTAGCCCGTCGGCGCGGCGTCGGTGGTGGCCCGGCGCAAGAAGTCGAGCACTTCGCCCTGCGAGATGCCCGGCGCGAGCACGCCGGAAATCGTTGCCGAATTGAGCTGCTGGAAGTGGTTGATCGACTCGGGCACGACGTTGCGCTTCAGATGCGTGACCGTCGATGCGGGAATCACGCTGCCGTCGGGCGTGCGCAAATAATAGTCGAGCACTTGCGACGGGTTCAGCCGGTCCGTTTGTAGCACCTGCGGAATCACCTTGTACGAGCGGCCGGCAATCGAAAAGTAGTTGACGAAGTTACCGCCGAGCGCCGCGCCCAGCGTCTGCCCGATATCGCTTTGCGTCAGGCCGAGCGATGCGACTTTGTCGCGGTCCACGAGCAACACGCTTTCCGGCTTGTCGATCTTCAGATCGCTGTCGACGAAGAAGAACATGCCGCTTTCACGCGCCTTTTGCAGCACGGCTTGCGACACTTCATTCAGGTTCTCGAACGGCTCTGTCGTGCTGATGACGAATTGCACGGGTAATCCTTGCGCGCCCGGCAGGGGCGGAAACTGAAATGCCGCGACACGCGCGCCCGCGATGCCGTTCCACTTCTGCTGCAATTCCTGCTGCAATTGCGTTGCGCCCTTCTTGCGCTGGTCCCACGTCTTGAAGAGCACGCCGCCGATGCCCTGGTTCAGCGTCGGCACGCCCGTGAGCTGGAACATCTGTGCGTATTCGGGCAACTGCTTCGAGATCTCGAAGACCTGATCCGCGTAGGTTTGCATCTGCTGGATCGTCGCATCGGGCGGCCCCAGCACCTGGGACAGCACGATGCCCTGGTCCTCCTGCGGCGCAAGCTCCGATTGCGACGTCATGAAGAGATAGACGGTGCCGCACAGCAGCAGCGCGCCCATCACGACGAACACAGGCCACGTGTCGAGCATCGCATGCAAGAGGCGCCCGTAGCCGTGATGCACCCGCTCGAACTGCCGGTCGACGAAGCGCGCGAAGCGGCCCGACTGCTGGTCCGTGCGAAAAAAGCGCGAGCACATCATCGGCGAAAGCGTCAGCGCGATCACGCCCGATACGGTGACGGCGCCCGCCAGCGTGAACGCGAATTCGGTGAAAAGCGCGCCCGTCAGTCCGCCCTGAAAGCCGATGGGCAAGTACACGGCAATCAGCACGACCGTCATCGCGAGAATCGGGCCGCCGAGTTCGCGCGCGGCGATCAGTGCGGCGTCGAAAGGCTGCTTGCCCTCCTCCTTCATATGCCGGTCGACGTTCTCGACCACGATGATCGCATCGTCGACAACGAGGCCAATGGCGAGCACGAGCGCAAGCAGTGTCAGCAGATTGATCGAATAGCCAAGCACCTGCATCACGAAGAACGTGCCGATCATCGAGAGCGGCATCGCAATCACGGGCACGATTACCGCGCGAAAACTGCCAAGGAAAAGGAAGATCACGACGGTCACGATCAGCAGCGATTCGACGAGCGTCTTCACCACCTCTTCGATCGCCGTGTTGATGAAGTCGGTCGCGTCGTAGACGATGTCGCCGGTCATGCCCGTCGGGAACTGCTTCTGCAGGTCCGGGAAGAGGATTTTCACGCGCTTCGCGACGTCGAGCACGTTCGCATCGGGCGCCACCTTGATGCCGATGAACACCGATCGCTTGCCGCTGAATGCGACGTTGAAGTCGTAATTGTCCGCGCCGAGCACGACGTTCGCGACGTCTTCGAGGCGCACGATCGCGCCGTTCTTCTGCGCGACGACGAGCTTCCTGAAGTCTTCAACAGAATGCAGGTCGGTGCCCGCATTCAGATCGACGCTGATCATCTGGCCTTTGGTCGTGCCAAGCGTCGCCAGATAGTTGTTGTTGCCGAGCGCCGTGAAGACGTCGGCGGCCGTCACGTTGTGTGCGGCGAGCCTGCTCGAGTCGAGCCATGCGCGCAGCGCGAACTGGCGGCCGCCGAGCACTTCCGCCGTTTGCACGCCCTGGACCGAATCGAGCTTCGGCTTCACGACACGCAGCAAATAATCCGTGACGTTGTTGCTCGGCAGCACGTCGCTGTAAAAGCCCATGTACATCGCGTCGGTGGTTTGACCCACTTGCACGGTCAGCACCGGCTGTTGCGCCTGCGGCGGCAACTGGTTGCGCACCGAAGCGATTTGCGTGTTGATCTCCGTGAGCGCGCGATTGGAATCGTAGTTGAGGCGCAGCGTCGCGGTGATCGTCGAAACGCCCGTCGTGCTCGTCGACGACATGTAGTCGATACCCTGTGCCTGTGCAATCGCGGCTTCGAGCGGCTGCGTGATGAAGCCGGCCATCGTGTCGGCGCTCGCGCCGTAGTACGCGGTGGTGATCGTCACCACGCCGTTTTCGGTTTGCGGATATTCGCTGACCTTGAGCGCCGCAAGCGAGCGCAAGCCGAGCACGAGTATCAGCAAGCTCACCACCGATGCGAGCACCGGGCGTTCAATGAAGATGTCGGTGAATTTCATCGCGCGCTCTTCTATTGTTCCTGAGGCGTCGGGTTCGCGCTGTCCGCAGGCAGCACGCGGTTGTCGACCACGAGCGGCGTGCCGTTCTTCAGTTTCAACTGGCCGCTCGTCACGACCTGCGTGCCTTCGCTGATGCCCTTGAGAATCGCAACCTGGTCGCCACGCGTCGGCCCCGGCGTGACGAACACCTGTTGCGCGACGGGCATGATCTTGCCTTGCGCATTCTTTTGTTCGCCGGACTTCACGATGAACACGGTCGCGCCATATGGGTTATAGGTGATCGCCGTTTGCGGCAAGGTCAGATAGCGCTGCGCGCCGCCCGCGTCGATCTTCACGTTCGCGTACATGCCGGGCAACAGTTTGCGCTCGCGATTGTCGACGCTCGCCTCGATCTGGACGTTGCGCGTCGTGCTGTCCACACGCGGATTGATCGAGCGGATCTTGCCGTCGAACGTACGGTTGCCGAACGCATCCGTATTGACGACGATGGCCTGGCCAACCTGCAACTGGCCGAGTTGCTGCTGCGGCAGAAAGAAGTCGGCGTAGATCGGGTCGATGGCTTGCAGCGTGACGATGGCGTCTCCCGGATTGAGATACTGGCCGGGATTGACCGTCGTGATGCCCACGCGTCCCGCGAATGGCGCGCGAATCGTCTTCTTTTCGACGAGCGCGGCCTGTTGATCGACCTGGGCTCTTTTACTCTTGAGGTCCGCGGCGTCGGCGTCGAGTTGCGCCCTCGCAATCGCCTGAATGCCGAACTGCGCCTTGTCGCGGTTGTAGACCGTTTGCGCGAGGTCCGCGGCTGCTCGCAGCGACGCGAGCTGCGCGCGGTCCGAGTCGTCGTTCAGGCGCACGAGCACCTGGCCCGTCTTCACTTCCTGGCCCGAGTTGAACGCGATCTCGCGCACGAGCCCGGCCACTTCCGTCGTCACGTCAACGCCGCGCACCGCGCGCAGGCTACCCACGGCGGCAAGCTGCGGCTGCCATGTTTGATAGCTTGCGATAGCGGCCGTGACGGTGGCGGGCGGCGCGGCGTTGCTCACCATGAACTGCTTGATCATGTGCGCCCTGAACAGATTGAAGCCGACCAGCGCCGCGAGCAGTATGCCCACGCAGATCAGCATGAGGATCATCCGCTTTGCCATCGGTTTTTTCGTCGTCATCGTCATGTCCTGGCAAGGGCGGCCATTGCGCACCGTTTCATTTCGGCGCGGCCGGCGCGGGCTCGGCTGCCTGGCTCGTCGTGTCGTGCCACCAGCCGCCGCCGAGCGCCTGAAACAGCGCCGCCGTGTCCGCATAGCGCGCGGCCTGCGCCTGCGCGAGGTTCACGACGGTCTGCTGGTACTGACGCTGTGCGTCGAGCAGCGCCAGATAGCTGACTCCGCCAATGCGAAACTGGCCGCGCGTCAGGTCGAGCGAATCGCTGGCCGCGCGCCATGCCTGCGTCTGCGCGCTCAGGCCGGTTGCGTCGTGTTCGAGCGCGCGCAACGTGTCGGCGACGTTCTGGAATGCGAGCAGCACCGTTTGGCGGTATTGCGCGTCGGCTTCGTCAAATGCCGCTTCTGCCGCGCGCTTTTGCGCGCTCAACTGGCCGCCGTGAAAGATCGGCTGCGTGATGCCTGCACCGATGCTCCAGATCATGTCGGCGTACTTAAGAAGGCCCGCGGGTGTCAGCGCTTGCGGACCATAACTCGCGGAGAGCGTGAGCTGCGGGTACAGGTTCGCTGTCGCGACGCCGACCTGGGCGCTCGCCTGATGCAGCGTGGCGTCGGCGGCGAGAATGTCGGGGCGCTGCCGCACGAGCGAAGACGGCACGCTGACGGGTAAGGTTTGCGGCAACGTGAACATCGACATCCTGAACTCCGGCACGTCCGTATCGCTTGGCGGCTTGCCCGCCAGGACCGCGAGCTGGTGACGCGTCTGGTCGAGCGACTGACGCAACGGAGGCAAGGTCGCGCGTGTTTGCGCCACGAGCGTTTCCTGCGCAAGCACCGCGGTGCGGCTTATGCCACCCAGTTCGAGCTGCTGGCGCATGATGCGAAGCTGCGCGTCTTCGTCGTCGGCGATGCGCGCGGTCGCTTCGATCTGCTCGCGCAGCGAGGCTTCCTTGATGGCCGCCGTCACGATATTCGCGGTCAACGCGAGATACACCGCCTGCAACTGGAAGCCCTGGTAATCGACCTGGGAGCGCAGCGATTCGAGCTGGCGCCTGCCGCCTCCGAACACATCGAGGTTGTACGACACGTTCACCGAAGCGTTATAGAGGTTCAGCAGTTCCGTGAGCTGCGGCTCGCCGAACGTGACACCGCTGAACTTCTCGCGCGTCGCATTGGCCGTTGCATCGACGGACGGATACAGCGTAGTGCCGATTTGCGCACGAAGATTTTCGCCGGCCTGCCTGAGCGCCGCTTGCGCCGCGGCCACGTTGGGGCTGTTGGCGAGCGCTTCGCGGATCAGCGCGTCGAGCGGCTCGCAATGAAAGAGCGTCCACCACTGCGCGGGAATGTCCTGTGCGGCCACGAAATGTTGCGGGACACCCGAAGCGCCCGGCGCCGAGGCCGTTTGATTGGGCAGCGGCGTGGACGTGTAAGCGCCGGTGGCGGGCGGCGCGGGCGTATGGTAATTCGGGCCGACCGTGCAGCCGGACAAGGCGATCAGGACGGTGACCCATGCAGCACGCGTAACCGTCTCGCATGCTGCATTGCGGCGAGATGCACTGCGCGAATGCCAGTGCAGGCGGCTGCGACTGAAACCGTGGTTGACGTCGTCGATCATCGATCCACCTTGTTTCACTGCGTGGAAAACGAACGAAACGGCAGATGCAGAGCTTGAAATCATGCCACAGGTGGCGCGGGTCTGATCGACGTGGACTACCATGGGATCTACGCTCTTGCTGGCGGCGTGCCCACGGAGGTCGACATGAGCAGTGACGCATCGAATGAAAACGGTCCCGATCTGGCCCAAGGCGTGCCCATCGAATCTCTCGGTGAAGCGGGCATGTTGTCCGGACACGTCGGTAACGACGCCGTGCTGATTGCACGGCTCGGCAATGAATTCTTCGCGATCGACGCCGCCTGCACGCACTACCACGGCCCGCTCGCCGAAGGGTTGATCGTCGGGGAAACGGTACGGTGCCCATGGCATCACGCGTGTTTCAGCCTGCGCACGGGGGAAGCGGTGCGCGCGCCTGCGCTCAGCCCGGTCGCGTGCTGGTCTACGGAGATCCGTGGCGACAAGCTTGTCGTGCTGCACAAGAAAGCGCCGCCCGCACGTTCCGTGACCGCACCGGCCGATGCGCCACAGAAGATCGTGATCGTCGGCGCAGGGGCTGCAGGCTTTGCTGCCGCCGAGCGTCTGCGGCGCCTCGGCTACGCGGGCAGTCTCACGATGCTGAGCGACGACGACGCCCCGCCGGTGGACAGGCCAAACCTGTCCAAAGACTATCTGGCCGGCAGCGCGCCCGAGGACTGGCTGCCGCTTCGCGACGACGCTTTCTACGCCGATCAACGCATCGATCTGCGGCTGAACGCCGGCGTCACCCGCCTTCACGTCGCCGCGCAGGAAGTGGAACTCGCGGATGGAAGCAGGGTGCCCTACGACCGCCTGCTTTTGGCCACAGGAGCCGAAGCGGTCCGCTTGCCGATCCCCGGCATGGACTTGCCGCACGTGCATACCTTGCGCACATTGGCCGACAGCCGCGCCATCATCGCTCGCGCGGCGAACGCGCGGCGCGCGGTTGTCATCGGAGCCAGCTTCATCGGGCTCGAAGCGGCGGCGTCATTGCGCGCGCGTGGACTCGAGGTCCACGTCGTGGCGCCGGAGCAGCGTCCGATGGAACGTGTGCTGGGGCCGCAGATGGGTGAATTCGTGCAGCGGTTGCATGAAGAACACGGCGTCGTCTTCCACCTCGGGAACACCGCCAGCGCGATCGATGCGCAGCAGGTATCGCTCAAGGCGGGCGGCAACCTGGCGGCTGATCTGGTGGTGGTCGGCGTCGGCGTGCGGCCCAGACTGGCACTGGCCGAGCAAGCCGGCCTCGCGATTGACCGCGGCGTGGTGGTCGATGCCTGCCTGCAGACCAGCGTGCCTGGCGTGTTCGCTGCCGGCGACATCGCGCGTTGGCCCGATCCGCACAGTGGCACGGCAATTCGCGTGGAGCACTGGGTTGTCGCGCAGCGCCAGGGACAAACTGCGGCGATGAACCTGATTGGCGGACGCGAGACGTTCGACGCCGTACCGTTCTTCTGGAGCCAGCATTACGATGTCCCGATCAATTATCTCGGGCACGCCGAGAGCTGGGACGAGATCTCGGTTGATGGGGATATCGCAGGACGCGACTGCTTCCTGCGCTACAAGCGAGACGGACGCGTCGTCGCCGTGGCCTCTATCTATCGCGATGCAGAAAGTCTGCGGGCAGAAGTCGAAATGGAGCGCGACATGCGTTGACGGCGGAACGCATCGCACCGGTCACCGCCCGGTCAGACTCTTGAGGATTTTCCGAACGATGCGCTCGTGCCGCGCGAGCGCCTCTTCGAGTGTGCTCGCGCCATAGCTCTCGTTGTCGTCTCGCGCTTGCATTCCGGCGATACGCGTCACGAAGAGCGCGGGTTCCCCCTCCTTCGTGTCGGCCACACCGCGAAAGCGCGTCGTGACCGTCACGCCCGACTCTTCGAGCAACGTGCGGCGAAAGATCAGTTCGTTCTCCGCCATCCAGCGCGACCACTCGCTGCGGTCGAAAACCTCGAAAGGTCTGTTCTTTGCGTCGAGCACGTAGAAGCGTTCACCCTTGGGCGGGACAGTGCGGGTTCCCATCTATTTGGCATCGGCGACTAGTCGAGCTTCATGATGCCCATATGCATCGCGGTGTCCGCACACATGACAACCAGCTTGTCGTGCGAAACACCCTCGGTCAACCGATGATTGAGCACCTCGTCGAATGTCCCGGCGCACTGCGAGACCGCGCTCATCGCGTCTCCTTCCGTCCGGTTGTAGGCGCCAGCGAGCAGCCATCGCGCCCGGCATTTTGCGGCGTCTATCGTTTCCTGAACTGAAGCATCAGGGCCGGCTGCATGACATTCGGGAATTGCCACAGGCTGGAACGCTTGCGACAAGGTGGGGATGAGGAAGGCAGCGGCAACGATGTATCGACGGCACATGGCAGCTCCTTTCATGAGGATCTTCTTACCGCCGTTGATTCGCGACGATGAGTCAATCGACAATCTATCACTTCTGCCAGCGAGGGTGCGTGTGCCAGCCGTCACATCAGCGCCGACGCTTTCTGCCCGGCGCGGAGTCGATCAATCAGGTCGTTGGTGACCCGGCGAGCTGTCGATAAATCGCGCCGCAACCGTCCGAAGGCAACCATGGCCCATGGCGCGACAAATACGAATACAACGCATTCAAATCCGGTAAGCACGGCTGCAAGCGTCTGGTTTGCCTGCGTACTGCTATGCGGCAACCCGTGGCGGAGCCACATGAATGCCGGTTTGATCCCAACGTCGAAAGTCATCGCCAAAGCCAGGATCAACGCGACATGCAACGCCAGCTGCAGGTCGAGGAAAGCCGCCGTGTCGTCATTTTCCTGGTGAATGAGCACGATCATCCGGCCAGCGATCGCAAGCGTCATCAACACGAGCGCGCAAGAACAACTCCATTCGAACATATGATTTTATCGCCCCAGTTTTTCCGTTCCATCGCGCATGGCCAAGCGGATCGAAAACGAGAACGGCGTCCTGCACATCAGGTCTTTCAACCCGTTACGCAGGACGCCGTTGTCCAATGAGCCCGTTGGCGGGCGGTTCAGTATTCAGTCATGCTCAGTGCCATGGAGCGAATCGCCGTTGACACGCCCCGGCACAAGGCAACGCAAGGGCTGTGCCAGTCCTTATCGCCCGTTGCGGGCGTGATAGCGCTGCACGGCGGCGCAGCGCGGCACGGTTCTGGTGCGCAGCGGCACCGATCATGCGATCTGATGAGAACTTTCCCGAGCGCGCCGTTGCCTGGACTCCAGATGCTCATTCACATCAGGGCCGGTTCACCACACGGACTACAGCGCCGGAATCACGCTTGGAGACTCAAGATGGGACACCACGCGCTTGATACCCGGCACGCTCTCGGCCGCAATGCGGATGGCCCGCTTTTCTTCCATGGATTCGATCACCCCCCATAGATGCGCAACACCGTCCTTGACGCGCACGCCGTGTCTGGACAACCCCCAGCGCTGCCCGTGCATGGCCTCGACTATCGCGTTGCACAGGCTCGCATCGTCGCACGGAGCGGGTGCCACGACGGGAGCCGCCCGCGCGATTGCGCGAACCAGGTGCGCACGACTGACTTGTCCGATCAGCTTGCCGCCCCTCAGCACTGGCACGCTGTCGAGACGCCGACGCTCCAGAAGGTCCACGATTTGCTGGAGCGGCATATCCCCCGGAATCGAAATCACCGCTTCGCACATCACGTCGCCGACGACGCGCCCGTGCTCCTTCAGATACCTCGCGGCCTGAGCACGGGGGGACGACAACAGGAGTTCGTGCCACCACTTGCGCTTACTCTGGCAGGTGCCGTTCTCTACGCGATGTAGAAGATCGTGTTCGCCGACGATACCGACAACCTCTGCGTTCTCGTCGACGACCGGCATGCTGCCGATATGGTTGTCGACCAGCAGTGTTGCCGCTTCGTGGATCGTCATAGCCGGTGTGGCGGTAATGACGGACGCGGTCATGATGTCTCGTGCGCGCATGGTGGCTTCTCCTGCGTATTCGCGACGGGTCCTCATCGGGTGCTCCCTCGCGTGGCTTTGGCAGACCGCCCCGGGCCGATCGCCCGGTGCTGAGGCGCCTTGATTCCACAACCTGATTTCATTGCGGCCTTGCGCGCCGCTGGGTGGGCAAAGCCCCGCCTTTAACAGGCCTGCCCTGTTGTTGAGCGCGCCCGCGCCGACGGTGCTACCGGGCGTCTAGCGAGCAATAGAGGTCCGGAATGCAAAGGGCAATCGCGTTATCCAGTGCCGGCTGCGGAGCAAACGACATGTGCGATGGGCCGAAGCGCGGAAACGGCGTGTATCCCGAAGCATGGGGCGCCTGGGCGGAGTCATCGAGCCCGGAATCGAAATCGGCGTTACCGGTCGCGGCAATGCAGCACTGGAACCCGGCGGTGGCCATCGCCGTGAGCACGCAGTAAGCGAAAACAGTTGTGATCCGGCTCAGGTAGCTCATGTCGAGGCTCCTCAAAGACCAGTTCAAAAAAGGTACGCGTAACGGCAGATTGCTGTTCCGCCAAACGGTTAATTCGTGCCTCGCAAAACGCGACGCAAACGATACCCCTGACGCCTGCGGCGCCTCGGAGGGTACGGCCTTCAATGGTCTCCTGCTGCGCTGTCGCCAGCGGCACGTTCAAAGCGGGCACGCTGCAATACGACGGCATGGAGTCAATCGTAGAGGTTTCGCGAACACCCGAACATAACCTGAACAGGTGAGCGCGCGACCGGCTTCCAGCCAGTGCCGATCTCCTGTCCAGTCGGCTTCGGACAGGCTCGACATCGTTGCCCGCGGCACTACCGCCTGCGGTTCGCTATCTCAACTTGCCGAGCCACAGCGCGGTGAGGGTTGAGCGGCTTCCGACGTTGAATTTGGTGTAGATCGACTTGATATGAACATGCGTCGTGTTCGGGCTCTGGTCGAGCGTCTGCGCGATCTGCTTTTCCGTGAGTCCGTCGAGCAGCCCTAACAGCACCCTTCGCTCGGCCGACGTCAGGGGCGCTTCGGCAATAAGCAGGCCGTGGCTGAGCAGTTGCTGCCGGCAGTACCATCTCAGCCCATGCATCACGAAGCCGAGAAGCTCGAGTTCGGGCGCGGCGAAGCGAGGCGCCTGTACCTCGCGAAACACGAAGAGATGAATCCGCACGTCGTCGTTGAGGGCGCAACGCATCTGGATGCTGTCGCCGTGACCCACTTCGAGGTAGTGACGGCGGTAGTGCTCGCCTTCAAACCATTCGGCGGGCATCGCCTCGAAGAGCAGGTTGGCGAGGAATGGCTCGTTCCCCGACGCGGCCACGACATGTGACGAGTCGACCTTGCCGGACCAGAGCGTGTCGTACTGCTCCTGCACGGACGCGATCACCGCGGGTACCGGATGCAGAAGCCGAACCAGACGTGGACGCCAGCCGAACAGCGGGTCGTTTTGCGCGGGCGACGGCAATCGCACCACGACGGCCCAAAGCGCATTCTGTGCAGCGACCATCGCACAGAGCGTGTTTAGCAAGTGGGTCAGTGCGGCATCGCCATCGGCTGCGGAGAACCCGGCCAGCCGGTCCCAGAGTGCAAAGACGTCTTCCTGGACTGCAGGATTGGCGGAATTCGCGAATGGGTGCATGTCGTCCCCAGGAAGAATCGGCGGTTCACCGATCTTCGGCGATTTCGGCCTCGCCTGACAAGGAACTTCGAGCGCAAGCCCCGTTCGTTGGGCTCACCCACCGCACCGATCCGGCGCCGCTCCAGTGGCGCGATGGTTGTCTTGAACATTTCCCGTCGCGATATGAGAATGGCCGCGTTGTCTTATGCAGTCTCGGGCGGGTCCTTGCTTCGGACTCTATCGTGATCAACCAGGTCGGTCGACATCGTCATGGCATCTCAATTCGAAATGAGCGAAACCCTGGTCGGTGCGCTTTCGCTGCGGGCCATCAAATCGTTTCTCGCTGCTGCCAGATTCAGGAGTTTTACCGGGGCGGCCAATGCATTGAGCGTGACCCCCGCAGCCGTAAGCAAGCAGGTGCGGGAACTGGAGGACTACCTTGGGACGACGTTGTTTGTCCGCTCGGGCAGGACCGTCGCATTGACGGCCGACGGGGAGATGTTCAAGGATGCCGCCCAGCTTTCGCTGATCAATCTTCATCAAGCCGCCGAACGCCTGCGCAAGAAAATTCCCGCCAGGCAGACCCTGACCGTATGCTGTTCGCCCGCGTTTTC
The DNA here is from genome assembly GCF_905220195.1 of Paraburkholderia sp. J8-2. Taxonomy (NCBI): domain Bacteria; kingdom Pseudomonadati; phylum Pseudomonadota; class Betaproteobacteria; order Burkholderiales; family Burkholderiaceae; genus Paraburkholderia; species Paraburkholderia sp. J8-2. The sequence goes on from NZ_CAJMZA010000041.1 coordinate 25,717, forward strand.
GGCGCTGTGGCTCCACAGGCGACTGCCCGAATTCCTTCAGGACGCTCCGGATATCGAACTCACCGTGCTGGCCACGCAGAATTTCGTCTCGATGGAAGCGGGCGTGCAGCCGGACGTGTACATCGCCAAGCTGGCCAGCGTGCGCGACGGATACGACAGCGAGCACCTGTTCGACGACGAGGTCTATCCCGTTTGCACGCCGCAGTACCTGCAGGGACACGGCCCGATCGAGGCGCCCGAAGGACTGCTCGACATGTCGCTGCTGGACCTCAGTGCCTACGGTCGATCGCAGATTTCCGAGCATATCGACTGGAAAGTCTGGCTGGCGCTGCATGACGTGTACACCAGCTGGTGTGCCGACATTCCGCGGCAGCTGTTCACCAGCAACGACTATCCGGCGATCGTCCAGTTGGCGCTCGCACATCAGGGCGTGGCGTTGGGCTGGCATCATCTCGTCGGACACCTGGTCGACAGCGGCGACCTGGTGCGTCCGCTGCCGCACAAGACGATCATGAGGAACCGCGGTCATTACCTCTCCGTGCGCAAAGACAAGGCGGACACCGGCGTGTGCGAACGATTCTGCCGGTGGATCAGGCAGCAGCTCACCCTGCCTTCTTCAACCAAAAGTTGAAGCAATGCCGGAGGAAATGTCGTTTTCGTTACCGGTGAAACGAGCCTAAATTTCTCTTCACGCCGCTCAGGAGTGGCGATACGGAAGAGGAAATCAGCTCATGGGTTTCAAGAGAAGCATCCACGCTGTGGAGACCCATTCGGGTATCCCGATGCGCGTCGTGACTGGCGGCATCCCCCATATTCCCGGCGACACCGTGCAGGCCAAGATGAAATGGCTCGAGGCCAATGACGACGGCCTGCGCAAGCTGCTGCTGCGCGAGCCGCGCGGTTATCCGGCCCACTGCTGCAACATCGTCGTGCCTCCCTGTCACCCGGAGGCGGATGCGGGTTACATCATCCTGGAACAAGTCGAGTACCCGATGATGTCGGGCGGCAACACCATCTCCGTGGCGACCGTACTGCTGGAAATGGGCATGCTTCCGATGCAGGAGCCGGTGACCGAATTGACACTGGAAGCGCCGGCCGGGCTGATCCGCATTACCGCAGAATGCCGGAACGGCAAGGTCACCAGCGTGAAGTTCACGAACGTACCGGCGTTCGCCGCGCATCTCGACGCCGTCGTCGACGTGCCGCACCTGGGCAAGGTGCGCGTGGATGTCGGCTGGGGCGGCATGTTCTATGCCATTGCCGACGTGCGGCAGTTTCCGGGGCTCGAACTCAAGCCCGAACATGGCAAGGAGATTGCGCGGGTCTGCGCCATGATCCGGCAGGCCGCCATCGAGCAATTACCGGTTGCGCATCCCGACTATCCAGGGGTTGGCATCACGATTTCCCAGCTCTCGGGGCCCACCGACGACCCGCGGGCCGACTGGAAGAACGTGGTCACGATGCCCACCGGCCCGCTCTCATGGGACGATCCCGCCACCTGGACCGGCGCGATCGACCGCTGCCCCTGCGGCACCGGCACCTGCGCCAAGATGGCGGTGCTGCACGCCAAGGGCGAATTGCCGTTGCACCAGGACTTCCGGCACCAGGGCGTTCTCGGTACGGTGTTCACTGGCCGCCTGGAGCAAACGACCCGGATCGGCAAGCAGGCGGCCGTGGTGCCGACACTGGCCGGCACCAGCTGGATCCATGGCATCCACACCATCGTGCTGGATCATGACGACCCCTTTCCCGAAGGCTACACCCTTGGGGATATCTGGCCGAAACAGTAGGAACGCTAGCCATGCAGACGATATCCGCGCAGCAGATCCAGTCCGTACTGGACTGGTGCGGCATTCTGGAGGCGTTGCGCCAAGGGCATTCCGGACCCCGGCCCATCGGCGACGGTTATTTCATTGGAGACGCGAGCTTTGGCCTGTTCAGCCGCGGCGTGATCCTGCCGGGCAAGGGTGCCGGGGTCAAAATCGCCTCGATCCATCCGGCCAACGGCGCTGCGGATCCTCCCCTACCGACGGAGCAGGCTGCGTTTCTGGTTTTGGACGAGCGTACCAAGGGGCTCGTCGCCATGCTGGACGGCCCCGAAATCACGCGCTGGAAGACGGCGGCCGATTCCGCCCTGGCGGCGCGATGGTTGAGCCGCGAGCACAGCGAGGTCTTGCTGGTCCTGGGCGCGGGTCCGGTTGCACGGTCCTTGACTGACGCTTACCTGCACATCCGGCCATCGATCCGCGACGTATTGTTGTGGAATCGCACGCCGTCGAAGCTGGAAGCGGCACGCCTCGCGCTCGAAGCGAGACACCTCCGGGTACGGATTGTCGAGGACCTCGATGCCGCGGTCGCCAGCGCAGACATCATCGTGGCCGCCACCAGCGCAACCACGCCCATGATTCGGGGCAAGTGCGTTCGTCCCGGTACCCATGTGGATCTGGTAGGCGGATACCGGCCCGACATGCAAGAGGCCGATTGCGATGTATTCCGGGGTGCCCGGATCTTCGTGGACGACCGCCAGAATGCTGCCGAATCGGGCGACATCCAGATCCCTATGCGAGCGGGCGTGATTGCGGAGGGCGACATCGAAGCGGATCTGTTCGATCTGTGCAGGATGCACGCATTCCGTCGCTCGCCCGGAGATCGGACGGTTTACAAGAATGCCGGCGGCGCGCACCTGGACCTGATCGTCAGTCAGTATGTTGTCGAGCAATTGAAAGCACGCTAACGGCGCCCGGTGTCGTATCAGAGCGCTTTACTGGATAGCCACCGGTTTGAGCAGAAACACGTGACATCGGGGGTGTACTGGATGCCAAAAAACTAATCATTAGTAGTACGTATGCCATGCTATTTGGCGCGACGATGCCGCGAATTCGGCAAATTGAACATTGATTGAACGGGTGCCTATCATGCGAAAATCCCCTCTATTCATCCTCGTCACGACTATCCTCTGCGGGATAACAGGCGGGGCGCTCGCGCAACAGGTTGTGAAGATTGGCATCTCCGCGCCGCTCACCGGTATCGGCGCGGCGAATGGCAAGGACATGGAGAACGGCGCGCGCCTCGCAGTCGAAGAGGCGAATGCACAGCATCTTCATATTGGCGGCCAAGAGGTCAAGTTCGAACTTGATTCCGTTGACGACCAGGGCGACCCGCGAATCGGTGTTCAGGTGGCGCAAAAGCTGGTCGACGACGGCGTGGCGGCAACCATCGGTTACTACAATTCCGGCGTCGCGTTGCCGTCTGCGCCCATCTTTGCGAAGGCGGGTATTCCGCTGCTTGACCCTGCTGCGACCAATCCACAAATCACGCGCCTCGGACTCCCGAATGTGTTCCGGATCATCGCGACAGACGTTCAAAACTCGGGCAATGCGGGTAAGTATGCCGTCACCGTAACAAAGGCAAAGCGAATCGCAACAATGGACGATCGAACTGCCTTTGGATCGGGTGCGGTCGAAGAGTTTAAAAAGGCCGTTCAGGCGGCAGGCGGATCGATCGTCACATCCGAATACACAAACGACAAAGCCGTCGAATTTAATGCGCTGTTGACGAACATAAAGGCGGCGAACGCAGATCTGCTATTTTTCTCCGGCAGTAATGCCCAAGCTGGCCTGATCGCGAAGCGCATGAAACAGCTTGGGATGCACACCCAGTTTGTCGGAAGTGGAGGCATCGCAGATACCGTTTTTATCCAGTCGGCCGGAGATGCTGCGGATGGATCGATGGCGTGGGAGTATGGACGCCCGATTGACGCTCTGCCAGCAGGCCGAGCGTTCGTCCAGAAATACAAGAAGCGGTTCGGCACGGACCTCCTCACATATTCACCGTTCTCCTATGACTGTGCATGGATAGCCATCGATGCGATGAAAAGGGCAGGCTCGACAAACCCGGCCGTCTTTATGTCGGCGCTTCGCTCAACCCAGTATGACGGGATCACGGGCCACATTTCATTCGACAAGATTGGAGATTTGACCAATCCCACCTCAACGCTGTATCAGGTTAAAAACGGCAAATGGGTCCCCGTAACAACCATTGGGGCAAGGTGAACAAGGCGGAATCGAAGGCTCCTGTGCCAGGGTACCCGAAGCCCGAGTTGGAAATGTTCGCGCTCGCCACCACTCGAGAGGCCCGCGCCGAGACTCCACTATCCTGACGCCACGATCACATGCGCCTGGATTTTGCCGGCGACCGGGCCTTCGCCATGAACACGGGCAATTGCCTGCGTAGCGCGATCCACAGCGAGTTCAAGCAAGTTGGCGTCACGCGCCTCGATTTCGTTGCGCAGCGGCGTCCCCAGGCAATAAGCGGTGGCAGCGTCGCGCGCTGAGTTCGCGCGACTCACTTTCTCGCGTGTCTCGATCTCGATGTCGGCGAACCCTGCGCGCCTCAACTCCGCCCGGATCAACGCAACATCGTGGTAGCCGTGCGGCGTGCGCGCGAGGAATCCCGGAGGATCGTGCGGAAACACCGTGGCTACGGCGTGGGTGACGTTTTCGGCAAAGTCGTTCTCTTCGATGCGGTCCCAGACATTGAAGATAAAGCGCCCTCCAGGTCTGAGCGTGCGGCGCGCCTCGGTATAGCCGAGGACCCGGTTCGGAAAAAACATCGCACCGAACTGGCAACAAACGACATCGAATGATCGACTTTCGAACGGCAGGTCGAGCGCGTCCGCCTGCCGCCATTGGATGCGGCTATCACACACCTGCCTGGCGGCGGCATGGTCGAGCATGGGCTGATTGAGGTCGGTCACGACGTAGCGCGCGCCGGCGTGGAGTTTTGGCGCAAGCGCCCGCGTGAGCACGCCGCTGCCAGCCGCCGTTTCAAGCACCGCGTCGGGTGAGGAGGCCGCGACAAGCTCCGCTACGTCAGCGGCATAGTCCTCGAAGATCAGTGGGACCATCAGCGTGTCGTAGAACTTCGGGATCGAGCCTGCAAACACCTTATCGCGCTCAGACATGGTGCTCCCGTATTGATGCCGGACGTCCAGCCGGCGGCAAGGCATGACGTGAATATGCCCTGAGCGCGCCCCCCTCCGGCGCGCTCCAGGCCCCGGCTATCCAACGCTTGTGGATTTCAGTTTGCCGGCCGTTGCTGAGACGCCAAAACAGCGCCGAGTTCCTCGTCAGTCAGTGCGGCCGCCGTTGTGAAGGAGAAGATATCCCCCCACTGGATTGTCATTGCCGCGACTGCGCTGGCGTCCGCCGCTTCAACGATGGCCACGCCCCTGAACTCTCCGGCTGCATGCCAGCGACCCAGCATCGTGACATTGTCGGGCGGCTGACCGCCTGTTTTCATGAAGCGCTCAATTGCGGCCTGCTGCGTTGCCGGCTCACCTTTCCATTGAACAATGAATTTCATGGCGAATGTCCCCTCCAGGATCGCGACGCCGGCTCGTGGCACGCCCGCACATGGTGGTGGACGCCTCGACATCGCGACGGTTCGTCGCCCACTTGCCCGCATGGAGTCTTCGCATTGTCCATGTCGTCGGGCGAAGCCACGAGATAGCATCGAGGATAGGTCAACCAGATAGCCCCCGGCTCCACCCCGGTGAGCGAAGTGTGCGACACCGCACATACGAATTCGATGACTTGCCGGGCGATCGGACGATGGTTCTCAGGTAAGGCGAATCACTGCCCCCTGGCGATGGTCTGCAACGACCGTTCCACTCAGATACCCGCCCTCGCAATTTCGGCTACGCGGCTACACCATGATGAGTCCGTGCCGCATCGCGAGCATGACGGCTTCGGTGCGATTGGCCGCGCCGAGTTTGCCGAAGATGGTGGAGAGGTGCGATTTCACCGTGTTGTCCGAGATGTCGAGTTGCCGCGCGATCTCCTTGTTGCCGAGTCCGTCGGCGAGCATTGCCAGCACTTCCACTTCTCGTAACGTCAACGCTTCGAACGGCCCGCTGGGCGCCGTCCATCGCAACGGTTTTCGCCCGGCCAGCAGCCTTGCGAGGACGTCGGGCGACAGCACGCACAGGCCGGCGGCGACGGCTTCGATGGACGCGACGATTTCGGCGGGCGTCACGTTGCGCGACAGGATCGCGGCCGCGTCGGTGCGCAGCGCGTCAAGGACCCAGTCGCTATCCAGATCGTCGAGCAACAGAACGAGCCCCGGTGGTGCGTGCTCGCGTTCGAACAGTGCCTTGAGCGGGTCGCTCTCATCCGGCTCACTGTCGATCACGACCACGTCCGGCACCGAACCTGCGAGACTTTCGACGAGCGTGTCGGCGTCGGCTGCGCTACCCATGACGCTGAATGCCGGGTGCGCCTCGACAATCGCTTGCAGGTTCTCGCGCACCTGCGACGATGCCGCAATCACTGCGACCCGCACCGGGCCCATGGGTACCATCAGTCGATCCGACATTTCGCCGCTTCCGGGACCTCACCTGCACGCATTCCGTTGGGGGCGCTCGCCCACTGTGACCGCACACGCATGGCGCTCGCCGCCTCGGATCAACGCGATCTGCAACGGCTGTCCGATGCTTGCTGAGCCGAGCACGGCATACAAATCGTCCATGTCGCGGCAAGGTTCGCCGCTCACTTCGATCAGCACATCGCCTATGAGCACACCCGCCTGATCTGCTGGACCGCCCGGCGCAAGCGAACTGATCAACAGTCCACTACTGAGCGACAGATTCATTTTGCTTACCCAGGCATCCGGCAGGCGGACCGTCTGCGTGCCGACGCCAAGGTAGCCTCTTGAAACGCGCCCTTTCGCCAACAGTTCGTCGGTCACGCGCTCCACCGTCACCCCGGGAATCACCATGCCGGGACCGCGCACCAGCGCCGACGTGCAGAGGCCCACGACCTGCCCGTGCATATCCGCAAGGGCCGCCCCGGAGAAACCTGGGCGCAATCCGCCGTCCAGTCGCACGAACGCATCGAGCTGTCCACCTCTCCACGTGCGCCAGGGGCCGCCGGTGCTGCCAATCACGCCAAAATCCGTGCTGATGCCGAGTTCGTCGGTACGCGCGACGGCGAGCGCCAGATGACCCGGTTTCAGTGAGCGGGCATCGCCGGCTTCGACTGGGTCCAGGTCTACGCCATCCAGCTTCAGCACGGCGAGATCGGTGCCCGGATCCAGCCCGGCGAGGACTGCGGCGACCGTGCGGCCGTCGCTCAGTGTGACTTCGATCCCGCCCTCGCGCCGGATCGTGTGTGCAGCCGTCACGACGACGCCGTGGCGCCAGATTACCCCGCTTGAGGGCACGCGATGCCGGCCGTGTACTGCCACGACACTCTGCCCGACTCGCCCGGCAATGCCGGCCAGATTGTCCGATAAATCCATCAAGGGACTTCCGCTCGAGGAAGGGGTTTCCATTTCGAGTCTCCTGTCATTTGCGGGTTCACAATGACAGAACGACAAGCGGCGCGCACCACCCAAATGGGTAGTCGGTAGATCGTGGTGGAATTCGTCGCCGAAGACGCTCCACGGCAAGCGGGCCGCCCCCATGCGTGAGCGTCGTCAGCAGAACCCTTCGACGCCAGCCGACCTCAACGTCCCTCGCTCTGCGATCCGTCCAGCCGCTGCCCGACTACGCCTGCCATGACACGCCAGCGATCGCTTTCCAGAACGGTCTGGGCGTCGATACGCCTGAACAGGTCCAGGAGCGGCGCGACAAGCCCTGTCCAGCCTGTCTGGTGACTTGCGCCCAGGCCTGCGCCGTTGTCGCCGTGAAAATATTCGTAGAACAGAATCAGGTCACGCCAGTGCGGATCATTCTGGAACTTGCCTGTTCCGCCATAAACGGGCCGCCGCCCGTCCGGCCCGCGCAAAAACGTACTCGTCAGGCGGCGAACGATCTCCTGCGCCACCTCGTATAGCGTCATCATCTGCCCTGATCCCGTCGGGCACTGAACCTTGAACTCGTCGCCGAAAAATCCATAAAGATTCGTCAGCGCTCTCACGATCAGGAGATTCACTGGCATCCACACCGGCCCTCTCCAGTTCGAGTTGCCGCCGAACATGCCGGTATTCGATTCTGCCGCCAGGTACTGTACCTTGTACTCCTGCCCGCTCACGTTGAGTACGTACGGGTGGTCGAGATGATGTCTGGACAACGAACGAATACCGTGCGGACCCAGGAATTCGTTCTCGTCGAGCAAGTAACCGAGCACGCGCTCGAGTTTGCGCATATTCAGGATCGAAAGCAGTCTGCGCCCTCTATGGCCGGTGAAGCCACCATCGGTCGGCGCCACATGGCTCACCAGCTCGGGGTAGCGCGTTCGAAATTGCGCGATCAGCGCCATGAGTTTCGGACAGCGCGAAAGCGCATCGGCCTCGAAAACCGTCGATGCGCACAGCGGCAGCAAACCCACCATGGACCTGACTCTCAGACGCATCGTCTGGCCGTCGGGCAGACGTAGCAGGTCATAGAAAAATCCGTCCTGCTCGTCCCACATGTCGTCCGGATGATTACCGCGCCGATCCATTGCGTAGGCAATCCACATGAAATGCTGAACGAACTTGAAGGCGAGTTCCTCGTACATGGGGTCGTACTCGGCCAGGATCATCGCCATCTCGAGCATGCACTGGCAATAAAACGCCATCCACGCTGTGCCATCCGCCTGCTCAAGCGAGCCCCCGGTCGGAAGTTGCGCGCTGCGATCGAACACGCCAATGTTGTCGAGTCCAAGAAATCCGCCGGCAAAGACGCTTCGGCCCAACGGGTCCTTCCTGTTCACCCACCAGTTGAAATTGAGCATCAACCCCTGGAACGAGCGCTCGAGAAAGCGCGCATCGGCGCGTCCCAGCGCTTTCTCATACTTGTAGAGCCAGAGCGTCGCGGCGGCATGCACGGGTGGATTGACGTCGCTGAAGTTCCACTCGTAGGCCGGTATCTGCCCACTTGGGTGAAGGTACAGAATGCGCAGCATCAACAGCAGTTGCTCCTTCGCGAAATCGAAATCGACAGCGGCGAGAGAAATGGTATGGAAAGCCAGGTCCCACGCAGCGAACCAAGGGTATTCCCATTTGTCCGGCATGGAGATCACTTCTGCGTTCAGCATGTGATACCAGTCGGTATTGCGCACCGTGTGCCGGCTGGCTTCGAGCAAGGGATGACTCCGGTGCTCGCGCAGCCACAGATCGAGATCAAAGTAGTAGTACTGCTTGCTCCACAACATGCCCGCCAGGGCCTGCCGATGCACCCTTCTCTCGTCGTCGGACAGCACCTTCGGCGCAATACGTTCGTAGAACGTGTCTGCCTCCGCGATACGCTCGTCGAAAGTACGTGTGAATTCATCGAACGCATGGTCTTGCCTGGCTGCGCACAACCGCAGCCTGATGATCGCGCTGCCGCCGCCGGGTATATCGCACACGTACTGCGCTGCGGCCTTGGTCCCTGTTCGAGCCGGGTTCACGGCCTCGCGCCGCCCGGCAATGACATAGGCGTGGAACGCGTCCTTCACATAAGGTGATGCGTTGGGCTGGTTCCACAAACGCTGTGCGTTGCTTTCATTTTCCGTAAAGAGCAGTTCTGTCGCGCCGTCGCAATAGAGCCAGTACTCGCCCAAGTCCTGATGCGTTGCACGAATCACACCGGTATCCGCTTCGGCTAGCGACGGTTTGCAATCGTCGTAGCACCACGACCAGGTGTTGCGAAACCATAGCGTTGGCAGGACGCGAAGACGCCCCGCTTCCCGTGCGCGGTTGAACACCGAAACGCGTATGAAGATATCTTCCGGGGCCGCCTTCGCATATTCGACGAACACGTCGAAATACCGGTCATCATTAAAAACGCCGGTATCGATCAGTTCGTACTCGAATTCGTCTCGCGATCGCTTTCCGTTCGTCTCAACCAGATCCCCGTAAGGAAATTCCCTCTGCGGATACTTGTACAGATACTTCATGTACGAGTGCGTAGGCGTGCTATCGATATAGAAATAATATTCTTTCACGTCCTCGCCGTGATTGCCTTCGCCATTGGTCAGGCCGAAAAGGCGCTCCTTCAGGATTGGATCGCATTCGTTCCAGAGCGCCAGCCCGAAGCACAGCCTTTGCTTGTCGTCGCAAAGACCGCCGATTCCGTCTTCTCCCCATCTATAGGCCCGCGAGCGCGCTTGATCATGGGTGAAATAATTCCAGGCGTCACCGTTTGCGCTGTAGTCCTCGCGGACCGTCCCCCATTGCCGCTCGCTGAGATAAGGCCCCCACTTCTTCCACGGCACTTGCGCAGTCCGCGCGTCGTCCAGACGCTTTTCTTCTTCTGTCGCGTCGTTCATTGCAGGACACATGTTTGCCTCCGTCGCGACGCACGCTGAGAACGCCCGACATGACTCACGTCGCGTCACGCATCGCCCAGGCGATGGCCGGCCTGCTGTACGCAGCGAGCGCGGCGCCCGCCGTCGCGTTACCCGGCGAGATAGTCGTGCACCACCGTGCCAAGCCCGAGTGTCAGGTCAGTCAGAATATGCACGCCCGATATCACCTCGAGCACCGGCAGCGCCGCGACCGGCGCGAGCGCGTGATGGAACAACTCGATCGCGGCCGGTCCTTCCCAGGCTCCCTTCACCGTGACGTCTTCGCAGAAGTAGCGCACAAGCTCGCAGATGCGCACGGTGCCGTCCACGTGGGGAATGATTTTCAGGAGAAAGTTCGGCGCCGTGAGCGAGGCGAGCATCTTTTCGGTCGGCACCGGGCGATGCTTGTAGCCCATCGTTGCGACCGCTATCGGGATGTTGTTGTATCGAAGCACGCCGCTGATCGTGTCCTTTTCGACGTGCAGCACTGGCGCCGCGAGCTTCTTTGGAAATCCCCAGATTTCGCGCCCGCCGGCGATCGGCGCCTCGTCGTCGAGAAACATGGCGTGGACGTATCCGCCTAACTCGTTGCGAAACCTCACAGGAATCACCTGTCCGCTCTCGGTATAGTCGCCGAAGCCCGTCGAGTTCGGCATCCGGATGAATTCGAACTTCACGATCGGGTCCGTCATCTCCAGCGGAGCCGGGATGACGCTAGCGAGCACGTCCGGGTCGGTTCGGTATGTGATGATCAGGAATTCGCGATCGACGAATCGATAGGGGCCCGGGGGAAACGCCGGGCTCGTGAGCGGCATCGCGAATGCACGCTCCAGCACTTCGGATTCAGTCATCTTGGTGGCTCCCGTTGAGCAGGATTCGTCGGTGTGAGGTCGCAAACGTGGATGCCTTGCGCCATTTCCGTTGCATTGCGCCAGGCCTCGGTGGCAATCGCGTGACGCACGTCGCTATGGCCGCCTTCCCACAAATCCAGCACGGTCGCGCGCGAGAACTCATAGTCCTTGAAGTCGGACGAGCGTGTGTCGTGGCGGTTGGTGAAATGCACGAGCATGACTTCGCCACGCGTACTGACCGCGGCAAGCTGCTCGACGTCCGGGTCTGAACGGGCATCCTCCGGCAGCATCGCCAGCACGCGCCGCAGCGACGCGCGCAACGCCTCCTGCTGCTTGACGCGGGCGGCGTTAAAGCGCGTCTTGCTGGCGTACTGCAGGTCCTTCATCCGCTCTTGCACCTGACTCAGGTTTTGCGGCAGCGCGCCCGCGCCGCTGAACACGTCGATCTGCAGCACGAGCCCACTTTCACGGTAGGCTTCGTCGACCACGTACCAGAGCGGCGTGTTCGACGAGATACCGCCATCCCAGTACCATTCGCCGTCCACTTGCACGGGCGGAAAACCGGGCGGTAGCGCGCCGCTCGCCATGACGTGCTCGGGCCCAAGCGGCGTTTTCGTGTTGTCGAAATACACGGACTCGCCTGTACAGACGTTGACCGCACCGAGCGACAGGCGCACCGCCTTGCTGTTGATGAGATCGAAGTCGACCAGCTCGTTCAGCGTGGCCCTGAGCGGCTCGGTGTCGTAGAAACTCAGCGCCGCAAGTGACCCCTCGGGTGCGATGAACGGCGGCAGCATGCGGGGCGAAAAAAATCCTGGAATGCCGAACGAAACCGCTGAAGCGGCACTGTACAGATTGAAGAGGGGGCGCATCGAATCGAGCGACGAAGGCGGCTTGAAAGGCGCCCATGCCGAGGAGCGCTCCCAGAATTCGCGCAGTCGCTCGACGCGGCGCTCGGGCGGATTGCCGGCGATCAGCGCGGCGTTGATCGCGCCGATCGACACACCCGCGACCCAGTTGGGAACGATACCCGCTTCGGCGAGCCCTGCGAACACACCGGCCTGATACGCACCGAGGGCCCCCCCGCCTTGCAGGACGAGGATCGTGTTGTCGAACTTTATGGTGGGCAGCGAGGGGATGGGCGATGCCGCTTTGCGTGTACGGGCCATGGTGGTCCCCGGCGGTGGGCGATGCTGCGATCGATCGAACTGGCCTCCATAGGCAAGGCCGCCTGCATGGACATGTCACCGCACCAGATCGCGCCGACGATCAAGGGGCTAAAAGAGCCTACGTCGCCCCCTGCCCGTGAACAATCGGACCTTGGTCCTATCCCCGCGAGCCTCTCCGCTTTCCAGGCGGATGTATATCTGCCTGGGGCACGCGAAAAACCGCGGTGCGTCGCTCCTTTGCACGACGCTCGCAGCCGCGCTGCTCATCGTGACGGTCATGCTGCCCACCGCAGTCTGTGCGCAAAGCGCAGCGGTCACATCAGAGCCGTGGGATCCGAGCGTACAGTCGCTCGTTGCCTTTGCACAGGTGATTGCCACGATGGGCTCGAAACCGGAGTGGGTCAAACAACCTGGCGACGCGTTTCTCGCGTGCGCGGGACTGCGTGCAGGATGGCATGGCGCGAAGCAAGTTCAAGCTACGCGCCCAACATGCATGATGTTGGACTAAGGTCCTATTGTACTTTTGGTGCAAGTGTCAATACTGATCATCCTAAGAGACACGAACAGCAGAGGCTTCGCGTACCTGCTGCGAAACAGGTCGGGTCAGCTTTCCCGCGGTTTCTCTCGTTGTTTAGAGCACCAGCGGAAAGTTTCCGGCTTTTTCGTGTGGAAACTTCCAGGAGTGCAAGATGATCCGTACCGTTGTTGCCCTGCTACTGGGTTCAGCCCTCGCGCTACCGTCATGGGCTCAGGCGCCCACAAAAACCAATCCTCTGAAGATGAAATGCGAGGACTTCCTTGCCGTCGGCGAAGTCTACCGGCCGGCTGTCGTCTATTACCTGGTCGGAGTAGACAAGCTCGGTGTCACGGAAACCGACACCATGGTGGAAGACACAGCAACGCCAGTGGCCGCAATTGTTGCCGAATGCCAGAAGGCGCCGAAGGCATCGCTCCATACAAAAGTCAAAGAGATGTACAAGAGTGGTCAGATCAAACTCTTTGAGCACCATTGAAAGAGCGGTTCCGGTTTTCACGTGTTGCCGGACTGCCGGGAATTGACGGCGGGAATTGCATCGACGGCCCCGTCGCGCAGCCCTTCCATGGCTGCCGTACATTGGGCGATTCATGTCGTTCCGGTATGGGTTTGCCAATCACGACAACACGCAATCGCCTGTTGATAAGGACTACGCGTTTTTCCGGTCGCCCGTGACGGATTCGCAGAAAAACGAACACGGGCGCAAAGCGCTTGCCTGTCACGCGCAGCATCACGCGGTGAAACCTGCGCGGGGCATCGACGTTTCCAACCGCACGCACGCCAACGGTCAATGGGCGGCCGCCATGACTCAAGCAGGCGTGTTGGGGCGCAGGCGTGACGCCGCTCGCACAATTGGCTTGCGTGAAACGTGACCGAAGCACCAAGGAGTCGACAATGAATCGACGAAATGTTCTGTGTGCCGCTGGGGCCACGATCGCGCTCTCAGGTTTCGCTCTAACCGGATGCACGATGACGGGAACCTCGGCGCCAACAGCCGCGGGTAACTCAGACAAGCGTCAATCGATCGATGCGGGCATCGACGGCACGATGTCCCGGCTCTACACCACGGTGGGCGGATCGCGAGAACTCGTTGCCAAGGCGAATGGAATTCTTGTCTTTCCATCGATCATCGAAGCCGGCTTCATCGTCGGGGCGCGATATGGCGAGGGCGCGTTACGCGTCGGCGGCGCCTCGGTTGGCTACTACAGCACCGTTTCCGGTTCGTTTGGCTTCGAGGTCGGCGCGCAGTCGAAGGCGCTTATCTTCCTGTTCATGACTCAGGATGCGCTCGCGAAGTTTCGTAGTTCGAAAGGCTGGACGGCTGGCGTCGATTCGTCGGTTGCGCTCGTGAAGGTCGGCGCGAACGGCATGATCGACGCGACCACGGCTACGGAGCCCGTCGAGTGCATTGTGCTGACCAACGCGGGACTGATGGCCAATCTGTCACTGCAGGGAACCAACGTATCGCCCCTGGATATCTGATGACGGCTGCGCTGAGCCACTTCGCGCATGCTGCATTTGCCCCCCGAAGTGCGCCTGCCGCCGGCACGCTGAGGCGAGCAATGGCGCCCCGTTCGCGAGGCCCGCTATCGGACCATGGTCCGATAGCGGCGCCTGCGCTCATCAGGCTTTTTACCGATGAATGCCGTCAACGGCCGATGCGATTCCTCTTTGGAGCAAGGACCAGTCCATACCGACGACGATCGCACGGTAGCCGCGTGCGATCATGGCATTCGCCAGGTCGGCGTTCGGCGCGACGCCGCCGAGCAAAACCTGACTCTTCAATATGGGCGCCTCGAGTTGCGCGATCGCCGCTTGCACCTCTGGAAGATCCGTCTTGCCTCGGTGTCCCATGCTGGTTGCAAGATCCCCCGGTCCAATGAAGACAAGGTCGAGTCCGGGCGTCGCGACGATGTCGCCAATATTGCCGATCGCGTCGACATGCTCGATCGTGCCAATCGCGAGCACTTCCTTGTCTGCGCAATCCAGATACTCGCGCATCGACAAACCCCATCTCGGCGGCGCGTAGAACGGCCCCCAGAAGCGATCTCCGTCGGGCGGGTAACGAACCGCCCGGACCGCCGCCTCCGCGGCAGCGCGGGTCGTCGTCATCGGAAAACAAATGCCGAGAGCGCCGAGGTCAAGCGGGACCTTGGCGTGCCACGCATCGGTGGCGGCAACCCGAACAAGCGGGACAAGCGGGGTGCCGGAGGTCGCGCAGATCATCGCGTGCGCCGAGCCCGCATCGATTGCGCCGTGCTCCATGTCGATGAGGACCCAATCGAGACCGGCGCGCGCCATGATCTGGATAGTCTGAACTGACGGCATTGTCGCGATCGCGCCGAGCGCCGCCTGGCCATTTCGCCACATCGATTTCAGCCGGTTGATGCCACCGGGCGCCGGAATACCAGTCGTCATGTTGGCTCCTCGCACGTACACGCTCGCTGCCAATCAGTCTATGCATGGCGCGACGGCCTTGCCAGGCGGTCTGCCAGGATCGCTGGGCGAATGCCTGTTGTCCCGCATCGCCGGCGGCCAACCCGAAAGGAAAATGAAATAAATTGCGAGGCCTCGTGTTCGACGTCATCCAGCCGGCGCCGAGCCGAGCCGCCCGACCGGGTGCCGGCGGTGGTTGCTGGCGCAAGCGTCGCCGGGGTTGAGCGCTTGCGTTCGGCCGCATACTCAAGGGGTTTCCCGCCGCTTGAATGTCATCGGCCGCGTAGTACGATTAGATCATCGAAAAACGAAATAAAGGTCCCGCCATGGACACGACCGCAAGGCACGCTACAGCCCTCGCATTGCTTGCAGTGGGCTGCACGATATCCGCAGCGTCCCACGCGTATAGCAAGGAAGAAGAAGCCGCGGCGCAGGACCGCGAAGTCCAGGCGGCCTACGACCGGGGCTACAAGGCAGCCAGGGAGGAGATGGCGCAGGCGGGTGCGCCTGCCGCGGCGCCGGCTACAGCGCCCGCAAAGAAGGCAGCCGGCGCAGCAGCCCAGAAGCCGATCCTCGACATCAAGCACACATATAGCGACGCGGGCGAGGTCTCGACGGTCATGACCGTGCCGGTGGTGGTCAAGCCGCTCGCGGATG
This sequence comes from Paraburkholderia sp. J8-2, assembly GCF_905220195.1. NCBI lineage: Bacteria > Pseudomonadati > Pseudomonadota > Betaproteobacteria > Burkholderiales > Burkholderiaceae > Paraburkholderia > Paraburkholderia sp. J8-2. The sequence continues at coordinate 41,618 of NZ_CAJMZA010000041.1, forward strand.
AACAAGGCGGACAAGGCGCGCAAGGAACCCAGGAAGCACAAGAGGCGCAAGACGTGCAGGACTCCACCGCCGCGGCCCCGGCCGAAGCGGTAGCGCCCGCGCAGACGACTGCACACGCGAACGTTGCCAACGCCAGCGCAGCGCCCGCGCAGGCTGCCCGGCAAGCGCAGCCGCAGCCTCACACCTATGCGCAGGCAGGCGCCAACCACCACGCTGTTGCGGCAACGCCGCCCGCGCAGGACGACGTTGCGCCGCCGGAGTCGCTGGCGAACGACGAAGCCGTCGACGAATCGGAGCCGCCGCGCTCCGCGCAGATCTACTCGACGCAAGGCCAGGGTTACGCCCAACCCTATTCCCAACCGGCGCAACCACGCGTCCCGCCCCAGGTCCAGGCCCAACAGCAGATCCAGCAATACGCGCCGCCACCCCAGCCGTACGGTTATGCCCAGCAGCAGCCGGCGTATGCGCCTCAGCGGCCGGCCTACGCGCAACCGCCCGCCTATGCGCAGCAGCAGCAACCGGTGTATGCACAGCAATACGCCCAGCAGCAATATCCGCAGCAGCCGCCCATGTACGCGCAGCCTCGGCCCGCTTACTACCCGCCGCCCGCACCGTGGGGCTCGCAGTACCAGCAACCGCCGGCGCGCTGGGTGTACTGGTCGCCGCAGTACGGGCGGTGGATGTACTACTGAGCGCCGCTTACCAGCGCGCGTCGTTCATCTGGCAGGCGAGCAGGCAGCCCAGCGCGGAGATGGTGCCGACCGAGCCGATACCAAACCCCAGGGCGATGTTCTCTGCGGTCGTGGCGCAGCCTTGCAGCATCAGCGTCGAGCTGAGCAGCACGGGGAGCAGGAGTTGACCCAGGATGCGCGAACTGGTTGGGCGTCGTTGTGACATAAGGCGTGGGTCCGGGGAGGATTCTTTTGCGGGATGTGAGCTTGTCAGCTTACTGGCTCGCCTTATCCGCATTCCCGGGAGCAACGTGTGACAACGGCAATCCCTTACCGATTACCTGGCGGCGGTAAGGAAGTGGGCGGCGTGGGATTTTTTAGAACCCGTGCCGCGCGCTGATAGCCGCGCCCGTATCGTGCGAGCGCGTGAGCGGAAGATGCGCATCGGCGGAGAGATCCCAGTCGCCAACCGAGACGAGCGGCGGCGATTGCGGATGAAGCGCCTGGTTCGGGATGCCGTTACTGTCGACCTGGGCTCCGGGCGCGCGCAGCCCATTGCCCGCCGCATCGAGTGCGCTATTGGTGTCGTCCGGAGTGCCAGGCGTTGCAGCGGTGGTTTTCCCCAAACGCGCGTTGTACTGCCTTTCAAACGGCGACTGGTATTCGTAACGCTTCGCAATGGCGGGCAAGGAGACTGAAGGCGCCGCCGGCGCAGGCGCGGCCGCGACGGCGTGTTTCGGGGCGTCGTGGCCCCTCGCGTGCTTCTGGACGTGCTTCTGGACAAGCTTCTGGGTGTGCGCCGCCTTGGCGGGCTCGGCCGCCGAGACGCTGGCGAGCGCCAGAAGAATGACACCCAAAAGCCATCCCTGGATCGGATGCTTCATGGAACGGAATCTGCGTTGGAAAACTGGTGCCGCATCGAATCGATGCGCGGCACTCGCCCCTGGAGTCTAGATCAATCAGAAGTACGACCAATCGGGGTCTTCCCTCGTCTTGCGCCCGCATCTTCACGTCGGCAACGGCGCCGCCCACGCCAACTCATTTCAATCGCCTCTCTCCACCAGAATGGAATCTCTGTTCTGCTTATCAATTTGAGCGGACTTCGCGGCTTTACCGAGACTGGAACTCGCCCGTCTTCTCAATGTGACGATGCCATGGACAGTAGCGACCGGCATGACCTCCACTCCCGTTCCCGAGCCGCCGTCGTGCCAGCCTGTCTCGCGTCGCGGTTTCCTGCGGTCGGGAGTCGCCAATCGCATGCTTGTAAACAGTGGTAATATCCCGGACGCAAAAAATCCGTCGGAGCACTGACAGTAATTGGTCGGTCACCGCCGCTCCGTTCCGCCGTTCCTGTCGAATTCCTTGCACTGCTTACAACTAGAGCGTCTGCGATTGCCCATGCGCAATACGCGCGCAACAGCCCGTCACGAGGCGGGCGACCCGGGAAATCATGAAAGTCCGTAACGCCCGCCTGTGGGCGCCAAGAGGCCCGCGCCGCTGGTGTATTGCCGCTGGCGCGCTCGCGCTCGCGAGTGCCATCCGTTTCGCTCTGCATCCCGTGCTCGGCCCGATGATGCCGGGCACGACGTTCTGTATCGCCGCTTCGCTGGTCGAATACTTCCTCGGCCTCGCGCCTGCGCTGACCGTGATGGTGCTCGGTCTCGCCATTGCGGACTATATGTTCGTGCCGCCCTACAATTACATTACGTATCTCGACACCCACGATCTGATTCTGCTGGTGTCGTATCCGCTCGTCACGGTGCTCGTGATCACGCTGATCGAGCGTCTGCGGCGCGAGCAGTTCCGCGCGCAGTTGATCGCCTCGGTCGCGCAGTCCCGCTATGAAATGCTGCTGCGTCAGGATAACGAGCGCGCGCTCGCCCGCCGCGCCATCGACGAGACGCATCGCCTGCTGCGCCACCTCGCGCAGCATCACGAGGGGTTCATCCTGATCAAGGGCCTCGAGCGTAATGCCGCCCAGCGCGCGAGCGTGGGGCAGAGCATGTCGCAAGCGCTGCCGGCCGCGGCCGAAGTCGCGCCTGGCCCGCTCTTCGACGCCCTGCATCCCGACGACGTGCAGCGCCTGACCCACGCACTCTCGCCGGGCCATCATCGCGCGCGTTTGCGTAGCGAGCAGCACAAGCGCGAATACCGTCACGCTAACTGCAGCTGCGAACGTTTCACCACTCACGCAGGCGATTTTCTCGTGCTGCGCACGGAGAGCTGACATGGCCACGCTCGAAATGGAGCTGGCCGCGACCGATGCGCCAGCCGTGCAATCCACGCGCTTTTTCTGCGAAGGCGACGGCCACGCCGTCCTCATGCTTCACGGCCTGTCCAGCTCGCCAATCGAACTGCGCTATCTCGCGCGCTATCTTCAAGGCGAAGGATTCACAGTGTGTGCGCCCGTGATCGACGGGTATAGCGCCGGCACGGGCCAGTTGCCGATGGAGCAATGGGTCGAAAACGCCGCGCGCGAGTTCGACGCACTCGCGGCACGCTACGAGCGCGTCTCGATCTGCGGGCTTTCGATTGGCGGCGCGCTCGCGCTGCGTCTGATTCGCGAGCGGCCCGCGGCGCAGTCGCTCGTCCTGCTTTCGCTCACGCTCGCCTACGACGGCTGGGCGATCCCGTGGTATCGCTTCCTGCTCGACTGGGCGTATTTCACGCCGTTGCGCCACCGCTACCGCTATCGCGAGGCCGAACCGTTCGGTGTGCGTAACGAAGCGCTGCGCAAGAAAATTGCGCGCGCCATGCAGCGCAGCGACTTTAGCGAAGTCGGCCCCTCGACGATTGCCCTGCCCGCCCTGCATCAGGCGCTGCGCCTCGCACGCGCGGCCCGCAAGGACGTTCCCGCCATCGAGAACGACGCGCTCGTCATCCACGCGATCGACGACGAAACATCGAGTCCGCGCAATCCGCGCCACGTGATCGACCGTATCGGCTCGAACTTCCTGCGCACGCTATGGCTCGACGATTCCTATCACATGATCACTTCGGACAACGAACGCGAGATCGTTGCGCGCGAAACGGCCCTGTTCCTGCGCGAGAGCGAAGTCGCACGCGGCGCGAAAGACGCGCCGGTCGTCTCCAAGGCGCTTGCCCGGCGTCTGCGCCAACTGGCGGCAGTGGGAAGGAAAAATACGTGATGCAAGCCGTAGCACTGAAAGGGCTGGCGTGCGTGGCCGCGCTGACCCTGGCCTCGCACGCGTGGGCCGACGCCGATACGTCCAGCACCGCCACGACCGACTCGCCGTGGAAAATCTCGATCGGCCCCGGCGCGTATTTCGCGCCTGAGTATCCGGGCGCGCGCCACATGAAGGTCTATCCGTTCCCGTCGCTCGACATCTCCTACCGCGACCGCGTCTTCTCGCAAGGGCCGGACGTGCTGGGCGTGAACGTGATTTCGGCGCCGAACTACCATGTGGGCGCTTCGCTGAGCTTCGACTTCCAGTCGCGCACCGTGTCGGACGACCCGCATCTGCATGGCCTGAGCAACGTCGACGACGGCCCGAAGCTGCGCCTCTTCGCCGACTACACGCTGTGGGCGTTCACGGGCGCCGTGGCCATGTATCAGGACATCAGCGGCCACGGGCAAGGTACGACGGCAACGGCGGATCTTTACGTGTCGCTGCCGCTGACGGGGTGGCTCTTTTCGGTTGGACCGGGGCTCACGTGGGCCAACGGCGTGTACATGCGCACGCTATTCGGCGTAACGCCTGACCAGAGCGCGGCATCCGGCTTGCCGGCCTATTCGCCCGGCGCGGGCATCCGCGACGTGCACATGACGTTCTACATGACGCACGACTTTTCGAAGCACTGGGTCGGCTCGGTGAACGCGACGTTCGGGCGCCTTCAGCATTACGCCGCCGACAGCCCGATCACCGAGAGCCGCCGCGAAATCACGGCGTTCGCGGGGCTCAATTACCGGTTCTGAACGCGTACGCCGGGTCTCGCCTCGCCGCTGCGAGTCAAAACCGCTCGGCACGGAATGGCCGGGGGTCCACCACGGTCGGCGCGCCCGTCATCATTTCCGCGATCAGGCGCCCCGTGACCGGGCCAAGCGTGAGACCGTGGTGCGCGTGACCGAAGGCGAACCAGAGGTCATCGTGCCTGGGCGCGGGCCCGATGATCGGCATCATGTCCGGCGTGCAGGGGCGCCGGCCCAGCCACGGGTCGGCGTCGAGCCGCGCGCCCAGCGGGAAGATGCCGCGCGCGAGCGGTTCGACCGCTTCGAGCTGAACGGGCGTTTTGGGCGAATCGCGCAAGCCGAGTTCAACGCCGGTCGTGAGGCGCGTGCCGCGCAGCATCGGCGTGATCAGGAAGCCCGCTTCGGCGTCGAGCACCGGCTGGTTCAGCTTCGCGCCATTCGCAACCGCATAGTGCATGTGATAGCCGCGCTTCACGGCGAGCGGCAGCGTGTAGCCCAGCTGCGCCGTGAGATCGCCCGACCACGGCCCCATGGCAATGACCGCCGACTTCGCCAGCACGGGACCGTCCTGCGTCATGACGCGCCACGATGGTTCGAGCGTCGCGGCGTCGCCCACCAGCACACGGCCGCCTAGCTGCTCGAAGAGCTTCGAGTAGGCCGTGACCAGTCCCTTCGGATCACTAACCGAATCGGAATCGGTGTAGCGCACGCCGCCCACGAGTGTGTGGCTCAGTGCGGGCTCGGCGGCACGCAGCGCCGCGGCGTCCAGCGCCTCGTGACCCACGCCGTACTCGCGCTGCCAGCGCTGTGCCTCGGCCACCGTGGCGTCCATGGCGGCCGCGCTGCGAAACACCTTCATCCAGCCGTTGGTACGCAAGAGCGCCTCAGCCCCCGCCGCCTCGATCAGCGCGCGATGCTCGGTCACGCAATGCTCGATGAGCGTGGCATACGCGCGCGCAATTTCGGCGTGCCGGTCGGCGCGCGAATGGTGCCAGTAACGATAAAGAAAAGGCAGCAGCTTCGGCATGGCCCCCGGGTGATAGCGCACGTCCGTCGAGCGGTTGCGCGCATAGCGCAGCAGCGTGGATAGCTCGCGCGGAAACGCATAAGGGTAGACGCCCTCGCGCTGAATCAATCCCCCGTTGCCGTGCGAGGTTTCATTGCCCGGCGCCCTGCGGTCCACGAGCGCGACCGCAAGACCGCGCCGCTGCAACTGCAAGGCCACCGACACACCGACGATACCGCCGCCAAGCACGACCGAATCGAATTTCATCACGCAATGTTCCTGGCTCGAAGGCACTCAGGCGAGCGCGGTGACGGCCACTTCGACATCGAGGCCCGGGCGCATCAGCAATGCCTGTACACAGGCGCGCGTGGGCGCGTGGCCTTGCGCAACCCATGCATCCCATACGGCATTGAAGGCGTCGAAGTGCTTCGGGTCGCTCAGCCACACGTTCGCGGTCAGCACGCGCGTCTTGTCCACGCCCGCCGATGCGAGCAGCTTGTCGATGCGCGTGAGAATTTCGGTAGCCTGAACGTCGATCGGCGCGCCTGCCGTATCCGGCACCTGACCCGAGAGATAGACCACGCCACCCGCGATCACGACCTGGCTCATGCGCGCATTGGTTTGCAGTCTTTGAATGTCGTTGCTCATGTTCATACCGCCGAAAGACCAGCAGCGTCGCCGCCGGTTGGGTTGTAAATGGGAGGCGCCGTCACGATGGAAGTCAGCGCCGGATTGGCTTGTGCCAAACGCGTGAGATCGGGGCGTGGGCGGCGCAGATCAGGATACGCGGAAAACGCCGTTTCCAGCGCCTGCGAGACCGCTAGCGTCTTCATGTCGCCGCGGAACGGGCCCACGATCTGGAGTCCGAACGGCATGCCCGCATGATCCACGCCGCACGGCAGCGCGAGCGCCGGATGCGTGGTGAGCGTGACGACATAAGTAAGCGCGAGCCAGCGATAGTAGTTCTCTTGCGCGCGGCCGTCGATCTGCGCGGCGTACAGTTCGCTCCACGGGAATGGCGTAACCGGCGTGGTGGGCGAAACGATCACGTCGTAGCGCGCGAATGCGCTCTGGAAGCGCTGGAAGATGCGCGTTTGCTCGGCTTGCGCCCACGCGCTGTCCGAGAGCGACATCTTCGCGCCCATTTCGTAGTTCGCGCGCGTGTTCGGGCCGAGCGCGCCGGGGTCGCGCGTGTACGCGGCATGCAGGCCCGCGACGAAGCTTTCCGCGCGAATCACGTCGAAGCAGCGATGCACGTCGCCAAGATCGAACTCCACGGGCTCGCACGCGTGGACGATGCGTTTGAGTGCCGCTATGCGCGCACGGAACACGGCGCGAATTTGCGGGTCGACGTCGCAGCAGCCGAAGTCTTCGGTATAGCCGATGCGCAGCGTCGATGGATCGATATGCGGGGAAAACGCGAACGCGTTGGCGTCCACGGCGTAGCTCAGCGGATCGCCCGCCGATTCGCCCGCCGTTGCCGCGAGTTGCAGCGCTGTTTCGGCGACGTCGCGCCCCATCGGCCCGACCACCGAGATCGGCGTCCAGCCGAGCAGGCGCCGCGAATTGGGCACGAGCCCCGGCGATGGACGAAAGCCGACCACGCCGCACTTCGCGGCGGGAATACGCAGCGACCCGCCGGTGTCGGAGCCGGTGCAAACCGGCAGCATGTCGCACGCGAGTGCCGCCGCCGAGCCGCCCGACGAGCCGCCGGCGTTGAGCGCGGGGTTGAACGGATTGCCCGTCGCGCCCCATACGGGGTTGCGCGTGTTAGCGCCCGCGCCTAACTCCGGCACGTTCGTCTTCGCCACGAGAATCGCGCCCGCCGCGCGCAAGCGCTCCACGAGCACCACGTCGCGAGACGGCACGTGGCCGCGCGACATCGGCGAGCCGTAGGTCGTGAGCAGCCCCGCAGTATCTTCGAGATCCTTCACACCGAGCGGCAGACCGTGCAGCAAGCCGAGCGGCTTGCCGTCCATGACGGCCTGTTCGGCGGTTTTGGCCGCTTCGCGCGCGGCATCGAAACACGTTGCCGTAATCGCGTTGACGGCCGGATTCACGGCCTCGATGCGCTCGATGCACGCATCGAGCAGTTCAACGGGCGAAATGGCCTTTGCGCCGATCAGGCGGCGCAGTTCGACGGCGGACAGACTGACCAGTTCGGTCTTGTCAAGCATCGTTCGGTTTCCTGATGAAATGAGGTTTAGCCGATGGCCTCGCCGGTACGGTCGCGCAGCCAGACGAGCGGGATCAGCGAAATGGCGCAGGCGGCCGCGACATACCAGGCGGGCGCGAGCGGATTACCTGTGCGCGCAACGATCCAGCTTGCCACAAGCGGTGAAAATCCGCCGAAGATCGAGGCGCTCACGACATAGGTGAGCGCAATGCCGGTGGCGCGCACTTCGCGCGGGAACAGTTCGGGGATCATCACGAGCACCGGTACGACCTGACCCGCCACGAACACGGAGAGGAAAGCGGAGACCGCGCAGAGCAGCGCCATGGAAGGCGCGGCGGAAAGCCATGCGAACGCGGGATACACGCTCAGCAGCAGCACGACGCGCGAGATCACGAGCACGCGCTTGCGGGTGTAGCGGTCGGCGAGCTTGCCCACGAGCGGCGCGGCGACGAACAGCACGAGCGAGCTGACCACGCCCGACGCGACCGCCGCCGTGGACGAAAGATGAAGCACGCGCACAGCGTGGTTCGGCAGAAAAAACGCGGTGATGTAGATGGACACCGAACCGCCGAGTTCGACGAAGGTCCCGAGTATCGTGAGCTTGAGGTGCGTAGTGAGCGCGGCCTTCAATGCGCCGCTACGCTTGGCGCCGTGCGCGGGCGCCGCGCTCAGCGTTTCTTCGAGGCGGCGGCGAATCAGCATGCCTACCGGCGCTGCCACAATGCCCACGAGGAACGGAATGCGCCAGCCCCAGCTGTCGACCGCCTCCTTGGGCAGCAGCACGTTCACGAGCGTGGCGACCGCCGCGCCGAGCGCGAGGCCAAGCGCCGTCGCCGCGAAGTTCCAGCTCGCGAAGAACGCGCGCGTGTTGTCGCTCGCATATTCCACGAGCAGCGTGGTGCCGGGGCCGAACTCGCCACCGGCAGCGAAGCCCTGAATCAGGCGCGCCGCGAGCACGATCAGCGGCGCCGCGATGCCCGCCACCGCATACGGCGGCGCGCAGGCGATCAGCGCGCAGCTCAGCGCCATCAACATGATGGTGAGCACCATGGCGCGCTTGCGCCCGGCGCGGTCCGCGTAGGCCCCGATGACGATGCCGCCCAGCGGACGCACCACGAAGCCCACGCCGAAGAGGCCGATGGAAAGCAAGAATTGATTGACCGGCGACGCGGAAGGAAAGAACAGCTTGCCGATCTGGATCGCGAAGAAGCTGTAGATCGTGAAATCGTAGTACTCGAGCGCCGTGCCCAGTGTGGTGGCGGCAATGACCTGGCCCTTCGATAGGCCGGCTTTTCCCAGTGCGATTGAGGCCACGACGCTGCTCCTTCAAAGGGGAGTCGAGATGCGAGTTATCATATACGAGAAAAAAATAATTCTCGTATACGACAAAACCCCTAACCGGGAGCCGTCCCTTCCATGGCAAAGCGCGCAGCACAAGAGATCACAACTGAGCAGGCCCCGACGGAGATCGATCACGCGGCCGTTGGCGCGCGTCTGCGCGAAGCGCGCAAGGCGCGCGAACTGACGTTGATGCAGCTATCGGAGTTGTCCGGCATCGCCGTCTCGACGATTTCGAAGGCCGAGCGCGGCGACATTGCGCTCACGTATGACAAATTCGCGGCGCTCGCACACGCGCTGAACGTGGACTTCGACACGATATTCGGACGCAGGAAGCGCAAGGCGGCCGGCCCAATGAAACCGTCGCTCACGCGCGAGGGCAAGCAGATGATTTACGACACGCCGAACTACGAGTACGGCATGATCGCCAACGACCTCACCGGCAAGCGCATGGTGCCGATGCGCGGACGCATCCACGCTCGCACGATGGACGCGTTTCCCGATTACATCCGCCACAGCGGCGAGGAGTTTCTGTTCCTGCTAGGCGGGGAGCTGGAACTGCATTTTGAAAACGGCACGGTCTTCAAACTGTCGCCCGGCGACAGCCTTTACTTCGACAGCGCCGTGGGGCACGTGTACCTCAGCACGGGTGCCGAGGATGCCGAGGTGCTGGTCTGTTGCGTGGACAACGACTCACACCGGCTTCCTGAAACGCTCTAAGCGAGGGTGACGCCGCCGCTTTCGAGCGGCGGCGTCACGTTGCTCATCGGCCGAGCATCGGCAGCTTGAGGCCTGCCTCGCGCGCGGTCTGCTGCGCGAGTTCGTAGCCGGCGTCGGCGTGGCGCATCACGCCCGTGGCCGGG
>NZ_CAJMZA010000042.1:0-50871 GCF_905220195.1 Paraburkholderia sp. J8-2
CTTCGGGCGTTCGCGTAGGCCAGTAGTCGGCCAGGAGCGAACGCCTGGAAGGAGTTCACTTCACCTCGGGATTCTTGGTTCCATCTTCGGCCATGCCGCCATGGTCTATCGCATCTTCTTTCATCCCGTCTTTGGCCATGCTGTCGACACTCATCGCGTCTGATTCCGTTGCACTCTTTGCGGTGGTCTCCTGACTCGTCGCGTCTTCGGAATTCGCGTCGGTTGACGCACTATCAGCAGCGAAGGCGCCCGCAGCGGCGAACGACACGCAGCTGGCAAGAATGGTGGCAGTGAGCTTGTTCATGATGTGATCCCTCAGCGAACTGACGACGAAGCTGAAAATCTAGAGGAAAGTCGCTCGACGATGGGAACCCGGTCCTGCCGCGAACCCGTGGCGGGCATGGCACCTCCCGGCACTCTCGCTCGGCGACTGCCATGTCATTCTTTGCCTGGACGGATAGGAAAGGGAGTCGGCATGCACTCCAAACGGCCTGGGTAAAGTCCCCACATGCAAGCGAATCACTGGGGAGTGACGGTAAGTAGGGGCTGAAGGTCGCCCGGACGGTCCACCGACCGCGGCGATAAGGCAATGGCCACTGTACCTTCGAGAGGGGTCATCGCGGCAGCGGATGATCGAACGACGGCAGTGGGTCTGACGTGCGCCGCAGACTCCCAAAACAAAGAGGAAGAGCCGCAGCTCTTCCTCTCGTATTGCGCTCGACCCAAACCAATCAGTCGTAAAGCACCGCAGCGATCTTCGGGTCGCTCATATTGGTTTTGTCGTACCAGTAAAAGCCCGTGTCGATTTTCTTCGGCAGCGTTTCGCCCTTCAACGCCTTCGCCGCAGAATCGACCACACACTTGCCGATACCGACCGGGTTCTGCGTGATCGCGCCCGCCATCAGGCCGGACATGATCGCTTCCTTTTGCTCCTTGCCCGAGTCGAAGCCGATCAGCACCAGTTTCTTGCCCGACTCCTTCACGCCAATCGCCGCGCCTTCCGCCGAGCCCTCATTGGCGCCGAAAATGCCCTTGAGGTTCGGGTTCGCCTGAATCATGGCCTTGGCGATTTCCGCCGACTTCAGGTGGTCCCCCGCGCCGTACTGCACGGAAACGATCTTGATGCCCGGGTGCTTCGTCTTCATCTCGTTGAGGAAGCCGTCGCGCCGGTCGATACCCGTGCGGCTCGTCTGGTCATGCACGATCACGCCGACTTCGCCTGCGTTGCCGATCATCTCCGCCATTTTGTCGGCGGCGAGCGCGGCGGCGGCGAGGTTATCCGTGGCGCAGGTCGTGAGCGGAATATCGCTGTCGACGCCGGAGTCGAACGCGATCACGGGGATCTTGCTGGACTGCGCGCGTTTGAGCAGCGGAACGGCGGCCTTGCTGTCGAGCGCGGCAATGCCGAGCGCCTGCGGTTTCTTGGCGAGCGCGGCAGAGAGCATGTCGATCTGCTTGTCGACCATGGCCTCGGTTTCAGGGCCTTCGAACGTGATCCGGACGTTGTTCGCCTTCGCCGACTGTTCCGCGCCGGACTTCACGGCTTGCCAGAACTGATGCTGGAAGCCTTTCGAAATAATCGGAATGTAGGGTTCCTCAGCATAGGTCAGGCTCGACGCGCCCACGAGCGCGCCCACTCCGATTACGGCACTGATGAGTTTTCTTTTCAACATGACGTTTCTCCTCCTAAGGTGGGCCATAGACCTCCAGCCGTTGAGGGAGTCTTGTTTTACTCCCCGTTCTTTCCGTGCTTCTTCCGTCTCCTCTTTCAACGCTTCTTGCGCCGCAAGATATCCGCATACACCGCGAGAATGATGATGAGCCCCGTTACCACGATCTGCCATTCCTGCGCGACCGACATGATGCGCAGGCCGTTCGTCAGCACGCTCATGATGAACGCGCCGATGATGGTGCCGAGTATCGTGCCCGACCCGCCGCTCAGCGACGTACCGCCGATCACGACCGCCGCGATGGCCTCCAGCTCGTAACCCTGGCCGAGCGCCGGCTGTGCAGAATTCAGGCGCGAGGCGATCAGCAGCCCTGCAATGCCGCAAATCGCGCCCCCAAGGCCATAGATCGCGATCTTCCAGCGATCGACATTCACGCCCGAAAGTCGCACGGCCTCTTCATTGCTGCCGAGCGCGAACGTATAACGGCCAAGCGCCGTGCGGTTCAGCGTGATCGAACTCGCAATCGCGAGCACGAACAAAATCAGCACCGCGTTTGGCACGGGCACGCTGGGCAGGAAATAGCCGATCAGCGAGTCCTGCGAAATCATGTAGAAGTTTTCGGTGTCGGTGAAATAGATGGGCTTGTCCGACGAGACCACGAGCGAGAGCCCCTTGAGCAGCAGCATCATGCCCAGCGTGGCGATGAACGGCGGGATTTTCATCTTCGCCGTGAGCGTGCCCGAAATGGTTCCGCACAGCGCGCCCGTTACGATTGCGGCGAGCACGCCGATCCACATCGGCAAATGCCAATAGGTCAGGAATACGCCGCAAATCACGGCCGTAAACGTCATCAACGTGCCAACGGACAAATCGATGCCGCCCGTGATGATGACGAACGTGCTGGCAATGGCGAGCACGCCGTTCACAGCCGTTGCCTGCAGAATGCCGAGGATATTGTCCATCTGCATGAATGCAGGCGAAGCGAAGCTGAAAAAGATCAGCAGCAGGATCAAGCTGGCGAACGCGAGCATTTTCTGCAGCGCGGTAGGCGAGAAAATGCGCGCCTTTAAACCGGCCGACCGTTTCTGATCCGCCAGTGCTGCAGTATCCGATTGCATAGTCATGGATTCGACCTCTTGAGGCTCATGCCGCTTGCAAGGTTTCGCGCTGGGTCGCGAGATGCATGATGCGCTCCTGGCTCGCCTCGCTGGCGGAGAGTTCGCCAGTGATACGGCCTTCGCACATCACTACGATCCGGTCGCTCATGCGCAGGATTTCCGGGAGTTCCGACGAGATCATCACAATCGCCTTGCCTTGTTCCGCGAGCGCGCGCAACAGTTTGTAGATCTCGCTTTTCGCGCCAACGTCGATGCCGCGCGTGGGCTCGTCGAAGAACAGCACATCGCAGTTGCGCTCCAGCCACTTCGCAATGACGATCTTCTGCTGGTTGCCGCCCGAGAGCAGGCGCACCGGCTGCGTGGGGGAAGGCGTGCGAATGGCGAGGAGGCTGATGAAATGCGCCGCCGTCTTGCGTATCTGCATGCGGCGTAAAAACAGATTCAGCGAGAGGAATTTGCCGAGATTGGACATCACGATGTTCGATTCGACGTCCATGCCGGTCGCAAGGCCAAAGCGCTTGCGGTCCTCGGAGAGATACCCGATGCTGTGCGCGACCGCGTCGCTCGGCGTTTTGATCGACGCCTTTGCGCCTTTCACGAAGATCTCGCCGGATTCGACCGGGTCCGCACCGAACACCGCCCGCGCGACTTCGGTTCGGCCCGCGCCCATGAGTCCCGCAAACCCGAGTATTTCGCCTTTGCGCAACGTGAAACTCACGTCCTTCACGAGCGGGCCCGCGTTCAAATGCTTCACTTCGAGCGCGACTTCGCCCTGCTGCGCCGGCCCCTGATACGGCGCGACGTCGGCGAGCGTTCTGCCGACCATCATGCCGATGATGGCCTGCACGCTCGTATCGGCGGCGCCGACAGTGGCCACGTATTCGCCGTCGCGCAGCACGGTGACGCGATCGGCAATCTGCTTGAGCTCATCCATCTTGTGCGAGATGTAGACGACTCCCACGCCCCGCTCTTTCAACTGGCGAATGATGCGGAAAAGCTCGGCGATTTCCGCGTCGTTGAGCGCGGAAGTCGGCTCGTCCATGATGAGCACGCGCGAATCGTACGACAGCGCCTTGGCGATCTCGACCATCTGCTGGCTCGCGACGGTGAGCGAGCCGACCACGGTGCGCGGGTCGAGCTGCACGTGCATGCGCGCGAGAATCGCGCGCGCCTGCGCATTGAGTTTGTCTTCGTCGAGAAAGAGCCCAAGACGGCCGCGCGGCTCGCGGCCAATGAACATGTTCTGCGCGACGGTCAAATGATTCATCAGCTGGAGTTCCTGATGAATGATGCCGACGCCCACAGCCTGCGCCTCGCGCGGGCTTGCAAACGCGACATGCTGGCCATCGTAGAGAATGTCGCCCGAGTCGCGCGTATAGACGCCCGCGAGAATCTTCATCAAGGTCGACTTGCCCGCGCCGTTCTCGCCCATCAACGCGTGCACTTCGCCCGCCATGAGCTCGAATTGCACTTCGTGCAGCGCTCTCACGCCAGGAAAGCTCTTGCTCAGCTTGCTAACGGAAATGAGCGGCGTCATGGCGCAAATCCGCAAAGAAAAGCCAGACACATTACCGGGGCCCCTTGATTCCGTGCGCGGCGAAGCTTCCGGCGCTGCACGAAGGTGGTTGAAGTACGGTCGTTGCTTGACGTAAGGCCAGGCTGCTTAGGGTACGCAGGTACTTAAGGTGCTTATGGCGCAAAGAGATCCGGCCGTGCTTTCGCCGACCGGCGCAACTCCTCGATCACCTGATCGAGATGGTCGTGCATGGCTTTCGCCGCCGCGTCGGCACGGCCGGCGCGAATGGCCTCGAAAATCCGTTCGTGTTCGTCTAGCGTATGAGCGAGACGCTCCGGGCTCGCCAACAATTGCCTTGCGCGATCGAGCGCGTTGCGCGACACCGCGACGATCTCCTTCACGCGCGGCAGGTTCACCGCGTCGAGCAGGATTTCATGAAACGCGAGATCGAGCTCATGAAACACGAGTCGCTGACCGTTTCCCGCGACCTTGCGCTGCTCGTCGAGATTGGCGGCCAGTGCGTCGATCGTGGCGCTATTCTTCATGCGCGCGACACCGCGCACCGTTTCGACTTCGAGCGCGCTGCGAATGAACAGATGCTGGCGAATATCGTCGAGCGCGATCGGCTTCACGCGCGTACCGCGCTGCGGCAAAACTTCGACGAGCCCCGCGTGCGCGAGCTTCGCCAGCGCGGCGGAAACCGGAAAGCGCGACACGCCCATGCGTTCGCAGACCGCCATCTTGTCGATCATCATTCCGGGTTCCAGCGCGAGCGTCACAATCGCTTCTCTGAGCGCCTGCTCGACCGCGTCAGTCAGACTGCCGCGCTCGCCGCCCCTGATCTTTTGCAGTGCGACATAAGGATTGCCGGCGACACTCGCCACTTCGGATGAAGAGTTCACGGCGCGCTTGATTTTGAGAAGACATGCTAGCATGCTAGGTAGCAGATTCAGCGTTGTCAACGCGTGCAAACGCCTGGTTTTCCCCTACCCGAAAGCCGTCCCTTCCATAGGGAGTTCGAATGACCACGATCAGCAAGCTTTCCGTTCGCGACATCCGCTTTCCCACTTCGCGCTCGCTCGACGGTTCCGACGCCATGAACGCCGCGCCGGACTACTCCGCCACCTACGTCACGCTCGAAACCGATTCTCCTGACAAATTCACCGGGCACGGCCTCACGTTCACCATCGGCCGCGGCAATGAAATTTGCGTGACAGCCGTGAACGCGCTCGCGCCTCTGATTGTCGGCAAGCGGCTCGAAGACATCACCGCGAATATGGGCGCATTCTGGCGCGCATTTACTTCGGATAGCCAATTACGCTGGATCGGCCCGGACAAGGGCGCGATCCATCTCGCTACGGCGGCGGTCGTCAATGCGGTATGGGATCTGTGGGCCAAATCGGTTGGCAAGCCGGTCTGGAAACTGCTCGCCGACATGAGCCCCGAGGAACTCGTGCGGTGCCTCGATTTTCGCTATGTGACCGATGCGATCACGCCTTACGAAGCGTTAGCCATTTTGCACCGTCACGCGAAGACGAAGGGCGCGCGCGAAGCGGAAATGCTCGCACAGGGCTACCCTGCCTATACCACCTCGGCGGGCTGGCTAGGCTACGACGACGACAAGATTCGCCGCCTCGCGCGCGAAGGCGTCGCGCTGGGCTGGACGCATTTCAAGCAGAAAGTGGGCGGTAATCTCGACGAAGACGTCCGGCGCGCACGCATCCTGCGCGAGGAAATCGGCGAGAACCTGAAGCTGATGATGGACGCCAACCAGGTGTGGGACGTGGACGAAGCCGTGGCGAACATGCGGCGTCTCGCGGAATTCGACCCGTGGTGGATCGAGGAGCCGACGAGCCCCGACGATATTCTCGGCCACGCGGAGATTCGCCGGCGTTTGGGGTCGATTGGGGTCGCGACGGGCGAGCATTGTCACAATCGCGTGATGTTCAAGCAACTGCTGCAGGCGCAGGCGATCGATTTTTGCCAGGTCGATGCCTGCCGCTTAGGTGGACTGAACGAAGTGATCGTCGTGCTTTTGATGGCGGCGAAGTTCGGCATTCCAGTGTGCCCGCATGCGGGCGGAGTGGGATTGTGCGAGTACGTGCAGCATATTTCGTTGTTCGACTATCTGTGCGTTTCGGCTTCGCTGGAGAACCGGGTGCTCGAGTATGTCGATCATTTGCATGAGCATTTTGTCGATCCGGTCGTGATCCGCAATGGGCGGTATATGCCGCCGCAGCGGCCTGGCTACAGCATCGAAATGAAGCCGGAGTCGCTCGAGAAATATACGTTCCCTGATGGTGAGGGGTGGCGGCCTTAAAGACCTTTACTCGCTCTCTGGCAGCAACCCAAGCGCCGCCCCCAGCGCTCTGCCCCGCTCACCTGCCATCAACTCGGCCAGAAGCTCCGGCAGCGGCTTGCCGCCCCAATCGAGCGCCCGCTTGAGCATATAGGGCACCGGGCTGTGCGGCTCGTAGCGCATGAGGTAGTCCGCAACAACGGCCAGCAGCCTGTACGCCTCGTCGCGCGACTGAGGCGCATCGAGCCTTTTCGGCCCCGTCGGCTCCTGCGCCGCGCCAGCCGAAGCAACCTGAATCGCTGCGGGCTCGAGCGCCGCCGGTTCCTGAATCGATGCGGCCTCAACCATTGGTACGTCCTCCCATGCGGGATGCTTCGTGAGCCAGTCGCGCAACACGCCCTCCATGCGCTCCAGCGTGTCCACCACCGCCCCGAACGACGGCGCTTCCGCGCCGAGCCGCTGCGTGCACCACGCGTCCAGCTTCGCAATTGGCGCGCGGGCCGAGCGCAGCGCCTGCAACTGGTCGCGCAGCGCGGCGGGCGCCGCTTCGTGCGCGGCCTGCGTCAGCGCCTGCGCCAACCGTGCGGCTTCCTCGCGCTTCGCCGCAGGCACGTCCTTGCGGTCTTTCACCGCAACGGCCTCGCGCTGCGCGCCCTGCCAGCGCGCAAGCGTCAGTGGCGAGCCATCGGGCCCCGCGCACAGCGCAATACGCCCGGCGAGCAAGGTCGGGAACTGCTGGGCAACCCATGCGAGCGGCGCGGCACGAAAACCCATGTCGCCATCGCGCGGCAGCGGATGGATGTCGTCCGAATAGCGCGCACACAATTCGCTCAGCAATGCGAAGCAAGCCGGCAACGCAACACTGCCATAGCGTTGCAGCCAGCTTTCGCCGAGCCATGCGGCAAGCGTCAGATCCTTGCTCCGCCGTGCCAGGAGGTCCTCGCAGCCCGCTTCGACCGCAGCCCAGTCCGCGACCTTGAGCGTGGTTTGCCAGATACCCGCGGGCAGTGCCGGATCGTCCTCGCGGCGCGCCGCCTTGATCGCGTCGAACGCGGCATCGTGCAGCAGCGAGACGCCGGCGGGCGCATCGCCCGGTATGGGTTGAACGAGTGCTTCGATGTCGAATGCCGGGTTCATCCGTGCCCCGCCTGGGTGGTCGAGTTGCTCGACGGATACGGTCCATAAGTGACCGCAGGCGTGCCGTACACGCTGTAGCCCGGCGCCGCGTATGGCAGGTCGGGCCACGTGAGCGCCGTTTTCGCTGCGCCCGTCATGCCCACGCGCATGAACATGCGCGCGGTTTGCGTGCCGCCGTTGCGGTCGCGCACCGGCACGCTCAGCACCATGCGCGCGCTTCCCGCTCCGGCTCCCGTGCCGCCATCCGGGCCATCGTCCGGCACCACGTGCAGGCGCACGAGGCGCAACAGCGCCCATGTGTCGTTTGCCGCCCAGGTGGCGGCTTCGCCATCGACGGAAAGCGTCGGCTGCGAAGCGTCCTGCATCGGCCGCCACGGGCCGTCCTTCGCCCAGCGCAGGCTCAGCGCGGCGGGCTGGCCCGGCGCCCAGCGCAGCGGCGTGCCGGCTACAGCGGGCCAGGCGAGCGTCTGGCTGCCGCTTGCGAGCGACCACTGGATCACCTGGTCCGCGCCGGCTTCGTCCGCGCGGTCGATGCGCCAGTCCACCGCCACGTCCACGCCCACGAGCGCGCCGTCCGCGCCGCGCGCCACCAGCGCGTCGAGCCAGGGCTTCGCGCGCGCGAGCTTCGCGAGAAACTGCTGCGCGCCCGCTTGCTGGCCGCCGCTCGCCGCCGCGGCGCTCATGCCGCGTTGCGCGTCCGCGAGTTTCGCGTCGAGCAGCGCCACGAACGCCGCCGTCTGGCGCAGGTCGGCGGCCTGCGCATTCGCGTCCGCCGAGAACGGGAAGCGCCCGGCCAGATACCGCGCGAAATAGCCGCGCAACTGTTCATAGGCCTCGCCGCCGGTGCCGATCTGCAGCCGGTAGCAGCGCTCGCGCGCGGATGAGACGAGCCGCATGCCCGCGCTCGAGACGATGTCGCCCGCGCCCGGCACATCGACCTGCGCTAGCGAGGCGCTGCACGTGTCGAGGTCCATCTTGTCGAGCTGGTTCGAGATGATCGACGGCACCGCCACCAGCGCGCTGGCCGGGCTGCGCGCGCGGTATTGCGCGAGGTCCGCGAAGAGCGCCTTCCAGCGCGCAACGAGCCGCGCATCCGCCGTGGAGAGCGGCGGGTTCTGCGCCGTGAGCCAGTCGAGCGCGCTCGACGCGAGCGTGGCCGTGTCGGCCACCGCGCCCGCCTGGGCGGCGAGATAGGTTTGCAGCGCTTCGGGCGTCGCGGCCCCAAACGCGCGCATCGACCCGCCCGCGTTGCCGTTCCAGGCCGAGAAGTCGCCGCGCACGGGCCGGAACGGTTCGAGCGATTGCAACTGCGCATCGGTCGCGCGCAGCACGTCCAGCGCGGCGTCGCTCACGCGCAGGGCGACCGCCTGTGCGAGATCGGGGCGGCCGAGCGAGTCGAACGCTTCCACGAGATCGGTCGCGTTCTTGCGCAGCGTGTCGAACGGTGCGCCTTGCGTTTGCGGCGCATACGCGACGTTGCGCGCCCCATTCGGCGCCGCGGGCGCCGACAGCGCGGCGACCATGCTGTGCACGGTCGCGTTGCCTGCCGCAGCGAGGAGCGGCCCGCGCCACGCTTCGGGTGCCTGCGCCAGAAGTCCCGCTGAATATTGCTTGTAGGCCGGCAGGACTGCCAGCGCGCGCTGCGCCGAGTCCGCATCCACGCCGCGAATTTCGGCCATTGCACTGCCCGCGCCCGCAACGAACGACTGGCCGAGCAACGTGCGCAGCGCATCGCGCAGCGGCAGCAGGTCCGCCGCCAGTTGCAGCCCCGTGGCGGGATTGGAGACCAGCACGCCGGGCAGGTTGCCGCTTGCGAGCCAGCGTGCCGCGAATGCGCTTTGTTCGCTTTGCTCGTGCTCGAGCACGCTCGCCACCGGTGTCGCGCCGATCAGGCGCAGGCCTTTTGCCGTGTCGAAGGTCGCCGTGAGTCCCGGCACGAGTTCCTGGCCGTGGGTGCCCGCCCAGCCGTGGTCGGCGGTATCGACCTGGGTGGCGAGCGTGTCGATGCGCGTGGCCAGTTCGGAGAGCGAAGCGGTGGTGGGAACCGCGCCAGGCGCCTTGAGATCGGCGAGCATGGTCTGGATTTGCGCAGCGTTCGTCGTGAGCGAGGAGTCCTGATAAATGTCGTCGAACCAGCGGTCGAAGGTCTCCTCGAAGCACACGCTCGCCCGCGCTTGCGCGGCGCGCGCCTCGGTGCCGTCGAACGGCAGTTGGCCGCCTTCCACGGCGCTCGCGCGCACCGCGTCGTCGAGCCCAGCGCGGTCGGCCACATGATCGGGCGAAAAGCTCACGCCTACCGCCCCGCGCATGAGCTGCGCGAGCATGACGGTGTTGCCCGAGTCGCGCTCCACCAGCTCGTTGTAGTTTGTGATGAGCCGCTCGGTCTGCGCTGCGTTCGTGACGAGCCGCGTGCCCTGCGTATATTCGGGCAGGTCCTGGGGACGCCGCGCGGCGGCCGCGAGGCTCGCGTTGACGTCCGACCCAACGGGGGCGCCGGCGCAGTTCAGATCGGCGAGACGGCTGATGAGCCGCGTGCGCAGCGGTGTAAATACGAGCCCGCTCAGCACGTGGTATTGCGCTTCGTCGAGCCGCCGCCGCAGGCCGAAATACGACAGCGGCATGAACGGCGTGGCGAGTTGCCAGCGCGGCACCTTGACGAAGGCGTTCGCGGCGCTGCCCAGTGCGCCTGCCGCCGCCGCTTCGCCACCGCTCGCGCCCGTTTCGTGCCAGGCGGCGCTCGCGAGCGCCAGCGCGTCGTAGCTGCTGGCGAGCGCACGCGCGTCGCTGCGCACGTGCCACGTGGTCACGCCAAGCCCCACGCACCAGCACACGCCCAGCGCAATCGCGGCGAACGTGGCGATGCGGTAGCGGCGCATGCGCAGCGCGAGCACGCGCGGGATGGCGAGCGCGAGTCCCTGCCCCGGCATCAGCACGTCGTGCCACAGGCGCGACGCGAAGGCCGGTGCATCCTTGCGCGCCGCATTCGTGATGGCGGGCTCTTCGCGCTCCTGCGCCTGCGGCATCGCGCCCACGCACCAGATGCCGCGCAGGAGCGGCGCGGTGCCGTCGGCGGCGCCGCGCAAGGTCGGTTCGATGTGCTCGCGCAATGGCTCGCGCAGCGTGTCGATGCGCTGCGGCAGCAGGAACACGTCGCCGTCCAACGCGCCGTCGAGCGTACCCATTTCGGTGACAGTCGCCGCGAGCGCGCGGCTCATGTCCGCGAACGCTTCGTCTACCCAGGCGGGCTCGAAGGCGCGCCGCGGCGCATAGGGCGAGGCCCAGCCCAGCGGCGTTTCGATGCGCTCGCGACGCAGGCGTGCCGCGAGCGCGTCGAAGCCCGGCAGCGCGTCGCAGCCCGTGACCACCACGTAGAGCGGCAGCATCTGCCCGAGCTGCCGTTGCAGCGCGAGCACCGTGCGCGACGCTTCGAGCGCGGCATCGGTATCCGCACGCGCCGTGCCGTTTTCGTCGATGAGCGTATCGAGCGCGATCACCCACACGAGCGCGTCGAGCGGCCGCCCCGGCCGGTTGCGCAACAAGCCGCGCAGCAAACGCCCGCCGGTCGCGCCGCGCCGGCGCTCGGCGGCCGCGCGCGCGCCGAGCGAGTCGCCCGGCTCGGCAATCAGAATGCCTTCTGCGTCGTGCCAGAGCCTGCCGAACCAGGCCGGCTCGCCCACGCTCGCAAGGCGCCAGCCGCGTGCCAGCGCGTCGAGCGCCGCCGGTGTGCCCGTGGCCAGCACGCGCGGCACCGAGTACGGGTCGCGCACGCCCATCGCGTTGTGCGCCGCGCGCATCATGGCGGTGAAATTGCGCAGCGGCCTGCGTTCGTCGCGCGCGCGCACCCAGCGCACGACGAGCGCAGCCACGAGCCCCACGATCAACAGTGCGATCAGGACGATCAGGATAACGATGAGTGTGCTCGTCATGGACGGGCTCCCCGTGGCGCGCCGTCCGTGTTTTCTTCACTGGCTTCGTCGGCGCTTTGCACGCTCACCGGGACGATGCGGCGCGCCGCGAGCGCGAGCGTCGAGGGCGTCGAGAGCGGCGAAGTGGAAACCGTCTGCGCCGCGGGGGTGTCCTGCGTTTGCGGCGCGAGTTGCTGGTTGGCGGGCGGAGCCAGCGGCCGCAGTCTGCGGATCGTCCTCGCGTGCGGCAGCACCATGCCGGTGGTGCTCGTATGGTTGATCTGCGACGGACGCCCTTGCATCATCGACACGGTTTCGAACTGTTCGAGCGATGGACGCACAGGCGCTGTCGCGTAGAGCCACAGCAGTTGCGACACGCCGAGCAGCACCGCGAATCCGCCGCCCGCGAACAGCGCGAGGCGTGCGCGGTCTGGAAACATCTGCGTGAGCGGCCGGGTTTCGCGCGGCGCCAGCGCGGCGCGTTCGAGCGGCGCGCCAAGCCGGTTGGGCTCAGGGTCGCGCTGCATGGCGAAGGCGAACAGCGCATGGCGCAACTGGTCGTGGCGCAACGCGCCCGCTTCGCCGCGCAGGCGGCCTCGAAAGCCTAACGTGAGGCAGGCGAGATAGACATTGGCAAGATCGCGCTGCGCCGGATCGCGTTGCGCGAGCAGCGTTTCAATGGCGGCCGGAATGCGCTCGCCTGCCGCGCGCGTGCCGAAAATGCGCGCTTCGAGCGGCCATGCCTCCCATGCGCTCGCGCCATTCCACGCGGAAAACAGCAGCAATTCGTCGAGCAGCGCGACATAGGCGTATTGCGCGGCGGCAATGTCCGCTTCGCCGGCCGCGCCGGTCCACGCCATGGCGTCGCGCGCGAGCTTGCGCGTGGCGGACTGCAACTGCGTGGCAAGCGTGTCGGCCTCGCGCTGGGGATCGGCCGGTGGTTCGGCGTTGGCGGCGTTTGCTGCATTCGCCGTGCTCGCGGCCTGGGCCACGGCGCGCAGGCGCGCGTTCTCCGCAAAAGCGAACGCCACGACGAATGCGCGCATGAGCGGCAGGCGCTCGTCGTTCGGGTCGCCGGTGTCAAGCATTGTCGGCTCCCGTGGGGCGCGCGTCGTCGTCGGCGTCGCCCGTGGGTGTGAAAAGCTGCACGGCCCAGGGCGCGCGGCCTGGCACGCTCGTGCGCACCTCGATGCACAGCGGCTGCGCGCGGTCGAACCAGGCGTCCTCCACGCCCACCGCGAAGAGCGTGGTGTCGTCTCCGGTCGCGTAGGCGGCGCGCTCCTCGCGCGCGAGGCGGCGGCGCGCGAGCCCCCGCATGCGCTGCCGCGCGAGCGTGGGCACGTAGGGCCGCGACGCGACAACGGCATGATCGAGCCACACGCTCGCGTCGTGCTCGCCGGCGTCGGGCGGCATGCGCAAACCGATCACGAGTTCGCGCGCAACGTTGCCGCCGCTTTCGAATGGCGGTGCGATCCAGAAGCTGCCGCCCTCCTCGGTGAACGCACGTACGCGATAGCCCTGGCGGATCGTTGCGAGCGCTTCATCCGCCCATTCGAGCAGCGGATCGAACGACGCGAGCAGCGCCATGTAATCGAACGTCGCGAAGGCGGGCACCCCGCGCTCCGGGCGCAACGCCGCGAGCGCGCCCGTCATGCCGGCAACGGCGCGATACAGCTCGGCCGGGTGCGCGATGCCGGTGACGAGCGTCGCCTCCACTTCGGGCAGGCGGCTCCAGAGTGCGCAGAGCTGGCGCTCGATCTGCGCGGTGTCGTCGCGCTCCTCCGCACGCTGCGCCGCCTGCAGCCGCCCGGCCAGGAACACGCATTTCTCGCGTACGCGCAGCAGCAGCCGCATCACGCGCTGACCGAGCACCGAGTCGGCGCGCACGAACGGACACGGCGGCGCGTAGTCCGCAATCGCCACGCCGCCACCCTGCTGCCTCACACACATGAGCGGCAAGCGGTCGAATTCGTGACGGCCGAGATCGGTCATGAGGTGCAGGCGCGGCGACCATGTCGTGATCGAAGCGGGCTCGCCGCCCGAGACAAGATCGGGAACATCCGGACTCTCGCGCTGGGTGTAGCGCCCGGTCTGCGGATCGAGCTGCCCGCCGCGGTATAGCGGCGGCACCGCGAGATAGATCGTGACCGCTTCATCCGGCGCGCTGAACGCGTGGCTCACGTCGATCTCCAGCACCGGGTCGTGCGGCGTGTGGCGAATGGCGAGACCGTCGGCCATGATCGCCTCCAGCGCGCTGATGCGCACGAGCCCCTGGGCAAGCCCCGCGGCGTCGTGCTCGAGTGAAAGCACGCCCCAGTAATGCGCGCGTGCGGCGCTGGCCAGCAGCGCGGCGTGCCCCGCCGCGTGCAGCGCCTGAGTCTGGAAATGCTGCGGCAGCAAGGGCATGCCGTCGAACCAGCAGACCGGATCGGGAAACGAAGTTCGCATGATGTGTTTGCTTTCTATTGCTAAACGTTCCGTCGTTCAGTGTTGCCGCACCATTGCGCGACACCTTTACATGACACATTGGCGTCACATCAATGCGAGGCCTGCACGCTCAGATCCTGGTCGCCGAGCAGCAGCAGCGCGTGAGCGGGCCCCGTGTCGAGCCTCACGCGGTGCGCGCCCGGTGTCTGGTAGTCCGCGAACACCACGACGCCAGCGCCACGCTTGCCGCCAAACGGAAACGGCGCCGCGGCGATCTGCTGACCCGGCACCACTTCGAACGACACGACCGTAATGTCCTCGGGGTGATCGCGGCGCCATTGATCGCGCTGCGCGAACCACTTCGCCGAAGGCAGACCGAGCAGCGCGTCGAGCAACTGGGGATTGCGCACGAGCACGGCGTCCACGGCAATGGGCGTGTCCTGATTCGCTTGAATGGAAACGGCAATGGCCAGGGTATCCACCTGTACCTTGGGCAGCGACGAGCACGCCGCGAGCCACTGCGCGAGCGCAAGCAGCACGAGCGTGGCGGCGCGCCAGCCGTGCGGCTGCGCGGCGCGCGACGCGCCCGCGAATAACGTGGTGATCACTGCGCAATCCCCATTGTTTGCGTCGCCTCTTGTCTGCGATGCCTCCTGCCCGCGCGCAGGAGAATTCATGCTAGTTCGTATTTCTAATCAAGACGCATGTTCTGCTGCGCAAGGTGTTTTGCGCGTAGTCTACAAGCGCCCCACTTGTCATTGCAATAACGATTTTCTAATCGACCAATTCAAAAAGAATAAGTAAATAAACTTGAAAGGAATCCTGTATATGCGCCGTAAATATACTTTGAATTTCCCCGTTTACTGTTCTAAAGTCCTGACCGTCTATCTTCACGTCTCGCGCGACGAAGGACAAGCTGAGAACCAGGCAGCGCGACGCTTAGTGCCGTGAATGCTCTCGTCTGACGAATCCGGGGGCATGCTTTAGCTGTGCTTTTTTCTGAAGGACCGGGAGTGGATCGCGCAATCGTTTAATTACGTTTTGCGGCCCATTGTCGTCTTAAAGAAAATGCATCATGAAAAAGGCAGATTGACGACAAACGCGCATCTCCTCCCGTTGCACAACGCATTAGAAGAACGACCGCCACCGAGGTGACCATGGCCGACAGTACCCAGCACTGGTTCGAACGGAACCGACCGCCGCGTGTCCAGATCACGTACGACGTCGAAACGGGCAACGCCATCGAAAAGCGCGAGCTGCCGCTCGTCGTGGGCATTCTTGCCGACCTGTCCGGCAAGCCCGTCGAGCCGTTGCCGAAAATGACGGAGCGCCGCTTCGTCGACATCGACCGCGACAACTTCAACGACGTGATGAAGTCGATCGGGCCGCGCGTGACGCTGCAGGTCGACAACACGCTCGCCGCCGACGGCAGCAAGATCAACGTCGAGTTGAAGTTCGAGCATATCGACGACTTCGATCCCGTGAGCATCGTTCAGCAGATCGGCCCGCTCAAACAGCTTTACGACGCGCGGCTGCGCCTGCGCGACCTCCTCACCAAGCTCGACGGCAACGACGAACTGGACAAGCTCCTCCAGGAAGTGGTGCACGACCCGAAGGGGTTGAGCGAAATCCGCTCGGCGCACCCGCAGGACACGCCCACTGCGCAGTTGCCGCCGCCGGAGCCAGGCGACGCCCCTGCCCCTGCCAGCGACACGCCGGCGAGCTAAGCCCAACACGAGGAGACGATCATGTCCGACATTCAGGCCGCCGCGACCGCGCAGGCGGGTACGGTCACGCTGCTCGACCGCATCGTGCACGAAGGGCGCATGGCGCAATATGAGGAACAGCAGCAGCACGCGCGCGAGCTGCTCGCCGAGTTCGCCCTGCAGGTGCTCGACAAGAACATGACCATCAGCCGCGACACCGTGGCGATGATCAACGACCACATCCGCAAGATCGACGAACTGATCAGCGAGCAGCTCAATGAAGTGCTGCACCACCCCGACATGCAGGCGCTGGAGTCGTCGTGGCGCGGCCTGCACTTTCTCGTGAAAGGCTCGGAAACGGGCACGCGCCTGAAGCTGCGCCTCCTGAACGCTTCGAAGAAAGATCTGCAGAACGATCTCGAGAAGGCCATCGACGTCGACACCAGTGCGCTATTCAAGAAGATCTACGAAGAGGAATACGGCACCTTCGGCGGCTTTCCGTTCAGCGTGCTCGTGGGCGACTACTACTTCACGCGCCAGACACCCGACGTGAGCCTGCTCGAAAAACTCGCCTCCGTGGCCGCCGCCGCGCATGCGCCGTTCATTTCGGCGGCGCACCCGCAGCTCTTCGACATGTCGAGCTTTACGGAGCTGGGCGTGCCGCGCGATCTCTCCAAGGTCTTCGAGACGATCGACATGGCCCGCTGGCGCGAATTCCGCAAGAGCGAAGACTCGCGTTATGTCGCGCTCACGCTCCCGCACATCTTGATGCGGCGTCCTTATCATCCGGACAGCAACCCGGTTGAGGGCATGAACTTCTTCGAAGACGTCGACGGCACGGACCACTCGAAGTATCTATGGGGCAACTCCGCGTACGCGCTTGCGCAGCGCATTACCAACGCATTCGCCCAATACAGCTGGTGCGCGGCGATTCGCGGCGTGGAAGGCGGCGGCGCCGTCGAGCGCTTGCCGGACCATATCTTCCAGACGGCCTCGGGCGACAAAGCCATGAAGTGCCCCACGGAAGTGGCGATCACCGACCGCCGCGAAAAGGAGCTCGACTCGCTCGGCTTCATCGCGCTCGTGCACAAGAAGAACGAGGGCATGGCCGTGTTCTTCGGCGGCCAGACCGCCTGCAAGCCGGCGCTCTACAACACGCCCGAGGCCACGGCGAACGCGCGCATTTCGGCCATGCTGCCGTATATCCTCGCGGCTTCGCGCTTTGCGCACTACATCAAGGCGATCATGCGCGACAAGGTCGGCAGCTTCATGACGCGCGATAACGTGCGCAGCTACCTCAACACGTGGATTGCCGACTACGTGCTCGTGAACGACAACGCGCCGCAGGAAATCAAGGCGCAGTATCCGCTGCGCGAGGCGCGTGTGGACGTGACCGAGGTGCCCGGCAAGCCTGGTGCTTACCGCGCGACGGTGTTCCTGCGGCCGCATTTCCAGCTCGAGGAACTCACTGCGTCGATCCGGCTCGTGGCGACGTTGCCGCCGCCGGCTGCCGCCTGATCCAGCAGCGACGACAAACGATTCGATGAAGACACGACGGCCAGGCGGCGCATGAGCGCCCCTGGTCCCTGAACGCGCCTGGCGCCGCGCACGCGGCCCGTGTGTTCCTTTACTGCTTCGGGAGCAGCAAACCATGGATTCGATCATTCTCGACCTGGGCGCCGATATCAAAGGCGAGTGCACGCTGGAAGGCTATGCCGACAAGATCGAGCTGATGTCGTACAGCCACAATGTGGCGATGCAGGTGACGAACGACGTCAGCAATTCGGAGCGCACGTCGGGCAAGCCCCATATCGGCGAATTCACCGTGACGAAGTTCGTTGACGTCGCCACGCCCACGCTCAACGAATATTGCTGCTCGGGCAAACCCATTGCCAGCGCGTCCGTCGTAGTGGGCCGCAACGCCGCCGAAAGCGACGGCAAGGTCATGCCGTTCATCACCTATACGCTGAACAATGTCGTGCTGAGCAACGTGAGCGTCTCGGGCGGCGCGGGCGGCAAGCCCGTGGAAACGCTCTCGCTGAACTTCACGAAGATCAAGTGGGAGTTCACCGCGCAGAAAGACGACGCCACCAAGGAAGGCACCGCGGCTTCCACGTGGGACCTGGCCGCGAACAAGGTCGTGAAGGCGGCGGGCTAGCGCGCGCCTGTGGCGAACGTCCGCCCCTTCATCGCCGTCGCGCCCATGCCGCTCTTCGAGCGGCTGGCCGACGATGCGCCTTTCGACGCGCACGAGTCCGTCGACGAACTCGCCGCGCGCACGCTCGATGCGGCGGGCTTGCGTGCGTCGGTCCGCGCGGAGCTGCTGCGCCTGCTCAATACGCGCCGCGGCACGCCACGCGTGCCACGCGCGCCGGACGTGCTGCTGTATGGCCTGCCCGACTGGAGCGGACAAAGCGCGGCGCGCGCGGAAGACCGGGCCGTGATCGAGCGCGAAGTGGCCGAGGCTATCCGCGCGTTCGAGCCGCGCCTTCACGGCCCGCGCGTGAAAATCGAAGCGGACGCCGCTGCGCCGTGGCGCCTGTGCCTGCGCATTCGGGGAACGCTGCGCGGCAGCGACGGCGTGGAGCACGTCGTCACCTACGTCGCCGGGCAGCATGGCGACACGCAGTCCATCGGGATCGTCGATGAACGACTCGCTTGATGCGCAACTGCTCGATTACTACCAGCGCGAACTGACCTATCTGCGCCGCGCGAGCGAAGGCTTTGCGCAGCGCTATCCGAAGATCGCCCGGCGGCTCGAACTCGGCCCCGGCGAAAGCGCCGATCCGAACGTCGAACGCCTGATCGAAAGCTTCGCGGTGCTCACCGCGCGCATCCAGCGCACGCTCGACGACGAATACACCACGCTCACGGATGGCCTGCTCGAACAGTTTTATCCGTACGCGTCGCGGCCCGTGCCTTCCATGACGATCGTGCAGTTCGAGCCCGACCCCACGCAAGGCAGCATCGCCGCGGGGTTTCGCGTGCCGCGCGACACGCCCCTCATGCACGTGGACGCGAGCGGCACGTCGATCCACTGGCGCACGAGCAGCGACGTCATGCTCTGGCCGCTTACCCTCGCCGCGGCCCAGTTGCTCGACGCCGAGGAAGCGCAGGCGCTCACGAGCAATGCGTCGCTGCAATCGGCGCTGCGTCTCACGCTGCGCAGCACCGGGCCGCACAAGCTGGGCACGCTGCCGATCGAGCGACTGCGGGTGCGCCTCACGGGCTCGCCCGTTACGTCCGCTGCACTCTACGATCTGCTCGGCGCGCACAGCGCCGCTACCTGGCTGCAAGCACCCGACGCAACGTTGCGCGCGCAACGAGGTCTGCCGAGCCCGGTTGGCTTCGACGAGAACGACGCGCTCCTGCCGCTCGAAGACGGCGCGCATCCGGCCTGCCGTCTGCTGGTCGAGTACTTCGCGTTTCCCGAGAAGTTCGCGTTTTTCGACCTGCCGTTCAAGCCGCCTGCCGATGCCGGTGAAAGCCTCGATCTCGTGATCGGCTTCACGGCGGCCCCGCGCGGACGCTTTACGTTGCACACCGACGATATCCAGCTCGGCTGCGCTCCCGCGCTCAATTTGTTCGGGCGCACCTCCGAACCGTTGCGGCCCGACGGCACCGCGCGCGAAATGCGCGTGAGTCCCGACGCGCACCGTGAATCGAGCACCGAGATCTACGCCATACGCAATGTGCGCGCCGTGGCCGGCCGCACGGTCACCGACGTGCCGCCCTGGTACGGCTCGATGCACGGTGCGGATTCTGCTGTCTACTGGTACGCGCGGCGCGTGAGCGGCCTGCATGCGTCACGCCCCGGCAGCGATGTCATGCTCACTTTCGTCGACACGCGCTTCAATCCCGCCGCCCCTGCGGCGCGCACGCTCACCGCGGACCTGTTGTGCACCAATCGTCATCTGGCGCATCGGCTCGCGCCGGGCGCCGCGCTGTCGTTCGAAGTGCCCGGCCCCGTGGCGAAGGTGCGCATTGCGCATCGGCCCACGCCGCAGATCGTGGCCGCGCTCGACGGCACGTCGCGCTGGCGTCTCGTGTCGCAACTCGTGCTGAACCATGCGTCGATCGTGGAAGGCCCGCAGGCGCTGCAGTCACTGCGCGAAATGCTCATGCTCCACAATCTCGGTGCACATGCCCCCTCACAGCGCCAGATCGCGGGGCTCGTGGCGGTGTCGAGCGAACCCATCGTCGCGCATGTCGGCTCGGACCGCTGGCGCGGCTGGCGCAATGGCCTTGGCGTGCGTATCGAACTCGACGACGCGAGCTTCGTGGGCGCGAGCACCGTGCTCTTTTCTGGCGTGCTCGCGCAATTCTTCTCGCTCTATGCGAGCGTCAACCGTTTCGTACAGACCTCGCTCGTACGCGACGGTCGGGAGATCCGCACATGGCGGCCGACGATGGGCAGCCCGCTCGTTCTCTGACACAGCGGCTGTTCGACGAGCCGCATGCGTTCGAATTCACGCAGGCCGTGCGCCTGCTCGAATTGCTGCAGCCGCATGCCCAGCCGCTCGGCACCGGCCTCGACCCCGGCCAGGAAGCGCTCGCGCTGAGCGGCAATCTCTCTCCCGCGTTTCCCGCGAGCGCGCTCGGGCCATTGCGGCGCGGCCTGCCGCGTTCGCTCGCTTTTGAGCCGCATGCGGGCGAAGAACCCGCCGCGCAATCCGAACATGCCGGGCCGCCTCAGCTCCAGGTCAATGCGTTCGCGCTGGGCGGCCCGAACGGTCCTCTGCCCGGCGCGTGGCAGGAATGGCTGCAGGACCGGCTGCGCCGCAAAGACCGCTCGGCGGCGGCGTTTCTCGACATCTTCCAGCACCGGCTGCTGGCGCTGCTCTATCGCGCGCAGCGCAAGTACCGCAGCGCCGAACCGCTGCCGGCCACGGCACAGCGTTCGGCTGACGTCGTGCTGCGCGCGCTCACGGGCAACGCCTCGCTGAGTTTGCTCCCGTACGGCAACCATCCAGTGCAAGAGGCGCAAGCAGCACCGCCGCCACCCGAGCCGCTCGACATGCGCGCTGTACTGGCGCGCGCGGGCCTCTTTGCGAACCGCCGGCGTTCGCTCGCGGGTTTCGATGTCATGGTGCTCCATCACTTCCGCGTGCACGTGCGCTCCACACCGTTCGCAGGCGGCTGGCGCACGCTGCCGAGCGCGAGCCGCACGGCCATCGGCTCCGGCGGCCGCAACCGGCGGCTCGGCCAGGACGCCGTTGCGGGCACGAGGATCTGGGACGAACACCAGGGCATCCGCGTGCGCCTCGGTCCGCTCAGGCGTGAGCAGTACGAAGCATTCCTGCCGGGCGCGCCAGCCCACGAAGCGCTGCACTCGCTGGCCGCCGAGTGGTTCGGCGCCGAACTCAAGGTGCATCTCGAACTGCAGCTCGGCGCAGGCGAATTGCCGCGCGCACGCCTCGCACGGCACGCGCCTATGCGGCTAGGCTGGACCGCCTGGGCCGGCGCGGCGGAATCGGCGCCCGCGCGTCTCACGTGCCTTGCGCCCGACGACACTCAAGGGCGTACCGCGCCGTGACGCTCGATCTCAAGACGCTCGTTGCGCGCCTCGAGCGCGAGCCGCGCGAAGCACTCGAACGCGCCGCGCAACAATGCCTGCGCGAGACTCATTTCGTGGTTGAAATCGAGCACTGGCTGCTCGCGCTCGCCGAACCCGAGGGCGGCGACTTCGCGTGCGTGCTGCCGCACTTCGGCGTGGACCGCGCCGCGCTCGCCGCCGAAATCCGCATCGCCATCGCGCGCTTCAAGCGCGGCAACACCGGCATGCCGTCGTTCTCGCCCGACCTGCTCGTGTGGCTCCAGGACGCGCTCGTGCAATCCACCGTCGTGCTCCAGCAGCCACGCGTGCGTGCGGCGACGCTGCTCATCGCGCTGCTCGAAAACGACGCGCTGCGCGCTCGCACCGTACATGTTGCGCCAACGCTGCTGCGCGTGGCGAGCGCGGCGCTGCGCGCCAACTTCGCTGTGTGGCTTGCGCCGAGCGAGGCGGCCGCGCCGCTTGCTCCGCTTGCGCCGCTCGTGCCGGCGCCGCCTGACGCGCCGCTCGAAGCCGCTATGGACGGCAACGCGAGCATCCCCGCGCTAACGGGTGCACTGGAGCCTGCCACGCCCGCGCGCCCCCTGCTCGACCAGTACACGCTCGACCTGACCGCCGAAGCGCGGGCGGGACGCATCGACCCGATCATCGGGCGCAATGCGGAGATCCGCCAGACGCTCGACATCCTGTTGCGGCGGCGTCAGAACAACCCCTTGCTCGTGGGCGCGCCCGGCGTGGGCAAGACCGCCGTGGTCGAAGGCCTCGCGCTGCGCATTGCGGCGGGCGACGTGCCGCCGCCGCTTGCCGAGGTCTCGCTGCGCATGCTCGACCTCGCGCTGCTGCAGGCGGGCGCGGGCCTGAAAGGAGAATTCGAGCGGCGCCTGCGCGCGGTGATCGACGAGGCGCGGCACTCCCCGCGCCCCGTTGTGCTCTTCATCGACGAGGCCCACACGATGATCGGCGCGGGCGGCGCGGAAGGCGGCAGCGACGCCGCGAACCTGCTCAAGCCCGCACTTGCGCGCGGCGAGCTGCGCACGATCGCGGCCACGACATGGCTCGAATACAAGAAGTACTTCGAGCGCGACCCGGCGCTCGCGCGGCGCTTCCAGCTCGTGCAGATCGAAGCACCCGACGAGCCCACGGCCATCGCCATGCTGCGCGCGCTGGCGCAAAAGTTCGAGGCGCACCACAACGTGACGATTCTCGACGCCGCCATCGTCGATGCCGTGAAGCTCTCGCACCGGTACATCTCGGCGCGCCAGCTGCCCGACAAGGCGATCGCCGTGCTCGACACCGCCTGCGCGCGCGTGGCGCTCGCGCAGCACGACACGCCGCCGCAGCTCGAAGCGGCCCGGCACCGGCAGCGCGCGCTCGACGACGAACTGCTGCGCCTGCGCACGGAAACGGTGCTGGGCGCGAACCACTCGCAGCGCCTCGCCGTGCTCGAAACCGAACATGCGCACAACGCCGCGCTCGTCGAAACGCTGGAAGCGCGCTGGCACGATGAGGCGGCGACCGTGCGCGAGATTCTCGCGGTACGCGCGCGCCTTGCCGCCCTCGAAGCCGACCCGCGCGAGACTTCCAGCGCCGGCGCGCAGGAACCGCCAGACAGCGAGGATGCGAACGAAAGCAACGAGGCCGCCGATCCGCGCGAAGACCTCGCCGCCGAACTGGCGCGCCTTGAAAGCGGCCTCGAAGCGATTCGCGACGACGACCCCATGGTCCCGGTGTGCGTGGATTCGAAAACCATCGCTGCCGTGATCGCGAGCTGGACCGGAATTCCGGTCGGCAAGATGCTCGCCGACGAGGCCCACGCCGTGCGCACGCTCAAGGGCCGTCTCGCGCAGCGCATCGTCGGACAAGATGCGGCGCTCGACCGTATCGCGATGCGCATTCAGGCCTGGCGCGCGGGGCTCGCCGACCCGTTGCGCCCGGTCGGCGTGTTCCTGCTGGTCGGGCCAACGGGAGTCGGCAAGACCGAGACGGCCTACGCCCTCGCCGACGCGCTCTATGGCGGCGAGCGCAATCTCATCGTGATCGATCTCGCCGCATATCAGGAAGCGCATGCCGTCTCGCAGCTGCGCGGCGCGCCGCCGGGCTACGTGGGTTACGCGAGCGGCGGGCAGCTCACCGAGGCTGTGCGTAGGCGTCCTTATAGTGTCGTGCTGCTCGACGAGATCGAGAAAGCGCACATCGATGTGCTCGAGGCCTTCTACAACGTGTTCGACAAGGGCGTGATGGAAGACGGGACCGGGCTCGTGGTGGATTTTCGCAACACTGTGATTCTCGCGACCAGCAACGTGGGCGCGGAACTGCTGCTCAATACGCCAGCCGCGACACTCGCCACCGACGCCTTTGCGCGGCGGCTGCACGAAGAATTGCTGCACGCGTTTCGCCCCGCGTTCCTCGCGCGCATGACTGCCGTGCCGTATGCCGCGCTCGACGACACCGTGCTGCGCGCCATCATCGAAAAGAAGCTCGAGCAGCTGCGCATGCGTTACCGCGACGCCACGGGCAAGCAGTTCGCCTTCGACAGCCGGATCATCGACGCCGTGCTCGCGCGCTGCCGCGCTGCGGGCGGCGCGCGCGAAATCGACAACGTGCTCATGAACGAGCTGGTCGGCACGCTCGCGCAGTGGGCGCTCGAATGACGATGCATCCAACCCGCCACACCGCATACAGCCAAACCTGATCCACGCGATGAACCGCCCCATCTCAGTCGACACCGACGCGCGCATCAGCCTGAGCGGAAGTGCGTTCAGCACGCTCTTTCCCGCCAGTTTCGAAGCGCGCGAGGCGTTGGACGCCCCCACCGCGCTGACGCTTCACGCCCACGGCGGATTGCCGCCGCCCGCGCCCTCGGGCATGACCGGCAATCATGCGACGCTCTCGCTCGCATGGGGCGCGTCGCCGCGCCTTATCGACGCCGTGTGCACGCGCGCCGCGCAGTTGCCCTCGACGGTGGACGCGAGCCACTTCACGCTGGAGCTGCGTTCGTGGCTCTGGCTCCTCACGCTCTCGCGCAATAACCGCATATTTCAGGGCAAAAACGCGCAGGAAATCATCCAGGCCGTTTTGGCGGGTCATGGCTTGACGGACTACTCGTTCTCGGTCACGGGCACGCCCGCCACGCGCGAATGGTGCGTGCAGTACGCGGAGTCGGATTTCGCGTTCGTGAGCCGTCTGTGCGAAGAGGAAGGCTGGTTTTACTTCTTCCGTCACGATACCGGCAGCCATACGCTCGTCATTGCCGACAGCAACGACGCCTTCACGCCGCTGCCCGGCGACGCGACGCTGCACTACACGGGCGGCACGAGCGGCGCGCGCGAATCGACGCAGATCGTTCACTGCGAGATCGTCGAAGAAACGGCCTCCGGCC
Source organism: Paraburkholderia sp. J8-2 (assembly GCF_905220195.1). Taxonomy (NCBI): domain Bacteria; kingdom Pseudomonadati; phylum Pseudomonadota; class Betaproteobacteria; order Burkholderiales; family Burkholderiaceae; genus Paraburkholderia; species Paraburkholderia sp. J8-2. Next base: position 24,712 of record NZ_CAJMZA010000042.1, read on the forward strand.
TCTTCTCGCATACCGATTACGCGTGGGAAACGCCGAGCGCTCAGCTCTACTCGCAGGCGCAAGCGGCATCGAACGGACACAGCGTGTACGAGTACCCGGGGCGTTACACCACCAGCAGCGACGGCTCCACGCTCTCCAAGCATCGCGTGGATGCACTGCGCGCGCCCACGCGGCTGCTCATCGGCGAAAGTGATTGCCGCGCGCTCGCGCCCGGCTGCCGTTTCACGCTGGCAGACCACGATTCCAGCGACGCCAACATCGAATGGGTCGTGCGCAGCGTGATTCACGAGGCCGATCACAGTCGCTATCGCAACCGCTTCGAAGCGTTTCCCTTCGCGACGACCTGGCGACCCGCGCGCACGACGCCGCGCCCCTTCATGCCCACGCAGACCGCGACGGTGGTCGGCAAGAGCGGCGAGGAGTTGTGGACCGATCAGTATGGCCGCGTGAAGGTGCAGTTTCACTGGGACCGCGACGGCCAGAACGACGAACAGAGTTCGTGCTGGATTCGCGTGGCGCAGCCCTGGGCGAGCAAGCGCTTTGGCATGCAGTTCATGCCGCGCGTGGGCGACGAAGTCGTGGTGAGCTTTATCGACGGCGATCCCGACCGGCCGCTTATCACGGGCAGCGTGTATAACGGCGCGAACCTCCCGCCCTATACGCTGCCCGACAACCAGACGCAATCCGGCATCAAGACGAACACCTCGAAAGGCGGCAATGGCTTCAACGAACTACGCTTCGAAGACAAGCAGGACAGCGAGGAAGTTTTCCTGCAGGCGCAAAAGGACCTGAACGCCAAGGTGATCAACGACGCCACGTGGACCATCGACCACAACGAAACCAGCACGATCAAGAACGATCGCACGCATACGATCAAGGAAGGCAACGATACCCTCTCGGTCGAACAAGGCAACCGCAGCACGACGGTGAAGACCGGCGACGAAACGGTCGACATCAAAGGCGCGCGCACCGTGAAAGCCGGCGGGAACGAAACGCGCACGGTGGGCGGCAATCTCGATCAGACCGTGACGGGCAACATGACGCTCACCGTAGACGGCAACCTCACCATCAAGGTAAGCGGCACGCTCACGCTGCAAAGCACGGGCAACCTCACGGCGAAGAGCGACGCGTCGCTCACGAATCAGGCTGCCGTGTCGCTCACGAATCAGGCCGGCACGTCGTTGACCAACAAGTCGGACGGTACGCTTTCGAACGAGGCGCAGAGCGTGACGAACAAGGGCGCCGTGCAGCAGACGGTGGACGGCGGCGGCATGCTGGTGGTCAAGGGCGGCATTGTGAAGATCAATTGAGGCGAACATGGAGACGATCCAGCCGGTCACGATAGAACGCGACGACACGCGCATTGAAGGCGCGACGCTGGGCGGCGCGCTGCACGGCCCGGTTCGCATCGAATCCGAAGGACGTCCGGTGGCAATGATTCGTTATGCCAATGGTGTGCTCAGCGGTCCGGCGACCTATTTCTATCCTGAGGGCAACCCCTCGGCACAGGTGCAATATGCGGGCGGCAAGCTCGACGGCAAGGCACTTTTCTATTTCCCCGACGGCAAGATCCAGCGCGAAGCGCACTATGCGCATGGCGTGCTGCACGGCATCTCGCGCACGTGGCTGGCCGATGGCACGCTGCTCGAAGAAGCGCATTACCGCAACGGAAAATTGCACGGAATCCTGCAGCGCTTCCATCCGAATGGTTGTCTTGCGTTGCGCCAACCGTTCAGCGCGGGCAAGCCGCTCGAAGCCGCGCAGCGCTATACCGACGACCGACGACCGATCGCGGCAAACGGCAAGCCGCTGCCGCACTGGAAGCAATGGTGGCAATCGCTCGCCAATCCGTCTTCGGCTTGATTTCAGCCTGCGATTTCCGTACGACCGCGACGTATAAGGAGCCACACGATGACCAGTCCGCAAGTCTGCGCCGGCGCTACGCTGCAATGTTCCTTTGGCGGTGCGCCGGGCACGCTCAACGTGATGCCCGTTAATCGTGTGCTCGTGAGCGGCGTGCCCGCCGCAACGATTGCCGACTCGATTCCCATCGCCAATGTCACGCCGTTCGCCCTGTGCCAAAGCCCGGCGAACCCCACGGTAATCGCTGCGACAGCCGCGGCGCTGGGCGTGTTCACGCCCATGCCCTGTGTTCCGGCCACGCCGTCGCCCTGGATTCCCGGTGGCGCACCCACCGTCACGCTAGGCGCGATGCCGGCGCTGGATGCTCAGGCTACGCTCGTGTGCATGTGGGGCGGCGTGATCAAGGTGGTTCAGCCTGGGCAGGTCTCTACGCTAATTCCATAGGGCACGCCCGCGATCGTTTCGATTCGGTCTGAATGTCAGCCCGGCGTTGCGTGCGCCGAGCCAAGGCCGAGCATGTATAGCGCGAAGTCGCGCATGATGTTCTGCACCGCGTTGGTCAGAACACCCGTGAAACTGGCACTGAAGACTTTCTGGGATTTTTTTCCGAGTATCTCGACTTTGCTTGAGTGTGAAAACACGACATTCGGCACGGGACCGCCGCTAATAATGAAATCGTAATACGCGCTCGGCTTGTTCTTCACGGTGTATGTCGTTCCGGCCTTCTTCCCTTTGCTTGTGTCGAGATGAACAGGTGTTGGCCGCTCGGCGGTTACGTGGCAGGAATTCGCCACGCCCCCGCTCGCAATGGGTACCGTGATGTGATACTTCTCGTTCTGGAGTTCGAACGGCAAGTAAATGAGCGTACCGCCATCGTCTGTCGCGTCCTCGTAGGTGGCCGCCACAGGAAGAATTCCGCCTGCGTTTATCGCATTGTCCCAGTCCGTCTTGATGTTCGAGAAAACGAGAGGCATGGCTAGTCTCCTGGTAATTGGCCGTGAGATCCTTCTGACTAAATACTAGCCTGTCGGCCCTCAATTCGCCTCTTTGTTTGATGTGCGATAGACGTTTAATTACATGAAATCGCAGCCGACCATAAAGCGCGAGTGCCAATTCTTCTTAAAGCGCTTCACTGGAAAATTGTTCCCGCAACAAGTAGCAATCCGCGATTCTGTTTACCTATACTCGTTTGACTCTGCAAGGCAGCCCCATTTTCCGAACACCAACAAGAACGGAGCGTGAAATGCGAGGAGCGATGCTTAAGACGGGTTGGGTACTGCTGACGCTCTTTTTGTCGAGTGCCAGCAATGTCGTGCAGGCCGGTTCGACCTGTAGCGGGTTGAGCTGCTTTTTCCGCGGCCAGTTGGTCGAGCAGAGAACGAGCCTGCGCCTGAGCGCGGCTGACTTCACGAAACTGCTGGGAACGAACGCAACGGGTCAGCAATTGCTGCAGGTTGCAGGCACGCCGCGCTGCGACATCGAAATCAAGTACTTCCGCTACCTCACGATAGGCGGCGCGGGCGAACCCACGATGTCGAGCGCCGCGCTGATGATTCCAGGCGGCGGCGCCTCGTGCACCGGTCCGCGCCCACTCATGCTGTATGCGCACGGAACGACGACCTACCGCAACTACAACATCGCCGACATAACGCAAACGGACCCGGCCAACGGCGACGGCGCAGGTGAAGGCATTGCCGTGGCGGCGATCTACGCCGCGCAAGGCTATGTCGTGGTGGCGAGCAACTATGCCGGCTACGCCGGCTCGCCATTGCCGTACCACCCGTATCTGAACGGCGACCAGCAATCGGCCGATGTAATCGATTCGTTGCGCGCGGCCCGCTTTGCAATGGCGCTTCCCGGCCCGGCAAACAAGACACGTGAGAACGGCAAGCTGTTCGTGACCGGCTATTCGCAGGGCGGCTACGTGGCGCTCGCCACGCATCGCGCGCTACAGGCCGCCGGCATCAATGTGACGGCTTCTGCGCCGGGCTCCGGTCCGTATGCGCTGGGCGCCATGGCGGACGCGCTGGTTCAGGGCGAGGTCGACCTCGGCTCGACGATCTTTACAGTGCTCGTAACCACGAGCTACCAGCATGCGTATGGCAATATCTATCGCAAGCCAGGCGACTTTTTCGAAGCGGCCTACGCCCCCGGTATAGAGGATCTGCTGCCGAGCGTCACCTCATTGGACACGCTGTTCGCCGAAGGCAAATTGCCTGCAACGCAGCTCTTCAGCAGCACGCCGCCTGCGGCACAGTTCGCTTCGTTGACGCCGCCGCTTGCACCGCCTCTCGCGCCGGCTCAATTGACGCCGCTATTCGCGTTGGGATTCGGCACGGCGAATCTCGTGCGCAATAGCTATCGTCTGAGCATGCTCGAAGATCAGATCGTCAATCCGGACGGCGCGTACCCCTCGCCGACCGCTGCGATGGCTCCGGCTGCCAGTCCGGCGCAGCCGCTGCGGCAGGCGTTCAAGCGCAACGATCTGCGTAACTGGGTGCCGCGCTCGCCCGTGCTGCTATGCGGCGGCCACCTCGACCCGACCGTGTTCTTTTTCAACGCGGCAATCGAGCAGGCCTACTGGAAAAACGCCAACGTCGCGCCTGGCCTGACGAGCGTGCTGGATGTCGACTCCGCACCCGGTGCGAACGACCCGTTCGCCGCAGTGAAGGCCGGCTTTGCGCAGGCCGAAGCGGCAGTCGCCGCACAGGCGGTCCAGGCCGGCGCAAAGGACGGCGGAATGTCCGCCGTCCTCCAGGCCTACCACGCCGACATCGTCGCGCCGTTCTGCATGGTCGCGGCGCGCGGCTTCTTCGGCAACTTCTGATTGGCGGGCCGGTATCGGGTTGCCGCGATAGATCACGAAACATTAACGCGCGCGTAGCGAACCTACGCATTAAGCGGAAAGCCGGGAGGATTGCAAATCAGGCTTTTGCATTCCTCTCGGTGTTTCACTGCCCCAAAAATTCGCTTGACCCGACTACCGTAGTCACCTTCACCATCGGCACTCTGTTCAACGAACATTGTGTCGAAACACATGGAAACGACCCGGCATCTCACCGACGACGCCTTCCTCGAAGCCTTTCTCTCTTGCCAGTTGCCGCCCGCGGCGTTCAATCATCGCAATCATCTGCGCGTAACGTGGATTTACTTGCAGCGTCACCCGCTTGAAGAAGCCATTGAGCGGACCTGCGCCGGCATTGCGCACTACGCCGCCCATCTCGGCGCACAAGATCGATACCACCGTACAATGACCGAAGCGCTGATCCGGCTCATGGCGCATGCGGGCGCTGCGAATCCGTCGCGTTCGTTCGAGGCATTTCTCGCCCATGCACCGGTATTTACCTGCGATTGCCGCACGCTCGTCGCCGAACACTACTCGCCCGAATTGCTGGCCCGCTCCGAAGCGCGCTGTGGCTTTCTCGAACCCGACAGACTGCCCTTGCCGTCATGACACGCATTACTCTCGGAAGACTGGCACGCGAGGCAGGACTCTCGCGCTCTTCGCTCCTGCACTACGAAGCGCTTGGCCTGCTGATGCCGAGCGCACGCAGCACCGCAGGCTACCGGCTCTATGACGAGACACAACACGAGCGCCTGCGCGCGATTTGCGCCTACCGGGCCGCGGGGCTGCCCTTGGCCGCGATACGCGACCTGCTCGCACGCGAGGGCAATGCCGCCGCACACATCCTCGAAGCGCATTTGATGCGATTGACCGCCGAGATCGCGCGCCTGAAGGAACGTCAGAAAGCTATTGCAACGTTGCTCGCGCAACCATCTTTTAGACGGCGTGGCAAGCAGCGCGGGAAAGACGCTTGGGTTGCGATGCTGCGCGGCGCGGGCTTCGACGAGGCGGAGATGGACAACTGGCATGCCGGGTTCGAGGCAGAAAACCCCGACTCGCACGCGGCATTTCTGGTTTCGCTCGGACTGACACGCGAAGAGGTAAAGGCAATCCGCCGGCGCGCGAAACTCGCGGGCAACCCTGCCGCAGGCCATTCGGGCTCGTGAAAGTCGTTGACCGTCAAAGCCGGGAATGTGCGCCACCGCACGTTCTCGCGCGACTCCAGCGCACGCCGTTGCGCGTGCGAGCCTACTCTGCAGCAACCGGCTTCCCCTTCCACTCTTCGCCAGCCAGGAGGCGTTCATCCCATGCACGACACTAGCGGTTTGGTTCGCGCGTTTATCGAAGAAGTCCTCAACCGTGGGCAGCTCGACGCCGCGGACCGGTTCTTCTGGGAAGACATGGTCGAGCAGGTGCCGTTTCCCGGCCAGGGTCCCGGTATCGAGGGCCTCAAGGATGTCGTGCGTGGCATGAGAGCCGCGTTCCCGGACATGCATTGGCGCGTCGAGGAACAACTCACAGAAGGGGATCGCGTGCTAACGCGCTTCGAGTGGACGGGCACGCACCAGGGCGCATTTCTCGGCGTGGACGCTACGGGGCGCGCCGTCAAGGTATGGGGCATGGTCATCGACCGCTTTCAGGACGGCCGGATCAAGGAAACCCGCCTCATCATGGACACGCTCGGGTTGATGATCCAGCTAGGCGCGGTTCGGCCACCGGGCCAATGAAACCGCGCATGCCGGGTTGGCCCCGCGTCCCACCGCAGGTACCCAACCGGCAAGCGGGCTTTCGTCGATCGCTACATGGACCGCATGCACGCCTCGTGCAGCACGTTGAGCCTGCGCACCGGGTCCGCCACGTAAGGATTGCTCTCGTCCCACGCATAACCGGCAAGCACCGAGCTAATCATCCGACGGATCAAGGGCGTCTGGCGCGGGTAGTAAATGATGTCCTGCAGCTCGCCCGTGTACCAGCGCTCGACGAACGCGCGGAACGTGTCGATACCCTTGCGCAGCGGCACGTCGTATTCGGTCTGCCAGTCCACCGCCGCGCCGCCGAGCGCGCGCTCGACCACCTTCACGGCCAGGTGCGCCGAACGCAGCGCAATCGTCACGCCGGAAGAAAACACCGGGTCGAGAAACTCGCCAGCGTTGCCGAGCAGCGCGTAGCCTGGGCCATGCAATCGTTCGACGTTAGCCGAATAACCGCCGATCTGGTTCACGGGCATGAGAAACGGCGCGTCGCCGATCAGGCGGTTCAGGGTCGGTTCCTCGCGAATGAGCGCGCGCAGCCGCGCCTCGCGTTCCGCCTGGGACACGTCGAGGAAGGCAGCGTGCGCGACACAGCCAACCGACGAGCGGCCGCCCGCGAGCGGGATCATCCAGAACCACACGTCGCGGTGTTCGGGGTGAGTCGCGATGCAGATCTTGTTGCGATCGAAGGCGTCGAGCGGCAGGCCGTCGCGCACATGGCTGAAGATCGCGGCACGCGTGGGCAGGCCGGTCGGCGCTTCGAGGTTCAGCAGGCGCGGCAGTACGCGGCCAAAGCCGCTCGCGTCGAGCACGAAGCGAGCGTGCACTTCATAGCGCACCTCGTTTTCGTCGACGACTTCCAGCATCGGCGCGTCGCCCGTGCGCATCGCAACCACGGTGTGGCCGAAGCGCACTTCGGCGCCCTGCTGTGCGGCACAGTTGATCAGCAGCTCGTCGAATTTCGCACGCTCCACCTGGTAGGTCGTGCCCCAGCCCGCCGAATGCTTGTCGCGAAAGTCGTACGCCGTCGCGTGATCGCGCCATACGAAATGCGCGCCGTTCTTGTACTGAAAGCCCGCTTCCACGACCGCCTGCAACATGCCGGCCTCTTCGAGGTACGCCATGCTTTGCGGCAGGAGGCTCTCGCCAATCGAAAAGCGCGGGAAATGCTGGCGCTCGAGCACGAGCACCGAACGCCCGGCCTTGCGCAACAAGGCGGCCGCCACGGCGCCCGAGGGGCCCGCGCCGATGATCGCCACGTCGACGGCTTCGCGTCGCGCGGATGGGGTCATAACTGCTTCTCCAGTGCTCTTTTCCATAGTCCTGTCCCTTCACTGCGTCCTGACGCGACCTGTTACGTTCTGTCACGTCCTGTTACGTCTGTATGCCCAATGCAAGCGCACTGCGCTGCGCGAAACCGTGATTTTGACACCCCTCGCGCTGCCCTTGCATTTACAATCCCCATTCTCGTCCACGACCGCATTCGCAACGGATAAAAAAATATGTCGGTTTCCGAAACAAATGACGTGCCGTTCGTGCCGGAAACGGCCTTCGGCATCTGGTTTCTGCGCACGCATACGTGGGAGCACCACGTGCTGCGCGTGGCGATCAACGACCTCAAGCGTCTCGTGGACGTGCCCTTGCCCGCCGCGCCTGAAATCGTCGATGTCGGCTGCGGCCAGGGCAAATCGTTCCGCCTGCTGGCCGAGGCTTTCCGGGCTCGCCGCATCGTCGGGATCGACTATCACGAGGCGTCGCTCGAACTGGCTGCGCGCGCCGCGCGCACGTGCCAGGACACATTGAAAACGCACACCGCATTCGAGCTGCTGCACGGCGACTGCGCGAACCTGCCGCTACCCACGGCCAGCGCGGACATCGTCTTCTGCCACCAGACGTTCCATCATCTGGTCGAGCAGGAACGCGCGCTCGCGGAGTTCCACCGCGTGCTCAAGCCGGGCGGCGTGCTGCTGTTCGCCGAATCCACCGAGGCGTATATCCGCTCGTGGGTGATCCGGCTGCTGTTCCGCCACCCCATGCACGTGCAGAAAAGCGCCAACGGCTACCTCGAAATGATCCGCGCGGCGGGCTTCCGCTTTTCGGAGCGCAATGTTTCGCTGCCCTATCTGTGGTGGAGCCGTGCAGCGGATTTCGGTCTCTTCGAGCGCCTCGGCCTGCATCATCCCAAGCCTGGGAAGCGGCGCGAAACGCTCGTCAACGTAGCCGCCGTCAAGGCGGCGTGAGCCGGGTGGCCCGCCGCCGCCTGCCGCGGGTTACTTGCCGCCCTTGAGCGTCACCACGTCGCCAACGAGCGCCACGCCGGCGATCATCGCGCCCGCGCCACACGTAAATTCGGTGGCGCTCTCTCGAAGTTCGTTCTTGTAGTTGCTCTTGATGTTGATCACCGCGTTGCCGCCTTCCTTGCGCGCGCGTTCCTGCAACTCGGCCACGGCCGAAAGGAACACGTGCTGGCAGGCCGCTTCGTCGCTCTTGCCGAACGCGTTCGTCTTCTTGTTCGTGGAGTACTGGCCCAGCGTCTTCTTCACCGCCGGATGAGACTGGCCCGCAAAGTACAGCGCGATATCGTCGCTCACCTTGCCGGGCTCGCTCTTGAGCGCTGCATCCACCTGGTAGGTGTCGACCGTATTGCGTGCGTTCGCTTGCGACGTCGCAAAGGCCGCGCACAGCGCGGCGAGCATCCACAGTTTCTTCATCGTTCTTCTCCGTTGGTTCAATTGGCCCGCAGCACCACGAGGTCGCCCGTGACGGCAATCGCCGCCGCGCTCGGGCTCACGCCGCAGGTGTACTCGGTGGCCGATCCGGTTTCCGTGCCGTGAAAGCGCGTGGTCACGTTGATGACAGCGTTGGCGCCCTTGTTCTGGGCGTCCGCGCGCAGCTTGTCGAGCGCGCTGGCGAGCGCCTTGTTGCAGGTGGCCTCGGCGCCGTCGGTCGCACGGGCGACCCGCAGCGAATGCGAGGCGTCACCTACGTGGCGGACCACTTCCGGGTGCGGCTGCGCGCCGAAGTACACGTCGATCTTCGTGGCGGGGTTCGCGCCCGACGCGGCTTTGCCCGTTGAGAGCGCAGCGGCGGGCTGGATCGGCAGCGTGAGGCGTTGCGATCCGCAACCAGCCAGCGTCAGGCTGACGATGGCGGCCGCGCTCAGCGTGAGGTAAGTCTTTTTCATTGGAATCCTCATTATTTTCAGGGTTGCCCGAAACTTCAGACTGCATTCCAGGCGCGAAATACCAGGCTCGCGCAACTGCCGCCGAACCCGAATGAAACCGACATTGCCGTATCGATGCGCGCGTCGCGCGTTTCCCGCACGAGCGGCATGCCGGCGGCGGCGGCATCGAGCGCTTCGATGCCCACGGCGCCCGCAATCCAGCGATCGCGCATCATCAGCAAGGTGTAGATCGCTTCGTGCGCACCGCACGCGCCGAGCGGATGACCGCTGAGCGCCTTCGTCGAGGAGAACGCGGGCACCTCGCCGCCAAACACGGCGCGCAGCGCGAGCAGCTCCTCGATATCGCCCGTGGGCGTGGAAGGCGCGTGGGTGTTGATGTAGTCCGGGCGCGTGCCGGCTTCGGCCAGCGCCTCGCGCATGGCGCGCGCAATGCCCCCCGCCTGCGGCGCGACCATCTGCGCGCCGTCGGTGCCGTGGCCGTAGCCGGTCAGCTCCGCGTAGATGCGCGCGTTGCGTGCCTGCGCATGCGCGAGCGATTCGAGCACGAGGATGCCAGCCCCCGAGCCGATCACGAATCCGTCGCGCAGCGCGTCATAGGGCCGCGACGCGCGCTCTGGCGTGTCGTTGAAGCCGCGCGAGAGCGCACCCATTGCGTCGAACATCAACGTCATGTTGTCGTGCAAGCCCTCCGCGCCGCCCGCGAGCACGATGTCCTGTCGGCCCGTCTGGATCAGCTGCATGGCCTGGCCGATGGCGAGCGCGGAAGTCGTGCACGCCGATGAAGGCGAGTACGTCACGCCTTCCATGCCGAACACATGCGCCAGATTCGCCGATGTCGTGCTGCTCATCGCCTGCGGCACCGTATACGGTGGCACGCGGTCGACGCCGCGCGCGTTTGCGCTCTCCATGGCCGCGTCGTAAGCGGACATCGTGCCGACGCCCGAGCCCACCACCGCGCCGGCCCGAGGCGTGCGCAACGCGTGCGCGTCGATATGTGCGTCGGCGATGGCGCTGCGCGCGGCGTGGCAGGCAAAGCGCGCCGTGTCGCCCATGAAACGCTCGGCTTTGCGCTCGAACGGCGCTTCGCCTGCCACCGAAGCCACTGCCGCCACCTGGCTCGCGAAACCGCGTTCGCGCCACGCCTGAACGCGTGTGATGCCGCCGCGTCCGTCACGCAACCTCCCGGCGACGCTCTCGAGCGTGTTGCCAAGGCACGAGACGATGCCCATGCCCGTCACGACCACGCGCCGCAAGCCGCTCGCGGAAACTGTCTGCATGCTCAACGCGCGCGCCGGAAGATCAGCGACGTGTTCACGCCGCCAAACGCGAAGTTGTTGCTCATCACGTACTCGGCGTCCAGGGTGCGCGGTTCGCCCATGATGTAGTCGAGCGGTGCGCAGGCCGGATCGACCTCGGTCAGGTTGAGCGTGGGCGCATACCAGTTGCGTTTCATCATCTCAATCGTCCACCATGCCTCGATCGCGCCACACGCGCCGAGCGTATGGCCGATATAGCTCTTGAGCGAGCTGATCGGCATGCGCGCGCCGAAGGTTTCCGCCGTGGCCTGGCTCTCGGCCACATCGCCGCGATCCGTGGAGGTGCCGTGCGCATTCACATAGGCGATCGCTTCGGGGGCCAACTGGGCGTCGGCCAGCGCCTGGCGCATGGCGACCGCCATCGTCGCCGCCGTGGGCTGCGTGATATGCGCGCCGTCCGAATTGCAGCCGAAGCCCACCACTTCCGCATGAATGCGCGCGCCGCGCGCCATGGCATGCTCGTATTCCTCGAGCACGAGCGTAGCCGCGCCCTCGCCCACCACGAGGCCGTCACGCGCGGCGTCGAACGGACGCGGCGTGAGTTGCGGCGCGTCGTTGCGCGTGCTCGTGGCGTAGAGCATGTCGAACACGGCTACGCCCGGCCCCGAGAGTTCCTCGGCGCCGCCCGCGAGCATCAGCGTCTGCTTGCCGTTCGCGATCATCTCGTACGCGTAGCCAATGGCCTGGCTGCCCGAAGCGCACGCGCACGAGGTCGGCACAATGCGCCCCTTGAGGTCCCAGAAGAGGCTTACGTTCACAGCCGTGGTGTGCGGCATCATCTGCACGTAGCTGTTCGACGTCACGTCGCTCATCGAGCCCGTTTCGAGCATCTTGCCAAACGCGCGCACCGGCTCCACCGAACCGGCCGATGAACCGTAGGCCACGCCCATGCGGCCGTCCTTGATCGACGGGTCGTCGAGCAGGCCCGCGTCTGCCAGCGCGTGTTCACTCGCGCGCACCGCGTAGAGCGAGACCGGCCCCATCGAGCGCGTCTTCTTGCGCGGATAATAGTCAGGTGTATTGAACGCCGGCAGCGGGCACGCAAGGCGCGTATGCAGCGACTCGATATAGTCCCAGTCGTGCACGCGCTTGACGGCGTTGACGCCGCCTTTGAGTGCGGCTTCGACCTGATCCCACTGCTCGCCGAGCGCGGTCACGCCGCCCATGCCGGTAATGACAACGCGTTTCATCAGACCATCCCGCCGTTCACGCCAATGACCTGGCGCGTGACATAAGACGCCGCGTCGGACATCAGGAAGCCGACCACGGCCGCGACTTCGGCCGGTTGTCCCACGCGGTTCATCGGCACCGCCTTGAGTGCGTGATCGAGCGGTACGTCGTCGAGCATGCCGGTATCGACGAGCCCGGGCGCCACGCTATTGACCGTGATGTTGCGCGTGGCCAGTTCCACCGCGAGCGCCTTCGTCGCGCCGATCAGTCCGGCCTTGGCCGCGCTGTAGTTCACCTGGCCGCGATTGCCCGTGACCCCCGACACCGAGGCCACCGTCACAATGCGGCCGCCCTTGCGCGCCCGCACCATCGGCATGACGAGCGGGTGTACGACGTTGTAGAACGCGTCGAGGCCGGTTTCGATCACGATGTCCCAGTCTTCGTCGGTCAACGCGGGGAACGCGGCGTCGCGCGTGACGCCCGCACAGCAGACGATGCCGTAGTACGCGCCGTGCGCCGCGACGTCCTCTTCGAGCGCCGCGCGGCACGCGGCCCGGTCGCGCACGTCGAATTGCAGCACGCTGGCGGTGCCGCCCTGCGCGACGATGCCGGCCGTGACGGCATCGGCTTCGTTGCGGCCCGTACGGCAATGCACGGTGACGGCAAAGCCGTCCGCGGCGAGATGATAGGCGATCGCGCGACCAATGCCGCGGCTCGCGCCGGTAACGAGAACACGCCGGCTCATGATCTGGAATTCTCCTCGATGAATGTCTGAAAATCGCGCGGCTGGTACACCTTCACGGTGGCTTCCGCTAATAGTTCGTTATCCTGCTTGATCGTGCAGCCGTACGCGCCGTGGCCCTCTTCGCTGCGCAGCAGTTCGCTGACCGTGACACTGAGCGGCGCACCGCTCGCGAATGCCGTCTGCGCCGCCTCATAGCGCCGCGTTCCGAGCAGCACGCCCGGGCGCGCGGTCTTGCCTTCGCGCATCGACAGCAGGCCTACGTGGGCCGCAATGGACTGCGCCATCAGTTCGATGCCGATCCACGCGGGCATCGCGCCCTGCGCGTCGGCGTACCACGCGTCGGTGCGCACGCTCGCAAGCGCCGTGAGCGACTCGTCGCTGCATGCCGCGACCGAGTCGAGCAGCAGCATCGTGCCGCGGTGCGGGATGATGGTTTCGATCGGCGGGAACGCGTCCATCGTTGATGAAAGAGCAGGATTCATGGTCTCGATCACCGTCCGAGTATGAGTGAGGCGTTGCTGCCGCCAAACGCGAATGAATTGCTCATCGCGTATTGGCGCGCGCCGCTGCGTGGCAAGTGGCGCACGTTCTGAATGAGGTCGAGCGCGGGCAGCGCCGGGTCGGCTGCTCCGTCCCACACGTGGCGCGGTAGCGCAACGTCGTCGCGGGCGAGCGTGAGCCACGCGAGACCCAGTTCGGTTGCGCCTGCCGCGCCGAGCGTATGCCCCGTGAGCGGCTTCGTGCCGCTCGCGGCCACGCCGTCGGGAAACACGCGCGCCATGAGATGCGCTTCCATCTGATCGTTCTTGATCGTGGCCGTTGCGTGCAGGTTGACGTAGCCGATCTGGGCCGCGCTTATGCCCGCGTCGGCGAGCGCCGCGCGCAATGCGAGTTCGCCGCCCGCGCCTTGCGGATCGGGTGCCGAGATATGGTGGGCGTCGCTCGACTCGCCCGCGCCCGCGAGCACTACCGGCCCTTCCTCGCGGCTCATGAGGAACACCGCCGCGCCCTCGCCGATGTTGATGCCGCGGCGCTGCGCGCTCATCGGATTGGTCCGCACGGGGCTCGTCGATTCGAGCGAGGCGAAACCTTGCAGCGTGAGTTCGCAGAGCGAATCGACGCCGCCTACGACGACCGCATCACACAGTTGCGCGCGCAACAGGCGGCGCGCGGTGACGAAGGCCTTGGCGCTCGACGTGCATGCCGTGGAGATCGTGTAGGCCGGCCCGCGCAGATCGAGCGCCGCAGCGGCGAACGGCGCGGTGGTCCCGATTTCCATCTGGCGGTAATCGAAGGTCGAAGCCGCTGCCGGCTGCGTGAACGATATTTCCGCCGCGCTGATGCCCGACGTGCTCGTGCCGAGCACGACACCGATACGCCCCGCGCCAAAACGTTCGCGCGCCGCCTCGATGGCCGGACGGATTTGCGCCAGCGCGGCGAGCAAAAGCCGGTTGTTGCGGCAGTCGTAGTGCGCAAGCGATGCGGGCGGTGCAACGTCGAGCGGCGCCTTCACGCTGCCCGCAAAGGCGGTGCCGGTGCGTGTCGTAATCGGCCCCATGCCGGGCGCCTCGCCGCGCGCGAGTGCGCCGACGATCGACGCCACATCGTCGCCGAGTGCGTTGACCATGCCGAGCGCGTGCAAATAGACAGGGAGCGCCATCAGGCCTTTCTCCGTGGTGTAGTGTGCGTGCCCGAGGGCATGCCGATAGGCGCGAGCATCACGGACACCATGATGCCGAGCGACAGCGTGGCGCCAAAGCTCTTGAGCGCGGGCATGGAACTCATGGCGAGCATGCCGAACGAGAGCAGCGTGGTCGCGGCCGAAAGCAGCACACCGGTCCACACCGCGCCGCGATCGGTGGAAGCGCGCATCGCGCCTTCGCGCAGAAAGACGGCGTAGTTCGCGCCCACGCCGAGCACGAGCATCAGCGCCAGCATGTTGAAGAGATTGATGCGAATGTGTGCGTAGCCGAACGCCGCGAGCGTCACGCCGATGGCGAGCCACACCGGCAGCGTGACCGCGATGGCGCCACGCCAGCCGTAGCGGAACATCAGCAGCGCGAGCACGAGCGTCAGCGCACCCGCGAGCCAGATCGCACCGTCCTGCCGGTACACGCCAAAAAGGCGCGACACGCTCGCCGCCTTGTCGACGAAGCTCACGCCGGGCGACGCGTACGCAACGTCGAGAAGCGCGGGCTCGTTCGCAGCCGACACGCCCTGCGGAATCACGATCGCCGCGAATGCGCCGGGCGTGCTCACCGAGCGGCCGAGCCACAGATGGCGGAACGGCTGCGACCACGGTTCGGCGAGCCAGGCGTCCACGTGCAACACGGAAGCGCCCGAGTGCGCCCACGCATCGAGCCACGTTTGCGCCACCTCGTCACGAAAGCCCGCTGCGCCGAGCAGCGCGCGCAAGGCGGCGGGATCGGCGAACACGTGCGCGCCGAGCAGCGTGCGATCGGCCCGCTGCCGCGCTTCGGACGGCACGAACGACGTCACCGATTGCCAGCCGCTCAGCGCGGACGTGCCCGTCAGCGCGCCGAGCCGCTTGCACAGCGTCTCGGTGCGCTGAAGTACGGCCTCAGGCGACGCGCCGCGCACGACGAAGAACTGGGCGCTGTTGTCGGCTCCTACTGCGCTCGACACCACACGCTCTTGCGCGACCAGCGCCGGGTCCCGCTGGATCAGCAAATGAATGTCGTCGTCGCTGCGCAGTTGCAGCCAGCCCGGCACGGCGGCAATCACGAGCACGAGCGCGACGCCCCACGCACGCCGGCCGCCGATCAGCGCCTGCCATTTCGCAAGCGACGCCGCGGCGACCGCGAAGAGCGTCTGGGGACTGCGGCGCGCGGGCTCGGTCATGAGACTCGGCAGCAGCCAGATGACGGAGGCGAACGCGGTAAAGATGCCGACGATGGCAAAGCATGCAATCTGCCTGAGCGCCGGAAACGGCGCGAACGTGAGAATGGCGTAGCCAAGCAGGCTCGTGCTGAGCGCCACCGTGAGCGCGGGCAGCACTTCGCGCGCGCCGCGCCGGGAATCCCAGCCGTGCCGCGCGCCCAGGTAGACGACGAAGTACTGAATGGAGTAATCGACCGCTTCGCCGATCAGGCTCGCCCCGAACACGAGCGTGAGCAGATGCAGCTTGCCGAAGACGAGCATCGTGGCGGCCAGCGCGCACACGATGCCGAGCGCGGTGGAAACGAAACCGAGCAGGATGAGCCGCGGCGAGCGGAAGATCCACAGCATGAGCAGCGCGATGCCGACCGCCGAAACGACGCCGATTACGTGTACGTCGCGCTCCGAGGCGCGCCGCGCCGATTCGGCATAGAACACGGCGCCCGTGCGCGCGACCGAGACATCGGGCCACGCAGCCTTGAGCGCCGCTTCGCCGTGAGCGACGGCAAGCAGCACGCCGCGCTGAACCTCGGATTCGTAGGCGGAACCCGGCAGCGTGCCGATCACGAGCACGCTCGTGGTGTTAGCGCGGTGCGCCACGAGAAAGCCGTCCTCGAGGGTGAGATTCGATGCCGCCAGCGGCAGCCCCGCGAGCCAATGCTGAAGCCAGCCGAAGGGATCGTCGGCGAGTGGCGTGGCGAGACCCGCGTTCGGCAGGCCATAGAGGCGTTCAGCGAGCGCGCCGCGCAGCGTTTCGGCGCTCCCGCCAGCCATCGCACGGTCTTCCGCCGTGAGCAGCCCGAAGCGGTAAGGCAGGTAAAAACGCGTGATGCGGCCGAGATCGAACGGCGGGACTTGCGCCGTCACCGAAGCAAACGCATGACTCGCGCTCAGTACCGCGCCCAGTTGCCCCGCCGCCGCTTTCGCGTGTGCCGCGTTCTGGCTCGACACGAGCAGCACGGCGCGATTGCCGAGCGCGCCCGCAAGCTGGTCCACGGCCTCTTCGGCAACAGGGTCGGCCTCGGTCGCGGGCAAGAGCGCCAGCAGGTTCGTCTGCAAGGGCGTCGGACCCGTAAAGCGCCAGGCGCAATACAACGTCGCCGCGAGCGCGAGCAGCACCCACGCGGCACGCAGCGTCCACTGCCGCCACCAGGGCGTTCCGGTGCGAAGCTCGGAAGCACTCACTGCGGCGTTCCGAAAAGCTTTTCATCGGCGGGCGCGAGCCCGGACACCTGCGCGCTGCCGCTGAATTCGTACTGCGTGACGTCGCCGTTGGCGAAGGTGATGCGCAAACTGCTCAGAAAGTCGCCACCTTCCATCTCGATGCCGCGCAGCGCCTGCGCGATCTGCGGCTGGCGCGGCACGAGGCGCATCTGCCATTGGGAAGGCGTACCGCGCGCCTCCACGCCGAATTGCGAGTACAGCCCGCTCAGGTCGCCGCCAAGCATGGCCCGCATCATCTTCGCGATCTCCGCCGCGCCGCGCGCACCTTGCGCGCCGCCGTTCGCGGTGCGCTGACCGGCAGCATCGATCACGGTGACGCCGCCCTCGCGCATGATCCACGTTTTCTTGTATGGCGTTTCGACCTGCCAGATCACGCCGCGCTCACGATAGAACAGCAGCGAGCCCGTGCTCACGAGCGGCGCTTTCATCGCGGCAAGGGTCTGCGTTTGCGTGAAGTGCGAACGCACGCCGTTTGCGCGTGCGAGACGGGATGTGATCTGCGAGACGAGTGCCGCGTCGCTCGTGCTCGTGCTCGCGTTCGAGGGGGCTGTCACGGCCTGCGCCGCAGTGCCCATCGACTGAACCACAATCAGTGCGGCGGCGGCCGCGCATCGTTTCAACGCGCCCATGCACGCTCCAGCTTGTCGAGCATGATGGGCGGCGAAACGAACTGCAGCTCCTGGGTGGCGGCATTCACGGCGACCTGGATCGTGTAGCCCTTCGTGAGCCGCGTGCGCGAGTCGCGATCGTAAATTTCGTAGCCGATTTTCAGGCGGTTTTCGTATTCGAGCAGATGTGCGCACACCTCGAGCTGCTGCCCATACACCGCGGGCCGCACATATTTCAAATGCGCCTCGACAACGGGCCACACGTAGCCCGACGCCTGCATCTCGCGATAGTCGTAGTCGAACTTGCGCAGGAGCGCCGCGCGGCCGAATTCGAAATACTTCAGGTAGTGGCCGTGCCAGCAGACGTTCATCGCGTCCACGTCATGGAACGGCACTTCCACGTTTGCGCTCGCGCTCAACGCCGGCGCAGGCTTTCGTGATTCGCTCATGGCCGGCCCTCCGTTGTTTGCGCGAGGAAGCCGCCGGCCGCGATCCGTTCGGTCATGGCGCGCAGTTCGTGTTCGAGTGCGCGGTCTTCATCGACGAACGGCGACGTCGCGGCGACTTCGTCCATGAACGCGGCAAGCGGTTCGGGAATCACCGTCGCGGCATTGGCGCGCAACCGCAGGCGCGCGGCCTGCACGGTGGCGAGCGCATGCGCGGCCGCGACCTGCTCGGTGAGTTGCAGCACGCGCAAACAGTCGCGTGCGGCGATCGTGCCCATGCTCACCTTGTCCTGGTTGTGCGCCTCTGTCGAACGCGAGAACACGCTCGCAGGCATCGTGTGCTTGAGCGCCTCTGCCGTCCACGCCGACGACGAAATCTGCACGGCCTTGAAACCGTGATTGATCGGCGCGCGCGCGCTCGTCGCGCCCGTGAGGTTGCGCGGCAGGCCGTTGTTGAACTTGTCGTCGACGATCAAGGCGAGCTGCCGGTCCATCAGGTCGGCAAGATTCGCCACCGCCGTCTTGAGACCGTCCATCGCGAACGCGATATGGCCGCCGTAGAAGTTGCCGCCGTGCAGCACGCGCTCGCCGTCGGGATCGATCAACGGGTTGTCGTTGGCGCTGTTCAGTTCGTTTTCGATGTCACGGCGCATCCACGTGAGCGCGTCGTTCGCCACGCCGATCACGTGCGGCGCGCAGCGGATCGAATAGCGGTCCTGCAGCCGGTGGCCGGGCGTATCGGGACGGCCCGCCAGATCGGCGCGGATCCACGCCGCCGCCTCGCCCTGCCCGGCATGCGGCTTGGCTTCGAAGATGAACGCGTCGAAATGCGCGGCGCGCCCGTCCAGCGCCACCGTCGCGAGCGCGGTGAGGCGCGCGCTCAAGCGCACGAGCTGCGCCGCGCGCGTGAACGCGAGACAGGCGAGGCCCGTCATGACCGCCGTGCCGTTCATCAACGCGAGGCCTTCCTTGGGCGCGAGCGTGAGCGGTTCGCGGC
The DNA here is from genome assembly GCF_905220195.1 of Paraburkholderia sp. J8-2. Lineage (NCBI taxonomy): Bacteria > Pseudomonadati > Pseudomonadota > Betaproteobacteria > Burkholderiales > Burkholderiaceae > Paraburkholderia > Paraburkholderia sp. J8-2. Next base: position 43,759 of record NZ_CAJMZA010000042.1, read on the forward strand.
CGAGCGCGAGCCACGCGTCGCGCGCCTCGCATGGCGCGCCGCGAAACTGCACATCGCGCTCGCCGACCAGCGCCGCGGCGACGTACGAAAGCGGCGTGAGGTCGCCGCTTGCGCCCACCGACCCTTCGGCGGGAATGCGCGGCAGTACGCGATGATTGATGAGATCGGCGAGACGTTCGAGCAGCACCGGGCGCACGCCCGAGAGCCCGAAAGCCAGCGAGTTCAGGCGCGCGGCGATCACGGCGAGCGCCGAGGCATCGTCCAGATACTCGCCCATGCCGCAGCCGTGATAGCGCGTGAGCTGCAACGGCAGCGCCTCGACGAGCGCCATCGGCACGTCGACGACGCAGGCGTCGCCGTAGCCCGTATTGACGCCGTACACGGTCGCACCGGCTTCGAGATGCCGACGCAGAAACTCCGCGCCGCGCGCGATGCGCTCGCGCCAGGCGGGGTCGTCGTTCAGGCGCACAGCGGCGCCGCCACGCGCTACCGCCACGACGTCCTCGATCGTCAGATGGCGGCCGCCGAATACCACGGCATCCGGCTTCACTTCGGCATCCTTCAGGTCAGTCTCGGCCATTCGCTCCCCCACTGGGGCGCGCCCAGAAATCGTAGAAGTTGAACCATTGGTAAGGCGCCTTGCGGCAATAGTGTTCGAGGCGCGCGGCAAAGCGCTGCGCCCATGCCGCAATATGCTCGGCGCGGCCACGGCGCGGCAGATCGATGCGTTCCGCAAACGGCTCGAAGTAGAGGCGGTAGCCCGCGCGCTCTTTCAGGCAGAACAGTAGATAGACCGGGCAAGCGAGCGCGTGCGCCAGCACATAGGGCCCCTGGGCAAACGCGGCGGTCTCGCCGAGGAACTGCGCCTCGGTGGTACGGCCGGTTTCGCGCGCAGGCGTGCGGTCGCCGACGATGACGAGCAACTCGCCGCGCTCGATGCGCTCTTGCATCATCAGCGCGGTTTGCGGGCCGAAGTCGCTCACGGGCACGAGATGCTGCGCGAAGTCGTGATGCGCAGAAGCCAGCACGCTGTTGAAGCGTTTCGCGTGCTCCGTGTAGACGATGGCCGTCACCTTCGTTTGCGCGCCTCGCACGGCCAGCGCCCGCGCCATTTCGAGGTTGCCGTGGTGCGAGCCGATTACGAGCGCGCCGCGGCCGCTTGCCAGCAGCGCGTCGAGCGCGCGCGGGTCGTCGATCTCCACATCGGTCTGATCGACGCGGCCCGTCCACGCGGCCAGTTTGTCGAAGCCCGACTGCGCGAACGAAAGCATATGGCGGTAAGCGGTGAGCCAGCCGGGGCGCGGCGTCTCGCGTTCCGGCGAGCACTGGCGCAGCCGGTCGAAATAGCGCCGCGAGGCTTCACGCGCGGGCCGGCCCGTGAGCAGAAAGTAAGCGACGATGGGGTGCAGCCAGAGGGTAGTGAAACGCCGCCCGAACACACCGCAGCTCCAGGCGAGCAAGGCCATGCCGAGCCGGCTGCCGCGTTCGGCCCTGCGCCACCATGCTTCGTTGCCCTCGCCCGCTTGCGCGCGCTTCGGCAAAACCTTGTGCGCGAGCAGGAGCGGCAGGCGCGCGAGCATGCCCGCGACCAGCCGCGTATGGCTGCGGCTGATGCGCACGTTGTCCCACAGCACGTCGAAATGCGACACGCCATCGGCCGCGTAGGTGACGGCGGTCGGAATGGAGACGAACGCCACGCGCCGCCAGTGCAAACGCACGAGGATCTCGATGTCAAAGTCCATGCGCTCGGGCAGCTTCACGCTGTCGATCAGCGCGCAAGCGAGGTCGAGCGGATAGAGGCGAAAGCCGCACATCGAATCGCGGATCGTGAACGAGAGCGTCTCGATCCAGACCCACACGTGGGTCAGATAGCGCCCGTAGAGGCGCGATTTCGGCACGCTCTCGTCGTACACCGGCTGGCCGATCACGACCGCGCGCGGGTTCGCCTGCGCGGCGGCGAGAAAGCGCGGCACGTCCGCGGCGTCGTGCTGGCCGTCGGCGTCGATCTGCAGCGCGTGCGTATAGCCCGCGTCGCGCGCGGCGCGCAGCCCCGCCATCACCGCCGCGCCCTTGCCGCCGTTCACGGGCAGGCGCCGCAGCGTGAGCTTGCCGGCGTAGCGGCGCGCGAGGTCCGCCAGCACCTGCTGGGTGGCTTCGTCGCTGCCGTCGTCCACGACGATGAGCGGCAGGCCGTGAACGATCAGGTTCGCCACGGTGCCGCCAATCGCGTCCTTGTGGTTGTAGATCGGAATGACGATACAGGCCGCGAGGCTCATGCGGGCTCCCGGTACACGAAGGCGCCGGACGCGCAGTCGCGCTCGCCAACGCGCCACGCGAACGCCACGCGGCGGCGCACCGCATCGTGCCTGAGCACGAGCTTGAGCAGCGCGCCCGGCGGCACCGGCATGGTGAATTTCAGTTGATCGACCGAGGCGAGCGCGCGCACGCCGGGCACCCACTCGCGCGCGAAGCGCATCGCCCAGTCGACCTGCACGACGCCCGGGAGAATCGGCAAGCCTGGAAAGTGGCCCGCGAAATGGACAAGCGTGTGCGGCACGCGCAACTCGAATACGCGCGCTTCTGCGTCGTCCCACTGAGCGAGCAATTCGAATCCTTCAACGCTTGCCGCGAACGCGTGAGCGACCGCTCGCGCCTGAATCTTGCCGCGCGAGTCGACGGGCAGCGCGCGCTGAATGCGCCAGTGGCGCGGCAGCACGACCGTGTCGAACCACGCTGCGAGATGGCGGCGCAACGCTTTGAGCAGCAGCACGCGGCCGTCGCGGCGCAGCGTTTCGCGGCCCTCTGTGGAGAGCACAACGAGCGCGCCGATGCGCTCGCGCGAGCCGCCTTCGAGCAGCACGGTTCTCACTTCGGCAACGCCGGGATGCAGCAGCAGTTTGCTCTCCATCTCGCTGAGCGACACACGCTTGCCGGCGAGCTTGACCACGCGGTCCAGACGCCCTTGCAGCACGAAGCGGCCGTGCTCGTCGAACGCGGCTTTGTCGTCGGTGCGATGCCAGTCATCGTGACCCAGGTGCGGCGAGCGTACTTCGAGCGCGCCGCCCTCTTCCACAGCACCCGCGCGCACGGCGATGCCCGGCATGGGCGTCCACGCTTGCATTTCATTTTGCCTGCGCCAGGCGACGCCGCCCGTTTCCGTGCTGCCGTAGATCTCCAGCGGCGCAGCGCCAAACGTGGCGGAGTATTGCTTCGCGGTGTCGAGCGGCAGCGGGCCGCCCGACGAGAAGAACGCGCGCGGCTGCGGACTGAGCGCGGCAAACCCCGGCAGATCGGGCCAGCGCGAGAGTTGCGCAGGCGTCGAGACGACGACCGTCGCGCCGCACTGCGCCGAACACTCAGTAATGCGCGCCTGTAGTTGCGCGGGATCGGCGCAGGTCGCGCGGGCAAACGGCCTTCCTGCCGCAAGCGGCCAGAACACGCGGAACAGCAAGCCGTAGATGTGGTGATGCGGTACGCTCGCGAGCACCGCCGCTTTGCCCAGAAGCGCGCCCCAGGCGGCTTCCAGCGTATGCACCTCCGCGTCGAACTGCGCCAGTGTCTTGTGGACGGGCTTCGGCGTGCCGCTGCTGCCGGAGGTGAAGAGCGTGAGCAAGGCGTTCGCGTCGATCGACACGTCGGCTTTCGCAGGTTGAACCGCAGGGATCTCGGCACACCAAGCGGCGAGCTCGTTTTCGTCGAGCACCGCATCGTACGCATCGCTCAGTTCAGCGAGATAGCCCGCCGTCGCGTTTGCGGGAATCACCGGCACCTTGCCAGCCGCAAGCAGTCCGAACAAAGCGCAGGCGAACTCATACGGGTCGTCGCTCCATAGCACAACGCGCTGGCCCGGCCGCGCGCGCATGCGTGCGGCGATGCCAAGCGCATGTGCGCGGAACGTCGCGAAGTCCGTCACGTTTGCGCCATCGATGCAAACCGCGCCGCGCGGCTCGCGGTAACGCGCCACGAGAAGCTCGTGCAATGCGATCACGCCGCCTCCCGTCGCGCAGCGCGCGGGAGCATGATCCATTTGCGCCACGCAAACTCGCCAGCAAGCAGCGCGCCGATGATCCCATAGGCAATCGCGCCGTTGTAGAGCGACCAGGCACGGGCTGGCAAGGCGAGCGCCGTCCAAGCGGAAAACACGCTGTTCACTGCGAAGAAACCACACCAGATCTGCGTGACGCGGCGCGTATAACGCACGATGTGTGCGGGCGGATCGGCATAAGTCAGACGTGCGAATTTCTCGATCATCGACGGCCCTTTGACGAGGGTCGCGCCGAATGCGACGAGCAGACCGAGATTCACGAGCGAGGGATACAGGCGCATGAGGCGTTCGCTATTGGTGAAGACGATGGTCACCGAGGCGGCATTGAGCATGACGGCCACGGCCCAGTCCACCGGCGTGAGCTTGCGCAGGGTCGCGGCGAGCGCGCCCGTGCCGGCCACGCGCTGCATCCACAGCAGCACGAGCAGCAACAAGCCCACGAAGCGCGGCGAATCCCAGCGCCACGCGCAAAGAATCACGACCGGGTAGGCGAGACTGGCAATCAGCCGCCACTTGCCGCGTGCCCGGCCGCGTGCGCCGTCGTCTGCCGTGCCGCTTTCACCTGCACCGGCAGGCTCAGCCGAGCCGTGCCCGCGAAGCACCGTCACGTATGGCCTCAAGCCTGGGTCACGAGCAGCGACTCGACCGCGGCGATCACGTCGCCCACCGTGCGCACCTGCTTGAACTCTTCCGGTTTGATGCGGCGGCCCGTCATTTCCTGCAGTTTGATCGCCAGATCGACCGCGTCGATGCTGTCCAGATCCAGTTCCTCGAACAGATGCGCCTCCGGCGTGACGCGTGCCGGATCGATATCGAAGTTCTCGTGAAAGATCTCGCGGATACGGTCGAGAATTTCAGCTTCGCTCATGATTCAATCCCCTTTCCCTGCAGTGGCTTCCAGCGCCTCGTTTTCGTTTGCGTGGCCCGCGACGAGCGCCGCAAGCGTGTTGATCGACCGAAAGTAGCCGCGCACGTTTTCGTCGTCGGCGTTGATGGTCAGTTGATAGTGCTGGCGCAGCACGATGCCGATCTCCAGCGCGTCGATCGAGTCGAGTCCCACGCCGTCGGTGTCGAACAGCGGCGCGTCGTCGTCGATATCGGCGGGCGTGAGATGCTCGAGATCGAGCGCCTCGATCAGGAGCCGCTTAATTTCCAGTTTTAAAGTATCCATAGTCAAACAGGTGCTGTGTGATTTGCGCCTCGATAGTGCGCGTGACGTTGCGCGCGGCGAGTGCGGAGGGCATGTCGCGCGGCGCGAGCGGCTGGACGCCGATGGGCGCCAGCACGTTCACGGTCATGCGGAAAGGTCGCTGCGGAACGTGGTACCAGTGCATCTGCTTGGTGAAGGCGGGCGGATCGCAGTGCATGAGCACGGGCAGCACCGGCGCGCCGGCCTCCAGCGCCGTATGCGCGAAGCCGCGCGAGAACGCATGCAGCCGATTTGGCGCCGGGCTGCGCGAGCCTTCGGGAAAAATGATCATGCTGTAGCCGTTCGCGAGCTGGCGCGCGCAGTCCTGCACGAAGCCTGCGGGATCGGCGTTGCTCACGTATTCGGCCGCACGCACGATGCCCCAGAAGCACGGGTTGCGCCAGTGCGCGTTCTTCACGACGCAACAGGCGGAAGGCGTGAGCGCGAGGAGCACCACCACGTCGAGATAGGTGGGATGGTTCGCCACGACGATGGCGGGCGCGCCCGAACGCAGCGCGTTCGCGCCGGCCACGTCGAGCGTCATGACGCCCGCGCGCTGCAAAGCGGCCACGAGCGCGCGGAAAAACCAGTGGATGACGGTGGTGATCGCGCGCTGCCGCGAAGCACGATGCGGCCAGACCCACGCGAGCGGAAACACGATCACCGAGAAGAGCAGCCCGCATGCGCCGAACAACGCGAAGGCGAAGCCGGTGGCGAAGAGCCGCCAGCCGTAATCAAGCCGAGCCGACATGCCAGCTCCATTGCCAGGTGCCGCCACTGCCCTGCCACGCGGCGCGCCCACCCTCGCTCAGACAGTGATGCAACGCTTCGCTTTGCGTGGCGAATTCGCGTGCCTGTGCCTGTGCGGCCGTGTCCGGCTTGTTTTCTGTGATGGAGCATGCGAGCCGGCCTTGCGGCGCTGCGCTCGCGTCGAGCAGCAATGCGAACGCGCCGCGCTGCACTTCCTGTTCGATTGCGCCGTAGCGCGCGTCGGCGGGTTCGTCGGCGTAGACGACCAGCACCGGGCTGCCAGGGTCTTCCGAATAAAGCGCATGGCCTTCGAGCAGCGCGTAGCCCAGCGTTTGCGCGCCTGCGGAGAGCGCCGTAGCCGGCGAGCGGTCGCCCCGCACGATGCCGAACAGCCCCGTCATCGCGTTGAGCACGGAAAGGCTGAACGCGTTAGGCGAAACGGGCTGCTTTGCCTCGATGTCGCGCAGAATGTCCGTCGTGCGGCGCAACTCGCCGTGCCGCGATGCGAAGACCACGCGTGCCCGGGTTTGCGCATCGACGCAGTCGCCCGCCACCTTCAGCGCCATCCGCGAAAGCGCGCTCAGGCGGCGGCGCATCATCGGATCGACGAACGCAACCTCAGGCAAACTTTCCGCTGCGGAAGACCAGAAGGACCAACGCGCTACGGGCATGGTCCACGATAAATCGGGCATAACGGGTTGACGGTGTCCACGGCCGCGGCGTGCGGGCTCTCAACCCCGAACGGCGTATGTTTATTTTTCCTCGGCCCGCAAATGCTCTGGGCGGAGTTCTCGTGCGTACTTTAACGGCTTGGTTCCCGAATTATTTAGGGTGGTTCGTGAAATATTTTGAAATGACTTGTTGAGCATCAAGAAATTCCTTGAAATCAAATGCTTAAGCATGGGGCTAATGCGCGCATCTGCCTAAGCAGAACCGATTTCACAGGGAGGAATCCAGGCCGATGGTTTCGCGCCCGCCACTCGGTCGAAATAGGCATCTCCCCTTGCAGGCCGTAGAATGCGGGCACCGAGGGCCAGTTTCGGTCATTGACTGCCATCCCTCAGCTTTCAGTCATCCGAGCACTTATTCTTCCAGTCGCCCCACCATGCTTTCCCTTTCCACCATCGGA
>NZ_CAJMZA010000043.1:0-50476 GCF_905220195.1 Paraburkholderia sp. J8-2
TGAAGTCATTAGGATGTCGTATTAACTACCCGTGGGAATGCAGACCAGAAGTTAAAGACCGGTGCCACATCTGTCAAATCAATCATATATGGCGAGTATCATCCATGACATGGATTTTCATGGCGCAATTGCCGAGTTGTAGTGCGGCGCAAGCTCGAGATGCTCGAGCAATCGCCCAAACTCGCCGAGTCGATGCTTCACGTACTCGGGCACTTCAACATCCGTGTAGTCGTAGAAGCCCTTGCCGTCGCGGATGCCGTCGCGCCCTTCTTCCATATGCCGCGTGACGATGGCGGCCGGTTCGAAGCGCTGACCGATCTCCTTCGCGAGGTAATGCGACGCGTAATAAAGTATGTCGCAGCCGCCCCAGTCGATGAACTCGAGCAACCCGAGGATCGAAAAGCGCAGGCCAAAGCCCGTACGCACGGCCATGTCGATGTCGTGCGCGCTGGCCACGCCCTCTTCCACCATGCGCGCCGCCTCGTTCATCACAAGCGCCTGGAGGCGCGGCACGATATAGCCGGCAGACGGCGCACATTCCACAGGCACCTTGCCCACGCGCAGCAGCAGGCCCTTCATCCGCGCGACGACCGCGTCGTGCGTGAGGCTGCTTCGGCTGATCTCGACGAGCGGCATCAGGTGCGCAGGGTTGAGCCAGTGAGCGTTGACGAGCCGCTGCGGTTGCGTGACCACCTTTTGCAGATCGGTGACGAGAAACGTCGATGTCGTGGATGCGATCGTTGCCGCATCATCGACATGCGCGCAGAGCCATGCGAACGCCGCCTCCTTAGCCGCCATCACTTCGGGTACCGCCTCGAACACGACCTCGCAGCCAGCAAGCGTGGCCTCGGCGCCGACGCGATCGAGCACTTCGACACGCGCGAGCGCTTCATCGGCCCCGCTGGCGTCGATACGTCCAGACTCGACCAGCGTCAGCAATTGCCGCGCGATTTCGGCACGCGCGGCCGCCGCAAATGCGGCACGCGATTGTTCGTTGCGCTCCTTGAAATCGATGAGCGTCACGTGCAATCCGGCAAATGCGAACGCGAGCGCGATGCCCTGCCCCATGCGTCCCGCGCCGAGCACGTGGACGCGCTTCACGTCGACGGCACTGTGCGTCATGCGAGCCCCCGCGCCAGCAGGCCGCGCATCGATTCGCGCGAAAGCGAGGCCAGCCCGAGGTTTTCGAGCGTGCGGCCCTCGCTGTACAGGTCGCGTCCCGAAACCGCGCTCGCTATGCTCAGCAATCCCTGGCCGACTGGTGTCGGCACCCCGGCCCAGCGCCCCACCGAAACGATGAACGAGAGGCCGAGCCGCGTGTCTTCCAGCATGTAGCGGTGCGCCTTCAGGTCGATGCGCTCGCGCCAGTCGCCGCTGTCCGTGAGCTTGCCGTGCGCGCCGCGCCCATACATCCATTCGTCGCCCTCGCTCGCATAGTGGTCGGCGAGCGGAAAATGCGGCGCGCCGTATCCGAGCGCTTCGCGCACCGCCATGCGCTCGGCGTCGAGCGCATCCGTCACGCGGCGAATCGACGGCTTCGTGCCTTCATTGTGAATATCCCACGCCTCGAAATGCTCGAGCGGCCCCGCGTTCATCATGATGAGCGGCGGGTGGATCACGGGCCCCGCGTTCATCAGCGCACCGCTTAGCGCGTCCTCGATCGGCTCGACGCTCGGGTAGCCCTCCTTGAGCACGGGGAGCGCCCATTCGGCCGCGTTGGCGGGGAACACGCCGGTCGGCAGGCGTGTGGCGTAGGCGCTGATGACCACGTCGTTTTCGCCGTGGCGCCGCACGAGATACGGCAGCGTGCCCGTTTCCGTGAACGCCACGCGCGCGCGGTTGCCCGCATCGGCCATCGCCTTCGCGAACACGTAGCTGCCGAACGTGCCTGGCGGCAGAAAGACTACCTGATCATCGGCCAGGTGAGGCGCAAGCTGGCTTGCCAGCGATTCGTGCGTGGTGGACGGCAGCGGGATCACGATGAGCCGCGCCTCGCGCACTGCGCTGCCGAGATCGTCGGCAAGGCGTATCGCGCCACGCGCCTCGCCAACGGGTACCCGCCGCTTGCCGCGCCAGTCCTTCACGTTCAGTTCGCCCAGCTCGCGCAAACGCGCGCATGCGGCCGTATCGCGCCGCCACCACGTCACGTCGTGGCCCTTTTCGAGCATGTCGATTGCAGCCGCAAAGCACCCATGCCCGCCACCCAGTACGCTAACCTTCATGTCCTGCCTCCTTGTGCAATCCCTTGCTTCATTGGTCAGTGTCGAGATTAAAGGGGCGGCTCGCGCGCTGCGCGTCAACACGCGCAAACGCTATTCAACTCCGGCAACGGATTCGCGCGACGTATGCGGGTGAATCCGTTCTTGCGCAGACTTATTGACCATCGGATCATAGGCGCAGAGGCTCTGCTGTCACTTCGAGGCCATTAAACGATGGAAATAGCGATTCCCCGCACACACAGCAACCGGCTCGGCGCTTCCCGCGCGCGCGAGGATGTCGAACGCGAAGTGGCGAAGCTGCTTTGCGAGCACCGCATGGAGGTGTCGGGCCGCGAGCCGTTGAACGCGGAACTCTATGGCGTCGCGATGCATCGCGCGAGCATGCTCGAGTTGTGCTACGGCCGCGAGACGCATATCGACGCGGGCGAACTCGACCATCATTACCTCTTTCGCGCGACGCTTGCGGGCCGTTGCGAGCTGGAATCGGGCAGTGAGCGTGCCTCGCTTTCGGCGGGCAGCCTCAGTGTGTCGTCGCCGTCACGCAAAAGCCGCATCAGCACCGACACCGCATGCCGCAGCCTGCTGCTGCGCGTCGATCGCGCCGCGCTCGAAATCAAGCTCGCGGAGATGCTGCAAAACTCACTGCGACGTCCGCTCGTGTTCGAACTGGACATTAGCCGCACGCACAGCGGCGCCGCCGTGTTTCATTCCACACTGCGGTATTTGTGCACCTTGTGTGAACAGATCGAGCCGAGCGCGCGCGACAGCCTGCTCGGTCCCGAACTCACGCAGTGGCTCGCCACACTGTTGCTCATGCAACTACCTCATTCGTACAGTGAAATGCTCGCGCGCGGCGCGAAGCCGCCGCTGCCCGCGCACGTGAAGCGCGCACGCGAGTATATTGAGGCGCATCTCGGCGAAACGCTTTCCATTGCGACGCTCGCCCAGGTGGCGGGCGTGTCGCCGCGTACGCTGCAAAATGGTTTCAGCCAGTTTCTCGACCAGTCACCCGCCGACTTTATCCGTGAGCGGCGTATCGAAGCCGTGCATCGCGCGCTGAAAGCCGATCCCGAGCGCAGCGTGACCGACGTGTTGCTCGAGCACGGCGTGCACAGTTTCGGCCACTTCGCGAAGGCGTATGCGCGGCGCTACGGTTATCCGCCTTCTGCGACCGCGAAGCGCGGCCAGTAAAGCACACACCCATGCCGAACCCCAGCGACTTCATTGCGCCCCCGGGCGACGAGCCCACCGACGCGCTGCGCGTGCAGGATCTCGACCTGAACCTGCTCAAGACCTTCAATGCGGTCTACGCGGAGAAGCATGTCGGGCGCGCGGCGTTGCGCCTGGGTATCACGCAGCCCTCCGTGAGCCATGCGCTCGGCCGGCTGCGGCTCCTGTTTCATGATGCCCTCTTCGTGCGCACGGGCGGCGGCGTCGAACCCACGCCGCGCGCGCAGCGTCTCGCGGCCTCAATCGACCGCGCGCTCGCCATCCTCCAGGCCGTGCTCGACGAGGGCGCCCAGTTCTCGCCCGCCACGTCGCGCCGCACCTTTCGGCTCCACATGAGCGATTTCGCGGAGACTGCGTTCCTGCCCACCTTGATGCGTGAACTCGACGAGCGCGCGCCCGGCGTCGTCATCGAGACGCTGCATATCGAGGAAAGCCAGTTCAACGTAGCGGTGGAGTCGGGCCGCATCGACTTTGCGATGGGCCACTTCCCCCATGCATTCACGCATTTCCATCGCAGCGAACTGCTGCAGGAGCGCTATGTCCTGATGATGGCCCGCCGTGTGGCCGAGCGTTGCGGACTCGACGAGCATTTCGTGCTTGATACAACCGTGCCGCCTGCATTGCAGTTCATTTCGGTGAGCTCGCACCCGCAGTCGATGGCGCTGCTCGAACAACACGGGCTCACTTCGCGCGTCCGGGTAGCCGTGCCGAACTTCATGGTCGTGCCGGCCATACTCTATCGCTGCGACTACGCGCTCATCCTGCCGCGAACCGTTGCGCGCGCCTTCGCTCCGCTCGGCGAGATGGCCGCGTTCGAGATCGCCAATGCGTCGGTGTGGCCCGTCAACGCATACTGGCATCGTCGCTTCGACGCCGATCCGGGCCACCGCTGGCTGCGCGCGCTATTGATGGAGCTATTTCGCATCGGCACGCGCGAGCCGTACGACAGCTGGCTCGCGATTCCGCCCAGTCTCCGGCCGCCCTCAACGCATGAAGGCGAGCGGCTCGTTTAGAACGACGTGAGAATGCCCGCCACGATCGAGCTTGCGGTGGCGCCCGGCTTGCCCACCGGCACCGCGCCGCCGCCCGCGCCGTTGATCGAGAACGCGGCATGCTCGCCGTTGTGGACCATCGCCGCGCCCGTGTAGAGCACGGTGCGCTTCGAGAGCGGATAGTCGAAGCGCAGGCCATATGAATCGGCATTGCCTTCGCTGTCCGCGATCTTGTGATAGTGACCGTAGCTCACGAGCAGCGACGCGCGGCCGATCGGCACCGTCGCGTTCAATTCGAAAAAGTCGTTGTGCGGGTTCGAATACGCGCTCGCCACCGCCGTCGTCACGTCGGGGCCGCCGCGGTGCCGCAAATAGATGAACGCCGGCTTCACGAAGCCGAAATCGTACGAGATCGCGCCGAGCGCGTAGTTGCCGGTGCCGGTGGGACTCGTCGGCGAGAGCGTCGCGGCCGTTGCCGTGCTGAACTTCTGCTGCATGTAATCGACGTCGATCGAAAGCGGCCCGTTCGCGTAGTTGATTCCGGCGCCATAGGTGTCGCCGAGTGTCGAAGGCACGTTGCTCGCGCCATTCGCGCCGCGCGAAGCCGTGGCGCGCAGTAGCAACCCGCCAAAGCGTGGCGACGTGTAGCGCAGCGTGTTGCTCGTGCGCAGGAACCAGGGCTGGACGAAGTTGTTCGACGCGTTGCCCCATGCGAGACCCGCGCCATATCCCGGCAAACTGTAGGTCACGAACGACGTATGGAGAATCGTATACGTCTCGCCGGCCTGCAGGCCGCCAAAAGGTCCGGTGAGCCCGACCCACGCTTCGCGGCCAAACAGGGAGCCGTTGCCGCTGATCGCGCCCGTCGCCGAATTGAAGCCGTTTTCGAGCTTGAAGATCGTGGCATAGCCGCCGCCGAGATCCTCCACGCCCTTCAAACCCCATTGCGTCGCGAAGAGATTGCCAGTGCCCATGCGCACCACGTGGTTCGGCCCGAAGTTCGCATATTCGATCGACGTGTCGATACGGCCGTAAAGCGTGAGGCTCGATTGCGCGAGCGCGGGCACCGCCGCCATGCCCACGATTGAAATACACCACTTCCAGTTGGTCATTGTTGTCGTCCCGCGAGTCGTGAGGAATCGGGGCGAGTCTAGAAAGGCCAATATCCGGCGTCGATCAAGCGGGCCATATATCACTTATAGATCTCGTTCATGAACGCGGCGGCACGCGCAAAGTACAGCCTCCAGCCCCCGTCAGTACGCGATTTCCCGGGGACGCCCCTGGTGATTTCTTTAGAGCGCTCGGTAGTTGCGAGCAGGCGTTTGGGAAACTTGCGCCTATATCTGCGAAATTTGTTTGCGTACGCTGGTCCACCAGAGTGCATGCACCTGAGACCACACGACCGACACATCGGAGATACGCCATGACCCCCACCCCCGCCAGCGCGCCAGCCGGCGCAAAAAGCGCCAGACGCTACACGTATGAGTGGTACGTAGTGCTGATCTGCATGCTTGCCTATGTCTTTTCCTTCGTCGACCGCCAGGTGCTGGCGCTCATGATCGAGCCGATCAAGCGCGACCTGCACCTCACGGATACGCAGTTCAGCCTCGTGCACGGCTTCGCGTTCTCGCTCTTCTATGCCGTGATGGGCATTCCTCTCGCGTATCTCGCCGACCGCTTCGCGCGGCCTCGCATCATCGCTACCGGCATCGCGCTCTGGAGCGTCGCTACGGCGGCTTGCGGCATCAGCCAGAACTTTCTGCACATGTTTCTTGCGCGCATGAGCGTGGGCGTGGGCGAAGCTTCGCTCTCGCCGGGCACCTACTCCATGCTTGCCGACTACTTCCCCAAGGAGAAACTCGGCCGGGCGGCAGGTGTCTATTCGCTCGGCTCGTTCATTGGCGGCGGCATTGCATTTTTGATTGGCGGCTATGTGATCGCGCTGCTCAAGCAGGCTTCGATGGTCACGCTGCCCTTCGTCGGTTCGGTGCATGGCTGGCAGGTCACGTTCTTTATTGTGGGACTGCCCGGCCTTCTCGTGGGCCTCGTCTTCATCCTCACGGTGCGCGACCCGCAGCGCAAGGGGCTCGTGCAGGACGTGAGCGGCAAAGCGCGGCGTGTTTCGCTTGCCGATTCCGCGCGCTTCATCCGCTCGCATGGCAAAACGTTTTTCTGCCACTACGTCGGCTTCTCGTTTTACGCGATGACGCTGTTCTGCCTCATGAGCTGGACCCCGGCGTTCTACATCCGCCGCTTCGGCATGTCGCCGGTGGAGGCGGGCTATACGCTCGGCACGATCCTGCTCGTGGCCAACACGACCGGCGTGTTCTGCGGCGGCTGGCTCAACGACTGGCTCCTGCGCCGCGGCCGCAGCGACGGCCCCATGCTTGCGGGCTGTATCGGCGCGGCGGCAATGGCCCTGCCCGCCGCCGCTTTTACACAGGTGAACAGCCTTGGCGGCTCGCTGACGCTGCTCGTGATCGCGATGTTCTTCGCCTCGTTCCCGATGCCGACTTCGACCGCCGCGATGCAAACGCTCGCGCCGAACCAGATGCGCGCGCAGATCTCCGCCGTGTTCCTGCTCGTGTCGAACCTGATCGGCCTTGGCATTGGCACGACGCTCGTCGCGTTGTTGACCGACAAGGTGTTCGGTTCGCCGCTTGCAGTTGGGCAATCGATGTCGATCGTGAGCCTTGTCGCGGCGTTGCTCGCGACCGTGCTGCTGGGCTTCGGCTGCCGGCAGTTCCGCCTGAGCCTCGCGCGCGAGGACGCGCACGCGCAGCGCGCAGACGCAGGCATCGAGGCGACGTTGAGCGCCACGCGCGCCTGAGATGAACATGCGCCTCCCGCGCCAGTATTATCAATGGCATTGATGCGGTCGGCCATTTTTTATCGATTTGCCCGATCTTCCGGGCGGCCGTATGCTCGGTTCAACGCCTCGCGCCTCGCGCGCGAATGGTCCATTCAGTCCAGCATCCAGAAACTACCGCTATTTCAGCGATCGGCCTCATCATGCAAGCCACTTCATTCAAGGTTCGCGTCGACGCCTTGTGCGACGAAGCACAAGGCATTCGCTCGTTCAGCATTTCGCGCCTCGACGGCAAGCCGTTCGACGCTTACGAACCGGGCGCGCATATCGACGTCACGGCACCGTCCGGCATCACGCGCCAGTACTCGCTCTGTGGCGACCCGGACCAGCGCGACGTACAGCTCTTCGCAGTGAAGCGCGAGAGTGCATCGCGAGGCGGCTCCAGTTCGTTGCACGACGACGTGGCAGTCGGTAGCGAGCTAGCGGTCGGCGCGCCGCGCAACCTGTTCCAGCTTGCGCCCGGAGCGCAGCGGCACGTGCTGATTGGAGCCGGCATCGGCATCACGCCGCTTTTGTCAATGGCGTATCACCTCATCAAGCAGAATGCGCCCTTTGAATTGCACTACTTCGCGCGCAGTGCGGAACACGCGGCGTTCCTGCCGCTGCTCGCGCGCGCGCCATTTGCGCCCTACGCGAAGCTGCACTACGGCGTGGAGCCCGACGCGCTGGACGGTGCACTCGCGTGGTGTCTCGCTACGGCCGAGACGGGCACGCACGTTTATACGTGCGGGCCTTCCGCGTTCATGGAGCGCGTGGTCGCGGTGGCCGAACAGCGCTTGCCCGACGACGCGATCCATCTCGAACGTTTCGCGGCAGAGCCCGCGTCGCCCGCAAGCGATGCAGCGCTCGATGCATTCGACGTGCAGGTGGCCAGCACGGGACAAACCGTGCGCGTGGAAAAGAACACTTCGATAGTCGATGCGCTCGCAACCATCGGCATCGAGGTCGATACGTCGTGCGGGGAAGGCGTATGCGGCACTTGCATGGTCGACGTCGTGACGGGCGAGCCCGAACATCGCGACCACTGTCTGAGCAAGGCCGAGCGCGCGAGCAACAAGGTCATCTGTTGCTGCATTTCGCGCTCACGCTCGCCGGTTCTCGTGCTCGATCTCTGAGCATCGCCGTGTTCAGCGCTTCTCCTTGTCGAACCGCTGCATGATGGCCTGAATCAGCTCGCGCATCCACGCAATGCCTTCGTCATCGTGGAAGTGCTCATGCCAGTGCATGGTCACGGCTGCGACCGGCATGGTCACGGGCAGCGCGTAGATCTGGAAGCGTCCGTCCGCGTTGAAGATGTGCGCGAGACGGCGCGGCAGCGTCGCGTACAGGTCGGTCACGGCGAGCACGCCTGGCAGTGCGACGAAGTGCGGCAATTCCAGCGCGATATTTCTGCCCACGCCCTGCGAGCGCAGCGCGTCGTCCAACGCGTGATGGCTGTGCTCGACGGACCTCACCTGCACATGCGAGGCCTCGACGAACTGCGCGAGGCTCAGCGTCTCGCCGCGCGGCAAGCCGCGCCTGCGGCGCGTCATACACACGTAGGTCTCTTCGAATAGCAATTGATGGCGTGTGCGCGAGGTCAGCTCGGGCAGATTGCCGATCGCGAAATCGAGGCGGCTCGAACGTAGGGCGTCCTCGATCTCGTCCACCGGCAGTGGCTCGACGCATACGCGCATCCGCGGTGCCTCGCGATGGAGCGCTTCGCAAATCGGCGGCAAATAAGCCATTTCTCCCGCGTCCGAGAGCGAGAGCCTGAACGTGCGCGTGCTCACCGCCGGATCGAAGCGCTCGGCGTAGCGCAGCGCCTCGCGCACCGTGTCGAGGGCACGGCCGACGATCGCGGCGAGTTCCAGCGCGACCGGCGTTGGCTGCATGCCGGCACGCGTGCGGATGAAGAGCGGATCGTCGAACAGCGAGCGCAGGCGCGATAGCGAATAGCTGATGGCGGGCTGCGAGAGCGCGAGCCGCTCGCCAGCCTTCGTCAGGCTGCGCTCCTCGACGATGGCCTGAAAGACCCGCAGCAAGTTCAGATCGACGTTGTCGAGTGATGGCATGGTTTTATCAGCCGCGTTTATGTGAGGTTCAATTTTAGATCGATTTGACGCATGAAGCACCAGGCGTGAGACTTCAATCAACGCACAGGCGGTGCACGACCTGCGCTTTAACCTCCTCGCGAGACATCGCGATCACCCCGATACTCCGACATCATGAGCGATAACTGGCAGACCATCGACACGAGTACGCTGCGCGGCCGCGTAGAGACGGACCGCATCGCGCCTTCGCTGTACTACGATCCGGCGCTGTTCGAAGCGGAACTCGAGCGCATTTTCTACAAGACGTGGATCTGGGTTGCGCACGAAAGCGAACTGCCCAACGCAGGCGACTTCCGCACCACGACCATCGGCCGGCAGCCGGTTATCGTCGTGCGCGACAAGACGGGCACGGTGAACGTGCTGCAAAATCGCTGCCGCCATCGCGGTGCGACCGTGTGCGAAGAACACAAGGGCAACGCCAAGGGCTTCACGTGCCCGTACCATAGCTGGTCGTATGCGCTCGACGGCACGCTGCGCGCACTGCCCTATGGCGACGGCTACGAAGGGGTGTGCGAAAAGGGAGACTTGCCGCTTGAAAAGCTGCGCGTCGGCATCTATCAGGGGCTCATCTTCGCGAGCTTCAACAAGGATATCGAACCCCTCGAAGACTTCCTCGGCGGCGCGAAGCCCTGGATCGACCTCTTCATGAAGCAGGGCGCGGGATACCCCGTGAAAGCCAACGGCGAACACAAGTTCAAGTTCAAGGGCAACTGGAAGATCCAGCTCGAGAACACCACGGACCTCTATCACTTTCCTGTGGTGCACAAGTCGTGGATGAAGTCGATCGACGACGAAACGGCTGCGGCGATCACGAGCTTCATGACGAGCGATCAGGCCTTCTGCCGCTCGCTCGGCAATGGCCACAGCCTGGCCGTGCTCGTGCCCGAACTCGTCGACCTCGACCAGGACGATGGCGCGCCGCTGCCCGAGCGTTTTCAGGAACTGGCCGCGCAACTGGCCGGGCGCCACACGCCCGAAGAAGTGCGCCGCATCGTACGCTCGCTCATGGGTGTGGGCTTCAACCTGAACCTCTTCCCGAACCTCGCGCTCTCGATGGCGTTCTTCCGCGTGCTGCGGCCCATTTCGGCAGAGGAAACGGAAATCCGCCACGTGGCGCTCGCCATGGATGGCGGCCCCGAGGAGGCCAACCGCGTGCGCCTGCGCATTCACGAACACTTCCAGGGCCCGTTCGGCTTTGGCAGCCCCGACGACGCCGAAGCCTGGGAGCGCGTGCAGCGCGGCTCCCACGCCGGCCCCGGCACGCCGATCCTAGTGAATCGCGGCCTGAACCGCGAAACCACGGCACCGAACGGAGAAAAGACCGCGCACGCCACCGACGAAACCGGCATGCGCGAAGCGTATGCACAGTGGCGCGCCATGATGGAGGCATGATGGACGATCGAAACGTACTCAACTCGCAAGAGACCTTTACGCGCGCCGTGCAGTTCATCTGGCGCGAAGCAGAAATGCTGGACCGCCGCGAATACAGCGCCTGGCTCGAACTGTGGGACCCGAAGGGCCATTACGTCGTGCCGATCGACCCGAACACAATCGACTTCGCCGCCACGCTGAACTACGCCTACGACGACCAGCACATGCGCGAAATGCGTGTACAGCGTATGACGTCGGGCTATTCGGCATCGGCGAGCGATGCGGCACGCACGGTGCGCACGGTTTCGCGCTTCACGCTCTCGAGCGATGCGGCCGATACCGTGGAAGTGAAGTCGGCGCAGATCATCGTGGCGTACAAGCGCGGCGCGAATACGATCTTCGCGGCGGACCTCACGCACCGCATCAGCTTCGCGAGCGGCGAGCCGAAGCTTCTGCAAAAGGTGGTCCGCCTGATCGATTCGACCGAAGCGCTGAGCGCGATCGGATTCCTGCTCTAAAAACAGGGGCGCGCGGCTCGGCTTGCGCGCCCTTCTGCCATTCGACTCCATGCCTACACTCGAAGTCTATTTGCCCGCTGGCCACGCGCAAGCACGCAAGGCGCAGTTGATCGCGCGTCTGACCGAAGCCACCGTCGAAGCGATCGGCGCGCCCGCCGAATCCGTGCGCATATTGCTGAGCGAACTGGCTGACACGCACTATGGTATCGGCGGCAAGCGTGCCGCCGATGGCGCGCCACCTTCGCTGCCGGTGATCGTCGCGATCCTGATTGCAGGGCGCACGTTAGAACAGAAAGCCGCGTTGATCGATGCGCTCGCAACGACAAGCGCCGAGGTGCTCGACTCTGCGCTCGATGCCACGCGTGTAATCATCAAGGACATCCCGAATACCGACTTTGGCCTTGGCGGCAAAACGGCCCGTTCGCTCGGGCGCTAACCTGCGGGGATGAGCGGCAGCGCGAAGCAGCATTCGAGCCCGCCGCCCGGCGCGGGCTGCGCCCAGATTGCGCCGTGGTGCCGCGTAACGATGTTCTTGCACAGCGAGAGGCCGATGCCGTTGCCGCCCGCCTTCGACGACGAAAAGCCGTCGAAGAGGCGGCCATGCGCACCGGCGGGCACGCCCGGTCCGTTGTCGATCACGCTCACGAGCGCCCTGCCGTCTTTCTCCTCGCAAGCGAGCGTGAGATCGCGCCGGTCCGCATCGACATCGGCCAGCGCGTCGATCGCGTTGAACGCGAGATTGAGCACGACCTGCCCGATCAACACGCGCTCGCACATCACAGGTAGCGCGGCCATGGGCTGCACGATATGCATCCGCACGCTCGCGTCGCGCGCGCGCAGTTCGATGAAGTAAGCGACCTCGCTGAGAATGTCGCGCAGGTCCGAGCGCGTTTCGGTTGGCTCGCGCTTCACGACGTATTCGCGCACGCTCTTGATGATGAGTGCGGCGTGCTCCGCCTGGCGGTCAGCGCTGCGCAGACCCCAAATCGCATCTTCAACGGGCCCCGCCTGTTCGAGCCGCCTTATCGCACCTTCGATGAAATTGCGCACCGCCGCGAGCGGCTGGCTCAACTCGTGCGCAATCGCCGTGGCCATTTCTCCCATCGCGTTGTAACGCCCGGCGTATTCGAGCATGCGTGCTTCGGTGCGGCGTGCGTCTTCGATACTCACCTCGTCGGAGATGTCACGGAAGTGGATCAACAGACCGTCGAGATCGTCTTCGATCACGAGCCGCCGGCAGGTAATGCGCAGCCAGCACGCGCTGCCGTCGCGGCGCGTCATGCGATAGCGCTGGGGCTCGGACGGACCCTGCAGCGGCGCGTCGTCGAGTTGCTCGGCAAGGCGTTCGCGGTTGCGCTCGCTGCAGTAGTCGAACACGGAACCCGGCGCCTGTTCAGCGGCGAGGCCGAGCACGCGACGCCCGGAGTCGCTAATGAAGTCGACCGTGCCGTCGAGCCTGAGCACCGCCACGCCTTCGCTGAGGTCCTGCATGAATTCGCGCAGCCGCGTTTCGTGGCGCCGCAATGCCTGGCGCATCGCCTCTTCCGCACTGATGTCGCGAAACTGCACCATTACGACCGCGCGCTCCTTGAGCGGCACATACGTCGCAATCGCTTCCGAAAGCATGTCCTGCCCGGTGCGCGAGCGATAGCACCATTCATAGCCCTGCGGCCCTTCGGTGATCGAGCGGTCCATCGCCGCCACGGCGATTTCGCGCGCGTATTTCGGCGCGGGGTGCGTCATGTCGTGCGCCTTCAGCGGCAGCAGTTCTTCGACAGAAAAGCCCAGCGCGATGCAGGCCGCGCGATTGGCCCAGACGATCGCCTTCGTGCTGGCGTCGTGCAGCAGCACGCACAGGGTCAAGGCGTCGAGCAGGCGGCTGAAATCGTCTTCGGTGGGGTACGTCATGATCGTGAACCGGATATGGCGGCACGCCCCGCCTGGTGGTTCCAAACGATAACATCCGCGCGCGGAGCGGGGAACCTGAAGATTTCTTTAGGCGCGCGGGGAACGCTACTTAAAAATGCGTGCGGCGTCCCAATTGATGACCCCTTTTTGCCTTTTTAGACTGAGTTCCAGACTGTGCGCACGCGTTCGCGCTGCGCCCGATACACATGGCCTTCAACCTTGCGGCTCAGGAACTCAGGAGAAACACCATGGCATTAGTTGCGACCGCCGTCGCGTCCCATAGCGACATCAATGCAGAGGCCTGCGCCACGCAGTCGGGCGGCCGCCTCTCGCTCGACGAGGTCATCGACGTCGTGGCCGCGCGCCGCGACGAATTCGACCGGCTTTCGCACGTCCCACGCGACGTCATCGATCTCTTCAAGCGCGCTGGCATCTTTCGCGCGGGCACGCCCAGGCGCTTTGGCGGCGACGCGCGCGCGCCTGGCGAATTCCTGGAGATGATCGAGCGGATTGCAGTTGCCGACGGCTCCGCGGCATGGGTTGCGAGCTTCGGCTCGGCCAATGTCTACCTCGCCGCGCTGCCGCTCGAAACGCAGGCGCACATCTACGCGAGCGGCCCCGACCAGGCCTTCGCGGGCGGCCTCTTTCCCGTGCAGACCGTACAGCCGGTTGAAGGCGGCTGGCGCGTGAACGGTACGTGGAAGTTCGCGAGCGGCTGCAAGGGCGCCGACTGGCTCGGCGTGGGCATCAGCACTGGCAACGGCGCGGGCAACGCCCCGAACAAGCCGCGCACGGCCGTGTTCCGCCCCGAGCAGGTCGAGATCGTCGAAAACTGGAACGTGGTCGGCATGCAGGGCACGGGCAGCCACGACCTGCGCGTGACCGACCAGATCATCACCGACGACTGGACCTTCGTGCGCGGCGGGACGCCTTGCGTGGACGAGCCGCTCTATCGCTATCCGACCGTCGCTTACGCGGCCCAGGTGCTCGCGGTCGTCAACCTCGGTCTCGCGCGCGCGGCGCTCGACGTGGCGAACCATATGTCCGGCGGCCGCCGCACGACGACCGGCGCGCCGCAGCTCGCGGACCGTGCTTACTACCGCATCGAGCTTGCAAAGGCCGAGGCACAGCTGCGCTCGGCACGCGCATTCTTCTACGAGTCGACCGATAGCGTCTGGCGATCCATTCTCGCCGGCAACCCCGTGACCCCCGATCAGGTCAGCCTGCTGCGTCTTTCCGCTACGCAGATCGCGCGCGAAGGCGCCGACGTGGTGCATCGCGCGTATCGCCTTGGCGGCACGATGGCGATCTACAAAACGCACCCGTTGCAGCGTTTGCTGCGCGACGCAATGGTAGTGACGCAGCACGCGTTCCTCGGCGAGGGCAATTTCGACGGTGCGGGCGCCGTGTTCGTCGGCGTGCCGCCGATTCCCGGCTATCTGTAACCGTATCCATCACACATATCACAAGGAATCGATCAAATGTCCGAAACTTCCCGCCCCCTTCCGCTGCGCGTCCTGTTCTGCTGCGGCGTGACGCAAAACTTTTTCGACCTGCCGCGCGAGAAGATCGGCGAAGTCTGGCAGGCGTACGGCAAGATGCTCGCCGCGGTAGAAGCGATGGAAGGCGTCAAGGTGCTCGGCATCATGGACGACGACCGCCTCGTGGTCGGCCAGGCCGGCGGCGCGCCGTGGACCTTCTACATCATGGCCGACGTTGCCGACTTCGATACGGCCGTGGCCGTTTGCAATCTTTATCGCACGACGCCGGTGGGCGAATACAACCTGTGGCGCTACGGCAAGATCGAGGCGCGTGTGGGGCGTGCGCTCGCCGTGCCGCCCGCAGCGACCGCTTGATCCTATGGCAACGATCACTGACGCTGCACGCACGATTGCGGCGCTGGAAGCGCGCCTTGCCGCACTCGAAGGCGCTAGCGCCGCACGAAAAACCATGGCGCTCTACATGGCGCTGTGCGACGTGCCGAGCGGCGCGCTCGACGGCGAATCGCTCGCCAGCCTTTTCACGGCCGATGCGGTGTGGGAAGGCATCGGTCCGCAATATACGAGCAAGTTCGGCCGTATCAAAGGCCGCGAGGCCATCGTTGCGATGCTCGCGCGCTATCTGCCACCCGCGCCGTACTTCGCGACCAACGTGCACTTTCTCACGTCCGAGAGCATCGAAATGGTGACGCCCGCGCGCGCGACGGGCCGCTGGATCATGCTGCAGGCTTCGGGCTACGTGGACGAGCACGCGGAGCTGATCGGCGCGCGGCTCGAAGTGGACTTCGTGCCTGCGCCCGATGCATCTACGTGGCTCATCGCGCACTTTCGCACCGAGCGGCTTTTCGACGCGCCATGGCGCGTGTCGCCGCGTCCGGCTGCCTGACCCCCAAAGGAAATCGAATCGATGAGCGCATTGATCAGTGCCTTCACTCGTGGAGGCGACGGACCCACCATCGTCATCAAGGACACCATCGACATTGCGGGCATGCGCACGACGGGCGCGAGCCGCGCGCTCGCAGAAACCGCGCACGCGCAAAAGCATGCAGACGTGGTGCAGTTTCTGCTCGACGCGAAGTGGAAAATTGTCGGCAAAGCCAACATGCACGAACTGGCGTTCGGCATGACGGGCATAAACGATTACACGGGCACGCCCGTCAATCCGCAAGACGCGACGCGCATTCCGGGCGGCTCGTCGAGCGGCTCTGCGAGCGCGGTCGGCCAGGGGCTCGCGGAAGCTGCGCTCGGCACCGACACGGGCGGCTCGATTCGCGGTCCCGCCGCATGTTGCGGCGTAGTCGGCCTCAAGCCCACATTCGCGCGCGTTTCACGGCGCGGCGTCGCGCCCGCCGAATCGACGCTCGATTGCGTGGGCCCGTTTGCCCGCGACGTGCGCATGATCGTCGAGGCGATGGGCGTCATCGCGCCCGCATTTGACAAGGCAGCCGCGCGAGAAGAACTCACCGCGTGCAGTATCGGTATTGCGCAAGTCGATGCGCGAGCAGACCTGCTTGCCGCCGTCACGCGCGCGCCGCAGCGTGCGGGGTTTTCGTCTCGGGCCATCGAGCTTGCGGGCCTCGCCGACGCGTTCCATGCGGGCCTTGCGATCATCAACGCGGAAACGTGGGCGGCATTCGGCCATCTCGTGGATAGCGGCAAGCTCGGCGCGGATCTGGAAACACGCCTGCGCGCCGCTGCGTCCACTACGTCCGACCAGGTGAGCGCAGCGGAACGCGTGCGCCGCAGCTTTACCGATGCCGTGGATCGCGCGCTAGACAGCGTCGATGTGATCGTGATGCCGACGCTTCCCGCCCTGCCGATCACGGTCGACGATGCGCGGCGCGGTGTGTCGGTGATCGCGATGTCGTCGCTGATCCGCCCGTTCAATCTCAGCGGTCATCCGGCGCTGAGTCTGCCGCTGCCCATTGAAGGCTCACCGCTGAAGGCCGGGCTGCAGATCATAGGACGCCATGGCGCCGACGAACGGGTTTGCGCCGTTGCTGCAGCGTTCGAAGCAGCGCTCGCCAGCTGAAATTTTCAAGGAATAGAAACCCATGTCCAGCAGAGTCGTCCTCGTTACCGGTGCGGCGCGCGGCCTCGGCGCCGTGATTGCCGCGCGTTTTCATGCGGCGGGCTACCGCGTCGTCCTCGGCGACGTGGCATTCGATGCCGCCGCTGCCACCGCGCGCGCGTTGAGCGCCGATGCGTCGAGCGCATTCGCGTTGAAGCTAGACGTCACGCGCAAAGAGGATTTCGAGAGTGCGCGCGATGCGATCGTCGCGCGCTGGGGCCACGTCGATGCGATCGTGAACAATGCGGGTGCATCGAAGGTCGTGCCTGTCATGGAGATCACGGCCGAACAGTTCGATCAGGTCATCGACGTCAATCTGCGCAGCGTGCTCTTCGGCTGCCAGGTGTTCGGGCAGCACTTCGCGAACCAGGGCGAAGGACGCATTGTGAATATTGCTTCGCTGGCCGGCCAGAATGGCGGTTCGGCAACGGGCGCGCACTATGCGGCGGCCAAGGGCGGCGCCATCACGCTCACCAAAGTGTTCGCGCGTGATCTCGCCGCCTCTGGCGTGACCGTGAATGCCATTTCGCCGGGGCCGCTCGATTTGCCTATCGTGCACGAGAGCGTGCCCGCGGACAAACTCGACAAAGTGATTGCGAGCATTCCCGTGGGGCGCCTGGGCGCCGCCGACTACGTCGCCGACGCCGCCGTGCTGCTCGCCTCGGGCAACGCGTACTTCGCCAACGGAGCGTGCTGGGACATCAACGGCGGTCTTTACATGCGCTAACCAGTGCGCCAACTCTCGCGCCAAAACGCGCGACGCACACGCCGCCTCACGACGTGTGCGTCTGCGCGTCCTGGTCCCATACCGCCATCACATCGCGCACGAGCGTCGCAATGGACGCGGCACCGAGTTTGTCCTTGATGCTCGCGCGATGCACGTCGACCGTCTTTACGCTGATGTCGAGTTCCGACGCGATGCGCTTACTGCCCTTGCCATCGATCACACCGCGTAGCACTTCCCGCTCGCGCCCCGTGAGCGATTCGAGGCGTTTGCGCAGATCGCGCCGCTTCTGGTCGGCGGCATGACGCTGCGTGGCAAGCTTCATCGCGCGTTGCACGCGATCGAGCATTTGCTGCGAGTTGTACGGCTTTTCCACGAAATCAATTGCGCCGTTTTGCAGCGCGCGCACGGACATCGGTATGTCGCCGTGTCCGCTCACGAAAATGATAGGTAACGTCGCACCTCGTCGGTTCAATTCCGCCTGTACATCAAAACCGCTGGTCTCTGGCATGCGCACGTCGAGCACCAGACATGCTGGGACGTCCGGATCGAATGCACGCAGAAAATCGGCTGCGTTGGCGAAACCTTCCGATTTCACGCCAACCGATTCCAGCAGCCACGCGAGCGAGGTGCGCATGCCGTTGTCGTCGTCGACGATATAGATGACCGGAGCAGGTAAAGTCATCTGCTCTCTCCGAGATTGTTCGTTGCGAAGCGCCGCGAGACGTGCCCTGTGCCGTCCCATTTCATTTGCGCGCTCCCGCAGTTGCATGACCCATCATAACCAGCCAATAAAGCCCTGAAAATGCGCATTACCCCGTAATTCCGCCGCGTAATTTCAAAGCGCACATTCCGGTTTCCGCGATACCTGGTGAAATCTTTAGAAGGATCGGGAGCGACGCCATCACTCAGGCCAATCGTGACAGTATTTTTCGCGCGGTGCTTGCCGTACGCTGTTAATCACAGACTCGAATCACAAGATCAGCAATTGCACGGAAAACACACATCATGTCCGACACATCCAGCACGCTCCCGACGCATGACACCCGCAAGGATTTTCGCCACGCGATGGCGCACTTGTCCGCCGCTGTCAGCGTGATCACCACGGCCGGTCCGTTCGGCCGCTGCGGCATTACCGCGAGCGCCGTGTGCTCCGTCACGGACGCGCCGCCTACGCTGCTCGTCTGCCTGAACCGCTCGAGCGCGATGCACGCCGCCTTCGCGGGCAACGGCCGCGTATGCGTGAATGTGCTGCCCGGCGAGCACGAGCTGCTGGCAAAACACTTCGCGGGTCTTACGCAACTGTCGATGGACGCGCGCTTTAGCCTGCCGTTCTGGGATGAAGGCGAGCATGGCGTGCCCGTGCTGCGCGATGCGCTCGCGAGCCTGCAAGGCGAGATCGTCGAACTCAAGGACGTCGGCTCTCATTCGGTCATGTTCGTGAAGGCGACCCATATTCGCGTGCGCTGCGACGGCGACGGTCTCGTCTACTTCGACCGCAATTTCCACCGCGTGGCTCGCCCTTGCGCCGCGGCGTAAATCGCACCCTGGTAAAACCTTTAGATCGGTGAGGAAACCCACCAGGCGCCCTGCCGCACGCACGCATTTTTTTCTCGCGCGGCGGCGGGTACGCTGCATGCATACCACTAGCCAACCCGCGCCGCCTCACGAAGAAGGTGCGAGCGCATACATCAGACAAAACGATCGGCGAGCACGGGATCGATCGTGGCGCGCCACGACACAGCCGAAGCGAAGAAAGGAGACAAGTCAACCAACGCAAGCCAGGGGCATCCCGGAGAGGGCCATCCCGGACTTGCGAGAAAGCGTTCCGCCCGTCATCCTCACACCGGCATTAACCGACCAGGCGGTCAGTGAATGGTGACCAGGATGGCCGCCACCCCGATCGGTACCGCGTTTTATTCGCAATCAGCATGCAGCTCGAGAATCACACCTTTACCGACGCCGGCGAACACGCGGCGCTGCTTTCTGGCTGGGAACAGCAATACTTCCAGCTCGATTGTGGACAATTCCACGGTCGCCTACAGCAAATCGGCAGCGACGGCATACACGTGTTCTACGAGTCCGTGAACCGCCGCATCGTGCAGCAGGGCAGCACGCCCAGCGACATGCTCGTGTTCGGCATCGTGCTCGACGCGAGTTCTCCGGTGACTTTCGCGGACCGCGCCGTTACGGCTGATTCCCTGATCTGCGCGCGGGCGAACCGCGAGTTCGTGCTGCATTTCCCGGGCGAGACCGCCATACTCGGCATTGGCGTGAAGGTGCCGTTCCTGCGCGAGCGCCCGGAGCTGGCCGCACGCCTCGAAAGCCGCTTTTTCACCAAGACTTCCGTCATTCCGCTCGAACCCGGCGTGCGCGAGCAGTTCATCGCCTTGTGGCGTTACGTAACCGACGAGGCATTTGCGCTGAACGCGTTCGCAGAGTCGGAGCTGGCCCAACGCACCGTGACCGCGCAGATCTTCGAGATGCTCGATGCCGTGGTCGAGAGCGGCACTCCGGACGATAAGACCGATATCACCTGGATGTCGCATAGCGACGTAGTTGCACGCGCGCACGACATGATCATTGCGCGCCCGCTGGAACCCGTGACGGTGCACGAGCTTTGCGAATCGCTGCGTATCAGCCGCCGCACGGTGCAGACGAGCTTTCGCCTCGTGACGGGCAAATCGCCCGTGGAATATATGCGCGCGATACGCCTGAATTACGTGCACCAGTTGCTTCGCAAAGCGCCGTCGGCCGAGCTCACCGTGCGCGACGCGGCGCAGCGCTGGGGCTTTTTCCATTCGGGTCATTTCACGCAGGACTATCGCGAGCTTTTCGACGCCATGCCTTCGGACAATCGTCCGAAATAACGCGCGCCGGAGCATGCCCCGGCGCTGCCCTCACCTGCCGCGCAGATATTCCTCGACCGCCGAAGTCGCGTAATCGATCAGTACCGGCGTGAGTGTCCTGGCCGTTTCCGTGTGCTTTTTCTCATGCACCCAGCCGAGGTAGGTCGTGCTGCGCGCCGCCATGAACAGCGGCAATTGCCGCAGCTGCTCATCGACTAGCGGACGATGCGCGCGGTAGCCCGTGACGAAGGCTTCCATCGCGGTATCGAAGTACGGCTCGCCGCGGATGAAGTAGAGCGACGTCGCAACGTCGAACAAATGCCAGCCGAAGCCCGCATCGTCGAAATCGATCACGCGCACGCGCTCGCCGTCCACGAGCACGTTCTCGGGCACGAGATCCGCGTGGATCAGGCCGAACTGCCCGGCATCCTTGCCATAGGCGCTCAGGTCAGCCCAGAGCGCCTCGCGCGCCCGCTCGAAGAACCGCCGTTGCGGCGCACTCAGTTGCTCCAGTTCCCAGAAACGGCCCCAGAGCGGCTCGCTGCCCGCGAGCCCTTCCTCACACCAGCTATGCCGCTTGAAGCCCGCAGGGGCCCGCCACGCGCTCGTATGGTTGTGCATGCGCGCCGCCATGCCGCCAAGCGTGTAATAGCGGCCCGCGACGTCCTCCTCGCCGCCATCGAGACCCGATTCGAGCGCGCCGAGTTGGCGCCCGTCGACCCATTCGAGCACGTCGATCTGGCGGCCTGCCGGCAGTTCATCGCTATGCACGCGCTCGAACGGGCGCCCCGCGCGCGATTTCACCACGCGCGGCACCTCGACGCCCGCGCTCGCGAGCGCTTGCATCCACTCGAATTCCGAGTGCAGCGCTGCGTCATCGTGATAGCCGAGGCGGTGAATGCGCAGCACCGCGCGCCGACCGTCGCGGCCATCCACACGAAACACAGCGTTCTCGCGGATCTTGATCGGCGCGATCACGCAGTCGCCGAGGTCCCACATCTCAAGCGCCTGGGCGGCAAGATGCTGCAGCGCAAACGCGTTCTCCGACGCGCGCGCGTCTTCTGTATGGGTCATCGCGATCCTCTCAAAGGTCGTTGAGCACGGCGTCGAGTGTGTCGATCAACTGGTCGGCGTGGACCGTCGTGAACGGCATGGGCGGCCGGATCTTGAGGATGTTGTCGTGCACGCCGATACGGCTGATGAGCACGCCACGCTCGCGCATGGCGTTGACGACGCGGCGCGCCACGCTGCCGGCAGGCGACTTGTCCGCGCGGTCTTCGACCATTTCCACGGCGAAGAAGAGTCCGCTGCCGCGCACGTCGCCGATCGCCGCGTGCTTTTGCGCCAGCGCACGCAGACGTTCGAGCACGTATTGCCCCATGGTCTGCGCGTTCTGCTGAAGGCCTTCATCTGCGATCACGTCGAGCACCGCCATGCCCGCGGCGCACGAAACGGGGTTGCCCGCGAACGTGTTGAAGTACATCGGATTGCGCTCGGCGAAGTCTTCGATCAATTCCCGGCGCGCCACCACGCCCGCGAGCGGGTGACCGTTGCCCATGGGCTTGCCCATCGTGACGATGTCCGGCGTGACGCCAAGCTTCTGATGTCCCCAGAAATGCGAGCCGAAACGGCCAAAGCCGCCCTGCACTTCGTCGGAGATATACACGCCGCCCGCGCGCCGCACCTTCTCCACGGCGCGCGCGAGATAACCCGCGGGCACGTCCGGCAAGCCCTCGCACGAGAGGCCTGAGCACATCAGCAGGCCTGCTACACGCACGCCGTCGGCCTCGAACGCGTCGATGGCGGCCTGCACGTCCTCGGCGTAGCGACTCGCGAGTTCGTCTTCGCTCATGCCTGCGCGCTCGCGATACGGGTCGATCACGGGAATCGTGCGCACATAGCGGCCGCGCTGCTGCTGCGTGGAAAGAAACGAGCTGACCTGCACCACCGCCGCCGTATTGCCGTGATACGAGTGCGCGGTGCAGATAATGCCCATGTTGCCGGTGCACTCCCGCGCCATGCGCAGCGCCAGTTCATTGGCCTCGCTGCCTGTGCAGCAGAACATCACCATCGGCAAGGAAGCGTCGAAGGTCGAAACGAGGCGCTCGCCGTACTCCACGATGTTCTCGTGCAGATAGCGCGTGCTCGTGTTCAGCATCGACGCCTGCTTCGCGATGGCCTCGCTCACGCGCGGATGGCAATGGCCTACGTGCGGCACGTTGTTATAGGCGTCGAGATAGCGCTTGCCTTCGGCGTCGTAAAGCCATACGCCTTCCCCGCGCACGATATGCAAAGGCGTGTCGTAGAAGAGCGGCGCGCGCTTGCCGAGCACGCGGTAGCGCCGCTGCAACAGTTCTTGATCAGGCATCGGAAGTCTCCGTATCGGTGGCGGCGCGGCGCAGCATGCGCGCATGCGAGCGCACCGGGTAATAGATGAGGAACCAGCTCGCGACGAACAACGCAACGCCGGACCCGATCACCTGAGAATAAGCGCCGGACGTCATGATCCAGGCGGCGAGCGCGGGACCAGTCGCGAGACCGATCATCTGCATGGCGGTGGCAGCCAGCACCATGCGCCCGCTACGGTCGAACACGGCCATCGACGAGAGCAACGCGGGCTGGGCAACGTTCCAGAAGAAGTTGTAAATGCAAACAACCAGCGCGAAGACGGCGAAGGTCGTGTGCGTGGTGAGAAAGAGCAGACACAGCGAGCCGCCGAGCACGCTCACCGTAAGCGCGCGCGAGCGGCCGATGCGCGTGCCGCACACGCCGAACGCCCACGCACCGAGCACGCCCATGAACTGCGAAAGCGTGAGCGCGTTGGCCACCTGCTGCTCGCTCAGACCGTCAACGGTGCCAATGAGGAACAGATAGGCCCAGACGATGCCCTGCGCCACGAAGTACAGCAGCATGGCGAGCAAGGCGGACGCCTTCGCGGGCCTTGGCAGCTCGATTGCGTTCGCATCGGATTGCGGCGCGCTTTCGCCGCCGCGCGGCAGGTAGCGCACGAATGGCAGCACGACGAGCGGAAACGCGGCGAAGAAGAACAGCAGCAGCTTCATGCCGCCAATGGCGAACGCGCTCGGCACGAGCCACAACCCCAGCGCCCCGTAGATCATCACCCACATGACCATGTAGCCGAAGTTGCGGTCGGGGTTGGCTGTCAACCCGACCGCCGCGAAGCTGAGCGAAATGAGGCCGCCCGCGCCAATTCCCACGAGTAGTCTCAGCACAAGAAATACACTGTGATCGGGCGTGAACGCCGAAGCCGCGTTGCCAAACGCCATCAGCAGAATCGACAGCACGATCACCGTGCGCCAGTTCACGCGCTTCGCGAACAGCGGCAGCAGGATGGAACTCAACGCAATGCCCCACACCTCCACCGAAGCTGCGTAACCCGCCGCGACCGCGTCGAAGCCCAGATACTTCACGAAGCCCTCTACGACCGCGGGCTGAACGATGAACACCTCTGGCCCGACCACACCCGCGAGTATCGCGACCCACAGGCGTGCTCGTGATTTCGCATTCGTCTCTTCGCGCATGGCGAGGCCCTGCAGATCCGCTGGTGACGTATTCATTGTGCCTTGATCCTCGAACGTGGTTCAGTAGGCGAAGCAGACAGATTTCGTCTCGGTGTACGCGTCGATGATCGCGCGGCCATGTTCGCGCCCCACACCGGACGACTTGAACCCGCCGAACGGCAGCGCGGGGTCGACCATGTTGTGCGAGTTGACCCAGACCGTGCCCGCCTCCATGCGGTCGACCACGCGCAGTGCCTTGTCGAGCTGGTTTGTCCACACGCTTGCGCCGAGACCGTACTCGCTTGAATTCGCGGCGCTGATCGCCTCTTCGAGATCGTCGTAGGGCATGGCAACCAGCACCGGGCCGAACACTTCTTCATTCACGAGCGAAAGCGGCTTGCGCCCTTCGTTGGCGACCACGGTCGGGCGCACGAAATAGCCCGCGCCGTCATGCGCCGCGCCGCCCGCCATGATTTCGCCGCCCTGCGCACGGCCTTCGGCGATCATGCCGACGACCTTGTCGCGATGGCGCGACGAAACGAGCGGACCCATCTGCGTCTTCTCGTCGAAACCCGAACCGAGCACGAGGCTGTTGGCCACTTGCGCGATGCCTTCCACGATCTGCCCGTACATCGAGCGCGGCACATAAAGACGCGAGCCCGCCGTGCACACCTGGCCGTGGTTGAAGAAGATCGCGCCCGCCGCGCCTTCAATGGCCTTGCGCGGATCGCAGTCGTCCAGCACGATCACGGGGCTCTTGCCGCCCAGTTCGAGCGACACGCGGCGGATATCCCGGCCGCACTGCGCGCCGATCAGGCGACCCACTTCGGTCGAGCCCGTGAACGTCACCTTGTCGACATCGGGATGGCGCACCAGCGCCGCGCCTGCCGTTTCGCCACGACCGGTCACGACATTGAGCACGCCCGGCGGAAAGCCTGCTTCGAGCGCCAGTTCGGCAAGGCGGATCGCGGTGAGCGGCGTTTCCTCGGCGGGCTTGAGCACCACCGTGCAGCCGCACGCGAGCGCCGGCGCGATTTTCCACACGGCCATCAGAAGCGGGAAGTTCCACGGCACGACGGCCGCGACCACGCCCACCGGCACGCGCTGCGTCGACGCGCGGTACTGTACGCCCGGCGGAAAGCTCAACGACAGATCGACCGTGCTGCCTTCGATCTTGGTCGCCCAGCCTGCCATGTAGCGCAGCCACTGCGCGCTGCCGCCGACTTCGAGCATGCGCGAGAAGCCGAGTAGCTTGCCCTGGTTGAGCGTCTCCAGCGCAGCGAGTTCGTCGCCATGCTGTTCGACGAGATCGGCAAGCTTGAGCAGCAGGTGTTCGCGCGCGGCAGGAGGCATACGGCGCCATTCGTTCGATTCGAACGCGTTCTTCGCCACGGCCACGGCGGCCGCGACGTCATCGGCATCGCCGTCGGGCACCTGGGCGATTTCGCGGCCGCTGGCCGGGTCGTACACGGCGAAGGTCTTGCCACTGCGCGCGGGGACGGTGCGGCCACCCACGATCATCTGGGTGTGGAGGTTTGCAAGCAATTCCTCGATTTGCATCTCAGCTCCTGACTGGTTTGTTTGGCAACTTATTTGGCAACTCATTTGGCAACTAAGCCATCTTTGGAAAACAGGACGGTGGAACCGTCTTGCTTCAATATCAATGCGGTCAGCGCGTCGCGCCCAGGCAATTGCTTCGCCGCGAAATCGTGCGCTCCCGCCGCCTTGACCATCACGTAGCCATCGAGCGCCACGCCCGCCACACTCGTTGCATTCGCAACGAGGCCGGTGATCGAACTGCTCGCACCGGAACTCACGGACTGCCATGTCGCGCCGCCGTCCTGGCTTGCGAACAGATTGCCGCGCAGTCCGCCCACGTAGACCGTGCGGTCAGGTGCGACCACGCCGCTCCAGAGCGTGCCCTTATAGCCCGTGTGCAACGCCTGCCAGCTTGCGCCGTCGTCGCTCGACTTGAATACGGTGCCTTGCTCGGCAGCGATATAAACGTCTTTCTCCTGGCCGGCGAACACGGAAAAGAAGTTCAGCCCGCTCTTGCCTGCGGCCGCGCCCTCGCCTACCGGCTGCGTTTTCCACGTGACGCCGCCGTCGTCGGTCGTGATCAGCAGCGACCACAGGCCCACGGCCCAGCCGTGCATCTCGTCGCGGAACGCGATGGAAAAGAGCGGCTGGTCGACGCTCGTATCCGCGCGTTGCTCGCGCCAGTGCTCGCCGCCGTCGTCGGTGTGCAGCACGACGCCCCAATGTCCCGCCGCCCAGCCGTGCTGCGCGTCGACGAACGAGACCGACGTGAGCGTTGCGTTGGCGGGCACGGCCTGCGCCTGGCGGAAATGCACGCCGTCGTCGTCGGAGAGCAGGATCACACCGCGCTCCCCGACTGCGACAATGCGGTTGCCGGCGAGTGCCGCGCCGAGCACCATCGAATGCTCCGCGTCGGCACGGTGCTTCGCGGCGACGACCGCGACCGTGCTGTCGGGCGCCGCGCCAGCGAGCGCGGCGTGTGTGTATTGCAGGCCCGCAAGCAGTGCGAGCGCTGCGCAGGCGATCTTCGAACCCTTTGTTCGTTGCATGGCGAATCGTCCTCGTAGCGGGCTAGTGAGTGAAGAAGCTCGAGCTTTTGACCGCCGAGCGGCGCGGGAAGAGCCGTGTGAGCCAGACCGCGAGCGCGGGCAGCGCCGTCATCGCCATCACGAGGTTCACGATGAACATGAACGCGAGCAACTTGCCCATGTCCGCCTGGAACTTCAGTGCGGAGAAGCTCCACGTCGCGACGCCAACAGCGAGCGTGATTGCCGTGAAGATCGTCGCCACGCCAACTTCGAGAATCGACTGTTCGACTGCCTTCACCACGGGCACGTCATGCGCGAGATGCAGTTGCAGCCGGTTGTAGATGTAGAACGCGTAGTCCACACCGATACCCACTGCCAGCACCATGACCGGCAAGGTCGCGACCGTGAGGCCGATCTGCAGTTGCTTCATGAACCAGTAGCCGATGAACGTCGCCACCGTCAAAGGCAGGCAGCAGGCGATCACCGCGCGCAGGTCGCGATACGCGAGCAGCACGAGCACGATGATGGCCGCGTAGACGTAGAGCATCATCGGCAGTTCGCTGCGCGCCACTTCGTCGTTGGTCGCGGCGAGCACGCCTGCGTTGCCGGCAGCAAGGCGGATCGTCACGCCTTCCAGATGGTTCTCCGCGCGGTAGGTCTTCACGGCATCGATCACGCGGTTGATCGTCGCTGCCTTGTGGTCGGCCAGGAACAGATGCACTGCGGTCATCTTGCAGTCCTTCGTCATGTAGCCGTGCACCCGGTTGATTTCGGCGCTCAGCGCCGCATAGTTGGTGGGGTCGATCGGCACCACGAACATCTTCGGATTGCCTTCGTTATATCCCTCGTTGTAGGTACGCAGCATCAGCGGATACGAGCTGACCGAGACGACGCCGGGTACCCGGTTCATCGAGCCGGTAAAGTCGTCTTCGAAGATGCCGAGCCGCGGGTCGGTGCAGTCGGCAACGCGCGGAGTCTCGAACACGACCGTGAGCCAGTCGAGGCCGACGTCGTAGCTGGTTGCGATCGCAACGGCATCCTGGTTGAAGCGCGAGTCGGCGCGCAACTCGGGGGCGCCCGGCTGCAGTGTGCCCACCACACGATCGCGGCTTTGCCACACCGCCACGCCGAAAATCATCGCGGTCACGGCAAGCGTGATCGCGGCATTGCGAGGCTCAGCCAGGCGCGCGAGCAGCCTCAGCCAATGCGCGCGCCGCTCGCGCGCCGCCAGCGCGCGGTCCGCGTACTCCTTTGTGAAATGCATACACGATGCAACGACCGGCAGCATCACGAGATTCGTCACGATCTTGTAGCCAACACCGAGCGAAGCCGTGATCGCCAGTTCGCGCACCATCGGAATGGGAATGAGCAGCAGCGTGATGAACGACACGAGCGCGGTAACGAGCGCGAGCGTGCCGGGGATCAAGAGGCCGCTGAAGCTGTGGCGCGCGGCTTCCATCGGGCTGCGTCCATGCGACAGCTCACGCACGATGAAGTTGATCTGCTGAATGCCGTGCGAAACGCCAATAGCGAAGACGAGAAACGGCACCAGCACCGCGAGCGGGTCAAGGCCGAAGCCGAGTATGCGCAGCGTGCCGAACTGCCACACGAGGGACGTGAGCGAGCACGCGATAGGCAGGATCGTGAAGCGCAGCGAGCGGCTGTACCAGTACACGGCCGCCGCCGTGAGCACCAGCGCGAGCGCACAGAACACCAGCACGCCCGAAGCGCCGTCGGCAATGTCGCCGATCTGCTTCGCGAAGCCGATGATCTGCACCTGATACGCGCCGTTTTCATAGGGCTTGCGCAGTTTCTCTTCGAGGATGTGGTTGAACGCCACGTAATCGAGGGCCTTGCCGTTCGCGTCGCGCTCGTTCAGCTCCGCCGTCACCATAGCGCTCGTCTGGTCACGCGAGACGAGCACGCCGACGTAGCCGCCCGCCGAGGTGGACTGGCGAATCGAGGCAATCTTCTCGGGCGTGAGACTCTCCGGCGTGATCGTGCCGTCGATCAGCGGGTCGGCGCGAAAGCCGTCTTCGGTGATCTCGTTGACGAACGAGTTAGGTGTCCAGAGCGACTGCACGCCGCCGCGATCGACGTTCGGCAGATAGCCCACGGCCTGCGTGATTTCGTAGAGCCGGGTGAGCCCTTCGCGCGTCCAGATCGTGCCGTTGCGCGCCTTGAGCACAACCGTGATGCGGTTCGCGCCGAGCAGATCGTTCCGGTATTGCTGGAAGGTCTTGACGTACTCGTGTTCGGTCGGAATCTGCTTCTCGAATCCGGCGTCCATGCGCAACTGCAGCGCGAACACGGCCATCACGACCGTGAATAAGGCGATCACGCCCAGCGTGATCGCGCGATGCCCGAACAGGAACCCCTCGAGCTTGCCAACCAGACGATTCAACACATTGCGCCCCTCAAAGTCTGCTGCCGGTTTCGGGCACGCGCCAACAAGGCACGCGCCCGATTGCTTAAAAATTACGTGTCGCGAAGACGCCGACGAAATTGCGGTCGGCGTACGGCTGCCCAACGGTGTCGTGACCGCCGAAGAAAGCCGTGAAGTTGATACCTGCCTGCCAGACCGCCGGGTTCTGATTGAAAAGCAGATAAACGTTGACCGACTTCGCGCCCTGCATGTAGTTCGCCGTGAAGGTTGGCGTATAGCCGTACAGCGCGTCAGAGAACGTCACGCCAGGCGTAACTTGCCAGCCATGAATGATCGTGCCGTCATAGGTCCAGTTGAAGTCGATCGTCGCGCCGACCGAGCTTGCCGTGCCCTTCGCCGCCGTGATCGGGTAGCCGAGGCCTGAGTCGTTGTTCAGCCAGGTGAAGTAACCCGCCGCCGGCGCCTGCGTCACCTGCTGGCCATCGACCGTGCGCGTCACGCCGTTCGAATTGAGGCCTGGGTAGTAGATCCACGCGAGTTCCATTGTTAGCACCGCCATGTCGGCGTGAAGCAGCTTCAGGAACGGATACTCGCTTTGCGTGAGATTCAACTGACCGTTGATCAGATACTGCAGCTTTTTGCGGTCTTCCCACTGCTGGCAGTTAACACCCGACACGCCATTCGTGTTGAAGTCGAGCGGGCCGCCCGCGCCAAAGCACCCGGACAGCGCGACCGCATCGTGCGGACGGTACGAAAGCTCGGTGCCGATCGCCCAGTCGCCAACGCCAAAGTTCGCACTCGCACCGAACAGCTGCCGGTTCTGGAGGTACTGGAACTGTTCCGTGCCATTCGCCAGCGCCGAGGCGACCGGTGACTTGTCGGTATAGTTTTCGTAATAGAAGCCGAAGTTGACGTCGACGTTCTTCGGCTTATAGTTGAACTTGACGCCGAACTGCGGGCGGTATTTGTTCGGCAGCTGCGTCGAGGTCGGAATGCCGATCGAGTTAAACGGAGGGCCCGCATACACGCCGTTGACGAGGCCTGAGTTGATGCCCGCGATCGTCTGCGAGTTACCCGCGTTCGGACCCGCGATCGTGCCCGCGTCGGGGCCGTTCACGTTGCCGTTGGTCGTGCTGATCGTCAACGGGCCCGCGCCGCGCCCGAAAATGTCGCCCGCAGACCAGTAGGAGCCGACCGGCGGATAGCGGTTGCTTTCCCAGTTGAACTGGTAGTAGGCCTCGGTGCTGAGCCCCGAAGTGATACCTGCCGCGAAGCTGATCATCGGCTCGGGCAGCAGCGCCTGCTTGAGCTGGGTGCCCGGAATCAGCAGCTTTTGAATATCAACGGCGTTGGTCGCATTGATGCCGTTGGTCGCAAAAAAGCTTTCGCCCCAGTTGATGACCTGATTGCCGAGCCGCACGTGCGCCGAGCGGTCGTTGAGCGTGAAATCCTTCTGGACCCAGAGATCGAGCAGATCGACCGGATAGACAATCTGCGCGGCAGCGGTGCTCGACAGCGGCGTTCTGTTCGTGTCGTTCGCCAGAAAGTCGTACATGGCGGTGCCGCGGACCATGAACTTGACGCCTTGACTCGGCATCGTGAGCAGCAGTTCGCTCGTCGCGCTGACATACGTGCTGAACGGCTGCCCCTTGCGGTAGTTGAGGTTGCCATCGTCGCCCGATGCCCACTGCGCCGTGTTCGCG
Organism: Paraburkholderia sp. J8-2; assembly: GCF_905220195.1. Taxonomy (NCBI): domain Bacteria; kingdom Pseudomonadati; phylum Pseudomonadota; class Betaproteobacteria; order Burkholderiales; family Burkholderiaceae; genus Paraburkholderia; species Paraburkholderia sp. J8-2. The sequence goes on from NZ_CAJMZA010000043.1 coordinate 30,521, forward strand.
CCCGCGCCGCAGCCATTCGCGTTCGGGTCGCCCGTGAGCGAGCAGCTCGGGTTCTTGACCCGAATGCCGCCGCCCGCCGTGAGGTTCGAGACCCACGAACCGTTGACGGCGCCGTCGTCGAGTGTGAACTCGTATGCCGAGGCCCCCTGCGCCGCCGTTAGCATGACTAATGAAACTGCTGCGCTGATTTTTGTCTTGGATATCACGCTTTTCCCCTGCCCGCTTTCTTCCAGGTCGAATATGAAGGGTGGCGGCGCACGTCCCCGTGCGCGCGCCGCCAATGCTGGACGCTACGTTATCGCTCGCTCACGGCGCGCAGGTTCTCGGACGAATAGAAGTCGTCCTTGAAGCGCGCATCGCTCGAGTCTTCGTACCAGCGGATGTCGGTGTCCGTACCGATGGTCGACTGGTCGGTCACGTAACGGCCGTTGTTGAGGTCGTACTGCACGAACGGCTCGACGTCGCAGGCGCCGTGCAGCTCGTACACCGGAATCGGATACGCCTCCTTGACCTTCCAGAGCTTGCCCTGGGCATCGTAGTCTTCGGCGGCCACCGCAAGGCCGCTGTCTTCGTCGATGTAGAAGACTTTCTTCGTCGCAACGTGGCGCACGCCGGACTTCAGCGTCGCCTCCACGACGTAGACGCGGTGCATTTCGTAGCGGCGCGCTTCGGGGCTGACGGCGTCCGGCTTGAAGACGTCGTCGAACTTCGCCTTGAAGTTGAACATGCCGAAGTCGTCGTACGGAACATAGATTTCCTTCTTGCCGACGAGCTTCCAGTTGAAGCGGTCGAGTTGACCGTTGAAGAGCCACGGTTCATCGACCGTGTACTGGTTCTCGAAGCCGATTTGCGGCGCGTCGTACGAATACGCAGGCATGCGGCGCACGCGGCGCTGACCCGTGAAGTAGTAGAACGTATCGCTCGCCTTGTCGAAGTAGTCGCGCTGCACGAGACCCTGCCCCGCGAGCGCGGCGGGCGTTTCATAGGCGAAGTAGATCGCGTAGAGCATGCCAGCCTGCTGCGGCGTGGCGGTGCCCTTCTTGCCCCACGGGAAGTAAAGCGTCTGCTTCGATTCGGCCTTGATCCAGTCCGTGCTGCCCGGCCGCGGTGACGCCGCCGTCACCGCCTTTTGCCACTCCGCGCCAATGCCGCGATAGCGCGCGAGGTGATCCCACATCGCTTCCGCGCCCGTTTTCGGCGCGGGGAACGGCATGCCGGGCAGGCTTGCGCTTTGCAGCCCCTCGCCCGACGAATCCATCTTCGCCTGGGTCGCGTTCAGCGCCGTGTTGGCCTGCACGAAATCAGGCGCGCCGCATTCGCGGTGCGTCGGATACACGTCCATGCGGTAGCCCTTTTTCTGCTTGATGAGCTGTACCTGGCCGGGCGTGAGGTTGTCCGCGTACTTGTCGACGTTGCTCGCGTCGATCGAGAAGAGCGGCTTCTCGCCCTTGTGCTTCCAGTAATCGCCGCGCACCTTGCCATACGACCAGTCGGCCGGCGCGGCTTGCGGACCCGCATAGGCCGGAATCCGGCCATCGGCGCTCGCGCCTTTCTCCATGCCGGCCGTATCCGCCAGCGCCCCACCCGCGAGCGTGCCCAGTACGGCCGCCAGTACGGCTGCCGAACACATCGCTCCCATCTGCGTCTTGCCTTTCATCGTCTCGATCTCCAATACCTGTTGAGTCGCACGGCCACCGCGTTGCGGCCCGCTCTTGCCTTTCGTTAGTACTGTTCAGCTACGGCTGTATCGCCGCTTTTGTGCATACGCTCGACCAGCGCCGCCCGATGCTTCGCGACGTCGGTAAGCGCCGGCCTGCGCCGTGCTGCGATTTCCTGCGCGGTATAAGGCCTGAAATCTGCTGGCCGCGTGTCCGCGTTCTTCGTGTCGATCAGCCAGTTCAAAACGTTTGCGAGCTCCGCGTCGCTCAGCGAGGAATTCGACGCACCTGGCACGCGCATCACGAACTCGCGCCCTTCAGGTAAGCGCACGAAATGCCCTAGCTCGCTGGAGAGCGGCGGCACCTTGCCCGGAATGGCATGCGCGTCGCCCGTATGGCAGCCCATGCAGTTGAGCGTCCACGCATTGCGCGCAGAGGCTGCGTCGTAGCCGCGCTCCTGCGCATGCGCGCTCGCGCCGAGCGCGAATGCACATGCGGCAAGCCACACACGTGCATGCCCCGCCTTCATAGCCCGAGGCTCTTGAGCGTGGCTTCGCGATGCTCACGCACCTGGGCACCGTCCATCTGCGTCACGCGCAGCGCCTTCACTTCAGCCGCCGTGAACGGCTTCGCACCCGCATGCTTCGCATTCGCGTCGAACACGAGGTAGTTGAGCACGCTCGCGAGATCCTCGTCGGATTCGGTCCGGAAGCTCGGCATCTTGAAGTTGTAGGTTTTGTCCTTGATCGCGATCTGGCCGAACATGCCGTTGAGCACCGTGAGGCCGAGTTGTTTGCGCCCTTCGCCATTCGCGGCGTAGCGGCCCGGCAGTTCGGTGAGCGGCGGCGCGAGACCATCCTGCCCCCTGCCGCCCGCCTGGTGGCACACGGCGCACTTCGTGTCGAAGAACGCCTTGCCCGGCGCAAACTGCACGTTCTGCGCAAACGCGTCGCCCGCCATCAGCGCGGCGCTCGCCGCGCACAACGTCATGACCCACTTTGCGAGGCGCTGGTTGGAAATCGTTGATGTCATTGCTGCGCCACTCCAAGCAAGGCGGATACAGAGCAGTGATAGTTCGCGTTTCCGCTTGCCATGCACCAGTTGATGTCGTTGTCCAGCGAGAGCTTGTAGAGCGGCTTCTCACGCTCGTTGCGGTTGCAGAAGCAGCGCCCGCACGACGTTTTGCCGCAGCAGTCGTTGTACGACACGATGTAGTCGGTGTTGTCGTGCGGATTTCGGCAGGTGCCGATCCACGTGATCGGCGAAGGCGTCGTGCCGGGCGGGCAGCTGCTCGACGTGCCACCGCAGCAACTGCACAGCCAGCCGTCGATCGCGCAGTAGCGCCAGTAATCGCAGCTATACGGATCGTCGTTTTTGCCCGCGGCCGGCGCGCTTGCGCCGCTTGCAGCGGCCGCGTTCTCCGCCGCGAAGGTGCGGTCAACCGGCAAGAGCGGCACGAGCGCCGAGCCGACCAGCGCGCGGCCAAGCGTCGCCATGGCGCTGCGCCGCGAGCTGCGCTGCGCGACGGTGCGCGCTCTCAGCTCGAAGAAGTTGTCGAACCATTTCATGCTTATCGTCCTGTCGTTCTGTTCTTTGATGACGTGCTCAGGCGTGCTGCTCCGCGTGATTCGTATGACCCGCGTGATCCCCGTGGACGTATTCCTGCAGCGACGCCACGCCGCGCTCTTTCGCTTCAAAGAGGCTTTCGAGGTGTTCACGCGAATTCACGAGGCCCTTCGCTCGGATCTTGCCCGACTCGTCGATCAGGAGTGCATAGGGCAGCTTGCCGATCTGGTAGGCCATGCCCAGCTCCTGTGAGAGCACATAGGGGAACTGGCTCAGGCCGAGCTTCTTGTAGAAGGCCGCGTGTTCCGTGGTGTCGCCATCGCTTGCGAGCACGATGTCGGTAGCCGTTTCGCGCGCCTGGATCGACGGCAGCAGCGGCAGCAGCTTCTTGCACACCGGGCAGCTCGGCGAGAGGAAAAATACGAGCGTGCTGCGGCCCGCGGCAGACATTCCGCCCACCTTGACTTGACGGCCATCGAGCGCGCCCAGCTCGAACGACGGACCCACAGTGCCGACCGCCGGGCCCTTGTCGATCATCAGTGCGCCGACGGGCATCATCCTTTCGTACAGAATGCCGATCTGGCGCACCAGTGCGAGCGAGATGGCGCAGAGCGCGAGCACACCGGCCCACAGCAGAGCATTAGAGATCAACAGTGCGTTTTCCATTACGAGTTCCTCAGGTGATTCAGCTTCGGACGGTTGGCGAGCAGCACGTCCAGGGTAAAAAATGCGGCAACGGCGAAGAGCGTCGCGCCCAGCACGCTCAGGTAGTCGAACCAGACGACCGTGCGCACGCTTTGCGGCATGCCTGCGAGCACGGCCAGTGTGGCCAGCAGCAACACCCGCGCCACGTGCGCCCATCCGATCGAGTGAGCGGCGGGACTGCCCGTCTGGCGAAAGCCATTGCAGCCACAGTCGATATTGGTACGCCCTCGCGCCACGTTGATGCCGAGCGCGAACGCAAACAGCACGAAGAGCGCGGCGAGCGCCGCGGCGCCCAGGCTGCGCGTGGCGGGCACGAGGCACGCAAGCGTGGCGGCCACTTCGGCGATCGGCAAGGCGAGTGCGAACGGCGCGACGAGCACGTGCGGCAGCAACTGGAAGCCCGCTACGGCTTGTCGCAAATCGGACTGGCGCATCACCTTCGGAATCGCGAGCGCCAAAGTGATAATCGATGTGGTTGCGAGCGCAACAGTCGAAACGACCGGATCGATAACGAGACTTGAGATCATGATTCGCGCCTCGTTACGGATTGACCAGCAGCGACGACGTCGCGCCGACCTGCTTGTGAACGTGCTTGAGCTTGCCCGTTGCCGCGTCGGCAACGACCACGTCGGAGGTCGTCGTGATGCCGTAAAAGAGCGGATGCGCGTCTTCGCTCACCTGGATCGAAAGCAGCGGATCGATCTTCTGGTCCGCGAGTTTCCAGCGCGCAATGCGCTTGTGCGTCTTCAGGTCGAACACCCAGACTTCGCTTGCCGGGTCTTTGTGCGAGCCCTCTGCACCTTGGTGCATCGCCACGAAAAGACGCTGCGTCGGCACGTGCAGCGCTGTTTGCTGCAGGCCGCCGGGACGCCAGCCGGCCTTCGCCTCATCGGGCGTCACGAGCGCCCACGGCGTGCCGAACACGGGTGCCGGGCCGCTGAAATCGGCAGTGCGCACGTTGCCATTGAACGTCGCGAACCAGTACGTATTGCCGCTGCGCGACGCGTTCACGAATGCCGGATCTTTCGCGACATCGATGAACGGGTCTGACAATTTGCGGCTCTTTTCCTTGCCGTTCGCACCGAGGACGACGGTCAACGCCTTGCCGCTTTCGCACAGTGACGTGAAGCGGTCGCTCCCCGACGGATAGGCGAGCACGCAGCCGTCCGTATCGATTTCCGAGGCGACCTGGTGCGTGGCCGTGTTGACCACGGTGACCGATGTGGCGGGCGTGATGTTCGCGACGTAAAGCCACTTGCCGTCTTTCGAAAGCGACGTGTTGTACGGCGACGGTACGCTTTGCGCGTGCTTCGGCGGGATCACGACTTCGCCCGTGATTTGCAGCGTCGCGTTGTCCGTCATTTCAACGACATCGGTACGTGCGCCGTGCGAGCCGCGCGCAAAGTACGTGGTGGCGACGTAGCTCGTCTTGTGATCGGGACTGATCGCGAAGCCCGGCGCGAAACCGGCGTCGATCTGCCCAAGGAAGCGGTTGGCGTCGCCGTCGAGGACATTCGTGCGCGCGTCCGTCATCGAGCTGAAGTTGACGTCCACCACGTACACCTGATGCGGGCTGTACGCCGGCATCTTCGCGATCGTCAGGTCCTCGGCCTTCTCGGTTGCGAGGACATGGGCCGCGTGGGCGGCTATCGCGGCGCCGCCCGCCATCAGCAGCGCCCGTCTCCAATTTCGTAGCATTTTTTCTCCGCAAGAACATTCGTTTTGGCCTTGCGGAAAATTAGCTTTAGTCAGTTTTTGAAACAGCTCCCAAATCGGCAAACGTTCCGTAGAATTATTACGTATGCCTTGCGATGCCAATAATGGGCTTACAAAACGGCGCGATGCATCTTCCCGCTGCGCTGGCTAGCAGGGATCACCCGTAGGCCCGCGCCGTGGCTCAGACGCCTTGGACAGCTGCTTCGACGAGGGTCGCTTCAACACCTGGCACACAGCCTTCGAACGGCTCGCGCGCACCGTAAATGCGCGTGGGCAAGAGCACGGCTTCCGCTGCGTTCATCAACAGGAGCGCGACGTTCAGGCGCCGGTCGGTGTGGCGGACGACCGCGAAGTGATGATCGGGGAGCGCGCCGTTGAAGCGCGGGTCGGCATCGGCAATGTCCTCGTCATCGTGCAACCCTTCGAGCCTGGCGCCGGGGACGACGCACCAGCATTCGGGCAGACGCATGAGCACGTCGGGAACGTCCCCGAAGTCGGAAATGACCGCTGCGTGCGAGTTGGGCGCCCGGCGAAACCACAGCGGCTCGCCGGACGCCTCAACGTGAAGCGCCGCGACCGGGAAGAGTAGAAGGCCATTTTCCATGGGTAGTGAATAGCGTGAGATCCCGCAGCCTGGAGGGCCGGATGATCCCGCAAAAACGGGCGCGCCGCTATATCACGGCGAACGGTTTGCCGATATTGGAGGTACGTTTTGCGTCGATCGTCAGGAGAATGGCCGATGAGCAATCCTGAATGCTGAAAACCCGCGGCAAAACAGATGCATTTCTTGTGCGTCCTTACGATTTTCCGCCGCACGAGACGCTGAGATAACGCGGAGCGATCGACAACCCCATGTCCTCGAATGCCAAAAGCGCACTCATGACCGAATCGTTCTCCGCAAGCAGCAGGATTTCGGTAATTTCGAATTCCAGCCACTGGGGCCGGCACCGTGTTTCCTCGAGGATTTCTTTGACGACCAGCACCAGGTCGCGCGACTGAAACTTCCGGGCAGCAAGAGCTGGCGCATGGACGAGACGTACATCCGTGTCAAGGGCGATTGGCGATATCTTTATCGGGCCGTCGACAAGGACGGCAACACCATCGACTTTCTACTACGCGCTCATCGGGACAAGACTGTAGCCCGGGCGTTACTTTGAGATGTCGATCGCTCAGAATGGCGCGCCCGAGACGGTGACCATCGACAAAAGCGGCGCCAATCTCGCCGCGCTCGAAGCGAGCAACGCCGATCGTGAGGTGCCCATCAAGATCCGTCGGTCCAAATATCTCAACAACCTCGTCGAACAGGACCACTGGGCGATCAAGCGGCGCACCCGGCCCATGCTGGGCTTCAAGTATTTTCGCTGTGCCCGGATCCTTCTGGCCGGCATTGAACTTATGCATACGATCGCGAAAGGACAGATGAAGTGCGCCCGCGGAACCCATCCGTCAACGGCTGATCAATTCTACAATCTAGTTATATAAGCAGTACTTTGCATATCGATCTCGTTTGCTCATCGAGCCTTACTACGACAAAACCTATGCAGTCGCACTACGACTACTACCTGAATCTGGTACGCGGCGATGAGGAGAGCGCCGAGTCGCATCGCCGCTTCTACGATGAATACAACGCGGTGCTCGACATGAAACGATCCAGACCGTATTTCAGAAATTCCGCCTGGCGCAAGGCACCTGGACGGTCCGCGGCGAACCGGTGCTGCCGCAGGCAATCAGCACGACGGCGCTCATGACGGTTGAAGGAGAACTCGACGACATCAGCGGCGACGGCCAGACGCGCGCCGCGCACGACCTCTGCACGGGTATCGCCGCACATGACAGGCGCCACTTCACGGCCGAGAAGTGCGGACACTATGGGATTTTCTCGGGCAAGCGCTGGCATTCCGTCGTGTACCCGCAGGTCCGCAGCTTCATTCTGGCGCATCATGGGGCGGCGCAGAACACGGATTTCGAAGAAGCGCTTGTCGCGTAACCCATTACAGGGTACCTGTAGCCTTTGCGGCGTGCCATGCGGGCGCTCCGACAACCAGACCATGCCGAACACAGCGAAAAATCGAAGCTTCGCCGCGCAGATCGAGAGCCGGATCGTGGTGCTCGCACTCTTTATCGGCTCGATGTGGGCGGTCTTCTTTCTGTCCGCCGCCTTCCCGTCGCTGCGCCTCACACACCACGGCGTCGTCCCGCGCACCGTCTCCGGCCTCCAGGGGATCCTGTTCGCGCCGTGGCTTCACGCTAGCCTCGGCCACATCATGGCGAACACAGGCGGCCTCGTGGTTCTCGGGTGGCTCGCAATGTGGCCTCGCATCGGGAATTTTGTCGTGGCGACCGCGGGGGGCATGCTTGGCGCGGGGTGCTGCGCCTGGCTGCTTGGCGCCCCATATAGCGTCCATATCGGCGCGAGCGGACTCGTTTTCGGCTACGCGGGCTATCTGGTCGCACGCGGCATCTACACACGTCACTTCCTCGCCATGCTGGTCGCGCTCTTCGTCGTGGTCGCCTATGGCATCAGCCTGCTGTCCGGCGTGCTGCCTGTCTATCCCGGCATCTCATGGCAAAGCCATCTCGGCGGCGCGATCGGCGGCGTCCTCGCAGCGCGCCTGACATTCCAGCCGAGAGTGCGCCTCACCCGGCCCTGATTGCACATTGACCCGGGAGCGCCATCGCGCGCTGTTTCCGCCGGCCAATTGCGCGCTCTTCAAAATAGAGGGAAAACTCACTGGCGACACCGGGACACATGTCCAGGCAACCGGCACGGCGCACACTCCAAGCTGCGTCAACAATCCGCCTGTTGCTCTCTGTGCGGCTTTATTGCGGAGGCAACATGTCCCTCCTTCCGAGCAGCCCTACCCGGATTCCAGATCCTCATCCGCATCTGGGTCGCCTCACCACACTGCTGCGGCGCGGCGCCGGTGCGCTGACGATGATACTTCTGAGTCCCGTTCTGGCGGGAGTCGCGTTGCTCGCGTACAGCGAGGACTACCTCAGTGGCGAACAGGAGCGTTCGAGGCGAGTCATCTTCGTCGGACAGGTGGCGGGCTGGAAGCCACCGCCCGATGCGCAAAGTTTGGCGAGCGCGACTGAAGTCGCCGTGCAGTCTCGCCGGCCCGGCAGGCTCAACGCCGCCGTTCAAGTCTGGGCTTCAAAGCTGAACTTTGCTGCCACGGAACGGAGATTCGGACTGCCAACTGGATTACTCGGGGCACTTGCCCAGCAGGAATCATCGGGCAACGCCCACGCGGTCAGTTACGCCGGCGCCCGGGGCTTGTTCCAGCTAATGCCGACGACGGCAAGGGAATATCACGTCGACCCAATGAACCCTTCGCAATCCGCGTGGGCGGCCGCACGAAAGCTTTCCGGGCTGATTCGCCACTATGGGGGAGATCTCACGTCAGCGTTACGCGCCTACAACTGGGGAGAAGGCAACCTCGACCGCAAAGGTCTCAGCCTGGCTCCGATGCAAACGCTGTCCTACGCGCCGTCGGTGATGTCACGCATGGGTGACTACAGTGGTGGCGGCATCTCGGCTCAACTCGCAGCCTACCAGCCCGGGGCGTGACTTATCAACATGGTCACGACCACCAACGAGCGCCGCCTCCGTCGGCTACGGAAGTTCGTCTGCCAGGGCGATCCGCTGCGCATCTTCTTCTGACGGACTTCCGGGCTCGGCCATGAAGCGACGCTCGGGATGTGTGTTCGAATGGCTGCAGTTCAGCGCATTACCGCCTGTCCAAAGCGTTCATAGCGGCGCGTAGTATCGGCTGCGAGGTTTCGTTGCGAGCAGTCCTATCCCAAGGGTACCTGGACCGGTCGACTGCTTCGCGCCCCTGCGATACAAGGATGACGAATCTCGGGCGTAGATGGCCGCAACATGACGCCGGGAGCGAATTCCTTTTGTCGTCAGCGGACATTTCCTGAATGAACTTGAGGACGGGGTCGTGGACTTGAGCACAGGACAAGCGTTTGTCAGGCACAAAGGCAGGTCGCCCATTGTGTGATTGTCTGCGAAGAACCACACTCGTCAACGCGCCGTGCTGATCACCGTCATCCGGAATGGGCCGCCGTTCGCCGCTGCATGAGCGACTGCCTCGTTCGCATCGTCGAGCGCGAACGTTGTCACATCGAAATGGCCCAGATGCAGCAGCCCACCTCGAATCAAACCTGTCATCAACGTCACGGCTTGCGTTGGATACATCCACTTGCCGCGCAACGTAATGTCGTTGCGCATGATCCACGGATAGGGAAGCTCGAGGCCCGCGCCGCCCAGCATGCCAACACCGCCCATCAGGACCACGCGCCCATACGGGCGGACCGCCATCACCGCGGCACGCACCGTCGTCGCCGGAACAGACGGCGGCATCAGGTCCATCACGCAGTCGATCGGTCCCGGCGCCGCCCGTTGCATGCGTTCGCGATCCGTTGCTTCGTCGCCGGACAGTAAAATGGTTCGCACGCGATCGCCGAATCTGCGCTCCAGGTCTTCGAGTGCCTGCGCGTTGCGGCCGGGTGCGACGACGCAGCGCGCGCCCATTGCGAGCGCGACCGCGACGCACGCGCTGCCGAAGTTGCCAGTCGCTCCGCTGACGAGCAGGATCTCACCGGCCCGCAGATCAGACGCGAGCAGCCCGCCGTATGGTACGAGCAACGTATTGAGCGCGCACCAACGCGCGGCGTCAGCCGGATCGATCTCGCCGATGCGCACCGCGTTTTCTGTCGGCAACCGTAGCTGCTCGGCAAACGGGCCGTCGTGAAAATACCGCTGCAACCGCCTGCCGCCCTCGCCTCGCGCGCTCCAGCCCTGCAGCACGATATCAGGCATGAGCGCATCGTCGCGAGAGCGCACGGTCGGATCGCAGAACACCCAGTCGCCCAGTTTCAGATGCGTCGCATCGGGACCGATTGTGCGGACCCGACCGATCGCGCCGCAGCCCGGCACGATAGGCAACTCGATTGGATAGCGGCGTTCGCCGCTGAACACTTCCTGCGCATAGGACAACACCGGCGCCGCAACGACGTCTACGATAACTTCGCCGGTGCCTGCAGAAGGATCCGGTATCTGTTCGATCGTGAGCGGCGCGTTGAGCGTCTTCAGGACGGCAGCTTTCATGACTCTTCCAGAAAGGGGGATGGGCCGATTCTGGCAGGCTTAGAATAGGCAACAAGGCCCGCTGCGATCCCAGGATTGCGCAGTCCCACCCTGCCGTCCTACCCGATATGAAGCGAACACGATGACCGCCACGACGCGAACCCCATTCGGCGACTTTCTGCGCTCCCGGCGCAAGAAGCTGAGACCCGGCGACGTCGGCCTCAACGATGGCCGGCGCCGCCGCACGCCCGGCCTCCGGCGTGAGGAAGTCGCGGAACTCGCGGGCATCGGCGTGGACTGGTATATCCGCCTCGAGCAAGGGCGCGCGGTCAGCCCTTCGGATGCGACGCTGGATGCGCTTGCGCGGGCATTGCAGCTCGACAATGCCGAAGTGGCCCATTTGCGCACGCTCGCGCAGCGCAGTGAACCGCGCGCCTTCGCCCGCGAGAATGTGCCGCCCGCCGTCGCGCGGGTGGTAGCCAGTCTCGCTCTTCCGGCTTACGTGACTGGTCGGCGCTGGGACATCCTTGCGTGCAACGAGGCCGCCACCGAACTGCTCGGCTTCGATCGTCTCGCTGCGCAAGACCGCAACATCATGATTTACATGTTCCTCGAACCCGAAGCACGGCGGCTCTTTGGCGCGAGCTGGTCGAATGAAGCCCGGCGCATGATCGCGCTGTTTCGTACAAGCCACGACCTCCATGCGGGCGATCCTGCGTTCGTCGAACTGGTAGGACGCCTTGGTTCGAGCAGCGAGGAGTTCGCGAAATGGTGGAGTGCACACGACGTGCGCAGCGGCGCGTCGGGTCAGAAGGTCTTTGCGCACGCGAGGCACGGTGTACAGCGCTACGAGTACGCAACGTTTCAGGCGAACGACGATCCGGCGCTTAAGCTCGCGATCTACACGCCGGTCGACGCGGACGTCGTTTAGCTCAGGCGGCAACAGGCGGTGGTGTTCCCGCTTGCCGGCGTGATGCCCGTTCGAGCGACGCGCCGGCCGGGAAGCGGGACCCCGAGTGCTTGAGTCGATCGATGTCGTCGTTGTCGACGCTCCCCGTGTCTCTCAACGACTGCGCGCTGTCGAGCACGACCATCGCCGACATCAGCCTGGTGAGCGAGGCGCCCTCAAGTAGCGCCATTCGAATCCGTGCGGACCTTCATGCACCGTACCGGCTGATGTTTCCGGAAAGTGCGCGGGGAATACGATCGCCCCCGTTTTCGCCGCGCGTTCGAGCAACGATTGTCTCGATGCTCGCGCCTGTGGCTGATCGAGGCAGAACGTCGAATTCCACTGAGGACGATAGACTTGCAATGGACTGTGCATCACGTCCCCGGAGAACAATGCTGTCTGTCCCTGTGAGCGAATTTCGATAGCCATATGCCCGATGCTGTGGCCCGGCGTCGGCAGAAAGCGAATGCCGTCGACAATCTCCGCCCCTTCATCCGGCACGATGCGGGCCTGTTGGGCCTCGATGACCGGCAGTACGCTGTCCTCGAATACCATGCGCCGCGGCTCTCCTTCCGGCTTTGCGAAATAGTCGCACTCGCGCTGGCCGAATACATAGGTGGCGTTCGGAAAGACGGGCATCCAGCGGTCGTTTTGCCAATGCGTGTTCCATCCGACATGATCGACGTGCAAATGTGTGAGCAGCACATAGTCGACGCGCTCGCGCAGGAAGCCTGCCGCCTCGAAGCGCTCGAGCACGGGATTGTCGAGTTGGTCGAACAGTGCACTGAACGGCCGCGTTTTCCCATTGCCGATTCCCGTGTCGACGACAATAGTCAGTCCGCGGAATTCAACGACCCACAAATGCGTTCTCATCGATACGCGTCGATTCGTCAGGTCGAGGCTGGCGGTCGAACAGTGTTCTTCCAGAACACGACCGCTAGCGGGATCCCAGTCCGGGAACAAGACATCGGGAGCGAGTGCGAAGGCCGTTTCATCCACCCGAGTGATGGTTGCATCGCCCACGAGATGAGTATTGGAAGCGTTTTTCATAGCAACGTTGGTTCGTAGTAAGTCATGGAGTTCCTCGCTCTACGGCAGGCGCATGCGCGACCGGCACGCGCCGCATGGCCAGTATGTAGAGCGCGGCGCCAATCAGTGAGGACAACCCACCGGTCAAGGCCAGCGCGACGCCCAGACTGTTGCCCATGTGCCCGAGGTGCTCGTTCAGGTAACCGACGGCCAGCGGCCCAACGCCTCCGCTGATCGCGTTGGTCATGAAGACGAGCAAAGCGAGCGAACGACCACGCATGCGGTTCGGCACCGCGATTTGCAGCGGTACGGGCGCGAGGCCCATCGCGATGCTCGCGGTGAACGCACAGCTGCCATACAGCAGAACCGCGACTGTGCTGTCGGCGACGAGCGGCATCGCAATCGCGGCTGGCACCAGTGTAGCAACCGCGCCGGCGGAGAAGCCCAGCACCCTGCGCAACGTGTTTTCGTCAGTGATTCGCGTCGCAAGCATGCCCGCGCACGCGATACCAAGTGTCCCACCGATCACGTAAGCGGGTGCGGCCATCTGGCCCACCGCCTTCGGCGCGAGATGAAAATGGCGCATCAGCAAAGTCGGGAACCACGCGGCGTGCGAGTAGAACAACGTGATCAACGCGACGTAGGCCGCGAAGTACGGCAGGCAGAAGCGATTGCGCACGAACAGTTCGACCACGACTTCGCGCAGCGATGGCATGGCGTCTCCTGCTTGCGTAGCACGAGCGAAGGTCTCCTGGCGGACCGGTTCGCGAACCGTGAATGCCACCAGCGCGGCCAACACGAGCCCGGGCAGCCCGACCGCGACGAACACCATTTGCCACGGCTCGAAGCCATGCGCCGCAAGTAGCGCGCTGCTGTCGCCATGCGCGACAGACAACAACATGCCGCCGCCGAACAACGCAACGCCGCCCCCCACGTATGGCCCAAGCATGAAGACACTGCTCGCGCGCGCCACGCGACGCGGCGTGAAGATGTCGCTGAAGATCGACAATGCAGCGGGGCTCAGCGCGGCCTCTGCGATCGCGGTCCCTGCACGAGCGATGAGCAGTTCGGAAAAGTTCGATGCGAATCCGCAAGCCATCGTCGAGATTGCCCAGATCGCAATGCAAGCGGCGATCAGCTTCACCCGGTTCGCTCGATCGACGAGCCGCGCGACGAAAACGCCCGCCGTTGCGTAGCACATCGTGAACGATAGACCCTGCAGCAGGCCGATTTGAGTATCGGTGAGCGCGAGCGACTGCTTGATCGGCTGCACGAGTACGCTGACGATCTGCCGATCCAGATACGAGAACGCGAAGCAGATGAAGAACAGCAGCACGATGTAGACCGGGTGTCGAACATCGCTGGATGACGGCCGGCCGACGTGCTCAGTCGCCTGAATCGAAGGGGGATAAGCGCTCATGCACGATCTCCGGAGGATGAGTAGGTGAGTCGTCCGTCACACTCGTTCTTGTTGTTCCGTGTTCAGTCCACAACGGTATCCGCGGCCAGCAATGCAATGCAGTCGCCGGGTTCCACGCGCGCGAAAGTACGGATGCACATCACCGTGGCGTCGGCGCGGAAGCGAATCTCCAGCGGCGCTTGCCAGGGCCGGTGCGGATCGAAGAGACGTCCCGCGATCTGACCTTCGCGAACGCGATCGCCGAGTGCGAAAGCGGGCTCGAACACGCCCGCAATCGGCGAATACACATAGTGGCGTGCGCCTTCCACACGAAGAAATTGCGTCTCACCCGCCGGCGAGGGATCAGCCTCCGGCGTCATGCCGAGTCGGTGCAGGACGCGAAGCAGGCCGCTCTCGACGATCGCGAGGTTGGCCGCGTCACACCCTGCGTGGCCGCCGAATTCGCCGCACAGGAATAGCTTCCCGTGGCGTTCGGCGGCCGCCGCGAAAGTGCGATCTTCGCCGAGCAGATCCATGATCATCGTGTTTGGTGCTCCAAACGCGCGAACGAGGTCCAGATAGAGCGCACGCCGCTCGCCTTCGGCGGGTGGCGACGCGAGAAGCGTGGGAGCATGTTCGAAAGATGCACCGCCGGCGTGAAGATCGATGACGACGTCGGCGCGTGGAAGCAATACCGTTTCGACGTAGTGCGCGATCATCTCCGTCGGCTGCCCGTTGCGTGCGCCCGGAAAAAGCCGGTTCAGATTGCCGTGGTCAATCGGGGAAGTGCGGGAGCCGTTGATGAAGGCCGGGAAGTTCAGCGCTGGAATCACGATGATGCGGCCACGGATCGCCATCGACGGCAGCCGCTGGAGCAGCTTGAACAGTGCGACTGGGCCTTCGTATTCGTCGCCGTGGTTGCCGCCTGTGAGTAGAACGGTCGGCCCTGTCCCCGCTCCGGCGTTGAGCACGGCGAGCGGGATGGGAATGTGCCCGTAAGCCGAGCGATCGTGCGACCAGGGCAGCCTGAGCGTGCCGGTCTGGAAACCGGTGCGCTCGAAGTCCACGTCAGTGGCGATAAGCGAAGGAAGATGGGACATGGTGCGATCCGTAAGCAGCGAGGCGACGCCCCGGTTGTCTTACTATCGCCGAAGACAAAGTGCCTGACCAATGCCGTTTTCTGCAGCCGGTGATGCTTTGAAGGCATCACCGGCTACGCGTTCCTCCACCGTCGCGCCGCAGCCACGCGCCGCCTACTTCAGCTGGTCGACGAACCGAGCCAATGCCATGTTTGCGCCGTTTGTTACGTAGCAGAATTCGAGTGGCAACGGCACCGACAAATCCTGAATATCGACGAAACGCACGCGTGCCGGTGGACGATCGCGATTCGCCGCGTTCACGATCGCGGCCCCCATGCCCGCGGACACGAGCGAAAGGATGGCCGTTTCGGTGCTGGCCTCCTGTCGGATGTCGAGCGTCAGGCCGCGCTCGGCGCACGCGGACAGGAGGCGGTCGTAGTACGCCGGGTAGACGCGTCGAGGAAAGGCGATAAATGGGGTTTCCCGAAGGTCTGCCGTCGAAACGGCCCCCGCTTTGCCGAGCGGCCACGCTTCAGGCACGGCCAACAGGACGTTCTGTTCGAGCACAGGCACGCTCGCGATGCCTTCGGGGAGCACACCGACTCGATAGCAGAAACCGCCGTCGAGCCGTCCCGCTGCAATCGCTTCAAGTTGCTCCGGAGTGTTCATCGGCTGCAATTCGAGCGCGACTTCCGGCACTGCCTGTTCGAATTCGCGCAACGCCCTGGAGACAATGCCACTCCATGCCGCGTTTTCGACAAACCCGACGCGCAAATGACCGCGCAAACCGGAGGCGATCTGGCGGGCGAGGCGATTGGCGGCGTCTACGCGGGCCAGAATCTCTCGCGCCTCGGACAAGTAGGCCTCGCCCGCAGCCGTGAGCAGCAGACCTCGTGGCGTACGTTCGAACAAAGCCGCGCCGATGGCCTGTTCGAGATCCTGGATTTGCCGGGATATCGCCGGCTGCGTCACGTGCAGTTGTTCGGAAGCCGAGCGCACACTGCGCAATTCTGCGACAGCGATGAAATAGCGAAGATGCCGGAGTTCCATGGCGGTATGGGAACAGGACGTTGGAGCGTCATCGTAAACCACTGCACGCGTTGAATGGCAGCCTTGAGGAAATCGTATAAGTCAGGCGTGTGGGGCTCGTGCTTATGAATTCGGCTTCACGATGATCTTGCCGATAACCCGGCCCGTTTCTTGAGCTTCGTGTGCTTCGACGATAGCGTCGAGTGATACTTGCATCCCTATCGTGGGTGCATACGCTCCGTGCACGAGGCATTGGCTGATCGCTGAGACCGCTGCGGACTTTGCGGCCGCCGGGACAGTGTAGATGTAGATGAACCGGAACGTGCAGCCTGCGATCATCGCCTTTAGCAGCGGAAGGGCCAGGTGGTCGGCAGCGGACTCCACAGCATAGGCGCTGATGATGCCGCCGTCGGCCAGACAGCTCATATCGGTTTCGAGGTTGTCTTGCAGACTGACATCCACGATCCGGCCGACCCCTCGCTGCCCAGTAGCCGAATTCACGATCGCCGACACATCTTGCGACAGTCGATTGATGACAAGGTCTGCACCCGCACGTCGCGCAGCGTCCGCCTGTTCAGGCGTTGAGACGGTCGTCGCGACCCACGCGCCCGCCCATTTTGCAAGCAGGATTGCTGCGGTTCCGACTGCCCCCGCGCCCCCATGGACGAGTATGCTATGCCCGTTGATAACGCCATCTGCGAAGAGGCAGCGATGAGCCGTGAGTGCTGGAATGCCCAAACAGGCTCCGACCTCAAACGAAACGTTGTCGGGTAAAAAAACGGCTTGTGATGCCGGCACGACTGCGCAGTCCGCAGCCGTGCCGAATGGGCGACGATATTGCGCTTCGAACAGCCATACCCGTTCGCCGATGCGTGTCGGCGCAACGCCGACCCCGACCGCGTCGATCACTCCGGCGCCATCTTGATGCGGAATGACCATGGGGAAAGCGGCAGGACCGGAGAAACCGGTGCGCGCCTTGATATCGCTCGGATTCAGACCGGACGCATGGATTCGCACGCGAACTTCGCCGGGACCTGGTTGCGGAACCGGAAAATCACCAAGCCTCAGTACTTCCGAAGCTCTGCCCTGCCTTTCGTAGTATGCGGCCTTCATCTATCTCCCTCCTTGAATAACACGGTCGTCCGCTGAGCGTTGGTCAGCGCAATAGAGCGGAGACTATCGGCGGTCGACTGTTTTTGTACAAGAAGGCACATCTTTGATATATAGGGATAGAAAGTATCCTATTGGGAGTCTGCATGGCCTCTTCGGTTACTACGTATCAGTGCTCCGTTGCTGCAACGGTCGACGTCGCCGGCGGAAAATGGAAACCGCTGATCGTCCACTATCTGATGAACGGCACGAAACGGTTCGGCGAATTGCGACGCTTGATCGGAACAGTCACGCAGCGCTCTTTGACGCTGCAGCTTCGTGAACTTGAATTGAACGGGATCGTGACACGTAAGGTTTTCGCGGAGGTTCCGCCGCGTGTCGAATACTCGTTGACCGAGTTCGGAAAAACGCTCGCGCCCGTGCTTGAGGCAATGGAGCAATGGGGCGACGCTTACATCGAACGACTGGAGCAATTGGAGTCCTGCTAACCGCGCTCGTCGACGTCCGCTTATAGGCCCAGAGAACGGCGCTTGGGGGTCGACGACTTTGGGCCACTGCATCGGGCTATAGTCCGCCAGCAAGCGCCGTGTACTTTCGCTGTTACGGAGTCGTTGGAACGACCGCTTCGCTTTGATACCGGCCCTTTGCACGCGGAGGGTGGTCTATGGCAACAGCTCGGGCGGCGGCAGTGGCGGCGCCCTGATGTCCAGTCGACGGTCATTAGCGTAGCGCGATCGTCGTGTCGTTCGCGTTGAGCGCTGCTTCGAACAGAGACTTGCCCGGGCCCGCCAACCACGCGTCGAAGCTCAGCAGTGGCCCGAACGTGCTCGTCAATGACGCGATATCCGCATTGCCGGCCAGCCGGCCATCGTCAAACAGATCGGCGAGGCGTCCGAGGAAAGCATTTTCTCGCAGCAGACTGTCGGGGAAGCGTTGATAGGTAATGGACTTGCCTCCTCGACCATGCCCGCGTTATCCCAGGAAGCGCTTGAACTGAACCGCCTCGTGCTCGAGGAGATAACGAGCAAGTGGACACTGCTCGTGCTAAGACATTTGTGCGGAGGCCCGATGCGCTTCAACGCTTTACGGCGCGCCAACGACGGCATCACACAAGGGCCTTGACACAATGCCTGCGTCGCCTCGAAGCCAGTGGATTCGTCAAGCGATCGGTGGTCTGCACCGCGCCCGTCGCGGTGATGTACGAGATTTCGCCGCTGGGTCGTTCCTTGGAACCGCATTTGCGGGCGCTGTTGCAATGGGTGGACGAGAATCGTGATGCGATCAAGGCGTCGCAGTGCGCGTTCGCCACACAAGGCCCGGGAGACGCGCTCAATCAGACACCGGGAGCTGTGTCACGATAACGATGAGGGAACGAGCGGACAATCACATTGCACAGGACTGCTTGTCACGCCGGGCACGGCGCAGAAGATCGACTTTGCTGCCAGCCTTCAGAGGCACGGCCCAAGTCTTTCCATCGACCAAACGAGCGTCGACGCAGATGTAGCTGCTCGCGACGGCGCTGCCGCAGCAGCACCAACTTTTGCGTGATACGCGCGGCCCTCTGTCATCTAGATGGCCACGCTCGCACGCCCCGAGTCGTTGTCACTTCGACTGGCATCCCGCCCACAATATCGGGCGGCGATCGACCCACGGCCGGGCCCGCTCGAGTTGCCCGGCAAGTTGCAGCAACGTGTCTTCCCGGCCGAATCCTGCCGCGAACTGCGTGCCAATCGGCAAGCCGGTTTCCGGGTGCGTTTCAAGCGGTACGGACATGGCAGGGAGCCCGGAGACGTTGAAAGGTGGCGTGAATGGGGAATGTCGAAAGACCCGAATGGGTCGGTCCGCAACAGGATCTCAACGCCCTGTTTCCGAGGGAGCGCGTGCCGTCCCCGAAGCTGCAAGCGTTCCTGCGCTACTTGAAGACTCAGTTGCGCTTTACGCATACGACTTGACTGGACGAAAGTACACCACCCGCGCGCTCTATGGTTCACCGGGCAAATGGCATCGGGCATCAGCAATCGGATTCACGTCGTACCTCGACAGGCTGAAGTTGGAGCAGCTTATGGCGTCGGCACTTATTCGGCTATCCTGCATCCGCGATCTCGCCGCAGATTCAGCCCGCCGGCATTAGCGCAGATATGAATGGATCGGAGCGTTGGGCGCACGGATGTCGAATGGCTGATATCGGGCGAGCAGCAGTCACTTGAGCTACTCAGGTCGAGCGGCTGCTCAGGGTCGACAAGCGCCCTCCGGATGGCAGGAAATGCCACACTCACTTCCTCAAAGCCGTTCCGTTGTGCGATTTGCCCGCCCCGCCACGCGGCCTCCCCTCGCTGGTTTTCGCACCAACCGGATCCGGCTGACACAGGAAGCTCGCACCCGATGGGCGGATGCGCAATTGCAATAAATCGCCTCGGCGCAGGCAATATCGACGCGAGTGTGGTGCTTAGACGTGAGGGCTGGCAACGCAGCCGCGCGCCATCGGCGAGACCGGCGCTCGTGGGCATCTGTGGGCGCCGCCGGTCGCTGGGATAGCCGCGATAATGGGCTACAGCAAGGACGGGAGCCTTTCGCTTTTCGCCAATCAGGCCGACGACGTCTGGCGCCAGTACTACGCC
>NZ_CAJMZA010000044.1:0-50279 GCF_905220195.1 Paraburkholderia sp. J8-2
GATCGATCTCCAATTCCCTGTAATCCGCGAACGTCGCGGGCTTCGAGCGGAGGAGTTTTACTGGGCGGACGTTTCCCTCACGAATATCTGGTTCGCAGTTTCTGCCTGGGGCGGGATCTAGCCACAGATTCGGGCGCGCCAGGCTATCGCGCCTGTACTGGAGCCAGGAATGGCGTCACCGGACGTTCAATCTACGCGATCGAAAGTGCGTCATTCGGGCCGGCCGGGGCGACACCGGAAGTAGCAGCGGCTGTTCAGGACGTGGCTGCGCGAGTCGTCTAGGAGGGGCCAGGGCAGCCCAGGCGCGCCAAGAGCAGGAAGACGTGAGTCAAAAAACCGGTTCGCAATCTTATGCGCAAGTTTGCGCTCGAAACGCAAGCGCTTACCGTCTGGGCTTCAAACCCCGGCTGTGAACATAACACTTCATGCGGCGCTACCGGCGCGCAGTAGCCGTATCGCGTCGCGGGCGGCAATCCACGCCTCGTTGGTCGGTTCGACCACTACCTTGACCGCGCTCGATGCAAGCGAGATCACGTGGGCATGCGCTGCGTTGGCCACAGGGTCAAGCGCTACGCCGACCCACCCGAGCGCCGTGCAGATCCGCTCACGCAAGACCGAAGAATGCTCACCGATGCCAGCCGTAAAAACCAGCATATCCACGCCCCTGAGCAAGGCAATCATGGCACCTATTTCACGCACGATACGCTGAACATATAGGGCGAGCGCATCGCGCGCCCTGGCATCTCCATTCGCCTCACGTTCTAGGAGGACCCGTGGGTCGGACGAGATGCCGGATACGCCTCTCAGCCCCGATTCACAATAAAGGATGTGCTCGAGCGCCTTATGAGAGAGATGTTCGACGTCAAGCAGATGCAACACAGCGCCGGGGTCGAGCGTGCCGCAGCGCGTGCCCATCATCAATCCATCGAGCGCGGAAAACCCCATTGTCGTTGCGACACTGCGAAGCGAGCGCATCGCGCACAGGCTCGCGCCGCTGCCAAGATGTGCAGCTATCAGGCGTCCATGTGCGCGTGCACCGAAGGCTTCGCCAAGCGCAATGCTGAGGTACTCATAGGACAAGCCATGGAAACCATAACGACGCACGCCCTTGTCGAACCACGCATAGGGCAGCGGCAGCAACTGCTCGCTGCGCGGTAATGTGTGATGGAATGCCGTATCGAACACCGCAATTTGCGGAACAGTCGGCAAGGCCGTTCGCAGCGAGGCGATTGCGTTCAGGCTGTGTGGCTGATGCAGAGGCGCAAGCGGCGTGAGCTTGCGTAACGCGCAGAGCACTTCATCATCCACGAGGACCGGACCTGCGTAGTGAGTGCCGCCATGTATGACGCGGTGCGCAGTTGCGCCCAAGGTAACATGAGAGAGTTTTTCGAGAATCCACCTCTCGACGTGCTGGAGAATGACGTGAAAGGGATCAGCGCCCGCAGCTTGTGGCAGCGTGTTCTCGGGGGCAGCATCGAAGCGAATTGCGACGTCGTTGCCGGTGATGACCGCTTCCCCTTCGTGCAAGGACCGACGATCCGGATCACCATGCGGCGGCCAGGCGAATATCGCGAACTTCATGCTCGACGAACCCGTGTTGATGACAAGGAGTGCAAGCGTGCGCATTGGCACCTCAAAATGCGTCAGGGATCCGCTGTGAAACGACGTCACACGGCTCGAGAAGTGCGATGAAGTTTGCAACGTGAACTAATCTCATCACTGACCCAGATCAATCTGGACGGGAAAACGTAGAGCCGGACAATAACCGTTGTCAGGTCAGGCCATTTTCATGGTGCTCCGGATCGCCGGTTTTATCGCGGGCCGCCGTGGCTGATCCGTGTCGCTACACACGTATGCCAATTGCAGCGATGGATGTACGTCATCGCGCGCGTGAGCAGTCATGGACTGGGGCGTAATGATTGCAAGCGTTCACGTCGAGACACCGGTGCGCAAGCCGCGACGCTGTTACCAGCATCGACGATGCATCGGGTCTGCCGACCAGTATGGCGGCCGTCACCTACAGGTCGGCTGATTGCTGGGTCCTAACAACAGTGCTTTCTTGGGAGACCGCCGAGCATCGACTCATCAGTGCGTCGGTGGCGATCCGAGCAGATGTACAAGCAGCCGAATAGTTGATTTAAGAGAATCCAGTTACCGAAACCGTTTGCTAACGTCACCTGAAATGTGCGCCTACGCCGGCTCGAGAATGGCTTTCAGGTGCTGCTTGTCGGTTCAAGGATAAACTGAATCAAGGGTCGCGATGATACTGGACATCGTCATGATCTGTGTCGTCGTGTAACCTCCGGGGACGTCGGAATTCGCCCTGAGCGCCGCCACGTCCAGCGCGACCGCTTTGTACGGGTCGTTGATTTGCTTAGTCCATGACGTTTTCCTTGGATTTGAAATGTGAAGAATCCAGGCATCAAGGCAATCTGGCTGACATCATTGCCTGCAAGGCCTTCGGGTCCGCGATGTACCGTTCGTAGAGCATCCGCGACTGACCACCAGCAACGACCTCGTCGTTCGTGCCCGCTTGCACGGCATCCAGCGCGTCCGAAACGAGTTCCTGCGGCGTCATACGCGGCTCAGGCATGTTTGCACCCATAGGGGTATCGGTCTGCACGGCAATCACGCCGACCACCTGTGTGCCTTGTGCGGCGAGTTCAGCGCGGATGCTTCGGGTCAGCGAAAGAGTCGCCGCTTTAGACGCAGAATATGTCGCGGCCTTTGGCAAGCTCACGAGCGCTAGCATGGACAGCATGTTGAGCACGGCGCCACTCCTCGACGCCGCGAGAATGGGAGCGAAGGCACGCGTCATCGAAAGCGTGCCGAAGTAATTCACTTCCATTTCGCGTCGCGCAGCTTCCATATCGGGTGCCGCAATCGACCCCTCGAAAGCAGAATACCCAGCGTTGTTGATGAGCAGTGACACGTCAGGCGCGACGCTGGCTGCAGCGGCGACCTGGTCCGGGGCGGTCACGTCGAGCGGCAGCGGTACGAGACGCTTGTCGCCGTGTTTGAGAAGTTCGTGAAGTGAAGCGGTGTCGCGTGCTGCGACATATACCTTGGCTGCGCCACGGTCCAGCAGGTCCGCAACAAAGGTTCGGCCCAGGCCACCATTGGCGCCAGTGACGAAAGCGATCGAGCCTGTGATGTTCATGATGATTCTCCTTTTCTCAGTGGGACCGGCTCGAAAGCCGGTCCCTTGGCTATCGTTGGGCGTTGAGTCTGTCTGCGTGGAGTCTGGCGAATTCACCAACTGTCATGGAGCGGCGGCCAGTCAGCTTCTCGACGTTGTTGTCGGCGCCGGACATATGGCCGTTCTGATAGTCGAGCATTGCGCCTGCGAAGTGCTTGACGACGTACTCGGGTACGCCCATTTCGGTGAGCGACGCCGTGTACTCGTCAATCGGCAGGTCTTGAAACACAATCTTGCGGCCGAGTGCTTCGCTCAGTTCCGCGGCCATCTGCTCGTGGTCCATTTCGGCCGGACCCGAGAGGTCAATCGTCGTACCAATATGGCCTTCCGGGTTCTTCAACAGCGCGGCAATCGCGCGGCCCTGGTCTGCGACTGCGATGGCCGAATGGCGCCCCTTGCCGGCCGGAATACGCAAAACGCCGTGCTGGAGATACGGGAGTTGGAACGGATACAGCAGCCAGTCGAGGAAGTAGGTGGGGCGCAGATGGATGACAGGCACGCCCGACCAGTTGAATACTTCTTCCGAGATAAACGTATCACGGCATGAGTCGCTGGTCGAATGACGATTTGCCGAACGCTGTGAAAGATTGATGACCGCCTTCGTGCGCGCTTCCTTTGCCGCCTGTGCGAAGTTGACGGTAGCGTGAAGCAGGCCCGGCGCAACAGGGTAGACAAAGTAGGCAGCTTCGACGCCTTCGAGTGCGGCACGGATTGAGTTGACGTCAAACATGTCACCGACTACCACTTCGGCACCTAGCGCCGCGAGCGCATCGGAACGCTCGTCAATCTTGCGCACCATCGCGCGGACATGTAGACCGAGGGCAATCGCTTCATGAACCGCTGCGCCACCGGTGTCACCGGTGGCGCCCGTAATCAATACTTTCTTCGACATGACAGTAGCTCCTGAGAGGTCACATTGGGTGGAACGCGCACGACTCGTGTCGTGGTCGCTGCGTTGAGGTGAATGATGGAGCAGCTTCCTCTGACCCGGTAGCCACTGATTTCGTCTAACATTTATGCTGTGACAGCATAAGTCGGCGTTTGGCGCAACCCGACAGATGGAAGACCAGGCGAACACGGCGCGCGTAGATGGTGTCGCTGTGAACGAAGTGGCGCCGATTGCCGACAATCTATGCGGGCTGATACGAGGTTGTGCGCTTGTGTTCGAGCGGCGGCATTGCCACGGAAAAAGGTGAGACTTGAAAGACCTTCTAACGCTCAAGCTCTACACCCGCGTCGCGCGGCTAGGCAGCTTTTCCGCAGCCGCGCGGGAAGGCGGCCTGGCCCAGTCGCAGGTCTCGCGGATGGTCGCAGAACTCGAGGCGAACCTCGGCGTCCGGTTGCTCACGCGTACGACGCGCGCTGTCGTCCCGACTGAGGCGGGGCTCGAGTTTCTTGCTCGCATGGAGCCTGCGTTGGCGGCCATAGAAGACGCCCAGAACAGCGTGCGCGAGACGGGTGAACTTCGTGGATTGCTGCGTGTTGGCATGCCCTCGACGATGGGCACGCGTGTCATCATGCCAAGGTTGTCGCCATTTACTGAGCGGCATCCTCAGCTGCGCGTTGAGCTCCTCCTCGACGACACGTGGCAGGACCTGGTGCGCGATGCAGTCGACGTTGGTATCAGAGTGGGTGTGCTTCCAGATGCGTCTGGAACCAGGCGGCTGCTTGGGACAATGCACCGAGCTTTCGTTGCATCGCCAGCCTACGTTGCGCGCCACGGCATGCCCAAAGAGCCGGCGGACCTGGAGAAGCATCGAATTGTTACCGGGCCGGCAGCACCGAATTCACGATCCTGGAAGTTTGAGCGCGATGGAAATACTGTGGCGGTCGAGGTGGAGCCCCATGTCGCGACGAACGATACGGCGGGCGCGCTTGCCGCTGCGGCGAGTGGTTTAGGTATAGCCGCCACAACTTCCTGGGCTTGCAGACGGGAAGTGCAAACCGGAGAATTATTGTTGATGTTGCCCGACTGGAAGACGATGGAACTCCCCGTTCACGCGTATTTCCCGATGGGACGAGCGACTCGCAAAGCTGCTCGCGCATTCGTCGACTTCATCGCCACAGAACTTAAGACCAACCCACCCTCTGATCGCGAATCCGAATGAAGGAGCCGCTCTACCATTTCTTCACGAACGAGCCGGGCAAGGATGCATAGCCAGTCGTCGGCGCGACCTTCGTTCTTCTGCACGCAACACAGGTCAAGCCGTGGCCGAGGAAACGCTCAAGTTTTCGACTGGGCCCTCAAGAATGTCACGCCGGCTGCCGACAACCTCGACTACATCTCGCGGCCTCAATAGGTCGTGAGCGAAATCGGGCAGCAGTGGAAGTCGAAGATCACGGAACGCGAGTGGCAAGGCGATTGCCCGGAAGGAGTCTGGCATGCCGTCTTTCCGAGGTTCGACGGCCGCCAGCGAGACGGGTAAGCGAACGAGATTACAATTCGTGCATTCCGGCGGTCTTGCCCGGGACATTGGCCAGCTCCGCTTGGACTACCACCTCACCAGTGTACCCGTCGTCATATTCGTCGGGCGCTCTCTCGGGGAACGGGAAAGCTCTCACGAGCGTCAACCGCGGACTCGTTCATCCGAGGGGAAACGTGCTGCAACAGGGGGTGAACAGCGGGTCTCCAACCAATCTGGCTTATACCGGGACCGGTACACTTTGTCCCGAGGACTGCGACGAGAGCATCTCTGCCACCGATACCGGTTGTTGATTCCAGTGAGATTGCGCTCGCGGTTCACTGCTGTCGTCACATTTGCACATCCGCGCCGTATGTAACATGTGCTATCACCGTGCGGATGAAAGGGAATCCGCCCCTCGTGAGACGTCGTGTGATGTCGCATTCCGATTCTGATTTCCCAATACTGATAAAGCAAAAGAAACTACGAATTATTCGCATTATTTTGTCATTAAAAACAATAACCTGGCCACGCCGCCATTTGGGGGGCGTGAGATAATCAAGGCCTGAACATTTCAGGCATTCGCGTTTACGAGCGCATACACCCTGGTTGATCAAATGACAGTTAGAGTAAAGGTCATGCGGGATCATAGCGGGGCGGCTCAACGCAGCACGATGGTGAGCCTATGCATGAACCTGCTGCTTTCGGTTACGCAGATCATCATCGGAGTCCTGGCAGGGTCCCAGGCACTGTTTTCCGATGGCATCCATTCCCTGTCAGATCTGGTGGCGGATTTTGTCGTTCTCTTTGCGGGTCGGCAAAGCAGAAAGGGTCCTGACGAGGACCATCCGTACGGACACCGGCGCTACGAGAATGCCGCATCCCTTTTCCTTGGCCTCCTGTTGCTGGCTGTCGGCATCGGCATGCTTTGGACCGCTATTGTAAAGTTTCGCGATCCCGTCTCGATTCCGCGTGTCCACGCCATCGCATTGTGGGTTTCCTGTGGCGCGCTCGTAGCGAAGGAATTGCTATTTCGTTACATGCTGCGTGTCGCAAAACGCGTCCGTTCGAGCATGCTGGCCGCCAATGCCTGGCATGCACGCTCGGACGCAGCATCGTCACTGGTGGCCGCAGCGGGTATTGTCGGCAATCTTGCCGGTTACGCCATTCTCGATCCTGTTGCGGCGCTGATCGTCGGTTTCATGGTGACGCGCATGGGGTGGGGTTTCGCCTGGAATGCGATGAACGACCTGATGGATCACGCTGCTGACGACTGCGAGGTCGCAGCGATCCGCCAAACGCTTGGTGAAGTAGATGGCGTCGCCGGATTTCACGATCTGCGGACACGGAAGATGGGAGACATGATTGTGGTCGATGTCCATCTCGAGGTCGACCCGCGCCTGTCGATCGTCGAAGGCCACGAAATTGCCATGTGCGTAGAACGTAATCTGGTGGACCGCCATCCTGTACTTAGCGTCATGACACATGTTGACCCCGTTCGCGGGCAAGGATGAGACCATTCAGGCACGGCTGGCGAGAATGCCCGGCTTCGTCCCGCTGGTTGATCGACCGCGGCCTGAGGAAGGGGCATTGAGCCCCGACCGGTGTGAGCGCGCCTCAATGTACCGGTGGCCCACCGTGATCGCCGGCTTCGGCACATCTTCAGGAAAAGACCCTGGAGTAGCAGAGAGAAAAGGTAACCGTTCGTGTGCAATTTGCGGAGCCAGCACAATCATTTTTGTTGCAAAACGGAGGCCAGAATGAGAATGCCATTCATGCTCATTTCGGATGCCAGATTACCCGAAAAGAGATTGCGGAGATTTTTGATGGTGCTGCGGGCCCACCTCAAGATCGCGTGTCTTGCAGCGATGGTGCTCCAGATGACCGTGCTGGGTGCGATGGTTCTATTTCGCATTCCGGAGGAACATTTTACCTCGAACGATTTCCGCGCGGTCGCCGTCCTGCTGCTGATATGTGCGGTTGCGGCAGTCAGACAGGCAGCACACGTTGCCTTTAACGCGGCGCTTGAGCGGAACGACGCGATGTTCACAGCGGATGGCAATAGTCCGGCGGTATCGATTTCTGCTGCCTGCCCGCTGCGTGCGTTGGTTGTGCTGCATGTGCAACTCACAGGTTTGCGCAGGGACACATTCTGTCGATGACGAAAGATGCGTAGCAGCGACGTCGTGCATCCCTCCCCGCTCGCGTGGCTCGGGGTGGCGGGGCATAAGATCCTTGCGGGTTGCTCGATCGTCCTGTCGCTGGATGGATATGACACTCACGGTTTAACGGTGATGCGTCACGGGAGCAGCCATGCCCGACATGGAGCAATTCAACCGTGATGGACAGGCTCCCGTAACACACCGGCGCGTCTACTGATCCTGGCCAAGGCGGCCACCGCCTCCCGTGGCCTCCTAATTGCAGGGTATGCGCGGCAAACGGGACGGTCCTGCGTTGGGATATTTATGCATTCCCGGAATGCGTCCTCGTCCATGTAGAACCTTCACCCTATGCAGAGCGCCATTGCGTTAGATTTTCGGAGCCTTGTCAATCTCGAGGCCCGTCCGTGGATCCAGAAACAGCTTGCGCTCTTCGCCGCGACGGCTGAAATCGAACATGCCCATGATACTGCCTGCCTTGCCATCGAACGATCCGCCACCGATACGTTTTCCATCGAGCCAGTTGTCCTCGACGAATCGAACAATGGACGACTGGTCGATCAACGTGTGATCGACGAAATTCTCTTTCGCCCAAGGCGAGATCACCAGGAACGGTATGCGTGTACCCGGGCCGCAGCGGCCGTTCACGGGCTTTCCGTTCAAGCCATCGTGCGGCGGCTCGCTGCCGCAGGTTCCCGGGCCGTTCAACTGGTCTGCGACCGCATCATACGAAGCACTCGACGGTATTGCGTACGCGTGGTCGTACCAGCCGTCGGAGTCATCCCACGTCACGATAACAGCGGTGTTCGCCCAGTCTGGCTGTCGCTGAAGGAAGTTGAGGACCTTCGCAACGAAAGCTTGCTCGTCGAGTGGGTCTGAATATCCGGCGTGTCCATCCTCGAACGCAGGAGCCTTGAGAAAGCTCACTGCCGGAAAGTTACCGGCGTTCACCGCATCGAAGAAATCATCGGAATCGTATTGGTGGTTGGCGGGATCCGGGGTCTGGCCATTTTTTTCGAGGGAGTGTCCGATCGCCTCAATGGAGCTCGGGCGCAAGTGCCTCGGATTCGACGTCGATGCGTAGTACTGGAACCAGTTGTGATGTGGAATATAGTCGACCGTGGCCGAGCCGACGACCACCGATAGCGAGCTGCGCCTGCACGCGGTCGTGCCGTTGCTGTTCACCGTCTCCAGGTTGAAGCCACCCATGAAGCCGCCCCAGGTAATGTTGCGCGCGTTCAAGAGGTCGCCGATATTCCGGCCCGTCATCATCACGGTGTCGCGCTTGCTCGAGCAACTGTCAAAGGCCGGATCTACGTCGTTGATCAGTGTGAATCCGCCCTGTGCGTCGTTCACATAATATGAACCTGCGACCGAAGGCTTCGTCGTCGTCAGCACAGTCTTCATGCCGTTGGTTTGACCCGAGATCGCCTCCAGTGCGCCCGGCGTCGACGGGCCGTAGGTCGACGACCACGCGTTGTCGCTCATCGCAAATCGCTGCGCGTAGTTCCACAACGCCGTGACCGTGTTGCCGTCGAAATAGCCCATCACCTGGCCAGTCTTGCCAGTGGCACCGGCGTCATCGCTCGTACTGTTGCCCCTGCCTGTGTACTTCGGGAAGAGGTCGGCCGCACCGTTGTTATACGCCTGCTGCTCTGCCGTGTAGGCGTGATCCTGGTCGGCGGTAGCTGCCTGCGCACGGTCGATGCGAAACGGATTGGACGCGCCCGCGCCATTAGCCGGATTCGCAGAATTCGGATTCCTGGAGAGGAGGGCTTCTGAAAGACCGTTTACCTTGGGCGTACCAGGCCGCGGGTTGAACGCCGGCTCGCGAGATGGATTCGCCGCATGTGGATACGTTGCGAAGTAGTGATCGAACGAAACATTCTCGCCATAGATCACAACGAGGTGCTTGATTGGGGTGGCCGTACGAACGTCTTTCAGGCGATTGACGCCATGGCCGTCACTCGCACCCCATGCAATTGTCAATGCGCACTCTGCGGCGATGAGCGAACAAAGTGAAATATGTCGCCAGTGCATGTCAGGCTCCCGGTCAATTTCGTTTCCCCGTGACGCTTACCTTACACCCGACCGAAACAGATCCAGTCCCGGTAGTATTTGTCGTAGACCGCCTGGCTGAAATGTTGTTCATCGCCCATTCTCCCACGACGGGCGGAGAAAGCGCGCGGTTGAACAGATTGCAAATGGTGCAGGAGCAGCTCCGCTTCACGGACGGTGGCCTGCTGGATCGTCAGGATGCAGCCCGCGCACGCGGCAACGATCCAGCGCTAGACGGCCGGGACGATTGATTGAGCGTTCAGCGGGGCGGCATCCTCGGCCGACGCTTTGCCCTGTCCGGCGCGTGGGAACAGCAACGATGTCGCGCAACGTCTCGGCAAGGGCACGCAGGACCAGACGTTGGGCAGTGCTTATCAGGGGCTGGACAGTCATTAGACGGCTGATGCACCGGTTGCCGTTCGCTGCGAGATGCCCCTGCAGGCAAGCTTCGTCACGCCGTTTATCGCGAATTACGGACGGCGTTACCCCTGGGTCCGGGGACTTGAATTGCTGCTTGCCTATGAGGCGGTGGCGCGGATGAAGGCGCAGGCGCACTGGCACACGGACGTTCTCACCGGTTGGGCGCCAGGCACAGTCGTCGGGTATTTCGCGACTACCTGGGATACGCCGATCTCCATCCAGATACTGCCTCATGGCCTGACCGTCGGGTTCTCCAAACGCTTCTGACCAGCAATGGGCTCAATGATCGATGTTTGCCCGTCCCCCTGGAACCCAGCGCGGAAGCATGGTGGTCAGCACGCCGTCCTTGAGAACGATGTGATGGAAAAGTGCAGCGAATGCGTGGAATCCCGCGAGCCACATGATGGTGTCGCCGAGCCACTTGTGGACCGACGCGAAAGTCGCGCCTCTGTCGTGTGCCGTGCCGACCCAAGGCTGAATATTGACTCCAGCGACGAGCGTCAAGGGATGCCCTTCCAGCCAGGCACCCGCGATGGCAGTCAGAGGCAGGGCGAGGAGCAGCAGATACAGCACGCCCTGCACGATCGTTGCCAGTACAACCATCCAGCGGGATATCTTGGGGGTTTCGGGGTGCGCGTCGAACGTCCTCCACAGCAAGCGGATGAGAGTAAGTGCGAACACGCACAATCCCAGCGTTTCGTGGAGCCTCCGGTCAAACTCATGCGCGGACGAGTACACGCGCTGTTCGGGTCCGCCGGGGCCATAGATAAACGCCACGAGGACAATGATTGCTGTGCACCAGTGGAAAAACTGGGCGGTCGAACTGTAGCGGGCGGCAGAATTCTTCACCGTGGCGTCTCCAATATGCGAATCCGGGTGGATGGCCGCCGCGCGTTACGGCAGACTAGTGAACAAGACACGCAATTGCATCATAGTGTAACGTGACATGCGAAGTTCGCCTTGTCTCAGGAGGACTAGATTCCGGCAGCAGATTCTCCCGGTGGCCTAACTTGTTGTCGCGCCGTTCAGTTTTCTGGTGCGCCAGGCGGAAAACGCACGGTTACGGTCAACCCGTGCTTCTCTTCGCCGTTCCCAAGCGAGATGTTGGCATGATGCTGCATCTGCTATGCGTGTGCCAATCGATAGGCCCAGAGCGCTGCCCGACGGATTGTGGTCGGTGCCGCGGTAAAAGCGTTCCCGTGCGCGCGCACGGTCTTCCTTCGAAATGCCCGGGCCAGTGTCGCGAACCTAGAGCACGGCGCAGCCATCCTCGGGGTGCACGATGACGTCAACACGCGCGGGCTCCGGCGTAGCGGATTGCGTTGTCGACCAGGTTGTTGAGCAGGATGCGCAGACCGTCAGTGTTGCCGCTTGTGGTGACGCCGCCGGTGGCGACCAGTTCCAGGTCGATCTCATTTGCTTCAGCGTACGGTACCTACGTATGCCGGCCCGTTTTACGGTTGGCGAGCAGATTGCACCCCATAGAAGACTGTTGACGCGCAGGCCATCGAGGACGATACGAGGGCGAATCCTTGGGCGTTGATGTGCCGTATGCTGGGCTAGCAAGCGAAACGTCGCAACCCGCGGGATCGCGACGCGGGCGTTCCGCTTCGGTCACTCCGGTACGTGTTTCGCCTTGGGTAAAGGGAGGAATGCGTGGAAGGATATTGCGCCCCTTGAGCAGCCGGTTCACCAGCGCTCCGAGCATGTGCAAACCTATCAGTGCAGCCAGGCTGTATGCCGCTATTGCGTGAAATTGTACTAACCAGTGTGATAACTCCTCGCCTCTGGACAGCAGCGTCGGCAACGAGAGGAGTCCGAAGAAACTGGCTGCATGTCCTGCTGCATTGGTTTTTAGCCACCCGAGCAGAAGGGCCAATATCGTCAGCACATAGAGCAGGCAATGGGCTGCACTTTCTGCGAAATATGCGGGTGTACCTGCCTCATTCACGGAGGGCGGCAACCTGGCCCGCGCGCGACCGGTTCGTGAGGCGGGTGAGTGCCAGGGCGAGGATGGCAATGCCAATCAACTCGTGAAGGGGCGAGTAGTTCCTCCCTGTCGACGAGCAGCCAGCCGATAACGAGATTGCCGATCACCGCGATGGCCAGCAACCAGTGCAGAAGGCTAACTGAAAATGGATAGCGCGAAGAGTTTTTCAAGTGTCGGGCTCCCGGTCGATTCGACGTGTCATCAGCCCAGCAGGTCGGGGTAATGCTTCCTGGTCATGTCGTTTGCGCGAATGGCCTGAACAATCTCGGCGAGTTCGCGCCATAGAGTCTGCATGCCTTCGTCGTAGGCAGGTTGGTCGTCGCGGTAAGGTTGATGACTGGCTTGCTCCACGTCACGTTCCAGGCGGCCCACGTAACTGCTCAGGGCGGGCATTGTCGTGCCTGCCATCGCCCCCGTTACTATCTTCATTCCTCGACAATCGAGGATTTGGCCAGCTAGGCCCGGCATGATTCTCGCCCCCAGTCGCAGTCATGATCCGGGGGGTGTTGTCACCGGGCCTGGTGGGTGGCTGGTGATCGCTAATAGGGGCTCGGCCAGGATATCTTGAGGCCGTCCGTAACGTGGATGCCGAGACTTGCCACCGATGTTGCAGGCCAAACAGCCCAACCTGCAAAGCCTTCGATGCAAGAAAACCAACAACATAGCTCTGTCGATGTATTCGTCGGCGTCGATGTCGGCAAAGGCCACCATCACGCCGTCGCCCTCGATCGGCGCGGAAAGCGCCTTTACAACAAGGCGCTGCCCAACGATGAGGCCAAGCTGCGCGCACTCATTACCGAACTCAAGACGCACGGCCAGCTCCTGTTCGTCGTCGATCAACCCGCTACCATCGGCGCGTTGCCCGTGGCAGTCGCCCGTGATGAAGGTGTTCTGGTCGCATATCTACCGGGTCTGGCTATGCGCCGCATCGCCGACCTGCACGCCGGTGAAGCCAAGACTGATGCTCGCGATGCCGCCATCATTGCTGAAGCCGCGCGCTCAATGCCGCATACGCTGCGCTCACTTCGGCTGGCCGACGAACCACTCGCCGAACTCACCATGCTGTGCGGCTTCGACGACGATCTGGCGGCCCAGATCACGCAGACCAGCAACCGCATTCGAGGTCTGCTCACCCAGATCCATCCGGCGCTGGAAAGGGTCCTGGGGCCGCGCCTCGACCATCCGGCCGTGCTCGATCTGCTTGAGCGATACCCGTCACCCGCCGAGCTCGCCTCGGCCAGCGAGAAAACACTCGCCAACCGCCTCACCAAGCTCGCACCTCGCATGGGCAAGAGCCTGGCTGCCGACATCGTCCAGGCGCTCAGCGAACAGGCTGTGATCGTGCCCGGTACTCAGGCCGCAACCATCGTCATGCCGCGTCTTGCCCAGCAACTCGCATCCTTGCGCAAGCAACGCGAGGAGGTTGCCAGCGAAGTTGAACGTCTGGTGCATGCACACCCTCTTTGGCCGGTCCTGACCAGCATGCCGGGAGTCGGCGTCAGGACCGCCGCCAGACTCCTCACTGAAGTCGCTCACAAAGCCTTCGCATCGGCTGCGCATCTCGCCGCCTACGCCGGCCTCGCCCCAGTGACCCGACGCTCGGGCTCGTCCATCCGTGGCGAACACCCGTCCAGACGGGGCAACAAGGTACTCAAGAGAGCGCTCTTCCTCTCGGCCTTTGCTGCCCTGCGAGACCCGATCTCAAGGGACTATTATGCGCGCAAGGTCCAGCAGGGCAAGCGCCACAATCAGGCGCTCATCGCTCTCGCTCGACGACGCTGCGACGTGCTGTTCGCCATGCTGCGCGACGGCACCCTCTACCAACCAAAATCCGCCCCTACCGCTTGACGAATCACATAGGGGCACCCCCCCCGCATGGCGAGCATCATGTCCTTCATCAGCATCTTGATCTCCCCGGCCTGTGCGAATGGCGAGACCGCGAGAAGTGACGTGCACAACAACACGCTGGTGCGAAGGGGAAACGAAGCCTTGGACATGCGCGTTCTGCTCGTGTTGTATTGCAATCCCGCGATCGTACGTGGGACAACGTTAGCGCAGACTTAAGGACGCGGCGCGTCTTTGGGAGCGTGGCGCGGCGCTCACCGACTAGAATGAAGATCACTCTCAATCGGGAGCAGCCAGCCCGTAATCGTCGAGGCGGGAACTTCTGGCAGGTCCAGCAGTGAGCGTTGGGACTGGAGACATGCGATCGCGAAGTAGGCATACTGTCAAAGTGTCCGTTTTATTCTCAAACGCAATCGGACTCCCATAATTGCCTCTGCACCACCTGTCCAGTTGCGGCGCGCGAGCGCGAACCGTGAGAAGCCCTAATCTTTGGTTAACAACGTCGAACACCTGTCCCGCGCTTTATTTCGGGTCCAACATATGCGCTACCGGAGGAAGCCCCAGCGGGGGGCCGCGTGGCAAAACCGATGACGAGGCGATCACTTGTGCCGCGGAAATGTGAAAGCGCGGGAGAGCGTCATTCATCGACGTCATGAAGGTCGGACATTGACGCTTTTCATAATTCCGCATGTGCTGTGAAATGACGGATTTCACAATTGGCAGTGCAGCCAAAAAAGTCCAACTGGCCGGCGGCGATCGCGTGTGACAACGGAGCAACACGATGTGGCGTCTAAAAGGAAGTGGACCACGTATTGCCAACGTCCGATGTCTCGCAATTTCTGGCCGACATCGGAGAAAGCACAGTTCTCGCACAGTGAGCGTCCGGCTCCGCATGACACTATGCGTGCTGACCTTTCTGGGGGCGCCCAGCCTGCTGTGCCCGCAGCTGTTAGCCGAGGCATCTGACGATGCCGCCCGCTTGCGCACCACATACCTGAGCATGAAACTGCTGCTTGACCATAACTCGTTTCATCGGAGACTGTATCTCGATTCCCAGGAGTCGCCATCTACGGTCACGGGCGAAATCTACGCTGTAATGGACCATCCATTCGCAACCGTGAGCGACGCGCTTGGTGACCCGTCTAAAGGCGCGGCTCACTGGTGCGATGTATTGCTTTTGCATCCCAACGTCAAGTATTGCCATGTTTCGGACAGTAGCAACGGCAACACCATAACCGTGAACATCAGCCAGAGGGAAGCCGCAACAGAGCTCGGGTCGACTTATCAATTGCGTTTCAATTATGACGCGCCGATCTCGAGCCCGGGATACTTTCGCGTAAGGCTCCACGCGGACAGCGGTCCGCTCAACACTCGGGATTATGAGATCGCCCTCGAAGTGGTATCGCTCGATAGCGAGCGGACATTCCTGCATCTAACCTACGCATATAGTTACGGCACGTTAGGACGTCTTGCAATAAAAGGCTATCTGTCAACTTTCGGTAGCGGCAAGGTTGGTTTCACTAACATCGCGGATCCGTCCGCGCTACAGCCGGAATACGTCGATGGTATGCGCGGTCTCGTGGAGCGCAACACCATGCGTTACTACCTGGCTATTGACGCGTGGCTGGGCGAGCCGCCGGGCAGTCCCGATATGCGGCTTGAGCAACGTCTGAGCAATTGGTACAGCGCCAGCGAACAATATCCGCGACAGCTGCACGAAATCGATCGGCAGCAGTACATGCAAATGAAACAGCAGGAATACCGGCGCCTGCCGATGGAACAATAGTCTGGAGACCAGACGCTAGCATCAGGCTCGGAAGTCGATGAATTTGCCTCGCCGAGCTGGTAGGGCTTCACCTGGCTAGCCCCCTTTCGGGACGCTGTGCCGATCGGGTTATCGGCGCGCGTCTCCATCTGTTAAATGAAACAAGCAATAAAATAATGTTTCAGTGTGGGAAGTCGATTCGGAACGGCGCGGCGGAACAAGCTGCAAGGCGGTAGCTGAGGAGGTTCGCCGTCCAGTCATGCGCTATCGCCAAGTGTGTGATAAATCTCGTCTTCCTGAGCACAGTGCAGGCGCACAATCGCGTAGAGGCCATAGAGAACGCGTTGGATTTCACGCAACCAGTCGGCATCCGGGCCGTCTTCCGGCATGTCGTTCGCCATATGGGTGAGCGTCCGCGTGATATGGAAGATTTCGCGGTGCGCCGTGCTCATCAATGCGAGCGGATCATCGCCGCCCAGTAGTGGCGCGAGCCGCGGGTAGACCTGCGCATCGTCGTGCCTCTCGTGCGGTATGAGCTGCTGCGTCAGCAACTCACCCAGATCGGCAAGCCTGCCTTTAACCGCTGTCGCGGGCAAAACCGGCATCTCGTCGGCAAGCTGCCGGATCCGTTCGATGACCGGCTCGAGCTGGACGTGTTCTCTCTTGAGCTGCTCGGCTGCGACGGGCGGCAGGAAGCCGGCCGTTCCTGCAGACGGAACCCGCAATGCGCGCAGGGCGTTTGCG
Source organism: Paraburkholderia sp. J8-2 (assembly GCF_905220195.1). Lineage (NCBI taxonomy): Bacteria > Pseudomonadati > Pseudomonadota > Betaproteobacteria > Burkholderiales > Burkholderiaceae > Paraburkholderia > Paraburkholderia sp. J8-2. Next base: position 16,583 of record NZ_CAJMZA010000044.1, read on the forward strand.
ATTGCGGCGACATCGATAAATTCCTGAAGCACCGCGCCGGCCAGCGGGGGCAGGGCGCCGATTGCTGCGAAGCCCATTGCGGCAAGGGAGAGTCCCATGCCAACGTACACACTCTCGATCGCAATGCGGCGGGTGCGTTGTGCCACGCGTCGTGCATCGACCAACCTGTCCAGCCGGTCGACCAGCAGCACCACATCGGCCGCCTCTGACGATGCAGCCGCTCCCTGAGCCCCCATTGCAATACCGACATCGGCTGTGGCCAGAGCCGGTGCATCATTCACTCCGTCGCCGACCATCATGACGGGGCCGCCCCTCCGCGCTTTCTGGATGGCAGCGAGCTTGTCCGCGGGCGTCTGGCCGGAGTGCACCGCGTCGACCTGGAGTATCGCTCCAACCGTTTCCGCGACGTCTGCGCGGTCGCCCGTCAACATTTCGATGCGCGTGACGCCCTCCCTTCGGAGCAGCCTGAGTGCGCGAGGTGTATCCGTACGGATCCGGTCGGCCAACTGGATGGCGCCGATCATGACACCATCCTCGCTGACATAGACCGCCGATGCACCCTCGCGGGCAACGCGGCGAAGAAGCCTTTCACTCCAGGGCGCAGCAGGAGCAGTCGTGATCACGAAGTCAAACGATCCGATGGCGACTATATGACCGTCGACGTTTCCCGTGACTCCTGCGCCAGGCGTTTCACGTACGCTCTGTGGCGCAGATAGGGGAAGCTGCCGTGCGCGGGCTTCGCATGTGAGCGCGTCGGAAATCACGTGGCCCGAGGCCTGCGCGAGAGAGGCAGCGATGTGCAACACGCGCTCGGGGGTGTCTGCCGGACCAGTCTCAATCGCCACGAGCCGTGCATGGCCGGCGGTCAGCGTTCCCGTCTTGTCAAAAAACAGGGTGCGTGCAACCGCGAGTCGTTCGAGCGCTCCACCGTCCTTGATCAGCACGCCGCGGCGCGCGCAGCGTGACATGCCCGAAACGATCGCGACTGGCACCGCGAGTATCAGCGGGCAGGGCGTTGCGACGACGAGCACCGCGAGCGCCCGGATCGCCTCGCCGCTCGCCATCCAGGCACCCGCGGCCACAAGCAGAGTGCAGGCGACAAATCCAAGCGCATAGCGATCGGCGAGCCGTGCCGCGGGGCTGCGCGCTCGCTGGGCAGATTCGACCATCCGTACGATTCCGGAAAATGTACTGTCGGCGGCATTGGCGGACGCGATCATCTCAAGGGGTGAACCCGCGTTCACGGCACCACTTCGAACCACTTCACCGGGGGCGCACGCCCGGCTGCGTGATTCGCCCGTCAGTGTCGACTCATCCAGCTCGGCCGCGCCCGTCAGGGTTCCATCGACGGGTATGACTTCACCATGTCGCACGAGCAGCCGATCACCCGGCACAACGTGATCAAGCGCAACGGGCGTCCACTTGCCAGCGTCAGACCGGATCGCTTCGCGCGGCGCATGGCGAAGCAGGGCCGTCATCTCCGAGCGCGCCCGGGCGCGCGCGTAATCTTCCAGGGTCCGACCGCTCGCGAGCATCAGGGCGATAACGGCGGCAGTCAGCCGTTCGTTCAGAAGCAGCGCAAAAGCAATGGCCAGCGCGGCAAGAACGTCTATTCCAGCCTCACGTCGGCACAGCGCAGCAAGGATCGAGACGCCGAGGGCGGCGAGAACGGGTAACGGACCGGCCAGCCAGATCATGCGCGCCACGTCAGGTGAGCCGGCGCGCCAGCACAGGAGTCCCGCGACCAGGGTGATGGCGCAAAGGGCTAGCAGGAACGCATTCAACGATCGGGAGAGGTCGTGTTTGGAAAAGAAAGCATGCCATATCCGGTCGCGTGGGGAGGGAGGCTTCATGATGTGCCGGAGACAGGTTAGGGCGACAGGGCCAGCTGCGCTAAGTCACACGGCATACGTTGATGGTTCCACCGCAAAGTGCGTTGATTTGAGTCAATTGCCGGTGACAGCTCCACGGCAGCATTTAAATTGCTATTCCGCATCGATCATGAGGTCTGAAATGACTGCCAGGAACGCGCCGTTTCCCTTCGCGAGGATCCTCGTCGCTGTTGATTCCACGCCCGCGTCGGCCGCAGCGCTGCGCTACCTGCGCAGGCTCCTGCATGCGGGCGCCACAGTGCGCGTGGTATCTGTGGCCGAAAACCCGCACACGCTTGTGCCCCTCGGTGGGTGGGCTGGAGCGCAACTCCAGGCGGCGCCCGATGAATTGCGACTCGACGCAGAGGCGGCCATCAATGCCGCGCGAGCCAAACTGGATGGATGTGGGGCGCAGGTCGAGGGTCAGCTTATCGACCTTTGCAGGGAAGGCGGCGACGTTGTCCACGCGCTCGCCGAAGCAATATCGCAATGGTCACCCGATCTGGTTGTGCTCGGAGCGCGTCATCATCGAGCCCTCTTGCGGTGGGTGGAGGGCGAGGTCTCCGCGCCACTCGCGCGGCTGCTTCATGCGCCGACCCTGATCGTCCCGGGCGAATATGAAGGCGGGTCGGATGGTCCTCCTTCGCGGGTCCTGTTCGCGATCGACGGTAGCGAAGTGTCCCTGAACGCTTTGCGGGCAGGTGCCAGGCTTTCGGCGCCACGCGCGGATTGGCGCGTCATTTACGTCGTTGATCGACTGCTTGCACCGGGGACCGGACCTTTCGAAGAGCAGCTCGAAGATACGCTCATGAAGAGCGGCCAGGTTGCCCTCAAGGTGGCAGGCGACGAACTTGCCACGGACGATCAGCAAAGCAAACAGGTAGTGGAGACGGCGCTCATCAAGACAGGGAGCACGTATGACGACGTGCCTCATACGATTGAGCGCGACGCGCAGCACTGGAAGGCACAACTCGTTGTCCTCGGGACACACGGGCGGCGCGGCCTGACGCGCTGGCTGCTCGGCAGTGTCGCTGAACGGACGTTGAGATTGACTTCGGTTCCTCTATTGCTGGTGCCTCCAGCAGACAGCTAGGCTAGCCCTCAGGACGGACTTTCCGATGCGTCATCGCTGGCGCCCGGCGGCCTGGCTGACCATCGCCGATGGATCGTGCGTGCTGTGCATGCCCGCGACGAGCAGATTCGCGTCCCGCTTGCGCGCCTCGTCAACAATCGGCCCGGCTTCCAGTGGCTCATCACGCTACGTTCGGGCCCGTCGGTTCCATCCAGAGGGCACAGGTGCACTTCTGGTCTATCCATGCGGGCCGCAAACTTTAATGACTCCACACTCGTCGGGATCTTCCAGATGAAAAGTCACCTCGGTGCTCCCACTCACTGGAACCTGAACCGTACGCATCTCGCTCTGCGAGCGCAAATGAACCTCGATCCTGTAAGACCCAGGGGGCACGCGCACGAAGAGGAATGGGCCTTCTGTCCACACGCGCATCAGGCGCTGACCGGTCACGGGCCAGATACTGACGTCGACCTCGGCAAGGTAAGAACCCGTTTTCGACGCGAACGTCATTCGCAGGTTGTACTTGCTGGCCGCGGACCGGAACGCCTCGACCTCGGTTTTCCCAACCCCACCCGTAATGTACGAAATGCCGTTACGTATAACGGGGGTGAGCGGCGTCTGCGCATGACCGACGTGGACCATACAGGCTAACAAGGCGAGAAGTGCGCCTCTGTGAAATCTGGACATCAGAATACCTGGTTGATGGCGTTACGGATACGGCGCGCCATTACAAGACCCGCCACGACATCACAGTAGGCAAAGCGGGCTGTGAACGCTTGATGTATGTCAACCGGGAACTCATGGACATGCATGCAGTCGCCTCGCGATTGGCCATTGATGGCGCCCGGCTCCGGTCGTTTCCCCCGTCATGAATTGACACAAATCAATCACGTCGTCCCGCCGTCCTATACGCTGAATCTTCGGCTATCCCGATTGCGGATCGGCTCGGTGCGGAGGGACATGATGAATCCCAGGATATTCACTCTGCGTGCGTTGCGACATTGTGTCGTCGCAATGCTGGTTGCCTCGCCGATTGCGGCTTCCTTCGCACAGCAAGGCGGTAATCTGCCTGCCAGAGGCAACGGACCATACGGTGGCGGCCCTGGCATGATGGAAGGTTGCGGCGGCGACTGCATGGGCGCAGGAATGATGGGCTCAGGTATGGGTGGCCCAGGCATGATGGGCGGCTATGGCTATGGCTATGGCTATGGCTATGGTTGTGGCGTCGACCATATTGGTTGGGATCCTGGCCTGAAACTGTCCCACGACCAGCAATCGCGCATGAATGCGATCGTCGATCAATCGCGCAAGGCCCGCTGGCTACTGATGGGCAAGATGCTCGATGAACAGTCGACGCTTCGCGATCTTTATGCCGCGCCCAAGCGCGACCAGGCAGCCATCGACGCCAGTTACGCCGCCATGCGCGACCTGCGCAAGCAGATGTACGGGATCTCTGTCGACGAACACAAGCGTATCGATGCACTGTTGACCCGAGAGCAGCGCGAACGGTTGCGCGAGTACTGACGCGAAATGGAGCCCGCAGCGTGTGCTGCCCGGCGGGAAATCGTGGCGTCGGTTTCGTTGAGGTCGCCACCAACCAGCCGAATGTGCACGCGCACGTGGGGGATTGACGTGAAAACACTGGCGCTCCTGTTCGTCATCGTGTTGCTGATCAATCTCATGCCTGCGTTTGCGCCGCCGACCTGGATGGCGATGTCGTGGGTTGGCTTCAACATCCATGAGGGGAACATGCTGCTTGTTGCTGCCGTGGCGGCCAGTGCTGCAACGGCAGGTCGACTCACGCTTGCTGCACTCTCCCGGTCACTGGTGAGAGGGCGCTGGTTGCGCGACGCCGATCGACAAAACATTGACGTGGTTAGCACGTGGCTCGGCAAGCACAGGGAGAAGACAGCTGGCGCCTTTCTCGTGTATGCGCTCAGTCCGCTTCCGTCCAGCTACCTGTTCATTGCCTACGGACTGTCGGCGCTGCCGCTCGGCTTCGTCGGTGCAGCGTTCTTTGCCGGGCGCATCGTCAGCTACACGATCTGGGCTCACCTGGGACGGTTCGCTTCATCGCTCGTCGATCCCGAAGCCCTGTTTGAAGGGCAGTATCTCGGCGTCGGGTTCGTGCTTTCGCAACTGGCGTTTCTCGGGCTCGTGTACGGGCTCATGAAGCTCGACTGGAAACTGCTCCTTGAACAGCGAAAACTGAAATGGCGGCGGCCGCTCAGACAATCCAACGGCAATGACGCGGGCTCAGTCGGTTCCTGACCTGGTGATATTGTGCAGCTAGCTGCGTTATCAACAGTCCTGCGCGAATCCTTCAGGGGACAAATCATGTTGATCGACTTCACCCATTTCACTCCCGGTCTCTCGCTGAGCGGCGGACTCATCATCGGCCTGGCGGCCGCCGTACTCGTGCTGTTCAACGGCCGCATCGCCGGCATCAGCGGCATCGTCGGTGGCCTGTTGTGCCTGCCACGCAATGACAGCGGCTGGCGCCTCGCTTTTGTCGCAGGCCTCGTTATCGCCCCAGTCATTGCAGGCCTGCTCGACAAGCCGGCAATTGCGGATATCGAGGCGAGCTGGAGCGTCGCCCTGGCAGCGGGCTTCCTGGTGGGGCTCGGCACCCGATATGCCAGCGGCTGCACCAGTGGCCACGGCGTGTGTGGCCTTTCGCGCGGTTCGCTGCGTTCGCTCGTCGCCACGTTGACCTTCATGGCGGCGGGATTTCTGACTGTCTTTGTGCAACGGCACCTGATTGGAGGCTGACATGGCAATCCTTACGGCACTGCTTTCGGGGCTGATATTCGGCGTTGGCTTGATGGTTTCCGGCATGAGCAACCCGGCCAAGGTGCAGGGCTTCCTCGACATCGCCGGTAGTTGGGACCCCTCTCTCGCGTTCGTGATGGTCGGCGCCATCGTGGTGGCTTCGCTCGCGTTCTTCGTCGCGAGACGTCGTACGCGTTCATTACTGGGCTTGCCTGTGCAGCTTCCGGCAAGCACGACAATTACGCCACGGCTCGTCCTCGGCAGCACCGCTTTCGGTATCGGCTGGGGCCTGGCGGGCTTCTGCCCGGGGCCCGCGCTGGTTGCACTGGGTGCGGGCTATCCGAAGGCCATTGGATTCGTGGCAGCGATGGTGGTGGGTATGGCCGTATTCGAACTCGTCGAACGGACGAAATCGGGCATGCAACGGGCGTAAGCAAGGGCACACAACTACGACTCGCGGCTTGTCACAGTGGGTCCCGGGTTCGTATGGTTTGATTTCCTCGAACCACAGCTTGAACGCACACAGCACTTGATCGGGGAATGGGGCGGAGCCGATGCCGGAATCGCGTGGCCTAATGACCAGGTCGATAGCCGCTCGCCTGGTTCGCCATTTTTTGAATTCCGAATTAACCGTTGGACCCTTGGTAACCGGAGGAAAAGCGATGGCTGAATTACCTGTATTCAAGGACGTCGTACGCGCAGTCTCCAACCAGATGCGATCCCTGCGTCAAACGCAGCCAGACCTGATGACGGCATTCAGCCAACTGGCGGCTGCTGGCACAAAGGACAGCGCTCTGGACAAAAAGACCCGGGAGCTGGTCGCGCTGGGTATCGCCGTGTCTTCCCGGTGCGACGACTGTATTGGCTTCCATGTCCAGACGCTGGTGAAACTCGGCATGACGAGACAGGAACTCGACGACGTGCTGGCTACTGCAGTCTACATGGGTGGCGGCCCGTCGATGATGTATGCCACCCACGCGCTCGCAGCGTTCGATGAGTTTTCCGCCTGACAGGCGCAATCGCGTGTCCAACCGTGCTGGGCAATTGTGCCCACGTGCGCGGGCATGTGATGTCGGGGCATAACGTGCCATTTCCCATCATCCCTCGTCCCAGCATGCGCCGCTTGACGCTCGCCGGCGGGTTTGCGTAGTGTGCAAGGGCCGAAGACGGCAGACGTCTCGCTGCGCAACTGTGCGCAGCCACGGAGTGCATGGCAAAAGAGAGACGACACCCATTTTTCCAAGGTTGAGCGCGCAGACGCCGGAATGCCCGACAGAACAGATCAAGAAACTCCGCGAACACGCGCGCGGGGAAACTGATGCGCGTGCCCATTTTGAGGCTATCGCCTCGCGACTCGACGATGCCACGACCAGCATCGCTGGCTGACTATTGCTCACATCAGGAGTCAGTGCACGGCGTGCCAGGCGACGAAGCGTTAATGGCGAAGAGACAGGACATTTTCGAACTCGGCGTGCCCGATCGGGGGGGCGGCGCTCGCGTCGTGCCATGGAGCACAGGGGCAGGGGGGCGGTGCTTTTCCGCGCCTCGCCAGATAGCACAAGAAGTACCTGCTACTCCAGATCGAGGTCTTTAAGAACGAGACACGCTCCAATGCACCCGTCATGACGGCAGTCGCCCATCCGCTGGATTCCGACGAAGCGAAAGCCGCCGCTGAGCGGCTTGAATTACGTTAGCAAAGGTCAGGGCCTTGCCAATGTCCGCGACGATCCACAGACGCTGTGCATCCTTCGCTATTCTGCCGAGCCGTTGAGGCGGGCGTTAATTGAGATGTCGCGATCAAATCGACCCGCTTGCGGCCTTGCTACGTTCTTGCTGACTGCCGAGTCCGACTCTGCTACCGGGATCTCAAATTGATCTAAGTCAATGTGCTTACGCGCGAGCAGGAACATGGTGTAGCCAAGGGGCGACTCACATTGGAGTCGTAAATCGCGGGTTTCCGCCGTTCCCGAAAGCGGTCGGGACGGAACTCAAGACCACGAGACATGCAGGGAGAGTGACCATGCAAGCCACCCATCATTTCAATATCGAACTGCGGCATGCGACGGTTCCGACCTACGTCGTGAGCTATCTGTTTCCAATGCTCCTGTTGCTGTATGAAATTCATCGGGTGGGCAGGTGGATTTACGACTACGGGATGCATTTCTCGAATTTCAGATTCATGGGTTATGAGTTCCTGCTCATGCTCGTGTTTGTTGGGGTCCAGGCCATTGTCGCGGTCGTATTCCTGATTGGAGCGTCGATCAGCCGACATCACGACTTCGAGCACCGGGTTTCGAATCTTCTGGCGGGCCTCAGTTTTTCGATGGTTTTGATTGCGTTCGATCTTGCCCTGCAGTACGCCCTCTAGTGTTTGGGCCGACGGTATTCGAATTTTGACGGAACGTACGCGCTGAAGACCACGCCGAACACGAGCGATTGCTTGTCGCGCACAGAATTCGCATCGAAGAGGCACATCATGGCCAACGCACTTGCTAATTGGCACGCCGATCATGTCAATTTTGCGAGATTACTTGATCTGCTGGATGAACAGGTCGCTGCCTTCCACCGCGGAGATAGTCCGGATTATGGCCTTATGGGCGATATCCTTTTCTACTTGCGAGACTATTCGGATCGTTTCCATCATCCCCAGGAGGACGTTGCATACGCGCGACTTGTCCAACGGAACCCCGGGACTCGATTGGTAGTGAACCGGCTTCTGCAAGAGCATCGAGTGATTGTTACGGCCGGAGAAGAACTCTCTAATCGCCTGAATGACGCAGCAGCAGATGTACTGGCACCGAGGGCGGATCTTGAGGCGGCCACAGCTACGTACCTTGTGTACTACCGCCACCATATCTTTACTGAGGAGCGGGATGTGATGGCCCGCGCAGCGCAGGCGTTGACCGGGGAGGACTGGGCTACGGTTGATGCGGCAGTGCCAGTCAGTCGTGACCCGCTTTTCGGCGACAATGTGCTGGAGCGCTTCGTTCCGCCCCGGCCATCGACATCACGCTCATCGCGTCGCCTGACCAAACAGCCGCGGATCCAGCGTAAAGGGCTCGCTGCTGATGACCCTGATGTTTGCCATCTCCGGATGCATCGGGTTCAACAGCAGAATGAAATCGCTCGGACAGACGACCGAAGGTACTCGCATCGCCAGTTGCTCGCCCGCCTCAAGCCATTGCCGGCCGAGCGCCCTTGTCGCAGCAGGCTCTCGCGTCAGGTCTGCCCAGCCCTCCGGCGGGTCCGGGGCGAACGCGGCATCGTAGATGGCGTCCGGCACTTCCAGTGTTACCAGGAAATAGCCACCGGCCGGCAGCAAGCCTGCCATGTGCACCAGTGCCTCCAGCAACGCTGTCGACGCGTGGCAGCACGTGTAGAGCACCCGCATGCCGCGCGGGTTCCAGCGGCCTCCGGCGATCGCCGCACCATTGCCGCTCAGGTCATCGGCGCGGTAATAGCCGCGCCGTTCTTTCGCCAGGCGGTAAAGCCTCATGCAGACACGCCGTGGATGACGCGCAGCAGAATTTCACGCACGCGGTCGTAGCCCGGTTGTGAGTCGAGCACTTCGAGCGGACTAAGCCCACCCAGTTCCGCGTTCGATCGCTGCATCCATTCGGCAGCCAGCGCCGGATCCTCAAACACCTCGACAGCAAGCTGACGCACATAGAGCACGCGCGCGACGCGATCCGACTCGGCTGGCGATAGGCGCTCCTCGCGCGCCATCTTGCGCAGGATCGTCGAACTCGGCAGATTGAGATTCGCAAGCAGTGTCTGCACCGGCACGTGCAACAGGTCCTTCGCAACGCGCTCGATGATCACCGCTTCGATGCCTTCGCGGATCTGCCGGCGTTGCTCGAGCGGGTCAAACTGGACGAGGAATGCTTCGATATCGTCAGGGTGGGAACCGGAGGACCGGCCAGAGCCGACCAATGCCTTGCCGGCATGCGCTGCGGCCGGGCGCGCGGCCGTATGACGGCCGGACGGTTGATTCAGGGCCATGATGTGAGCCTCCCATATGAGAATGTCGTTACTCCCATTTTAGAATACTCTCAATCAGGAATCAAGAATCTCCCATTTGGTTGCCTGCTACACCGGCTGGTCCTGCGGCCGGAGACTGAAAGGAAGTCGAAGATGTACGGATCCTTGAGCGCGTCGCGCGCGAGATCGGATTGCGGTGGTCACAAGCGTTCCGTAAAGTTGGTGACCGCATTGCCGGCGCGCGCGTGCGCGGCCGTCTCGATCTGCATGGTCAGCACGCTGCGCGACCAGCCGCGTTCGACCGCCTTGGCGGCATACCAGTCGCGATGCGCGGTATCTTTGAGTTTGTCGAGCAAGGTGCAAAGGTGGAACCACGGCAATTGTGCAGCAGGCTGCTGCACAAATTCGCGCGCATGTATTTCAGGTTGCGCGTCGAGAAGCCTCGCATATCCGGGAACGCAGACTTGAGGTCGCGCGCCAGCTGGTCTACGACGGCGGCTCCCCATCCTTGTTGCTGCCGCTGAAGAATATCGTTCCCGATCTGCCAGTACAGCTGGATCAGCTCCCGGTTCACACCGGCGGCCGCACGCTGGCGCGCGCGCTCAACGCGCCGTCTCAGCTCGGAAAGCCAGCGATGGTATTCGTCGCTCTCCTAGCGAGGTTGTTCAGGTCATTTCTCAGGCAGTTGTCTTGGCCTGCTTCACGCCAGCTGAACGAGCCTGCCCACTTGCCAAGGCGGCCAAATTGCTTCTACGATTTAAGGGGCGGAACGTCCATTTGAAGCTATGTCCTTGTCGGGAAGTATGGCAGACTATGCGCATGGTTCATGCACACCAGAGATGCGCATGATTAATACGCCTGTGGCGCAACCCGATGCCACCAAGCGGGCCGCTAAAGCACACGCCCCATCAAAGGTTACGCACAAACCCACCAACGTTTCGCTTCCGACGGATCTGCTCGAGCGTGCCAGGGAACTGAACGTCAACGTTTCGCGGGCAAGCGAACGCGGCTTGCGCGAAGAGGTTCAGGCGGCCGAGGCTCGTGTCTGGGCGGAACGGAACGCGGACTTCATCGCGGAAATGAATGCACGTATCGAGCGTGACGGCTTGCCCCTGGAAGAATATCGGATGTTTTGATGGCGCGTTTTGATCTATACAACAACCCCTCGACAAGATCCGGGACCAGGTCACCTTTCCTGCTCGACGTGCAAAGCGATCATCTCGGTAATCTCATATCGCGCGTAGTCATTCCATTAACGCGCGTGGCCGGAAATTACACGGCGAGCAAGTTGCGCTGGATCTCTCGCCCATCATTGAGATCGAGGGAGAACCGTTCGTGCTGGAAACGCCGTTGCTCGGCGCGTTCAGGACGAGTGATCTCGGCCCCGCAATTGGCACGCTCAAGGATGAACAAAGCCGGATCAGTGTCGCGCTTGACCGTCTCTTCGGCGCTTACTGAGTCCACTTAAGCAGCGTCGACAACGAAAAAATGACGCGGCAGTAGGCGCCTTTAGCATCCTTACGCAGACGACCATGGCAACAAGGGACGAAGACCTTAACGAGAGAGAAAGCTCGACGGTTTCCAATCGGTCATTGGAGCGCGGGATGGACATCTTGCGCGCCTTCGCTTCGGGCACGACGGTCCTGAGAAACGGCGACCTCGCGGAACTGACAGGACTGCCCAAACCGACTGTGACGAGGCTCACCCGAACGTTGGTCGAGACGGGTTTCCTCGAATACGATCCCGCGCGCAAGGCCTACAGGCTCGGTATTCCGGTGCTCGGTCTTGCGCACGCGTTCCGCACCGGATCGACTGCGCTTCGTGCAGCGACGCCCTTGATGCGGGAAGTGGCGCAACGCCTGCGCATCAATGTCGGCATCGCGGGCGCGGACGGCACCGATATGGTGTATCTGGAGTCGGTACGTTATGGTGCGCGGCCATCGCTGCGCACAGTCGTCTCCGGCCAGCGCGTGCCCATGAAACTCACCTCCCTCGGGCGCGCTTACCTGTCCCAACTTCCGGCTTCTGAATTCGCGGCAAAAATGGAGCAATTCAGAAATGCAGACATGGTCGGCTGGAGTCGCTTGAACAAGGACATCACGCTTGCCGTCAGGGCGGTGAGGCAGCAAGGGTATTGTGTGACCAGCTGGCAGCCGCAGGTCGTGGCCATTGGCACGCCGCTCGTCATTCCTGGCCACAACGTTCTCGCGTTGAACTTCAGCGTCCTCTCGGAAGAATCGCTGAGTTCGATCGAAGCGCGCCTGTCCGGCCCGCTTCTTGTGTTGCGCGATCAGATCATTGGCGCGACGGCCGAGCTCGACGAATAGTCCGATCCGTTATCGCTCATTGATCGCGCGCGCGGGAATGCCCAGCACGACGGCCAGGCCGCCGAGTATCGAAACGGCCGCGACCGTATAGAGGCCCATCGCGCTGCTGCCCAGATGTGTCGAGGCGTATCCGATCACGGTGGGCGCCAGTATTCCGCCGAACTGTCCCACGCTGCTGATCAGCCCGATGCCCGCCGCCGCTACCGTCGTCGACAGATAAGCAGGGGGGATCGACCAGAATAGCGAGAGCATCCCCAGATAGCCGGAAGTCGCGATGCAAAGCAGCACAATGAGCGCGACGGGCTGGGACGATGCGGCGGGAAGGAATACGACACCGATCGCCGCAAGGATTGCGCCAAACATGAAGTGCCAGCGACGCTCGAGCGTTCGGTCCGAACTCTTCCCAAGCAGGTACATGACGACGGCCCCCACGATATACGGAATCGCGGAGAGCAAGCCGATATACCAGTAGTTGGTCACGCCGCTTTTCTGAATGACGCTCGGCGCCCAGACGTGCACGACGATGCTCGCCCAGGGAACGCTGAAATAGGCAAAGGTCAGGAAATAGAATCTCGGTTCTTTCAGCGCGGCCCAGATCGAAGGATGCGCGCGCTCTTCTTTCACGCGCGCGTCGTGTTCCAGTTCACGCCGGATAATCTGCTTCTCGCGATCGCTCAACCAGGTGGCGTGTTCCGGCCGATCGGTGAGAAACGCGTAGGCAGCAAGCCCGGCAATAGCCGATGGCAAGCCTTCCAGAATGAACAGCCATTGCCAGCCTTTGACACCGAACGCACCGGACAGCGACTTCAGAATAAGCCCTGAAACCGGACCGCTGATAATGCCCGAGACGCAAATGGCGGTCATGAAAATCGCCGTCACTCGCGCGCGCCGCGCGGCAGGGAACCAGTAGGTAAAGTAAAGGATGATGCCCGGGAAAAAGCCCGCCTCGGCAGCGCCGAGTAGCACGCGTGCGAGGTAAAACTGGAACGGCGTCTGAACAAACGCCGTGGCCGCCGAAACGAGCCCCCACAACACCATGATGCGAAGCAGGGTCTTGCGAACGCCCACGCGTTCCAGAAAGATGTTGCTCGGCACCTCGAACAGCATGTAACCCGCGTAAAAGAGGCCGACACCCAAGCCGAACGACGCGTCCGACAAGCCAATGTCGCGCGAAAACTGAAGATGCGCGAATCCGATGTTCGCACGATCGATATAGGCGAGCACGTAGCAAAGGAACAGGAAAGGCAGCAACCGCGCTGTCACCCTACCATATACCGCGGCGGCTTCCGCGGACTCGGCGCTGGTTCTGTCGATGGGCGCCGTCTGGGCAGCTTGCATGAATGTCTCCGTTTTCTGGTAAGCACGTCGGCTACGGCAAAGGGCGGCCGCACGCGTGCCATTCCTGAAAATTAACTGCGAGCGCAGCATCAACACAAGGTGTCAGTTTCATTCTGTGAAACAACATATAGTTTCATACAGTGAAACTGGATAGGTGCCGTCGTCTCCATTGCGGACTACAGTCTGGGAACGGTTGCCGGGCTGACAACGCCTGGCGCTTCAAGCACTCCAATCCAGAGACAGCCCTATGGAAACATCCCTCATCCAGTTGCAGGTCGCGGAGGGTATCGCGACGCTCACCCTCAATCGCCCCGAAAAGCGTAACGCGATCAGCGACGCGATGCGTTCCGAACTCATCGAGCATCTCGAATCGGTCGCGCACGACAAGGCCATTCGCGCAGTGGTCCTGACCGGAAGCGGCAAAGGCTTCTGCGCCGGCGGTGACGTCAGCGGCATGAAGAGCCGGATGGAAGCGCCAGCAGGCGAGGTTGCGTTCAACGGATGGTCGCGTCAGCAGCGCGTGCACCATGCCGTGAACCTGCTCTACAGCATGCCCAAGCCGACCATCGCCGCCGTGAACGGCGCCGCCGCCGGGTTGGGCGCCGACATGGCGCTGTCGTGCGATTTCGTTCTCGCATCGACGGAAGCCAGTTTCGCGTGGAGTTACATCAAGCGCGGCCTCATTCCCGACGGCGGCGGCTTGTATTTTCTTCCCCGGCGCGTGGGCCTCGCAAAGGCGAAAGACTTGATTTTCAGCGGCAGAAAAGTCGATGCACAGACAGCGCATGCGCTTGGCATCGCCGACGAAATCAGCGCTGCGGACACGCTCCTCGATCGCGCCGTTGCCTGGGCGAAGGAGCTCAGCGCGGGATCGGCGACGGCCCTCGCGCTGGGCAAGACGATCCTCAACCAGAGCTTCGAACTGAGCGCGCATCAGATCTTCGCGCAGGGTAGTCAGGCGCAAGGCGTCTGCTACACGAGCCACGAGCATCGCGCCGCGGTGCTGGCGTTCCTGAACCAGAGCAAGTAGAGGGAAGAGCGAAATGGAAGCCATTGCCAGTCTCATGAATCCGGCCAGCGTCGCGGTGATCGGCGCGTCGGGCGATGCATCGAAAACCGCTGGACGTCCGGTCGCGTATTTGCAGAAACACGGTTTCACGGGACACATTTTCCCCGTCAATCCGCGCTACCAGGAAATCAACGGTGTGCCGTGCTACAAGGACATCGCTTCGCTGCCGCATGCGCCCGATGTGGCCGTCGTGCTGCTCGGTGCGGAGCGCGCGCACCTGGCCGTGCGCGAACTCGCGAGCCGGGGTACGAAGGCGGCCGTCGTGCTCGCGAGCGGGTACGCCGAAACGGGCGAAGAGGGCGTTCGACGCCAGCGCGAACTGATGGACGCCGCGGGCACGATGCGGCTTCTCGGCCCGAATACGATCGGCCTCGTGAACGTGACCGATCGCATCATGCTGTCGGCGAGCGGCGCGCTCGAGATGGAACACTTTCCGGTTGGGAAAATCGGCATCGTGTCGCAGAGCGGGGGCATTCTGGGCGCCATTCTCTCGCGGGCCGCAGCAAGCGGGATCGGTCTGTCGAAACTGGTATCGACCAGCAATGAAGTCGACCTCGATATGGCGGACTTCGTCGACTATCTCGTCGACGACGCCAGCACCTCGGTCATTGCGCTTTACATGGAGAGTGTGCGCAATCCAGGGAAATTCCGCGCGGCGGCGTTGCGAGCAGCGGCGGCCGGCAAGCCGGTCGTGGTGTTCAAGATCGGCCGCTCCGAGTCGGGCGCGCGCTCCGCCGTGTCTCACACGGGCGCGCTGGCCGGCTCCGACCGCATGTACGACGCGCTGTTCGCGCAGACTGGCGTGACTCGCGTGCAAACCTTCTCCGATCTGCTCGACGTTCCGAACGTGCTGGCCACAGGCCGAAAGCTCGCGGGCAAGCGCGTTGCGATCCTTACATCGACCGGCGGCGCCGGCACGCTGGTGGCCGATAGCCTCGGCGTGTCGGGGTTCGACACGCCCGCGCCCGACGGCGAGACGGCGGCGGCGCTGCGAGCCCTGCAATCCGGCGATCATGCGGTTCTGGATCGCAATCCCATCGATGTCACGTTGGCGGGTTTGCAGCCGGACCTGTTGCGCGGCGCCATTCGCATTCTGCTCGATAGCCCGACTTACGACGCGGTATCGATCATCGTGGGATCGTCCGCGCTCGCGATGCCCGATCTCATGGCGGGCGCCATCCGCGACTCGATGCCGGACACCGACAAGCCGGTGATCGCATTCGTCAGCCCGCATGCGCCCCACGTGGCGAAGATCCTCAATCGCGATGGAATCCCTGCATTCACGAGCCCGGAGTCGGCCAGCAGCGCACTGGCGGCGTTGTCCCGGCATACGCAGGCTGCTGCATGCGTCGACGTGCAACACAGCGAGCCCGTTGCCATGCCTGGCGCGAAGTGGGAAGACTTGCCGCGCGGCTCACTCAACGAAGCGCAGGCCAAGGAACTCTTCGCGCGCTTCGGCTTGCCGTGCGCCCGCGAGCGCGTCGTCACAACGGCGGAAGAGGCGGTAGCCGCCGCTCATGAGTTCGATGCGAAAGTGGTGCTCAAGATCCTGTCCAGCACCATCACGCACAAGTCGGACGTGGGTGGGGTTGCGGTTGGGCTGACGGCGGAAAACGTTGGTACGCGTTTGAAGAAAATGCGCGACGACGTTGAAACCGCAACCGGCGAGCGGCCATCGGCATTTCTCGTTCAGGAACAGGTTTCCAACGGCACCGAACTGATTCTCGGCTTGCACAAGGACCCGTTGGGAACGGCTGTACTCCTCGGCATGGGCGGGGTGACCGCGGAACTCTTCAAGGACACGACGATGCGGCTCGTCGATCGTGCTTCAGGGCTCTCGCTCGACGAAGCGCACGCGATGATACGCGAGCTGAAAACCTGGCCGTTGCTCAATGGTTATCGCGGGCGGCAGAAGCCGGATGTCGATGCGCTCGCGTCGGCGATCGTGGCGTTCTCGCAAATGGCGGTTTCACTCGGCGACACGCTGATCGAGGCAGAGATCAACCCGATTTTCGTGCTTGCCGAAGGGCAGGGTGTGCGGGCAGCAGATGGCGTCGCCGTTCTTGCGGACTAAAGGCACGCGGGCCGAACGATCGCACAGTTTGCGTAGACGACGACCGGCTTCGACCGGTCGATATAACAAGAAGGAGACAATCAATGAAAGTTCATGCAAAACGAGTGGTACTGGGCGTCGTCGCGTCGCTCGCGTATTTCATCGCAGCTACGGGTTCGGTCGACGCTGCGGAGATTCACGTCCTCGCAACCGGCGCCTTGTCGGCGGCAATGAAGACCATTATCCCCGCCTATGAAAAGCAATCGGGAAACCACGTAGATGTTGTGTGGGGGCCGTCTTACGGAACGTCGCCGGATGCGCTCCCTTCGCGAATCCAGAATGGCGAACCCGTAGATCTGGTGCTGATGATTGGCGCAGCGCTCGATCGGCAGATCGAACTGGGAAGATTTGAAGGCGCGAGTAAGGTCGATATCGCCGCATCCGCTATCGGCGTCGCGGTGCGTGCGGATGTGCCCGTTCCCAGGATTACGACGGTAGACGATCTTCGAAGCACCTTGCTGGCTGCGAGATCGGTTGCGTTTTCGGAAGGTGCCAGTGGGACTTACATCGTCAATACGCTTTTTTCCCGGCTCGGTATTGCGGATCGGATGAGAACGAAAAGCGTGCTGATCGAGGGGAAGGAGCTCGTCGGGACCGCACTCGAGCGTGGCGACGCGGACCTCGGATTCCAGCAGATCAGCGAACTCAAGGCAATTGCAGGCATCAAGTATGTCGGCCCGCTGCCAGCGGAAGTTCAGCAAGAAAATCCGATCTCGGCCGCGATTGCGATATCGTCGAAGGAAAAGGATGCAGCTGAGACGCTGATTGCCTTTCTCCAGACGAGATCTTCCGTTGTCGCGTTTCGCCATGCCGGACTCGTCGTCAATACGGAAAAATAAGACGCCTGATTTGCTGACATCCTGTGCTGGCCGCTATGGCGCCGGCCACCGCTTGCGGCTTTTGGGCCGGCCGCCCCAGACGATGCGGTGTTCGCTCGCGATGCCAGCTTCGAAGGTGCCTCCACCGAGCTTCGCGTCAGGGGGCAGTGGTACGTGCCTGGGACGGCTGCGCGGCCCCACGAACGGAGACGGTTATTTCTGGCGGGAAACGGTCGGGCTCGCTACGGTCAGCGCGATACGTGCGGCGAGGATGCGCCGGATGTTCGCCAGGGATTGTTCTGCAACCGGGCTCTCCCGCAGAGGCATATGAAACCGTGGGACCCTGACGCCGAGCTGCCTGCAGACGGCGGACAGATAGGGTTTGCCTGTCCCCTCGCAACGCCGGACGGCCGCAGCGATGGCGGTGTCGCCAATGTGCCGGCGCAGCCATTCCAGCATTTGCCGGTCGTTCTCGTTATGCACTCTGACCAGATGCTCCATCTTCGCCTCCTGATTGCCAGCCCAGGCTGAATGGGAAGACGTTAGCGTGAAGTCGGGCCGAATTAGGGGCGGCAACGCACACTCCGGGCGATCTGGTAGCCTGCATTGAGCCGGATGCCGGAAAACTATAATTAGGGTGAGACCCTAAAACGTTGATAAATTATTTATACGTCAACTTTGCATCGTAAGATACATCATGGCGTATCTCGCAACTAACCGTCCATCCCCGACTCCGCAGCAAACATTGACTTCGCCCGTCAGAGATCCGCTGCCGGTCAGAATGTCTCGAATCTTGACTTTTGAGTCAGTACGGCAAGTATTTGCATCGGATAACTAAATAAATTAGAGAATATGGCCGCGGTCACATGATTGAGCGACACGCGGCCACGATTTGCATCACTGATCTCCTCGGGAGTGAGATAAGAAGGCTTAGTGTGTCACGAACGCAGGCGAGAGCCTGCGGTGCTGTACTGAAGATGGGAGTAGGCCTCCCGAAGTCGGCTTTCAGGAGCAGGCTTCAAACCGCCCGGTGCTGCTGCGTCGAAAAGGCGCGTTGGTGAGCGACCGTGGAAAAGTCACCCGGACAGGTGGCAGGTACGCGTTGAGTAGATGAGCGAAAGCAAACCGTCCGACGACGCATCGTTACCTATCGAAAGCGCTGTCAAAACTGGAGTCGTAAGTTTACTCCAGGATCAGTCGGGACGACACCTGATTACGGACCCGATGGCTGATGAACTCGCGCAGCAATGCAATACAACGATACAAGGGTGGTGGAACTACTATGGGGCATTCTATCGGACGGCGATGCACAGCCTCTTCAGCTACATCGACCTACGGCTTATGCGGTGGGCTCGGAGAAAGTACAAGCGGCTGAGGCAGCACTAGCGGCGTAGTGTGGAATGGCTACGCACGATGAAGTTCGCCCACCCCAGGTTGTTTGTCCACTGGCGTGTCGTTGGAGTATCGTTTGGATAACGGGAGCCGAATGAGTCGAGAGGCTCACGTTCGGTTCTGCGAGAGACTCGGGGTGCAACTCCCCGGGTCTACTCACCTCTTTATGGCGCTGCTTTGGGGGCGTTTTCGCGTGAAGCACTGAGGCTGCCCGGTATCCCGGTGGCCAGCAATGTTCGCTTGGGTTGATTCTGGCGCATGCACGCCGCGCGCGGCGCGCTTTGCAAGGCGTCGCGGTGGCGGCACGCCGCGTCTTACGGCACGATAAGGGCGCCGCCGGGATCAGGCGGCAGCACACCTCTTCCTACACACCATTTCGGATCGTTTTGAACTTGTTGCGATAGCGCTGCCCAGCGGCTGCGCTCCCGAAGCATTGCCGCCGGCAGTCGCGGCGCTGCTTGCTGCGTTCTGGCCGGGTATGAGTCAGGCCCAGCTGCTCGATCGTGCGCGTCGACTGGCCTTGCGCGTCTCATTGCATGTGCGGCCGGAAGCTGGCCCGGATGGCGTACGACTGTATTCGCTGATGCTGGTGGCAGGAGAGGTGCGGACCGAACTTGTCGCCCATGTGCGGCGTGTCGTGCGCCGGCGCTCCACTCGTCGCGCGAAGGCTTCGCTGCCGCCGCTGAGGGATGTAAGGCAGCGGGGGCTGTCTTCGTAAATGGCTGCCTGCTTGTCAGGACGCAGCAGACGGCCAGCTATCAATCACACCATCATTGAGCGGGCTATCATCGCCATCACCGTATTCCGTCACGGAGACAGTCTTGGCGACGTTCAAGGAACTGAAGGCGCAGATGGCCGCGCTCGAGGAGCAGGCGGCCGCGGCCCGCGCTGCAGAGTTCGAGGAAGTCCTCGCGGATATCCGGGCAAAGGTAGCCGATTATGGGGTTACGGAGTGGGACATTTTCGGACGCGCGAGGGGCCGCCCGAGGAAGGCTGTTGCGGGTTTCCTGCCGCCCAAATATCTTGATCCCAAGACAGGAGCGACGTGGTCGGGCAGGGGGAGGGCGCCAGACTGGATCAGGAACGCAAAGAACCGCGACAGGTTTCTGATCTCGCCCTGAAGGACCGCTCCTGCTCCGGTGGCAAGGCAACGGGCAACCCGCTCACAAATTCGGAAACCCGACTAGTTTCGGTATTCACCCCTCGGGACGAAGACTCTCGCGTTCGCAAAGGCGAACAGCTTCACAGTCGAGGCTGAGAGTTACGATAGCCTTGCGGATGATTGCGCATGAGGAACGTGGCTCACAGGCAAAATCTGCTCCTCGAATTGATCGCTCCAAAGCGGTCGCTACATTTCAGCGGCCCGAAAACAGCCAGTCGGCAGTGCGCACTCCCTACCCACTTCTGCCCTCCACGTTTTCGCAGCAAGCGTCCATGATTCGCCGTAAGCCGGCCACCTGCTCTTGGCGGCGGATTATTCGTTGATTGAAAAAACTAAGGCCTGCCATGTCCAGCGGTGCATTGACTAGCAATGCGAAAACCGTGCCCGTGGCATTCAACCCTTGCTTCGTGCTTCGAAGCGATACCGGCTGGGGCTCTGGCCGAACATCCTTTTGAAAGTCGAACTGAAAGTGGTTTCGGACGCATAGCCGACGGCGGCAGCGATGCTCGCGAGATTGTCACTGCCCGTTTTCAAGGCATCTCGCGCAATCATCATGCGCCAGCGGATCAGATATTCCAACGGCGGCAAGCCTACGAGATCTTTGAAGCGCTCAATGAAGGCGGTGCGCGACATGCCGACCTTCGACGCCAATTCCTGTACCTTCCAGCGGCGCGCAATGTCTTCATGCACCACCCTGAGCGCGGAGCCGATCCGTGGATCCGACAATGCGCCTAGCCAACCCGCTGATCTCGGGTTGGCGGCAAGATACGCTCGCAGGATGTTCACCAGCACCATATTCGCGACGCTGCCCGCCATCGCTGCCGCTCCAGGCCGGACAAACTCAGTCTCGACCCTGATCAGTTCGAGGGCCATGCTCAACTGTCTGGCATTCGGAGAATCCGCGGGAACGAGAACAAGCGGTGGCAGCAAATTGAGCAGCAGCCCGCTCATGTCACCGTCGAATTCGAACCGTCCGCCAACGCTCATCGCGCGCATTTCGCCCCGTCCATAGCGAACAATTCCGTCCGTGCCCAGGTCGTTGGCAAGCACCCTCTCTCCGTCGTCTGGATCCACGCCGGGATCGCTGGCGAAACAGTAGGGCGATCCGTCAGTGAGGAGGCAAAAGTCTCCCTCCTTCATTTTCGCGGGCGCGGTGACACCTTCAATCCACACCCATCTATCGCCCTTGACGACGCCGACGAATTTGACATGACGATAGGCAGCAAATCTCAGGGACCACGGTTCGGCAGCCTCAAAGCGCGCCGATAGCACACTCTTCACCTTCAGCAGAGAGAAGACGTCGGAAAGCGGGTCCATAGGAATTATGTACGATTCAATAGAAAATCTGGCCGATTAAGTATGGATCGAACGGGCGCTCCGAGCAAGAATCTCTTCGACGGGAACATCAACGTCATGACATACGACATGCCGCTTTTTCCGTCCCGGAAACACGTGAGCACGATACTCGGCCTTAGCCTCACAGAGGAGCTTTGCTGATGCGCACAATTGAATCGACCTATATGGAGCGTCGTATCCACGAAGAACTGACCGCGCATGCGGCCAGTCAGGGCAGCTATTTCAAGTTTGAAGAAGTGGAGGTGGCCTCATGTCAATCGCATTGATCACGGGGGGCGGCGGCGACATTGGCGCGGTTACTGCGAAGACGTTGGCCGAACAAGGGCACCGGGTAATCATAAATTATCGCAACAGCGCAGCCCGGGCCGACGACGTGGTGGCGGCTATCGTCGCGGCGGGTGGAGAAGCCATGGCGATAAAGGCCGACGTGACCGACTCCGATGCTGTCGCCGCTATGATCAATGAGGTCAATCAACGCTGGGGTGGGATCGACGTTCTCGTGCACTGCGCGTTGACACCGTACGTCATTTCCAGGTTTACCGATCTGAGCTGGGAGCAACTCGGCGGTAAGCTCGACACCGAGTTGCATGCCGCATTCGTGGTAACCAAGGCTGTCGTACAAGGCATGATGTCGCGCGGCAACGGACGGCTGATCTATATGAGTGCGCTGCCATCCACTCGTGCGCGGATCGGGATGATTACACTGGGCACTTCCAAGGCGGCTCTAGATCAGTTCGTACGGTACGTCGCCCTGGAGTTGGCACCGCTCGGCATCACCGCCAACCTCGTGGCACCGACCACGGTGGAAGGTGCGACTGCGGACAGGCTGATTCCTCCCGAACGCCTGAAAGCGATCGCGGCCGCCGTACCGATGAAACGGCTCGCCCGTCCCGCCGACGCGGCCAAAACGATCGCGTTTCTCGCAAGTGAGGGGTCGGGTTTCACTACCGGTCACTATATTCCGGTGAGCGGTGGTCTGGCCTAAGCAAGGGTATCCATCCGTTTCCATCCGTCGTCGATCCCGAAGAGCGTGATACATGTAACGCCATCGGGTTTCGCCGACGTTCAGAGGTGCTACGTCAAACATGCCT
Source organism: Paraburkholderia sp. J8-2 (assembly GCF_905220195.1). NCBI lineage: Bacteria > Pseudomonadati > Pseudomonadota > Betaproteobacteria > Burkholderiales > Burkholderiaceae > Paraburkholderia > Paraburkholderia sp. J8-2. The sequence goes on from NZ_CAJMZA010000044.1 coordinate 38,945, forward strand.
CAGGCCAAATTCACACAGAGCAAAGAGGAGCTGATCGCCCGTTTCATTCCCCTGCTGCAAGAGGTCAAGGACATGACCACGAGCACCGAGGTCGAGCGATGGCTGAATGAGAAATACGGTATCGAAAGCGAGTTATACAAGGACCTTGCCCGACTGATTATCCTCGGCGTGCGGGAGGGCTGGGCGGCCGACATTGAAGTCGCTGGCCCGCGTTACCGTCGCTCGCTAGTCGGAGCGCCGAGCGCAGAGACTTTCTTCTTTAGCATCACCGCGGTGCTGCTGGACAGCACGGATAACGTCCAGAACAATCCTGAAGGCAGCTTCCGCGCCGGCCACCACTTGCACCCCTATGGCGAGATCAATCTGGTAGTGCCGCTCAATGATGGCGCAGCGCTCGCAGGTCCGAACGGCTGGTGTTATGGCGGCTGGACGGCACCCGCGCCGGGCAGCCGCCACTTTCCCGAAGTCAAGGGCGGTGCGGTCATCTCGCTCACTTTTCTGCCCGCGGGGCGGATCGCTTTCGACGTCAAACCACTGCAGCATTGAAGGGTCCTGGCGACCCCGTATGAAGGCCTTGACGATCCGACTCGCCTTCCGAATCGGCCAGCAGTATTCCCCTTGTATTTCGACGCGGATCTCGCCGAATTGTGCGAGGAACTACTACAGCCTCCACGAATCACGTGACAAAGCGCCAAGACCGAAATGTGTGGTGCGGCATAGGTAACTCGTCGAGATGTAGCAGTTGCACTCTCCCCTAACCCCCAAGGATTGACATGAAACAACGTCTCGATTTCTTTAAGGCTGTGCCAAATGCGATCAATGCCCTGCTCGCGCTTGAAGAACAGATCGGTAAGTCATCGATTGAAAAGTCCCTCGCCGAACTGGTCCGCCTGCGCGCATCGCAGATTAACGGATGCGCCTTCTGCGTGGATATGCACGCGACCGACGCGCGAAAGGGCGGCGAAACCGATCGCCGACTGACGGCGTTGGTCGTCTGGCGCGAAACGCCATTCTTCACGGACCGTGAACGTGCCGCGCTGGAATGGACGGAAGCCGTCACACTCGTGTCGAAGGACCGCGTGCCCGACGTAATTTGGGAAGCCGTCAAGCCGCATTTCAGCGACGTGGAGATCGTCGACCTAACGCTGCTCATCTCGGCGATCAACAGCTGGAATCGCTTTTCGATTGCCTTCCGCAAAATGCCGGCTTGAGGGCCGAGCATTGCACCTGTTCTCGTCAAGCGCCTTGGGGCGCTTGACCTCGGCGCGTCATGCAAAGCCCGGCTCGGGTGACGGTAATGGAGTCGGAAGCTGCCGCTCGTTTCGTTAGGCTAAACGTCAGCAATTGGCCGATGACTGCCGGCTGGCGAAGGCACGGCAGGCCCGTGCGCGTGTTCAGATGATGCTGCCGCACGCGAGCCTTGGGCAAGCTTTCAGCGTCGGTTCGCGGGCGTTGGTGGCCATTGAGCCGACCTGATAGGCGCTCTGCTCGTGATCAAGCCGTGGCAGGTCAGCGAGCGTTCGGCGCGTATCGGAATCAGCGTTCACCATTTCGATGCCTTCGCGTCCGGCCTCGTCGACGACGCGGCGAACCTCCGGCCCAGCAACGCACTGTCCATTCAGCGGAAATACTGTTATGACGGTGTCGCCCTCGGCCAGTGCATCGACCACTTCGATTACAGGCGATGCGTGCGGAGCGACCTCGAATTGTTCCCCGCTCACGGACACCCGCGCCCAAAGCACGTGGGTGGCCCGTTGCGAATTCCCATCCAACCGAACTGCCGTAATAGCGTGCACTGCCATCGCCTTTCTTCCCTTGTTGGGGAAATCCTAGCACGAGCGAAACGATCAGCCACTTGGGCACTTATCGATGCCGCGAGCCGGCGGCGGACCCTTTGGCTACCGTTCGGACGATGTTCGTCACGCTGAAGCCGAGCGGAAGGTCGCAGGCTGGGGGGCGACAATTATGTTGGCCGGCGCATTGACTCAGGTTTTTTATTACCGAGCTAGGCTCGTTGCCTCAAGTATTTTGCTACCTGTCAGACGGCTGGCGGGAGCGACTTATGACGAGGCGGCTCAGCATGACAACAAGACGGGAATTAATCGAGGCAGTTGGAGAGCGGTACCGCCGCTCCGGCCGGAACGACAAGCGCCAGATCTTGGACGAATTCGTTGAATTGACGGGCTATCATCGTAAGCACGCAATCCGAGTGCTGTGCCGAGAAGCGCGGCGTCGTGGTGACCTACGAGACGATCCGTTGCTGGTGCGACAAGTTCGGAGCCACCTTCGCAGGACGCGCAAAAGCAGCGCGACGCAAGCCCGGTCGAGCGTGGCATCTGGACGAACTGTTCGTGAAGTTGTGCGGCGAGCCCTACATACTGTGGAGGGCCGTGGATGAATGCGGCGCCGAGCTCGATGTGCTTCCGCAGAAGCACCGGGACAAGGCCGCAGCCAAACGCTTATTCAGGCATGTGCTGCGATCGAATCCCGTGCCCCGGATAATCGTCACCGACCAACTGCGCAGTTACCCTGCGGCCACGGCAGAGATCGTAGAACTCACGGGCGTCAAGCACGTGTTCGTGAAAGCGGCTGCACGGGTGAATAACCGTGCCGAGAACAGTCACCAACCTACGCGTCGCCGTGAGCGGGCCATGAACGGGTTTCGCGATCCGGAGCGCACGCAGATGTTTCTATCCAGCTTTGGTCCGATCCGCCAACACTTTGCATTATCCCGCCACCGCATGACGGCGCAGTCTCATCGCACCAAACTCAAGTCGCGCCTTGCAGCGTGGAATCGTTGGACTGCGATCGATGCTTCCATGTGCAAACATTGATAAGGATACCGATTCGTTCTCGATCTTCCTCCGTCATCTCCCGTCAAGTTGACAACGCCCGTGCCGGCGCACCACCGTACCGTTCTGCATCTCGCGGTCGAACCGCTCGAAGAGATACCCGGGTGCGGGCGCGTAGCGCCGCTCCACATTGGGTACCTCGAGACCGACGCTCGCTGCCAGCTTCATGGTGAACCACTCGTTGACCACGGTACTCGGGTAGGCGTTCGTCTGCGCGTGGTTCGGCTTCAGGATGTGTGGGGACACGGCCTGTCCGCTCGGCTCGATGAGCTGGCCGTCGCGCACCGCCACCGCCAGCTTGTGCTGCGCGCCCGCCAACGACATCTTCTTGGGGGCATCGTGCGTGAGCGGGACCTCCGGAAGGTTGCGGATGCGCTCGTTGAGTTCCTCATCACTCAGTGGCCGCAGGTTCGCTTCCTGATCGCCTTCGGCGGCCGCCTCGGGCGCACGCAGGGCGACCGAGCCGGCTGACTCCCGCCCGTAGTACTCGAGCAGGGCAAAGGCGTCATTCACGTCCGGCAGCTTCGCGTCGCTCGCGAGCAACTCGCGCACTCGCTCTTCCGGGAGTAGGTTGTCGAAGTACCACTGTGCCGGACGCCGGGTGGCACCATCGCGCAGGAACTCCGCCTGCAGGGCCAGGTGCCCGTTTTTGCATAGAGTAGGGAACCGGGTCCCCAAATTCTGCAATCGTATAAATGCTTTTGTCAGACTAGGTCAGGCGCCGATGTTGGATGGGGAATTTCCGTCGTCGCCGATTGAAACAGTATCTCATACCGCATGCCGTTCGAGGCCGCCGACGCCACATTCAACTCGACTTTCCAGAAGATGCCTGGTCAGAGTCGCAATCGCTATTGCTAAGAAGTGCGAACAGGAGCTGAACGCCGTGCGCGGGACGCGTTTTGTAGCACCTTCCCAGTAGCTGGAATATAGATTCCTGATATCGACGGATTCTCTCGTGATTCGTGAATGAGTAGTATCCACCGCACTGCAACTCAATTTCCGCGAGGGAACGTCATGACCCGCCTGAACCTGGCTTCGATTCGCAAAGACGTCTTTGCGATGCCTATCTCCAACCCGGCCTATCCCCGGCCGCCGTACCGATTTGTCAACCGGGAATATTTCATCATTTCGTATGAGACCGATTTCGAAGCGCTGCGATCCATCGTGCCAGAGCCGTTGCGACCGGAAAACAACCTTGTGCATTACGAATTTATTCGCATGCCGGATTCGTCGGGTTTCGGCGACTACACCGAAACCGGTCAGGTCATCACAGTGCGCGACCATCAAGGGCGCCTCGGGAACTACACACATGCGATGTACCTCGACGACGAAGGACCGATCGCCGGCGGCCGGGAAATCTGGGGTTTTCCGAAGAAGCTGGCGAGGCCGACCTTGAGCATCAATGGCAACGACACGCTGCTCGGCACACTTGACTACGGCACGCAGCGGATCGCAACCGGCACGATGGGCTACAAGCATGTGCCGCTCGATATCGAGGCCGAACGCGCAAAGCTCGCGGAGACGCCGAATTATTTGCTGAAGGTCATCCCCCACGTCGATGGTTCGGCGCGCGTATGCGAGCTCGTGCGCTTCTATTTGCGCGACGTTAGCGTGCTCGGCGCGTGGACGGGGCCCGCTGCGCTCGAATTGCATCCGCACGCGTTGGCGCCCGTGGCGGATCTGCCGGTGAAGCGGGTGGTCGGCGCCCGCCACCTGATCGCCAATCTCACGCTGGATATCGGCGAGATTGCGTTCGACTATCTGGCCCAAACCGAAAACGTAAAGCTCGCGGTCAACGGATAACGTAGCGACGATCGACGCAAAGGAAAGCAATATGTCTCTGAACAACAAGGATAAGGTCGCGCTCGTGACAGGCGCGGCAAGCGGCATCGGTGAGCGGTGCGCCCGCAAACTAGCGAGTCTCGGCGCGGCGGTGGTCGTCTCCGACCTGAATCTTGAAGATGGACAGAAGGTAGCCAGCAGCATCATTGCGGCGGGTGGCGAGGCGTTGGCGGTCGCCATGGATGTCACCGACGGAGAAGCGGCCAATAGCGGCATCCAGCGCGCGGTCAGCGTGTTTGGCAGCATCGACGTGCTGGTATCGAACGCGGGCATCCAGTTCGCCGCGCCCGTCGACGAATATTCGTTTTCCGACTGGAAGAAGATGCTGGCGATTCACCTGGACGGCTCCTTCCTCACGACAAAAGCGGTGATCAAACACATGTGTGCTGGCGGCAAAGGCGACTCGATCGTCTATATGGACTCGATCCATTCTCACGAAGCGTCGAAGCTGAAGTCAGCCTATGTGACGGCCACGCATGGCCTGTTGGGTCTGGCCCGGGCAGTCGCTGATCGTCAGCCACAGCTGGGCCATGCAACAGGGAGTCGTGATGCGCAGCAGCACAGTTGAAAACAACCGGCAGCCGGAGGCGTTCGTGTTGCCGCACTACGACGAAGTCGCTCTGGTGCTTCAGGGCGGTGGCGCGCTAGGGTCCTATCAGGCCGGCGTGTATGAAGGCCTGGCTGAGATGGGCGTGCACCCGCGCGCGATCTCAGGTGTTTCGATCGGCGCGCTCAACACCGCCATCATCGCGGGCAATGCGTCGGAAAACCGCGTGGCAGCCTTGCGCGGGTTCTGGAACCGCATTTGCCATCCGCGCGACTGGGTCGGTGGTCTGGGTGCATGGATGCCGCCTGTGTTTGGCATGCACGACCTCTCGCGCAAGTGGGCCAGTGTGTGGGCGGCCGGGCGCGCCTTGACCGAGGGCCAGCCGGGTTTTTTCTCGCCGCGCATGCCGTTGCCGGTGGCGGGTTTCGGCAAACAGAACCCCAACGTGGTCAGCTACTACGACACGGCCGCGTTGAAGCAAACGCTGCTCGAGTTTGCCGATTTCGACCGGATCAACGACGGCGACACCCGTGTTTCGGTGGGGGCGGTGAACGTGTGCACCGGTAATCTCGTGTACTTCGACAACACGAAAATGCGTTTGAAGCCCGAACATTTCATGGCTTCAGGGGCGTTGCCGCCAGGGTTTCCGGCGGTCGAGATCGACGGCGAGTATTACTGGGACGGCGGCCTCGTGTCGAACACGCCGTTGACCGAGGTGCTGCGCGATGCGGACCACAAGGACGCGCTGGTGTTCCAGGTCGATCTCTGGAGCGCGAGTGGCAATGCGCCGGGCGACTTCTTCGACATCTCCGCGCGCGCCAAAGACATCCAGTACTCGAGCCGCACGCGCGCGGTGACCAGCATGCTGGCGGATCGTCAGAAGCACGCCCGGTTTATCAAGGAGTTGCTCGCGCACATTCCCGCAGAGTTGCGCACGGCCGATCCGCTGTTTCGTCTTGCTGAAGAGGCGGCCGACGGCAGCGCGATCAACGTGGTGCACCTCATCTACAAGAACAAGCCCTATGAAGGGCACTATAAGGATTACGAATTCAGCATGGACACCATGCGCGAGCATTGGGAAAGCGGCCTCGAAGATATTCGCGATTCGTTTTCCCATCGCGAGTGGTTCGACGTGCCTAGCCGAGAGCAGGGGTTCGTCACGCACGACGTGCATCGCTTGCCTGGCGCCGTGCCGCAGTGCGACCGTGACGCGCTCATATTGCCCCTTGCGGACCAACGAAAAGTCGCTGATGGCGCGCCGGAAAACGAAATCCGCGAACCGGTCGGGGAGAGCATGTCGTGAGTAAAGAGCCCTATCGCTGCGCTGTGGACTGCCTGCGCGGGAGAGCCTTGCGGACGCCGTGGGGCTATATTTTCCGCAGCATCGCAATGATCGCGCTAGCGGTTTCTCCAGCGATCGTATGCGCCTACCTTGCGCAGGCTTCAGCACACTGGAGCCTGTTTGAACGGTCTGGATCGGTCATCACGATCACGGGCCTTTTGCTGGCGTCGCGTCGCTATCTCGAGCACACTGTGACGGACCTGGTGGTCGCCCACACAAAAGGGGACGCCGGATTCAAGCCTCATCACGCGCTGAGCGAGGTCCTCGCCGCCAGGCGCGGACTGACGCTTTCGGCGTTTGGCACGCTCATTTGGGGATGGGGCATATTCCTGCGCTGGTGGAGCTTCGGCGTGCTCGCGTTGTGGATGGCATTCGTGGTGTACCGGGCATTTCGCGACCCGGTGTTGCAACGCTCCCGCGACGACGTTGACCTGTTGCCATGAAAAATATGGACGATTCGTGAGGAAATCCGGCCGATTGATGAAGGATCGAGCGAGCAGCCTGAGGAAGAATGCTTGCACGCGGCCATTGCGCGTACTCGCGCCTCATTCGCGTCGAGCATTCCGTTTTCGACCTTCACAACTGCTATGTCAACGATGCCGCAGACCCAATACGCCAATAGCAAAGACGAACTGATCGCCCGTCTCATCCCCTTCCTGCAAGAAGTTAAGGACATGACCGCGGGCATCGAGACCGAGCAATGGCTGAATGCGAAATACGGCGTTGAAAGCGCGTTGTACAAGGAGCTGGCGCGATTGATTACGCTGGGCGCGGAGGGAGGCTGGGCGGCCGACATCGAGGTCGCGGGCCCGCGTTACCGTCGTTCACTTGTCGTCGCGCCCAGCGCTCAGACGTTCTTCTTCAGCGTCACGGCGGTACTGCTGGACAGCACGGATAACACACCGCAGAACCCGGAAGGCAGCTTTCGCGCCGACCTCCATTTTCATCCGTACGGGGAGATCAATCTCGTGGTGCCGCTGCATGCCTGCGCGGCGCTCGCGGGGCCAATCGGCTGGTGTAAAGGCGGTTGGACGGCGCCCGCACCGGGCAGCCGCCACTTACCGGAGGTCAAAGGAGGCGCCGTCATCTCGCTGACTTTTCTGCCCGCGGGGTGCATTGCGTTCGGCAAGTCGCCGGCGTGAGCGCTGAACTAGCGACCCTTGGCCAACTTCTCCAGTAACGCTTTGGCAGCCGGCCCCGATGATGCGGGATTCTGCCCGGTGAGCAGCAGCCCGTCTTCGAGCACATACGGCTGCCAGTCGGGGCCCTTCGAGAAGTTTGCGCCCTTCGCCTTGAGCTCGTCTTCAACGAGGAACGGCACCACGTTGGTCAGGCCGACCGCTTCTTCTTCGCTATTGGTAAAGCCCGTGACCGATTTGCCATTGACGAGCGGCTTGCCGTCGGGACCCTTGACGTGCCGCAGAACGCCGGGCGCGTGGCACACGAGATCGACGGGTTTTCCGGCCGCGATCGTGCGCTCGATCAGGCCAATGGAATCGCGGTCTTCGGCGAGATCCCACATCGGACCGTGGCCGCCAGGATAGAAGACGGCATCGTATTCGCCGATGGCGGCATCCTTGAGCTTCGCCGTGCTGCCGAGATCCGCCAACGCAGCGGGGTCGGCTTCGAAGCGGCGCGTGAGGTCAGTCTGAAAGTCAGGCTCGTTGCTTTTGGGGTCTAGCGGGGGTTTCCCGCCCTTGGGCGACGCAAGCACGATCTGCACGCCGGCGTCCTTGAACACGTAGTACGGCGCGGCGAGTTCCTCGAGCCAGAAGCCGGTCTTGCGACCGGTATTGCCCAGTTCGTCGTGCGAAGTCAAAACCATCAGAATCTTCATGGCGCTCTCCTTAAATGCGGTTTCACAGTTTCCGATTGCAGAGAATTTCTGCTTCCACCCCGGGTGTGCCGAATCGGACTACCGAGCGGCTCGCCTCAGGCTAAAGCAGAAAGATGAATCATGGCGTTCACGTTCACGGGAAGGACAGGCGTGCGGGTATAAGGCCGGTAGATGATATCGCCGCGGCGGATTGCCTTGCCGCTTACTGCGCATACGCCGGCTCGGCGTGCCTTTGCGCAGACCCAGATCTGGTAGCCGTAGTGGCATGAGGCGGAGCACCAGCGCAACGCAATGGTTCTGGGAGAAAGGTGTTCGAGCAGCGTGATGGCGGCGGCGCACGGCGCGTCGGCCGTTGCATCGTCTGTCTTCAGGCTTTTACGGCACCTTCCGACGTTACTGCGCCGCCCGGTGATGCGTGAGCTGGCCGCGATTTCAGCGGGACTCAGAGCCTCGCCGCAGGGCGCTTTCGCGCAAAGCCTGTCGAGTAGCAGCAGCGTCTGCTCCCATGGGTCGGGGCACAAAGCGCGTTTTTCGCCCGTCGTTTCACGCGCGCTAGCGCTGCGATGGATCGGCCGTAATCCGTCGTCCGTGTTCATACGAGGCCTCAGATGACAATTGACAGCGCCACGATGCGTCCGGTGCAGTTGCGCGCGAAGCCCGCTCTCTAGCAGTCCGCGCGCAGTTACTTGATGAGTCCCTTCTGTCGCCGGTAGACGTCGGTGGGCAGGCCACCCCATCCCCAGTTTTCCGTTGGCACTTCCTCGATGACGACGAAGGTCGCCTCCAGCGGTTTGTTTAACACGTCGAGCAGTAGTTGGCTCACGCCCTTGATGAGCTGGGCCTTTTCGTCGGACGTGACCGAATCGGCGCCGGGCTTCGTGCCCTCGCGTGTAACCTGAATTGTGACGATCGGCATTTCGCTTTCCTTGATGATGATCGTGGGAAAGAGCACCGGCACACGGACGCTCCTGTCTGGCTCGGGGGTGCCCGGCGCGGCTCAGTGGCCGGCGATCTGGCCGCCGTCTACGTGAAGGATCTCGCCCGTCACGAACGGGGCCGAGTCGAGATAGAGGATAGCGTTCACGATGTCGCTCATCTCGCCCATATGACCCATCGGGTGCAGTGCGCCAAGCGCCGCGTGGGTTTCGGGTGCGTGCATCGGCGACTTGATGATGCCGGGCGACACGGCGTTCGCACGAATGCCGCGCTTTGCATACTCGATAGCCAGCGAGCGCGTGGCGGCGGCGAGACCGCCCTTCGTCAGCGAGGCCAGCACCGACGGAACACCGTCGATCGCATGATCGACGAGCGTTGTCGTGACGCTGAGCACGTGGCCGCTCTCGTGCTTTTCCATCTCAGCAATGGCGAGCTGCGTGATATGGAAGAAACCGCCGAGGTTGATGCCCGTGATCGCGGCGTAGTCTTCCGCTGTGTATTGCGTGAACGGCTTCGCCAGGAAAATGCCTGCGTTGTTGATGAGCGTATCGACGCGGCCAAAACGCGAGACGGCCGTTTCGATGACACGGCGAGCCGTGGCTGGGTCGGCGATATCGCCGGCCACTGCGACGAGATTGCTATCGTCAGTCTGTTTGATGTTGCGCGACGTCGCAACCACGTTGTGGCCGAGTGCGCGGAATGCCTTGGCCGTTTCGGCGCCGATACCTTGTGATGCGCCCGTGATCACGACGACTTTGGGAGATTGACTCATATAAACCTCGAAGTAAGTTGGACTCTCTTTCCGATCGGGTTTGCTGCTCCGATGTCGACCAATTTACGCACCGGCGCTCCCGTTTTGAATACAGGGCGTGGACAAACAGTTGTGAGTCACAGGAACAAATGCGTACAAGCCGGGCGCGATGACGCCACGCGGGAAAGGTCACGTGAATGAGGCTTCAATTATCTCGGATGACTGAGTAAGTGGGCGCGCTCAACGCGCATGGGCTCACGCGCGGATCATCGGGATAGGGGGAGGTGGGTACGCTCAGCGGCCGATTGGCCGCTGGCGAGTCGACGCGGGGCTCAGGAGGCCTGCGTGCGCGGATCGTAGTCGAATTCGAGCCTGATCCCGCCCGGTTCGTACACCATGGTGTGGCGTTTCGGCCCCGGTCCGAGGTTTTCCGGCGCAAATTCAATTTTCACGCCGGGCCACGCAGAAACGCGCGTGAAGACATCGTTGAGCGCTTCTTCGCTGCCTACGCGCAAGGCAAGATGATGCAGGCCCACATGGGTCTTGCGGTCGAATTCGATCAGGCGGTTCGGGTCGGTCACTTGCCAGAGCGTCAACATGACGTGCCCGTCCGAGACGAACGCAGCCGGATAGCTCGGCCTTTCGCCAACCTGCGTCCAGCCCAGACAGTTCACGAAAAAATCGCGGGTGAGGTTCAGATCGCGTACGGTCAGTCCGACATGATCGATGCCCAGTGTAAGCGCTTTGTCAGTCATGCTTCGATTCTCCTGAGAAAAGAGTGTGACGATCCGGGGCAAATCTCTGCCGAAACAATATAGCTGTGAAGCACGGCGCCGATAGTCGCTTGCCGTTCACATCACTTTTTACACTGTGTATCGTGCCGAGCGGGCAGGGCGGTTGCGCGAAGGATCGTGGCGCTGGCGCGTCGCGCGCGTCACCGGAAACTGGCTTGCACATATCTGCAATATCAGATATAGTTTTCATCAGATATCGAGGAGGGCAATCGATGAACGATCCCGTCAATGGAGATTTCGAGCGGACGCAGAAACTGGTGTTCGTGCTGGGACAGGCGCATCACCTGATGGCGACCGAACTTAGGGCAGGCCTGAAGGACGCCAGGCTGAACCTGCAGGAGCGCGACATTCTGCTGACGCTCGCCTGTGGGAGCGAAAAGACGCCGGCAGCACTGGCGAAGCGCCTTGGTGTTCATCCGGCGCGAATGACCCGT
>NZ_CAJMZA010000045.1:0-48681 GCF_905220195.1 Paraburkholderia sp. J8-2
ATCTCCGAAAGAGAGCCGGGGTTCTGGCGTTTGGGCGTCGTGAACAAGCATTCACGGGTCCACACGCTCCCTGACGAATTCGGCACGGATGCTCATGTGCACATCGTCGCCGACAGCGGAGGACCATTTTGTTAGCCCGAAAGCTGCACGGCTGAAATGGCCGTCGGCGGAGAAGGCCAGCGTTTGGCGAGTGCCTGCCGGCTCGTGCGGGTCTGAGTCGAAGGTGACTGTGAGTGTGACGGGACGTGTCGTCGTGCGGATCGTTAGGTCACCTGTCAAAAGGCAATTCAGCGGACCGGTCCGGACAAGGCGAGTGCTGACGAAGTGAATGGCCGGATAGTGCATCACGTCCAGCATGCCACCGCCTTCAACAATTCCGGTGACAAACGGCGCGTTCGCTTCAAGGCTTGTCGCGTCGATCGTCACCATGACCCGGCCTGAAGCCACGCCCTCGAATCCATCGAGCTCGGCACCTATGCGGCTGAAGTGCATCGTGAGACTCGAGTGCCAGACGTTCGTGACGTCGAACGTCACACCCGAACGGCCTGGATCGAGTCGATACTGAGCCAGCGGAGAAGACACATCGACCGGATCGGCGCTAACCCCGGCCGCCGCACACGCAGTGCAGACAAACGTCGCAATTGCAATTGCGTGTGGCCTGAGACGACCGATGGACAGGCCACGTCGACAGATGGGGTTATGTTCCCGCACGCTCTACCTCCACTTTTCGGGATGCCCGCCAAGCGCGCTGCAGAAGTCGACAGCTATCGTGCGCAATTGACCCTCAGCCATCTGTGCTCGAGTCACTCGCACGGCCCCGTGACGTGCTGAGGGCACCGGGAAAACGCTCCGCATGCCCTCTTTATTCCGTCGCGTTTGAAAGTCGAAGCATTTTGTTGTGAATCTGTAAGGAAAAAATCTTCAGCAGCTGTGGAATAGGCATGCATGTGCGAGGTTTACCCACCAACACGGTGCGACCTCGGAACGAGCGAGCCGGGTCTGATCGCAGACGAACCACTTCCACGAAGCCTGCAAATGAGCCGAACGATAATTCAGCCTCTCTGGGTCCGCACGACACACTGGATCAACGCGGTGGCGGTCGTGCTGATGGTGACAAGCGGCTGGCAGATTTACGATGCCTCGCCTGTCTTTGCGCGACTGACGTTTCCCGCGAGCGTGACACTGGGCGGATGGCTGGGCGGCGCATTGCAGTGGCACTTCGCGATCATGTGGTTGCTGGTCGCGAATTATCTCGTCTACATGTTCCTCAACATCCTGTCGAAGCGCCTCTGGAGAAAGCTTCTGCCGATCCGTCCCGGGGCGCTAGCAAGGGATCTTTCCGCCGCGCTGCGCGGCAAGCTGAAGCATGAGGATCTGGCGCGCTACAACGCCGTTCAAAAGCTGGCATATGTGGTGGTGATTGCGGATATCGCGATCGTGATCCTTTCCGGGTTGGCGGTCTGGAAATCGGTTCAGTTCCCCTTGCTGCGAACGCTCATGGGGGGATACGACAACGCGCGTGTCGTCCACTTCTTCGCCATGAGCATTCTCGTAGCGTTTTTCGTCGTGCACGTCGTCATGGTCGCATTCGTGCCGCGCTCGCTGCTCCTGATGATTCGCGGACGGTAATTGCCCATGCGCTCCGGCAAAAGACAACCCAATGCCTTTCTCGTCTCGAACGCAGATTCGATCATCAAGGACGCGCGTAGCGAATTAAAGAGTCCCGCGCGCAGATTGCTCGGCAGACAGATACTCACGCTCGGCGGCATTGCCATGCTTTCGGGCTGCGATCTCTCGAGCGACAAGTCGGTGAATACCATGCTGCGCAAGATGTCGTTCTTCAACGACCGCGTGCAGGCGCTGCTCTTCGATCCGAACAAGATGGCGCCGACGTATCCAGAGTCGATGATCACGCGGCCTTTCCCGTTCAACGCGTTCTATGACATCGACGACGTACCGGAAGTCGACCCCGCAACCTGGCGGCTTCAGGTAGGCGGACTCGCGAACGGCAAACGCACATGGACGCTCGCCGAACTGCAAGCGATGCCCCAGGAAAGTCAGATCACACGTCACATCTGTATCGAGGGATGGAGTGCGATTGGACATTGGGGCGGCGTACGCTTTTCCGAATTCCTGCGCCGCGCCGGAGCAGACATGACTGCGAAGTACGTCGCGCTCCATTGCGCCGATAACTACTGGACCAGCATCGATATGCCGACAGCGCTGCACGCGCAGACGTTGCTGACGTTGACCTACGACGGGGACGTGCTGCCGCCGAAATACGGCTTTCCCGCGAAGCTGCGCATGCCGACCAAACTCGGCTACAAAAATCCCAAGCACATCGTCGCAATCACCGTGACGAACGAGTATCCCGGCGGTTATTGGGAGAACCAGGGATACAACTGGTTTGGCGGTTCCTGAAGGGGAATCGGCCTTTTCCTCAACGCGTATCTGCTATACGGAGTATTCATGACCATTCGACTGAAAGTTGGCGCGGCCATTGCCGCAATGGCGCTTGCCGGCGGCGCGCTGGCACAAACGCCCGATGCCAAGCCAACGCGTATTCGCGGCAATGTCGTGTCTCTCGACGGCGATGTTCTCAAGGTCCATCGCCGCAGTGGCGATACGGTCTCGATCGCCCTCGCGGCAAATGTTCCCGTGTCGGCCGTCAAGGCGATGCAGCTCTCCGACATCAAGCCGGGAACGTTCGTCGGCACGGCCGCGACGACCGGCACGGACGGCAAGCTGACTGCAACGGAAGTCGTCGTTTTCCCGGAAGCCGCACGCGGCACGGGGGAGGGCCACTACGCGTGGGACCTCGGCCCGAACAGCACGATGACCAATGCGAATGTCGATACCGTCGTGCAGGGCACGGACGGCCGCAATCTCAAGCTGTCGTACAAGGGCGGCAGCAATGAGGTAACGGTGCCGCCGAATGTACCCATCGTCACGTTCATGCCGGCGGCGCGCGCAGATCTGGCGCCGGGCAAGCAAGTCTTCGTGGTCGCGAAACCCGGGTCACAGGGCACGTATGCCGCGCAGCGCGTGGTGGTCGAAAAGGACGGCGTCGTCCCGCCAATGTAAGCGACAGCGTCGCGGCTCTCCCACCTGGGCGATGACTTTTGCCGAAAGCATGCTCATCGCCAGGTCGGAATGAGGGATGCTGCGAGCAGCACGCCCATCGCGAGATTGAGCATGCGCCAGTGACGCGGCGTTCGAAAGAACCGCGCGAGTAGCACGCCGAGCGCACACCAGAGTGCGAGCGACGCGCACGCAGCAACGCCGAATGCCGTGCCGAGCAGCATCGCGAGGCGGTTCGGATTGTTCGCGAACAGCGTGAACGACGCTGCCGCACCGACCGTCATCGCCCAGCTTTTTGGGTTGAGCCAGAGCAGCAGCAAACCGTTGACGAGCGTAACCGGACGCGCGGGGCCGTTGCCTGCACCCGGCGGCCCGCTACGCGCGATGCGCCACGCGAGCCACAACAGATACGCAGTGCCGAGCACCTTCACCGCCGTTTGCAGCGACGGGAGGGCGAGCAGCAAACCGCCTAGTCCAAGTGCAGCGACCGCAGCGAGCAAGGCAAGGCCTATCGCGATGCCTAGCATCAGTGGGATCGAACGTACGAAGCCGAAGCGCGCGCCCGACGCGGTGGCGAGCGTGGTAGCGCCGCCGGGCGTCACGGTCGAGACGGCGACGAAAAGCACGAGCGGCAGAATCGAGGTCATGGGTGCCCATCTGCGTGAGTGAGAGGTGCACTGTACGGATCGGCAACGCATCGTGAAAGGTAATAATATTGATGCGCTCCATTACGCGGAATAATGCATCGATGAGCCGGAACCTGGACCTCGACCTCATACGTACCTTCGTTGCCGTTGCCGATAGCGGCAGCATGACGGTTGCCGCGAATTTGCTGCACATGACGCAAGGCGCCGTGAGCCAGCAGGTGAAGCGCCTCGAAGACGTGCTGGATTGCCTTTTATTCGTACGCAAGACGCGCAAGCTGGAGCTTTCGCGCGAGGGCGAGGCGTTTCTCGTGAAAGCGCGCCAACTGCTGCGGCTCAACGATGAAATCTGGGCCGACATGACCGGCCAGCCGCTGCGTGGCGCGCTGCGTGTGGGCGTGCCTTACGACCTCGTGACGCGGCTCGCGCCCGCCATGAAGGCATTTGCCGAAGCCCATCCACACGTCGACATATCGCTGGTCTGCGCGGCTTCACCGGAACTCAGCGACGCAGTCGATAGCGGTCATGTGGACGTGTCGTTGCTCGAATATGTCGCGAGCGAAGCCGCGGGCGAAGTGGTCTGCATTGAGCCCCTGGTGTGGGCCAACGGGCGCGGCAGCGATGCGTGGCGCAAGCGGCCATTGCCACTGTCGATGGTGGACGAGCACTGTGCGTTCCGCCAGGTTGTACTCGGCGCGCTCGCGGACAAGGGCATTGCGTGGCGCACCGTGTTCGAGAGCGGCAACATCGAGGCGACCGCTGCGACGGTGCGCGCGGGCCTTGCGATCACGGCCTGGCTCGCCTCCACGGTGCCGGTCGGTGTGGAGATGCTCACGCCTGAAGCAACCGGCTTGCCTGCGCTGCCTGCGTTCGCGATCTGCCTGCGATTTCCAGCGACAGTTCAACCCGCAGCGCAGGAATTCGCGCGCTATGTGCGCGAATCGATGGCGAATGAACCAGGCACTCGGCGCGCGCAGCTAGCGAACATTGCGTGACGCACCTTACAAGCGCTACGGCAGCGTCTGCTGGGCGCGAAGCTGGTGAAAGCCTTCAACCACCTGCCTGCAGCCACGCTGGCACAGGGGCCAACGCCGCCGCATGGCGGGATGCGGCTCGAGGCATCCCGCCGACTAAGGCGCGATCCAGGTGCCGCGCCATTTCCCTTCATCAAACACGAGACTGGCCCGCATATGCCCCGCGGGATTCAGATCGAGGTAGTCGATTCTCGATACGGTCACTTCGACCAGGCAGAAGTTTTCGAATCCGTCTGTTGGGTCGAGATCTTCGCCATGCGCGGCAGCATGCGCTTCAGCGGGAGACGCAACCGGCGTCGCTGGCGCAAGCGGCGTGCGATAGACGATCAACGTTCGAGGTCGGCTTGCGTTCCATGCCGCTCTCGTTTCCGACGGCGCCTCGACAAGTCGTGCAACGCCATAGAGTCGTATTTGCACTCCAGCGTCAAGATCGCAGCCGACAAGCGATATGCGCGAGTCGCGCCGCAATTCAGCCACTTTCGTAGAGCGCACGTCGGTATGAAACATGACTGCACGCTGCTCGCGAGCGGCGCGTCGCAGCACAACCGTCCGCACGGCGGGTGCGCCGTCCAGCCCGATCGTCGCGGCCTGCAGCATCGTAAAGGGCGAGCGCTCCTTGCGGGCGTTTGCGCCGGCGTGCAGGTGTGCCCAGACCGCGTCGACGATCTGATCCATATCTGGCGCGTTACAGACCACGCACGATACCGCCATCGACTCGGATGTTTTGCCCCGTGATGTACCCCGCGGCATCCGACAAGAGGAACGCCACCGTTTGCGCGATCTCCTGTGTCTTGCCGAAGCGGCCAACCGGAATGCGGGCGACGATCTCGGGCGTTTCGGGCCAACTGTCGATAAATCCCGGCAGAACGGAATTGATTCGAATATTGTCCTTGGCGTAGCGATCGGCGTAGAGGCGTGTGAACGAACTCAACGCGGCGCGTAGCGCAGAAGAAACGGGCATGGCCTGCTCGGGCGCATCGGCGGCGAAGCTCGAAATATTCACCACCGCGCCGCCGCCTTGTTCGAGAAATGCAGGCGTCACACGGCGCAGCACGCGGGCGACGTTGAGCACGATGAGATCGAGCCCGAGATGCCACTGTTCGTCGGCGATAGAAAGCAGATCGCCCTTCGGTGGGTGCCCCGTGTTGTTCACCACGGCGTCGATGCGGCCGTACTTTTCGAGCGTTTCGCTAACGAACCGGTCGATACAGTCCGGATCGGTTACCGAGCCCGTAAAGCCGAATCCGCCCAGCTCTTTCGCCAGTTCGGCCGCGCTGCCAGAGGGCGACATCAAGGCCAGGCGGTAGCCGCTGGCTGCCAGTTCGCGCGCGATCGCTGCGCCCATGCCCTTGCCGGCCGCCGTGACGAGTGCTACTTTTTCTACTGCCATGTTGCTCTCTCCTTGAATGGATTCAGCGCCGCAGCGCTGCGCTGCATGGGACTTCGTGCAGAAACTGTATGGCGTTATGATTGAATTGTCGAATGATGTTTATTATGGTCTGACAATAAAATTTCTACTGGCTCGCTATTGAACCGCTGCTGGCGAATTGCCGACTTTTCAGTAGCCAATATATCCGTTGAAGCACTCATTGAAGCCACGCCATCTGCCGCCGCTGAATGCGCTCCGCGCGTTCGACGCATCCGCCCGGCACCTCAATTTCCGGCTCGCGTCGGAGGAACTCGGCGTGACGCAGGGCGCCGTCGCGCAACAGGTACGGGTGTTGGAGGAAGCCCTGAATTTGCCCCTTTTCGCAAGGGGGCCGCGGGGGCTTGCGCTCACGACCGAGGGGCATACTTACTTTGCTGCCGTCCAGCGGGCGCTCACGATCGTCGCCGACGCGACCGAGGCGCTGAACCGGCGTTCGACGTCCCTCACGATCAGCACGACGCCGTCATTTGCTTCGAAGTGGCTGATACCCAGGCTAGCAGAGTTTGCCGAAACACATCCGGAAATCGACGTCCGGATTATTGCTGATGCAACGCTGTGCAACTTCAAATCCGATGGCGTGGATATCGCGGTTCGGCTCGGCAAGCCACCGTTCGCGAAAGGTCTCGTCAGCGACCTGCTATTTCCGCTACAGGTGTTCGCCGTAGCCAGTCCGCAACTGCTCAAGCACGACTGCCCGGTGCGCATGATCGCGGACCTGGAAAACTATGTGCTGCTGCACGATTCTCATGACCTGTGGCCGGAGTTTTTCAACGCACTGGGCTACGCAAACGGCATCGACACGCTGAAAGGGCCGCGCTTCAGTCAGTCGTCGCTTGCCATCGACGCCGCCATTGCGGGGCAGGGCATCGCGCTCACGAGCGAGCATCTTGTCGAGCGCGATATCGCAGCCGGAAGATTGCAACGCCTGTTCGACTTTTCGCTGCCACTGTCGCTCGGTTATTACGTGGTCCTCCCCCAGGGCAGCGTGCGATGGGAGACAAGCCAAAAGCTTCGCACCTGGCTGCTCGCCCAATTCCATCTGGCTTCGAAAGCGGCTCCTTAGCGCGTTGACGCAGGCGTTCGCCGTTCGCAAGTTCTGCGCCAACATCCGCATCGCATCGCAACGCAACGCAGCGCGCGTGCAATGCCTCGCGGTGGGGCAGATCGTGCGCACGCATTCATCGTTCGATCACCTTACCGGTGCATAATGACTGAACCGCCGATGCAGTCGATGACTATCCGCCAAGGAGTTCGTCATGCTAGCGAGGAACGAAGAATTCGTCGCCCATCTGCTCTCCGACGTCGTGGAATTTGCGCGGGCGCGCTTGTCCGAGCCTACGTTCCAGATCGTCGAACCTTTCCTGCGGCACTACTACGATTTCGCCGACGCTGAAGATCTGCGCAGCCGCAGCATTGCCGACCTCTACGGCGCTGCCATGGCGCACTGGCGAACCGCGCAGCGCTTTGTGCCGGGCAGCGAGCGCATGCAGGTCTACAACCCGATCCTCGAACAGCACGGTTGGCATTCGGACCACACGGTCATTGAAATCGTCAACGACGACATGCCGTTTCTCGTCGATTCGGTTTCCATGGCCGTCAACCGCCTGGGTCTTGCGCTGCATTCCGCGCTGCACCCTGTATTCCGGATCTGGCGCGACAAGGACGGCGCAATTGAGCGCGTCGGCGAGGCCGGCGCCAGCGCCGGTGACGGGCAATCGCAACTCGCGTCGTTCATCCATTTCGAAGTCGACCGCTGCGGCGACGCAGCAAAGCTCGACGAATTGCGCCGCGATATAACCAAGGTGCTTGGCGACGTGCGGGCGTCCGTAGAAGACTGGCCGAACCTCCTCGAGGCCGCGCGCACCACCATCAAGACGATGAAAGCGCGCGAAACGAGCGCAGAGGACATCGAAGCGCGCGCATTTCTCGAATGGATGGTGGCCGACCATTTCACGTTCCTCGGCCAACGCGATTACGCGCTGGTTTCGCACGACGGCGGCTATGCCCTGCGCGGCGTGGAAGGCTCGGGTCTGGGCATTCTGCGCGAATCGCTGCGCGCGCCGGGCACGCCCGACATCACGCCGTTGCCTCCCGCGGCGCAAGAGATCATCGCAGGCGCGTGGCCCATTTTCCTGACGAAAGCGAACTCGCGCGCGACCGTCCACCGGCCTGGCTATCTCGACTACGTGGGCGTGAAGCTCGTCGGCGCGGATGGCAAGGTGTGCGGCGAGCGCCGCTTCGTGGGCCTCTACACGTCGACGGCCTATATGGTGTCCACCGCCGAAATCCCGATCGTGCGGCGCAAATGCGCGAATATCGTGCGGCGCGCGGGTTTTCTGCCCAAAGGCCATCTCGGCAAATCGCTGGTGACGGTGCTAGAGACTTATCCGCGCGACGAGCTGCTGCAGGCGAGTGAAGACGAACTTTTCGACATCGCGCTCGGCGTGCTGCGCTTGCAGGAACACCAGCGCACGCGCTTATTTGTGCGGCGCGACCGTTTCAATCGCTTCGTTTCGTGCCTCGTATATGTCTCGCGCGACAAGTACAACACCGATTTGCGGCGGCGCATTGCGAACCTGCTCGTGGAGGCGTTCAACGGCGTTTCCGTGGAGTTCACGCCGCTGCTTTCGGAGTCGGCCATCGCGCGGATTCACTTCGTCGTGCACGCCGAGCCCGGCACGATGCCCGAAGTCGACACGAACGAACTGGAAGCGCGGCTCGTGCAGGTCACGCGCCGCTGGCAGGACGACCTGGCCGACGCGCTGCTCGACGCATTCGGCGAAGAGCAGGGCACACGTCTGCTGCATCGCTACGCCGATTCGTTTCCGCCCGGCTATCGCGACGACTACCCCGCACGCACGGCGGTACGCGACATCGAACTGATCGAGCGCGTGCAGGGAACACAGCGCATCGCAATGAATCTGTATCGGCCCATCGAGGCGGGGCCGCGTACGTTCCGCTTCAAGGTGTATTGTGCGGGCGACGCCATTGCGCTCTCGCGCAGCCTGCCGATGCTCGAACATCTCGGCGTGCGCGTAGACGAAGAGCGGCCCTATGTGATCGAGGCGCCGTCCTGTGAGCCCGCGTGGGTCCACGATTTCGGCCTTGAACTTGCGGACGATGCCGAATTCGATATCGAGCGCGTGAAGAGCCTGTTCGAAGACGCGTTCGAAAGCGTGTGGACCGCGCGCATCGAAAACGACGATTTCAACCGGCTGGTGCTGCGCGCCTACCTGAGCGCGCGCGAAGTCACGATCTTGCGTGCCTATGCGAAGTATCTGCGCCAGGTGGGCTCGACCTTCAGCGACGCCTATATCGAGCGCGCGCTAACTGGAAATCCGGCGATCGCAAGGCAGTTCGTCGAACTGTTTGTACTCCGTTTCGATCCGCGCGATGCAGCGGCGCGTGAGGAACGCACGGCGCTCATGCTCAAGGCCATCGAAAGCGCGCTGGACCAGGTGCCCAATCTCGACGAAGACCGCATCCTGCGCCAGTTCCTCGGCGTGATCAACGCCACGGTGCGCACGAACTATTTCCGGCGCGAAGCCAATGGCGCAGAGCGGCCCTCGCTCTCGTTCAAATTCGATCCGTCGAAGGTGCCCGGCCTGCCCGAGCCCAAGCCCATGTTCGAGATCTGGGTCTATTCGCCGCGCGTGGAAGGCGTGCATTTACGCGGCGGACGCGTTGCGCGCGGCGGCCTGCGCTGGTCGGATCGCCGCGAGGACTTCCGCACTGAAGTGCTCGGCCTCATGAAAGCCCAGATGGTGAAGAACGTCGTGATCGTGCCGGTGGGATCGAAGGGCGGCTTCGTCGTGAAGAACCCGCCGCCGGCGAGCGAGCGCGAAGCGTGGATGCGTGAAGGCGTAGCGTGCTATCAAACCTTCCTGCGCGGCCTGCTCGATCTCACCGACAATCTCGTGAACAACGCGATTCAGCCGCCGCCCGATGTCGTGCGCCACGACCCGGACGACCCGTATCTCGTCGTGGCCGCCGACAAGGGCACGGCGACGTTCTCGGACTATGCGAACGCGATATCCGTCGAATACGGCTTCTGGCTCGACGACGCCTTCGCCTCGGGCGGCTCGGTGGGCTACGACCACAAGAAGATGGCGATCACGGCGCGCGGCGCGTGGGAGTCGGTCAAGCGGCACTTCCGCGAAATGGGAGTGGATACGCAGGCCACCGATTTCACCGTGGTCGGCATCGGCGACATGTCGGGCGACGTGTTCGGCAACGGCATGCTGCTTTCGCCGCATATCAAACTCGTCGCGGCGTTCGACCACCGGCACATTTTCCTCGACCCCAACCCCGATCCGGCTGTGAGCCTCGCCGAACGAGCGCGGCTTTTCGCGCTCGAACGCTCGAGCTGGGCCGACTACGATCCCGCCACGATTTCGGCTGGCGGCGGCGTGTTCGCGCGCACCATGAAAACGATTCCGCTCTCAGCCGCGGTCCGAACGGCGCTCGGCATCGAGGCGTCGGCACTCTCGCCAACCGAGCTGATTCGCGCGATCCTGCTGGCGAACGTCGATCTGCTCTATAACGGCGGCATTGGCACTTATGTGAAGGCCGCGCGCGAGACCAACTTGCAGGTCGGCGACCGCGCCAACGACGCCGTGCGCGTGAACGGCTCGGAGCTGCGTTGCAAGGTCGTGGGCGAGGGCGGCAATCTCGGGGTCACGCAGCTGGGCCGGATCGAATTCGCCCAGCATGGCGGCCGCATCAACACCGATGCGATCGACAACTCAGCAGGCGTGGATTGTTCGGACCACGAAGTGAACATCAAGATCCTGCTCGGAATCGTGGTCGCCGACGGCGAGATGACAACGAAGCAGCGCAACACCTTGCTGGCGGAGATGACCGACGAAGTCGGCCTGCTGGTGCTGAGCGACAACTACTACCAGACGCAGGCGCTTTCGATCGCGGGCCGCTACGCCGTGGAGCTGCTCGATGCCGAATCGCGCCTGATGCGCTGGCTCGAACGCGCAGGACGTCTGAATCGCCATATCGAATTCCTGCCGACCGACGACGAAATCGCCGAACGCCAGGTCGCCAAACTCGGGCTCACGTCGCCGGAGCGGGCCGTGCTGCTCGCGTACAGCAAGATGTGGCTCTACGATGCACTGCTCGATTCGTCCGTGCCGGAAGATCCGCTCGTTGCGAACCTGCTGATCGACTATTTCCCGCAGCCGCTGCAGCAGCGCTTTAGCGAACCGATGCATCGGCATCCGCTGAGGCGTGAAATCCTGGCGACGCATTTGACGAACGCGCTTGTGAACCGCGTGGGTTGCGAATTCGTGCACCGCTTGATGGAGGAAACCGATGCGCAGCCCGGCGAAATCGTGCGCGCGTGCGTCATGGCACAGGACGTATTCGGCCTCAACGATATCTGGCGCGCCATCGACGCGCTCGACAACCGGGTCGCCGACGACGTGCAGGCGCGCATGTTTGTCGCCGTCGCGCGGCTGCTCGAACGCGCGGCGTTATGGTTCCTGCGGCACCTGCAGGCGGCTGTGGTCAGCAACGACGGCGTGAGTACGCTGCTGGCGCGTTGCCGCGACGCCGTGCAGCGCCTCGCGCCGCAATTGCCGGCGCTGTTGCCTGAAACAGATCTCGAAGCGCTCTCGGCACGCCAGGGTGAACTCGTGAACGCCGGTGTTGAAAATGCCCTCGCGCTGCGCGTGGCTAGTGGCGATATTTCAGTAGCACTGCTCGACATTGCCGATGTGGCTGCCGCGTGCGATCAACCGCTCGAGCGCGTTGCGGCAGTGTATTTCGCCTTGGGCACGCGGCTCAATTACGGCTGGATTAGCGAGCGAGCCGCGACCTTGCCCACGCCGACGCATTGGGACACCATGGCGCGCGCGGCGGCGCTTGCCGAGGTGGCGCACCTCAAGCGCGCGCTGACCACGAGCGTGCTTGCGCAAGGCGCCGATTCCGCGGACCCGCAAACGCTTGTGGACGCATGGTGCGCGCAGCACGAGGCAGCGCTCGAACGTTATGCGCAGTTGCTTACGGAGCTGCGCGCGTCCACTGGCGTGAGTCTTTCGGTGCTGCTCGTTATCGTGAGAGCGATGGCGGCCCTCGAAAGGGGCTGAGGACCTGAACGACGGCGCCGCAAGCGGCCGCTCAAGCGGCGGCCGCTTCGGTCACCGCGTGCGTGCTCGCCACGGCCGCCGCATGCTCGCGAATCAGACGATAGACCGTTTCGCCGGGCACCGTCTCCGACTCGAGCAACTGATCGGCGATCGCGCGCAGCACCGGCTCGTTCGCACGCAGCAACGCGAAACACGCGTCGTTGAGTTCGTGCAGCAGCGCGTTGGCGTGCTCGATCGCGCTCTTTAGCTGCAAGCCCGCGACCTGCTGCGGCAGCGCGGCGAGGCTGAACAGATTTCCGTCCGCGTTGAAGCCGTGCTTCGATACCATATCGAGGCTGATGCGCGAAGCCTCCTGCAGATCCTGCGCCGCGCCGCTCGATGCTTCGCTGAACATGAGCAGTTCCGCGTTGCGGCCGCCCAGCAGCACCTGGATCTCGTTGCGCATTTCCGTCTCGCGATACAGGTACTTGTCCTGCATTTTCGTGATCAGCGCCACGCCCAGCGCGCCGCCGCGCGGCAAAATCGTGACTTCTTCGAGCACGCCAGTGCCGAGGAGGGCGGCGACGAGGCCATGTCCCGCTTCATGGATCGCAATGCGCGTGCGCTCGTCGTCCGAAAGCGCGCGCTCGGCGCCGTTGACGTCGCCAATGCGCGCAATCTTGATCGCTTCGAGAAAATCCACCGCGGCCACTTCCTGCTTGCCGGCCTTGCGCGCGACGAGACCCGCCTGATTCACGATCATCGAGAGCGTGGCCGGCGAAAGGCCCGTGGTTAGCCGCGCGAGCTGGTTGAAATCGATGTCGTCGGCTTTCGTCTTCAGATTGCCGGCGTAGAAGCGCAGAATCTCGGCGCGATCCTCCAGGTCGGGCAGACGCACCTGCACCGTGCGGTCGAAACGGCCGGGGCGGCGCAGCGCTTCGTCCAGATTGTCCGGGTGATTGGTCGCGGCGACGATGATCACGCCTTCGTTCGATTCGAACCCATCCATCTCCGCGAGCAGCTGGTTGATGATGCGGTTGCTTTCCGCCTCGACCGGGCCGCCGCCGGTGTCGGTCCG
The DNA here is from genome assembly GCF_905220195.1 of Paraburkholderia sp. J8-2. NCBI lineage: Bacteria > Pseudomonadati > Pseudomonadota > Betaproteobacteria > Burkholderiales > Burkholderiaceae > Paraburkholderia > Paraburkholderia sp. J8-2. Next base: position 13,344 of record NZ_CAJMZA010000045.1, read on the forward strand.
CTTGCCGAGACCGTCCGCCTCGTCGATGAAGATGACCGTGGGCGCGTTCTTGCGCGCGAGTTCGAACAGGCGCTTGACCTTCTGAATGCCCACGCCGTAATACTTCGCGCTGAAATAGCTGCCAGTGATGGCGATGAAGTTCGCGCCGCATTCGCCTGCAAGCGCCTGCGCGAGGCGCGTCTTGCCGACGCCCGGGCCACCCGTCATCAGCACGCCGCATGGCGCGCGCACGCCCATGCCCGTGAACTGCGCCGGCTCGGTGAGCCACGCACGCACGTCGGCGAGCGCGGCTTTGGCCTCGCCCGCGCCAATCACGTCGTCGAAGCGCAACGCGGGGGACTCGCCGAGCAATTGCGCGCCGCCGCCCATTTCGCGGCGCATGAACCAGAACAGACCGCCCACCATCAGCACGGGAAGCAGCAGACTGAGTGCGTCGCGCAGGCCGTCCAACGCTTCGGTCCACCGAGCGGCGCCAATGCGCACATCAGCGTGAGGCAGCCAGACGAGCTGCCAGGGCGGCGTGGCGCCCGGCTTCAGATCGCCGAGCAGCAGGGCGTTCGAGAACGCGCCGTTATGATCGGCCACATAATATTGTTCGCCTTTGAGCGTCGAGACGAGAATCGCTTCGCGGCTCACACCGATAGCGGCGACATCGCGGTCGTGAATATCGCGCAGCAATTCCGAGGCGTCTTTCTCTCGCTTCGTCCAGGGCGATGTGTCATGCCGCATTTCGCTGGCAATGCCGCCAAGCGCCGCAGGCTGGGACTGCGTGAGATTCGCTTCATGCCGCCAGTAGAGGAAGCCAGCCGTTGCCGCGACTGCGGCCGCGCAAACACCCAACGCAATGTATCGGCCAAAGCGTGACCACCGCGAATTACTTGCCGGTTTCATGAATCTATTCCTGCCTCGCGCCGCGATGGCGACGCCAGATAATCTATCGTGGGACCGGAGGCGCAAGAACGTCTCGCCTTGCGTAGTCCGTAGATGTTCAGGAATACGAAAACGACCCTTTTAATCGCGCTGCTCCATTGAAATTATGCCTGCGTTGTGCGGCGCGCGAAAAAAGGGATTGGCGGATAAATGCCTTTTAATCCGGCGATTTAGCGCGGTTGTGTGTTTTTTTGAGGGGCGGGATCGGCGCTTTGTGTATGAGCGTGATTGAGGTGATGAGGGGACATTAATCTGTTGCGATTCGTATTTGACATAACATAAAAACTAGTCGTTGCAGAGGCTAACTTTTAGCTGGCGTTACACCTGTGGGAGCCAAGTCCCACAAGCGTTAGCGGGTAGCGCCAGCAGCCGAAAACCCTTGGAAAAAATTTCCAAAGCGTGCAACCAAACGCCACGCGTTTCGGCATCTTTCGCGCTCTCGACCCTTGCGGACGCAATCACTTCCAGCGGATCAATCCCAAGAATCTCGGCGACTCGGATCGCCGTCTTTTCGTCAAAAACTGACTGCTGGTTGCGGTACTTGCTCACCGCGCCGCGCGTCACGTTCAGCGCCTTCGCGGCAGCGTAATCGGAGGGCAGGTCGAGGCGGATCTTCACCGCGTCGAGCCATTCGACTGTCGTTTTCATAGACAACCCCTTGTAAATCAAAGTGAATCAACCCGGCGTCAAAGGTACTGCGACGCTTCATTCAATGCAACAGTCTCTGGTAATGAGACGTATCAGCCATTGACACGTTTCCGTGACTGATACTATCCTTCGCCTGTCGCCTCGGCTACTGGTCCTCAACCCCGCCAGTGCTGGATTTGCTACCCGGCCGCCGGGGCGATGTTTCCCAAAAACATTGCTCTCGGGGTTGACAAGGGGAAAGCAAAATGCAAGCTTCACGGCAACAACTCGTTACAAATATCGCCAATTTGCAACGGCTCGCGACCCTCGAAAAGGGCGCGATCATCTATTTCGGCACCCGGTCCGCATCTGGTGAGCAGGCCGAATCGCACCGCAAACCCTCCCTCAAAACCGTCTCGCCAATACATTCCTCGGCGCTCGGCGGCTACACCATCGAAGGCCCGTTCTATCGTCGTCAGTCGCGCCTCATTCGCGCGCTCGACCGCTTCTTTTATTGGCTCGGCGCGTGACCGATATGCGCACGTCCACCGCTTTCGGGGAAATTGGATATCGCGTGGAGGATGGCGATATCGGCTATGCGGGCGATACGCATCTGTCGTTCCAGCCGCAGGCGGCGCCGAGCGTCGCGCATATCCGCGCTACGGAGCGCGGCGACGCGGAGCTGTCCCGCATCAAATCCATTCTCACCACCACCGCGAAGACAACGCACAGCGCGCGGCAAAGCACGACCCCGCGCCGCTTGAACGTGACGCCTGACGCGTATTGGGCTGCAATCTCCCGAGCGGTGCGGGGCTTCGCGTAATGCTCGGCGCTAACGACGTATGGGCCGCTGGGCTCGTCGCGCCGTTCCCGCGTCGCTGGCAGGCCAACATGATGCGCGAATGGGATCGCCGCCGCGCATCCTTCAACCCGAAGAAGGTCACGGGACAGAACGACGCGCAGCGCGCGGCCAACGTCGCATTGCGCAACGCGGTTGCGGCGCTCGCCGACCATGCCGTTAGCGATGAGTTGCCGCTCGATGCGCTCGACCACGACGTTGTCACGCATGCGCGCGAGTGCGCCGAGCAGGCGCGCGTGCGTATGCTCTCGCTCGAAGCGTGGCAGGAAGCAGGGCGATGCGCCGCGCGAGCCGCGGGCATTTCGGCGCTAGAGCTGGCACCTCTCGAAGTCCTCGAAGTGCGCGCGTTGCTCGCCGACTTCTGCGTATCGCGCGGCGTGATGCCCGCCACTGGCCGCATTACGGACGACGGCGCAGTGCGCCGGATGATCGCGCCAAAGTGGTGGACGATGCGCATGCGCCGCGCACACGCGCGCGCGGTTGAGGCGGCCGCCATCGATTTCGGGCTGGTCAATCGCACACGCGACGTGTACGTGTCGAATGAAGGGCTCGCCGCGCGCGAGGCGCAAAACGCGCGCAACGCTGCAATGCTCGAAACGACAATTGCGCACAACCTCGACACCGACCAAGAATTCACGTTAGCGGAGCTGTCGGCAAAGGGGCCGGCCAACAAGGCGATTCGTCGCGCCGAACTCATGACGCGCATCGCCGGTTTCGAGCGCATTGCCATAGCCTCGGCGCATGCGGGCCTGTTCCTCACGATCACCTGCCCGTCGAAAATGCACGCCTTCAAGATGGTCGGCACGCGTGCGATCCGAAACACGCGCTACGACGGTACAAAGCCCGATGAGGCTCAGGGCTATCTACGTGGCGTATGGGCGCGTATCCGTGCCGCGCTCGCGCGGCACGGCATCACGTTGTACGGTTTCCGTATCGCCGAGCCCCAACACGACGGAACGCCTCACTGGCATCTGCTCGTTTTCTACCCGCCACAGCACGATAAGACCGTCGAAGCGGTCGTACGCCGTTACGCGCTCGAAATGGATGGCGATGAAGCAGGCGCGCAGGAGAAGCGCTGCGACTTCAAGCGCATGGACGCCGCACTCGGCACGGCTGCTGCCTATATCGCGAAGTACGTCGCGAAGAACATCGACGGCTACAAGCTTGACAAGGACCTGATCGGAAACGACGCACTCGAAACGTCTGCACGCGTTGAGGCGTGGGCGTCGCGCTGGCGCATTCGGCAGTTCCAGCAGATCGGCGGCCCGCCGGTGACGGTATGGCGTGAGCTGCGACGCGTCGCATCTGTTCCGGCCGATGCACCTGACCATGTTCGCGCGGCGCATAACGCCGTGAACCGCGTCGCCAAGCTCGAAGGGCGCGACAACGCGTCCGTCGCATGGGATCACTACGTGAACGCGCAGGGCGGCGTGCATTGCGGGCGCGACTATCGCGTGCGCCTTGCGACGTTCCGCGATGGCTCGCGCACGGCTTACGGCGAGGAATCTGCAGCGAAGCCTGTCGGCGTTGAGTACTTCGAAGTTGCCAAGGTGCGCGACGCGATCGGCAACTGGGTCGATGTGATGCCGCGCACGGTTACGGTCGACTCGAAGCGCTACCAGTGGGAAGTCTCGCGCGCGGTAACGCGTGCGAGTGGTTTTGGTTTGGAGCGCGCGCAGCGCGCGCCTCGGACCTGTGTGAATAACTGTACGCGACCGGTCGCAGAGCCGGCATTCAAACGCCACGCGGCCGCGCCGGATGCAGAGTTTGACGGCGCGGCCCTGAATTTCGCCGGGGGCGGCGCCATTCGTACTGACCGGAGACCGGAATGACGACCATGAAAATAGAGTGTCCTTGCTGCGACGGCGAAATCGACGCGCGGCACACGGAAGGCCTGTCCGACACAATGCGCCGCATGTATTTTGTCTGCGACGAATGCGGCTATCGCACGCCGGCCGGTTTTGAAATCCTGTTCTCGCTGTCGGCGTCCGCCAAGCCGCGCGCCGACATTGCGCTCGAAGTACGGCCATCACCAATGCTGCGCGGCGGCGTCAATGCGCGCACGACCGTGGCGCTCGCGAGGGTGGTATGAGGTTCACCATCAAATGCCCGCACTGCGGCGCGCGCGGCATCGCTAGGTCGATCGAAAAGGAATCGCCCGTGTCGTGGCTGCTTGACTTCCAGTGCGATGACGTGACGTGCGGTCACACATATCGGACCAGACTTGAAATGTACCCGCCCGAAATTCCTATACCGCACCGGGAGCGACGCACAACACGAGAACTTGAGCTCGATATATAGACGGACAGGGCGGCTGCTAAGGCAGCATGTGGCCGACGTAGAGCGCGCCCGAAAAGGTTACGTCAGTTGCGATTGCCGGGCGGGTAGCGCTCACGTGAGCAAACAGAAGTTTGGCGTCTGCCTACCTTCCCCCGGACTAAAGAGCGCATTTTTTGGGTGGCTCGAATTTAATCACGCCGACCTTTTTGCTTGCCAAAATGTAATTTTCGTCTCCAAGCGACGCATATCGATAGCTCGAATCACTCTTGCACTCAGTTCCGGGATACATGTCGAATTCATATATTGATTTTCCAATTGTCGAATTGATTCCCTCCGCATTCCGGCTAGCCATGTTGAAAAAAAACTTTGGCACCACAAGGGCAACTGATAAATAAAAAATAATCTGAAAAATGAATGTCAACGTAACATAACGACGCTTCGTCTCATTGACTTGAAAACCAAGCAACCATTTCATTAGTTGCGGGGTTTTTTGGATAAATTGCAAAACATAAATTAAAATTGGAAATAATAATACAAAGACCGGAATATAGATTGCGCCGGCAAAAACAAATAAAAAAGGTATTGCGGCGATTGCCAAGAATGAAAGTGTATGTGGGAACGTCGATGGTGGAACATGAGTCAAATCACCAATAACCCTCCCAGCCAAAGCGAAAGCGAAATTTGACCCAACGGCAAATCCGACGGCCAATAGGGCTTTCCCAACTAACGTCGTTGAAAGGCGAACGTAGATTCGAATAATATCGAAAGCAACAACGCCAAGACAGTATATGAAAAATAGCGCCAAAAGCGGAATAAAAGCCTGCTGCACATCTATTGCGTACACGTAACCCAGAAAGGGTGTGATTGCGATGATATTAAAATATAACTGCTGTTGGCGTTCAAGTCCCTCATAAAAATTGAGCGCTCGATATTTGAATATAACAAATAAAAATTTCAATGACCCGCTGCGAACAATCAAGGCAAGGGGAATGCCCAGCGCAAGAGTCACGACCGCATTAACGACAAAAAAATGGTGCAACCCGGCAGGAACGATAAAAGATATTGCCCAAAGAAATAAAAACACGAATAAACTTCTGAGCAGCAAGCCGCCAAGGAATTTCTTTGAATACTTCGATTTTAGGTTTTCAAGTGAATTTTCAACTGAGACCATCCTCCAATCCATCGGCAAATCTCCGCTAAATATAAAAAAGGGGTTACGCTGAGTCTTATCGGCAAGAAATCCAAAAAACTTGAAAGAACTCGATGCACTGCGAGAATGTGATATCAAGCATGTGCTTTGCATTAGCCTTTGCCAGCGTCGCGCCTGCCCACGATGCTGTCGATCACGGCTTGCTGGCGCGGCGTGGGCTTGTGCGTGAGGCAGGGCTCGGCGTCAAGCTCTCGTTCGAAGCAACTCCAAACAGTGTGGAAGGCACGACGCCGGAGCCGCGAGAGCCGAGCAGACTGCGAATCTGGTGCGCGCGCATGATGGTCGCGCGCAGCCGGTGAATCTCCCATCGCAACTCCAGCACAAGCGGCTGCGGGCATTCCTCCCAGATTTCGACAGGGCGGGTGGCCGTGAGCGGCGGGCGGTGCGGCATGTCATCAACTCGGACTAAATACTGTACGAATATACAGTATAACTAGACGCGGGCGCACGGAATCGGCGGCGGTGAATGCGCCGGCAGACGTCATGCGTTCAGCGAGTTCGGGGGGAGGGAGCGGCGTGGAATGGCTAGTTGGCCGCCCCGAGGGGCAGTAGCGGCGCCGGGGGCGGGGCACGCGCAGCGGCAATGCAGAACCGAAAAACGCGGTCCCCCTCCCCGCCTGCGCGCTTTTAAAAGGGATCGTTTTGACGCAGACGGCGCGCGGCCAGTAAGTCTCGCCACTGCTACAGCACGACCGGTTCCTCACGCGTCGAAGTTGACGCACGTAAACGCAAGAAAACAGCACTTTGACGCAATGTTTGCACCCCATGTCGCCTGAGGCGTCGAGCTTTTGAAACGTGCAGAAGCCCCGACTGTCGCCGGACCACACCCATCGCGTCAGGACGGGAAGGCAGACTTCCACATTCCCCCAAAGCCCGACTTAGACGGGCTGGTAGCGCTGGGCGTCACACGAATTTTGTCTTTTCGGGAGGCCTTTGACGTAAAGTTGTTGACGTTTTTGCGGAAAACATCCGAAAATCCCCAAAGTTTTCGGAGATATGCCATGTTGCTACGTTTCAGCGCTCAGAACCATCGATCCATAAAGGAAGTGCAAGAGATTTCTTGGATTGCGGCCACTCACCTGAGGGACGAGCTTCCTCATCCAGTCACCGGCCGACTTCAAAAGGAACCATCAACCGGCGTTCTGCCAATCCTCGTCCTATATGGGGCCAATGCCGCAGGGAAGAGCAACATGCTGGATGCACTTGTGACGTTTGCCCAAGGCGTTGAAGAGGCCGATGGCGATTGGACCGGTGCAAAGCAGATCATCTACGAACCGTTTGCGTTGGATGAAGAGTCCAAGCTGCAACCCACGACGCTTGAGGCTGACGTTGAGATTGAGGGCGTAAGGTATACGTATGGCTTCTCGTTCAACGCCGGCGGCATTGTCAGAGAATGGCTTTACTCCTACCCGAAGAAGGCCCGTAATATTTTATTTCAAAGAGATTTTCTCAGTGAATCGCCACACGCATACTTTGGCCCATCGCTCAAAAATGTCGACAAGACGTTGAGGCAGATGGGTGAGATAAGCACGTCCCTGTTACTTACACGGGCTCGTGAATTAGATCATTCTCAGCTAACCCCGATAGCCAAGTTCTTTAATGAACTAATAGGCCGCGTGAGAATGACGGAGGCGGCAGAAGAGTCTATAGCAAAAAGACTGCTTGAGTTTCCGGGCAAGAAACGTTTGCTGCAATTCTTATCAAACATTGATGCGGGCATTGTTGATTATGAGGTCGAGCAAACTGATACGTCGGTAAGTCGCCGTGAGATGTTCGCAAAAATGTCTGCGTTCATGCGAGAAACATTCCAGGTTGAACTGCCGTCCGAGATGAGTCAGGAGAAAGAGCACCGTCTATATTTCACGCACCGTGGTGCCGATGGAAAAACATATAAGTTGCGCTACGGAGTCGAAAGTTCAGGCACCAAGCAGCTCGTAAATTTGCTTCTGCCCATGACTGTAACCTTGGTGTTGGGAGGCGTGCTCATCATTGATGAGATCGCGACAAATTTGCATACGAAATTGGGGGAAAAAATCATTCAACATTTTACCGATCCAAAGTTGAACCCTAAGCACGCACAGCTGGTTTTTTCAACGCACGATACAAATCTGCTATCTAGCGATCTGCTTCGAAGAGATGAAGTTTGGTTTTCTGAAAAGAACGACGTTGGGGAAACATGTTGCTATCCTCTAACCGATTTCAGTGCCAGGAAAAAGGAAAACATAGAGAAAGGTTATCTCGAAGGACGATACGGGGCTATTCCTTTTTTTGGTCGTGATTTGACGCTGGTGAGCTGACCATGGCGCGCGCACCGAAACCATTCGGCCAGGATAAACCGCTCGAGCGGCGAGGGCCGCGTAGAGAACGGAAAATTGGAATTTTCGTTTACTGCGAGGGGGAGGTAACTGAGCGGTTTTATATTGAAGATTATTTTTCGAAAATCGCCAAGAACTCCGGGGTAGTGCTGCTTGACATCGCGGATGGCGCGGGGTCGCCAGACACAATCGTGAAAGCGTGTCTGGCGCATGAAGCTGAGGACGACGACACGATCGTCTGGGCGGTTTTTGACGTAGACGAGCACAAGGACTTGGATGCCGCGCTGGCAAGGGCGCGCGAAAATTCTATTCCTGTCTCTTTGTCCGATCCGTGTTTTGAATTATGGGGCCTGTTGCATGCTGACTGTTGTGATAAACCGATGTCACGAAAGGAAGCGCAAAGGGCGCTCGCGAAAGTGATGCCTGGTTTTCATCACGATAAAAACCCTCGCTTTGACTGGACTTGGTGTGTCGATAAAATTCCAGCCGCAATGAAAAATGCTGAGAGCGGCCTCCATAATCGCCTGAAGGAAAGATCGGTCGCTCCAGTGGCGAACCCGTCATCAAATTTTCATTATCTTCTCCTGTTCGCCGTCCAGCCTGACGAAGAGCATCGTAAGCTGATACTGGAAGCAGCTCGGAATGTATGCAGCCCACCGACCAAAAAGCCGGCCGCCGTATTCCCAGCGGTCGGCAAAGGCCCAGCGTCTCTGACCAAGAAAAAGCGGGGCACGAAACATTGATCCCATGCAACGGCGGCTCTTAAGCGTCAACCCGAGTTCGTTTGGCGAATAAAACTTGACCTCTGGGAGCCGCTGATTCACAGGCACGAGATCGAAGGCTGCGGGATTCCAACTCCCACCACACCACTCGCGGAAGAGTTCCTCAGGCGCCAGATCCACAGTCTCACGAATTCCCTTTCCCGGGAGAAGGTTCGACGAGATCGATGGTGTACGGCGCGAACCTTACGATATCGTCGCCCGCCCACTCGTTGAAAGCGAGAAATTGCGTCTGCAACGGCGCGATTTCATTGCGTCCGAACACCTTCGCAGCCGTATCGGCAGCGCCAAAGCCGCCCGTGTTGCTCGGCACAATGCCGAGCAGTTGCGGCGGCACGCGATGCGCGGCAAGCAGGTCGTCGCGCGTGATGTTCTTGATGTTGAAAAACTCGTCTTTCGCCGCGACTTCCGACACCGGAATGAGCTGCAATCCGTCTTTCTTGCCGTTCGGCGCGTAGTAAAACAGGTTGCGGAAATTGCCCGGGCCTTTTGCGCTCTTGAGCGCATCGCGCAGTGCGTCGACATCACCCTGATTCGCGGCCGCATCCGTGAGGTACAGGATAAAGCCCGCGTGACTGCCGTTCTCGTAGTAGCGCCGGCGAAAGAGCGTCGACGATTCATTGAGCCATGCCGCGTGCAGTGCGCCAAGGTACTCCGGCAGGCCGTACACCTCTTGATTGATGTCCGGTTCAATCAGATGATGCACCGACCCCGCCTCGAACTCGTGAACGGCTTTCCATCCGTCCGTCTGGACATAGCTCTCCAGGTCGGCGCGCCGGCGCATATATTTCGCCGGCGGCGCCGAGTACTGCAGCGTTCCGCCGAGCCTGTTCTTCTCCCGATTCAGGTACGCATTGCCGAACATCAGGAAATCGAGAGCCCAGCGCCTGAACGTGTCGCGCGAGAGCAGCTTGTGAGGGATGAACGTTGACGCGAGCACGTTGCGCTTGAAGTAAAGCGCCGATGCGTGATGCGTGCCAGCGCGAAACGACTTTGCGAGCCCCGTCCAGCTGATCGGCGGCTCAAACCATCCGTTGATCTGCACCAGCTCGGCATAGTCCAGCAGCTCGGCACGGTTGAGCACGGGCATGGGATCGCCGAACGTGAACGCCGTCGCCGGGGCGGCGCGCGATGCAATCGCTGCGGCTGGCGTGGTTTCGCGCGAGAGCTGCGTGCGCTTGTGTCTTGCCTTCATGCGGATATCTCCATAAAACCGGTATTGCGGGCCACAGTGCCTTCCAGCGGCTCGTTTGAAATTGCGTGGAGGGTTGCCCAGGCGAGGTCAGCGTGTCCGGTTTGCTCGTTGCGGCCTGCCTCATATGTGACCTGCCGGCCGCTCGCCGTAACGGTCTTTTTGATCGCCATGAACGCGGCCGCAAGGTCTGTCCAGCCGGCATCGAACTGCAGGCGCGCATTGCCGACGACAGAGAGCCCCTTGAGCACGAGACGCCCCTTTACCTCGGGCGAGTAGTTGAACGCCACCACGGCCGGATAGAACTGCTTCGCGAGCTGATAGACGCCCTGGCCTATGCCGGTTGTGTCGATCGCCATGTACGCGACGTGGTAGCGCTGTGTGATCTGCCGGATGGATTCGGCTTGCGCCTCGAAATCCATGCCGCGGAATTGGTGCTTTTCGAGCACGCGCAGCGGGCCGCCTTCGACCACGGGCGGCGCGACGACAACGCAGCCGGCCGAGTCACCGGAAAGGGCAGGGTCATAGCCGACCCATACGGGCCGATGGCCGAACGGCCGCAGCGTGAGCGGTTCGAAATCGGTCCATTCCTCCCACGAGTCGACCATGCAGCGCTGCAGGTTCGCCAGCGTGAATATCGACGCCGTATCGTCGATAAACTGGCACATGAGCAGGTTGGCGTATTCCTCGGCGCTGTATTCGAGCTGCAGCTCGGCGAGGTCGAACAGCGTGCAGCCGAGCCGCGCAGCATCCTCGACCGTGACGATCTGCCGCCATTGCCTGTCTTCGCACAGCCGGCCGTGCGCGAGCGCCTGGTGCGTGACATCGAAGTGAACGTGATCGGCCTTCGCGCGGCCGCGATTGATATGCTCACCGCTCCAGAACTTGTACGCCTCATGCCCGATGCTCGAAGGCGTCGAAAAGTACGTCTTGCGCCAGTGCTTGTGCATGGCCATGCCTGACGCGACTTTATTGAGCGCCGTGAATTTCGGCACCCAGAAATATTCATCGAAATAGAAGTTGCCGTGATAGCTCTGTGCGGTTCGCGCGTTCGTGCCGAGAAAGTAAAGAATCGCCTCGTTGGGTAGCGCGATCGGGTCGCCGCTCAGGTCGACATCGGCCGCCTCACGCGCAAACTGCGTGATGTACTGCTTGAATACGTGCGCTTGGGCCTTGCTCGCCGATAGAAAAATCTGGTTCCGGCCTGTGTTGAGCGCGTCGACAAGCGCCTCGCGTGCGAAATACCACGTCGCGCCGATCTGCCGCGATTTGAGGATGTTGCGCGTGCGCTGATCGCCGTTTCGATACCAGACCTTCTGATAGTCGAACAGCGAATCACGAAACGCGTCGTTGATCTTTTCGATCTGCGCTTCGCTGAACGTGTTGCGCGTCGACTTCTTCGGCGCTGCATTGCGCGCCTCGATGTTCGGATTCAGGTCCGATTCCTTCCCGGTCTCCCCGTATTTTCTCACCCGTGCGATGCGTTCGAGCTGCCGCATGAGCAGGTCGATTTCCTTGTAATCGCCCGGGTCCTTCTTTTCCTTGGCGATGAGCGCATTGACGCGCATTTCGGTCGTCAGCTCGATCGTGTCGATCGGCGCGGCCTTGTCCCAGCCGTCGCGCTGCTTCCACGTTTCGACGGTCGAACGTTTCAGCTCCAGATGACGGGCGATCGACGACACGCGCCAGCCCTGCCAGTAGAGGGCGCGTGCGGCCTTCTTTGGGTCCGCTGCTGTTGTCGTGATGTCGGTAGTTTCGAGCATGGCAGAAGCGTACCGGCCCGTCGCACGCGCGCGCAGAACTGCGATTTGTGCCCGGCCGCATCACGTTCTCACGTCGTTGTGAGCACAACCTCCGCACGGCACCATACATAAAAGAAGAAGCAACCCAAACATTCACCTGTCGGAGTACATACGATGTTCAAACGCAAGTTGTCGCTCGTGGCTCTCGCCGTTGGTTCGATGGCCTCGCTCATTGCGTTCGACGCTCACGCCGCTACGGCCACCGCGTCGGCGATCGGCGAAGGCCTGCAACATGGCGACATGCTCGCCGGCCTCGGCACCGCAGGCGCGGCGATCGGCCGCGGCATCGGCTCGACCTCCAACGCAGACGGCAACCACGCCAGCACGTCGAAATGGTTCCGCGTGGCCGTCGAAGGCGCGACCACGGACGGCCGCAACATCGAACGCGAATGGATTCAGCAGATGGCCGCGCAGTACAACACGGCCCTCTATGGCGCACGCGTGAACTGCGAGCACATTCGCGGTTATGCCCCCCTGTCCGATACGAACCCTTTCGGCGCGTACGGCGACGTGTCCGCGCTCAAGGCCGAAGCCCTCACCGATGGCCCGCTCAAGGGCAAGCTCGCGCTGTACGCGCAAATCACGCCGACGCAGGCGCTGCTCGATCTGCAGAAGTCGCGCCAGAAGCTGTACACGTCGATCGAAATCAACTTTTCGTTTGCCGACACGAAACAGGCCTATCTCATCGGCCTCGCTGTGACCGACAGCCCCGCGAGCCTCGGCACCGAAATGCTCGCATTCGCCGCCGGCCAGGGCGATAACAGCCCGCTCAAGGCGCGCAAGCAGGCACCCGAAAACGTGTTTTCGGCCGCCGAAGAAACCGTGATCGAGTTCGAGCCCGCGACGCAAACGCCGGCGGGCGCCGTTGCCGGCCTGTTTCATCGCGTGGGCGAAATGCTCGGCTTCGTGAAAGAGAAGGGCGCCACCGACGACAAGCGCTTTACGGACATCACGCAAGCCGTCGAACTGCTCGCGACGTTCTCGCAGGAACAGGCGAACACCGTGCAGGCGTACGCGGCGAAGCTCGACGAGCTGCGCGCCGAGCTGGACACCGAAAAGGCCGCGCATGCCGACACGTCGAAAAAGCTCGACGAGCTGACTGCAGCACTTTCGACGCAACCGGCCGGACAGCAACGGCCGCCGGCAACCGGCGCGACTGGCGTCCAGCAAACGGATTGCTGATCGCACGCCCCCCAAGGCCTTTCCCTCAACGTTTCGGAGAAACACCCCATGCGTAACCCGACCCGCGCCGCGTTCAATGCCTACGTGGAGGCGATCGCGCAACTGAACGCCGTACCCGATGCGACCGTGAAATTCACGGTCGACCCTTCCGTGCAGCAAACGCTCGAAACGCGCATCCAGCAATCGAGCGCCTTCCTGCAGCGCATCAACATGGTCGGCGTCGACGAGCAGAGCGGCGAGAAAATCGGCCTCGGCATCGGCTCGCCGATCGCGAGCACGACCGACACGAGCAAGCAGGACCGCACGCCGGTCGACCCGACCACCCTCGACGGGAGCGGCTATGTCTGCACGCAAACCAATTTCGACACGGCGCTGAAGTACGCGCGCCTCGATGCCTGGGCGTACTTTCCCGACTTCCAGACGCGCATTCGCGACGCAATCGTGCAGCGCACGGCGCTCGACCGCATCTGCATCGGTTTCAATGGCGCATCGCGCGCCGCAACGTCTGACCGCGCTGCGAAGCCTCTCCTGCAAGATGTCAATGTAGGCTGGCTGCAGAAGTACCGCGATAACGCGGCCGATCGCGTGATGCACGAAGCCGTCGAAGGCTCGAAAAAGGTCAAGGTCGGCACGGCCGCCGGCACCGATTACAAGAATCTCGACGCGCTCGTGCTCGACGCCCTGCAGCTGCTCGACGAGTGGTATCGCGACGATCCGGCCGTCGTCGTGGTGATGGGTAGCGCGCTGCTGCATGACAAGTATTTCCCGATCGTGAGCAGCGCGAACGTCGCGACCGAGCAGGCCGCGCTCGATATGGTTATCAGCGGCAAGCGCATTGGCGGCAAGCAGGCCGTGAGCGCGCCGTTTGTCCCGGCCAACACGCTGCTCATCACGCGCCTCGACAACCTGTCGATTTACTTCCAGAACGGCGCACGCCGCCGCTCGATCATCGACAACCCGAAGCGCGACCAGATCGAGAACTACGAATCGAGCAATGAGGCGTATGTCGTGGAGGATTACGGCTGCGGCGCGATCGTGGAAAACATCGAAATCGAACCGGCGGCCTGACCATGAGCACCCCCGCCCGACGACATCAGGCGCGCGTACGCGCCGAACAGGCGGCCGCCTCGGCGGCCCCCGGTCGAAGCCTCGCCGGCGCGAGCCATTACGAGCTGATGCTCGCAAAGCTCGCCGCCGATCGCCGCCGCCTGAAAGCGCTGCAATCCGTGGCGCGCAAGGTCGAGGTGAAACGCGAGGTATTGCCCGAATACGCCGACTATGTGAGCGGCGCGCTGAAAGGCGGGCGGGGCGCTCAGGATGACGTGCTGACGACGGTCATGATCTGGCGCGTCGACGCCGGCGACTATGCCGGCGCGCTCGACATCGCCCGCTATGCGCTGCAGTACGGATTGACGCTGCCCGCGCACTACGAGCGTGCGGCGCCGGCCGCGATCGCCGAAGAATTCGCCGACGCTGCGCTCATTGCGATCGCCGACGGCGGCACGTTCGACGTTGACCAGCTCAACGAAGTGCGCGAGCTGACCGAAGCGGTCGACATGCACGACCAGATTCGATCGAAGCTGTACAAGGCGCTCGGCCTCGCGGCGATGAAGCTGATCGGCGACGACCAGCTCGACGAAATGCACGATTGGGGTCGCGCAGCGCAAGCACTTCAGAACCTACAGACGGCGCTGCAGCTCAACGCGCGCGCCGGCGTGAAACAGAACATTGCTCGGCTCGAAAAGATGCTGAGCGATGCGGACGGCCGCCGCAAGGCCGCCCGCACGTAAAGAGCCCCCCCGGCAATGGCGGCACCGGCGTTCACTCCCTACACCTGACGGCAACGGGATTCGAACGCCGGTCCACCGCCACCTACCCAAAGCCCTGTCATGAGCAGCTTTATCGCCACCGAACCCACGGCCAGCAGCACGACGCCCGACCCGTCAACGACGCTCACAAATGACGGTTGGTTTCCCGACATCGAACTCGCCGTGCTGCGCGAAGAAACGCGCCTCGACGGCACCGTGACCGATACGCGCCTGCGCTCGGCCGCGCTCGATGCGATGGCGAGCTGTAACGCCGAGCTGGGATCGTGGCAGGCCTCGCAGCTCGCGGCGGGGTATGCAGACCTCGACGGCGTTCCGGCGCCGAAGCTCGGCGGCCAAAGCACGCACGTTATCCGGTATCGCCGTGCGATTTACAACCTCGTGCGCGCAGACCTGACCGAGCAATACCGCGGCCTTGACACAACCAAAACGGGCGGCCAGAAAGCCGAAGAACTCGAAGCGACGATATGCGAGGCGAGGCGCAATGTCCGCAATGCGCTCGCCGATATTCGCGGCATCCGGCGCACGACGATCGAGCTGATCTGATGAAAGTCACCGCACTGCAAGGCGATACCGTCGACGCGATCTGCTGGCGATACTACGGCCGCACCGATGGCACGGTCGAAGCGGTTCTAGAGGCGAATGAAGGCCTCGCCGATTACGGCGTCGTGCTGCCGCTCGGCACGCTCGTTGATCTGCCCGATCTGACGACCGTCCAAACCACGAAACCCCTGTTGCAACTGTTTGAGTGACGCGAGGAGCCGAACGCATGGCCGAACCGAACACCACCACCGCCGCAGCAATCTCGGCCGCGATCGGGCTCGCAGGCTTGGCTCCCGGTATCGACGGAAACGCGCTCATCGGTGCTTTCACGGGCGCCGCGCTCGTCGTCGTCACGTCGAAAGACATCGGCATCCTCAAGCGCGCCGCGTACATGCTCATCTCGCTCGTGATGGGCTACCTCGCCGCGCCGGAAATCGTCAACGCAACGCCGATCCGCTCCAGTGGCGTGGCGGCCTTTTTCGCGGCCGCGCTCGTGATTACCGTGACGCTGCAGCTGATCGAGCGCGTCAAAAGCGTCGACCTGCTTGCGTTCCTGAAGAAAGGGGGCTGACATGCACATCACCCTCGCGACGATCGCGCTCGTGGTGCAGCTCGCGGCCGCGCTGCTGCTGCTGACCTATCGCCGCAACGGCGCTCGCCACCGGCATCACGTTTCATGGCTCGCCTGGCTGCTCGTCGTCGTGCTCGGCGGCTCGTCCATCGAACTCGCACTGCACGCGAAGCAGGTCGGAATTTTTGAAGCAGGGAAGGCCGTTCTGCTCTCCCTGTTCGTCTTGTGCGCGCGCGGTAATGTCGCGCGCCTTTTGCGGAGTGATGCCCCATGAAAACGCACCGCCTCGGCGACTTTGGCGCCGACGTTGGCCTGCTTCAAACGCGCCTGAATCGCGCCGGCTATGCGCTCGCCGTGTCGCACGTCTACGATGCCGCCACCGAAGCCGCAGTAAGCGCGCTGCAGGCGAAAACCGGCCTCGTTGTCGACGGCATCGCCGGCCCCAAGACGTACGCCGCGCTCGCGACCGGCCAGCGCGACCCGAAGCACCTCGCCGACGCGGACCTCGTACGGGCCGCCGATACGCTCGGCGTGCCGCTCGCGTGCGTGCGTGCCGTGAACGAAGTCGAATCGACTGGCTCGGGCTATCTCGTCGACGGCCGGCCGAAAATCCTGTTCGAGCGTCATGTTTTCTGGCGCCGCCTCAAGGCGCGCGGCATCGACCCGGCACCGCTCGCCGCGAAATACCCGAACATCGTTTCCCAGACACCCGGCGGCTATCAGGGCGGCGCGGCCGAGTACACCCGGCTCGCGTTGGCCGAGCTGATCGACCCGGCGGCCGCATACGAGTCGGCGAGCTGGGGCGCGTTTCAGGTGATGGGCGAGAACTGGGAGCGCCTGGGCTATGCAAGCGTCGACGACTTCGTGAGCCGCATGGAGAACAGCGAGGGCGACCAGCTCGACGCATTCGTGCGCTTTGTGGCGGCCGACAGCAGCCTGCTTGCCGCTCTCAAGGCCTGCAAGTTCGGCCCGTTCGCCAAGGGCTACAACGGGCCGGATTGCGCCCGCAACCTGTACGACGTGAAGCTCACGCGCGCGTATGACAAATACGCCGGCACCGAAAAGGCGGCCGCATGAGCATCGCCGCAAGGATTGGCGCCGCGCTCGTCGCGCTGCTCGCCGTGGCGGTCGCCGTGTTCTACGTGCGCGAGCTGCGCGCTGAACTCGCCGAGAGCGCGCTGCAGCTCGCCGGCGCGAATCAGGGCATTGCCGACCGCGACGACACGATCAAGCGCCTGCAGGACGATGCGGCCGAAAAGGCGAAGCAGCGGAAGCAGCTCGACAGCACGCGCACCGCGATCGCTTCCCAGCTCGAGACAGTGCAGCAGGAAAACCGGAGGCTCAAGAGTGAAAACGCCGAGATTCGCGCATGGGCTGATACGCCTTTGCCTTTTGACATTGCCCGCCTGCACAACACTCCCGCCCAAACCGGCGCCGACGATTACGCTGCAGCAGTGTCAGACCGTGCCGCGCTGCACGCTCCCGGCGATGGCTCCGCGCACTAACGGCGACCTCGACGACGCGCTCACGATCGCACGCGCCGCATGGGCCTCGTGCGCGGCGATCGTCGACATGGTGTTCAACTGCCAGGAGAAGGGCACGAAGGGGAGCGAGGCGCATGATTAAGCCGGCAAGCCTGCGCGCGGCTATCGTCGCGGCGATTCCCTCTCTCAAGGCCTTGCCCGAAAACCTCACCGTGTTCATTGACCAGGGAAGTATCGCGGCCACGGGCGCGCGCTCGCCGTCGTTTGAATACCGCTATATCTGCAATGTCATGCTGCTCGATTTCGCAGGCGATTCCGACGATCTTTTCATCGCAATTGTGGAGTGGGCGCGGCGCTACCAGTCTGACCTGTTCACGAACCTCGACCAGCGCACGAACGGCATCACGTACGAAGTCGACATACTCGCCAACGCGACAGCCGACGTGTCCGTAAAGCTGCAGCTCACCGAGAGCGTCGTCGTCAAGGTCGGCGAGGATGGAAAGCGCACAATCACGCACGTCGACGACTCCCAGCTCGACGCGAATGGTCTTTCATGGTGCGCGCAGTACGCGGGCGATCCACTCGACGTGATCGCGCGCAGCGATCGCGATGGCTCTGAGGTTCCCGCGTGAGCGGCGCCGACGATCTGCAAGCCGTCGAAAGGTGGGCGGGCGCGCTGCTTATGCAGCTCTCGCCGGCGGGCCGTCGAAAGGCGATGCTCGACATTGCGCGCGAGCTGCGACGCAGCCAGCAGGCCCGCATTGCGTCACAGCAGGACCCGGACGGCACCGCATACACGCCGCGAAAGATCAAGGCGAAGAAAGACGGCAAGAAACTGCGCGGCAAGCGCGGGCGCATCAAGCGCGCGGCGATGTTCGCGAAGCTGCGCACAGCGCGATACATGCAAATCGAAGCGACACCAGCAGGCCTCGCGCTCGGATTCGCCGGCCGCGTTGCGCGTATCGCGCGCATTCACCAGCTCGGCGAAGTGGCGCCCGTTGCACCGGGCGGCCCCCAGGTGCGCTATCCGGCGCGAGTACTCCTCGGCTTTTCGCATACTGAGCGCGCTCTGATAAGCGATAAGCTACTCTCGCATCTTACGGAGAGCCCTTGAACATCGGAGCCTTCTTTTCGTTCATCGGGAATTGCAGGGGAGCGGCAAGTCCGTCAATCAATGCATGGGCGCCGGGCTTCAACTCTCCGAGAACGGATACGCTCGAAGCCGACTAACTGGACAACGGGCAAGACTAGCAGCGCAATGCGCGGATCCGATCAATCGCTTTCATCAGGTAGATTCACCGAACAAGAGCATGAGGCTGGTGCGAGCCTCAAAATATGCCCAGAGAAATCCTGCAACTCCATAGGCTAATCCGATCGATATAGCGACTGCCCCTCCGTTTTCCAATGGCACAAGAGCGCTATTCAGCGTGACGTCAAGTGCCGAGATGCCACTTCGGAGGCTACGAATTTCCGTTAAGCCAACGCCAACCAGTATTTTGGTTAGCCAGTCAGATATCTGCTCCAAGTTAGTATTTGGAGCCACATTCAGTGGAGCCTTCTGTTGCCGGACTTGACTGACTGAAGCCGTCGACGATGATGCATTAGGGGTGGGTGCTGCTGGTGCTGGTGCTGCTGCTGCTGGTGTTGGGGGGGGAGAGGAGGTGTTTTCGGTTGCTGGATTCACGTTGAGCGTCTGCGCAGACGCTGTCGCTACTTTGGAATTGGAATCCCCTGAGACCTTTGGATCGCCCGACTGCTGGCTGCCATTAGTTGCTGCCGAATCCGGAATAATCAGATTTCCAGCCACGCCAGTCATACTACGCGGTATTCCAAACAAAAAACCAAGAAACGCACCGCAAATAATCGATGCACCAGAAACCAATCCCATTGTTCCCAGAACTCGGAGGAGGTCCAAATGATTCGTCACACTTTTCGCGACTAGAATTATCCACACAAGGTTGCCAAACATAAAAATTATCAAAAACCAACGAACATGATTGCTCATGCTTTCTTTGTGAAAAAAAGTCCATCTCGTCTGTTGACTATCATTTCCCCGTTTCATGAGATCCTCCGTCCGCAGACCGGAAGCGCGCCGATAATTCACGAGCGCGCTTCGTTTTTAATGCACAGTGGGAAGGAATTCGAATGCGAAAAGACGAAGTCGTCACATCCCTTTATTTTCCAATCACCTAAATAAGAGCCCATCCAATAGCTGTGTCGATTGCCTTGGCGAGGACTGCCATCGCGGCGTTCCATGCATTTTGAATCATTAAATTTGTCAATCCTTCGACGGAAAATAGGACTCCACGTGCCGCTGCCTGATATTGGTCCATTAAGAATTCTGCGTTTACCTCGGTAATTGTTCCTTGACTCTTACGCGTCTCGATCTGACTAGCAACCGTCGTAAGATTTTCGAACTGATTTTCCGCGAAATCCCTCAGTTTAGGCCAATCGGCTCCTGCGGAGGTCTCTGCTGCTGATAACATATCCTGCGCAACTTGTCCCCAATCCATAATAAAATCTCCTATTTACTGGAAGATGAGTCACCGGTTTTTTTCGCCAATTCGAAGGTCAGAATTGACTGTATTAGAATGCCGGATGTCATGGTTAAGTCATTCAAATCCGCCACGCTAATAGGCGCATTTTTCAGTTGCTGTCGTTCCTGTATGGACATCTCCGGTTTTTTCGCGTTTTCGGGTGGCGTGCCTGTTGCAGAGGCTGTAGTGTTAGAAGTATTAAGAACCTGCGACGGATATTGGAGGATCGCCCCCTCAAGGTTAATTAACGAATTCGTTGTGGGTTGATTGTGAGGATTCGATTGCGAGCGCACTATTAATGTATCAAGCTGATTCTGTATTTTATTGTAATCATCCGCGGAATAAGTGGTGCTCGTATCTTGGCAAATAATTTGCGCAGGATCCTTTGGCAAAGGATTATTGCCGATGTGCGACCGCGTATCTTTCAATGCGCAATCACGCATTTTTGCGACTATTTGATTAACGGATGTCTGAACATCAGTAACGCCTTTATCCATGTCGGCGTCATAGTCCGACACCAAATGAATTGCGCAGCCCCCCGTAATGATTGACGAGACAAGAAGTGTTGAAAAGATAGCAAATTTTTTCTTGTTCATATTCCCCTCCAACTAAATTGCACTCGAATCTTTTTTTTGTTTTAGCGCAGCCCGAGTCGGTGTTCAAGATTTCTACTTGAATAAACATCATGTCGTATGAGCGGAAGCCGCTTGACAACTCGAAAACAAATTGCCGCAAAAGCATGCTCGATGCAGCACGATCTTGTCTGCATCATCAGTTCCAGCCACTCTAAGATTATGCATTTTGCATAAACGGAGTTAAGGATATCTAACAACAAGTGATACCACTTGGTTGGTGCGCCCCATAAATGACTTGGGGTGCTCGATGTCTGCGCCACGCTGGTTAGTCCCATCCATTCCTTGGAAATCCCCAAACTCCCTTTGTACCCAGCCCCCTGACACACGGGTCCGCTCGCCCCGCGCGCGTGCGGCCGGCAACATGAGCGGTATGGACGCCAACGAATTCCGCCGCCTCATCGTGAACATGATCCGCAAGGGTTCCGTGTTCGACGTTGACCTCACGAGTAACCCGCCAACCTGCCGGGTTTCCGTCGGCGACCCCGACGACGCCGACAATCCCGGCCTCACGACGAACTGGATTCCGTTCGCGACAACGCGCGCCGGCACAACCCGCGAATGGAACCCGCTCACGAAGGGCGAACAGGTCATTCTCCTGTGCCCGATGGGCGACCCCGCGCAGGGTATTGCCGTGGCCGGCATCAATTCCGACGCAGCGCCGGCGCCAAGCAACAGCCCCGACAAGCATCTGCGCGTCTACCCGGACGGCGCCCAGCTCGAATACGACCATGCAGCACACGCTCTCACGGCGACGCTGCCCGAAGGCGCGACCGTGCTGATCGTGGCACCGGGCACCGTGAACGTGCAGACGAAAGCCGCGAGTGTGCAGGCCGACGACATCACGCTCGACGCCAGGCAAACCACCGTCACGGGCGCGATGCTCGTCAAGGGTGCATTCGTGTTCGAGAACGGCATGAGCGGCCACGCAGGCGAAAGCGGCGGCCCCGCCGCGGTCATTTCCGGCACTGTCGCTGTAAGTGATGACGTGATCGCCGGCGGCAAAAGCTCGGCGCACCACAAACACCAGGAACAAGGCGACAACGCGCCGACGAGCGAGCCACTATGAAAGGCATGAACGCCACCACCGGCCGCGCGATTGTCGACCTCTCACACCTGTACCAATCGATCGCGAAGATTCTCACGACGCCGCTCGTGTCGTGCGTGAAGCGCCGCACGTTCGGCTCTGAGTTGCCCGACCTTGTTGATGCTCCGTTCAACGGCGCCACGCGCACGCGCCTCTATGCGGCCGTGGCAACTGCGCTGATGACCTGGGAGCCGCGCGTAACGCTGCAGCGCGTACAGCTGAGCATCGACGATGCCGGCGAACAGGTGATCGACCTCGAAGGCTATACGACCGTATCGGGCGACTCCGTTCGCACGAGTGTCAATCTCACGAACGGGACCGCAGCATGACGACCGCCAACCTCATCGACCTCGCAAGCCTGCCGGTTCCCGACGTGCTCGAAATCCTCGATTTCGAAACGATCTACGCCGAGCGCAAGGCCTCGCTCGTGTCGCTCTGGCCTGAAGACGAGCAGGCCGAGATTGCAGCGACCGTCGAACTCGAATCCGAACCGCTCGCGCGGCTGCTGCAGGAAAACAGTTACCGCGAGCTTGTATGGCGCCAGCGCGTCAACGATGCCGTGCGCGCCGTGATGCTCGCATTTGCCAAGGGAAACGACCTCACGCAGCGCGCGGCCCTGTTCGGCCTTCAACGCCTGATCGTCACGCCGGCCGACACCGCCAACAGCATCGCCGAAGTCGACGAAGACGACGACGACCTGCGTTTGCGCGTGCAGCTCGCGCCGCAGGGTTTCAGCGTAGCGGGGCCGGCGGCCGCCTACGAATCCAAGGCGCTTGCCGTCGACGGCCGCCTGCTCGACGCGACCGTGACCCGCCCGCAACCGGGCGACGTGCTCGTGACGCTGCTTTCCCGCGAGGGCGATGGATCGGTCGACGACGAACTCTGCGCAGCCGTCACGACGGCACTCAGCGCGGAGGATCAACGGCCGATGAATGACACCGTCTATGCGCGCTCGGCCGAAATCATTACGTATCGAATCCATGCGAAGGGTTACACGCGTTCGGCCGTGGGCGCTGACGTGCTGATCGAGCAGGCGAAGCTCAACGCGCAGGCCTACGCCGACAAGGTGCGCCGCCTCGGCGTGGGCGTGGCCGAGTCCGGCATCAAGGGCGTATGCCAGGCGGCCGGCCTCACGAAAACCGAGCTGATCGAGCCCGCCGGCGACATCGTGATCGGCGCGACGCAGGCCTCGTACTGCGTCGAAATCATCATTGAAATCGGCGGCATCTATGCCTGATCTGCTGCCACCGAACGCCACACCGCTCGAACGGCGCACCGCGACCACGCTCGCCGTGGTCGACGACGTGCCGACGATGGCGCGCGAGTACTGGAACCCGGACACCTGTCCGGCCGCGTTGCTGCCTTATCTCGCCGCCGAAGTGTCTGTCGACGGATGGGAACTCGCCGAATCGGACGAAGTGCGCCGCGCGCTCATCAAGGGCGCCATCCAGCTGCACCAGAAGCGCGGCACGCCGTGGGCCGTGCGCGAAGTAATCCGGCGCCTGGGCTTTGGCGAGATCGACCTGATCGAAGGGCGCAACGTGCGTCGGCGTGACGGCACTGCGCGCTATAGCGGCGAATGGGTTCACGGCAATGAACGGGGCGAGTGGGCGCAGTACATCGTTCGCCTGCATCGGCCGATCACACGCGACCAGGCCGACAGCCTGAAAGCCGTGCTCGAACGGTATGCGCCGAAGCGCTCAGAGCTGTATCTGCTCGACTACACCGCCGCACCACTGCGCCGCAACGCCACGGGCCGCTATGACGGTCAATACACGAGAGGGAGCATCGAAGCATGAGTTATCTACCCGAAACCGGCGATTGGGCTGACGGGATTTACCAGTTCGAGACATCGGACCCGGTACAGGGCGGCCTTGACGGGATCGACAACGTGCCGACCAAGCAGCTCGCGAACCGCACGAGCTGGCTGCGCCGCGCGTTGCAGTTCGGCCGCACGACCTACACGACCGACACCGGCACGAAAAACAACATTGTCGCGAACCTGTCGCCGACCATCACCGAACTCGTCGACGGCATGGAGGCATGTTTTCGTGTCGCCGTGACGAACGACAATTCCTGCACGTTCACGCCGACGAGCGCAGCGGGTAGCACGATTCCGAAGCTGCCCCTGCTCGGCGCCGATCATGCGGACCTCGGCGCGGGCGATCTGCCGGCCGGCGCGGGCGTGCGCGCGCGCCTTAATACGCAGCTCAACAAGGCGAACGGCGGCGCCTGGGTGATTCAATCCATCTCGGGCGGGACGGCGCGCATTGTGACGCCACCTGTCGGCGACAAATCGAGCCGGGCTGCAAACATGGCGGCCGTGTTCGCCGCGACGGACGGCCGCCAGGTTGTCGACGTGGGCGTTGACGACACGACGATCACGCTCACGGCCGCGCAGTATGGCGTTGCAATGCTCACGCTCTCGGGCACGCTCAAGGCCTCGAAAGACCTCGTATTCCCGGCGCAATCGGGTCAGTGGATCATCGAAAACAGCGCTGACGGCAACTTCAACATCACGGCGAAAGTCGCCGGCGGCACGGGCGTTGTGCTGCCGGCCGGCTCGCCCGTGATCGTGTGCAGTGATGGCGCGGCGATGAAGTTCGCGAGCGCGGGAGGCCAGGCGGGTTTTCGGCCTGTGCCGATCACGGGCATTACCGGCAACACGATCAACATTGTCGGCGGCTACACCCCCGGCGCCGTGATGCTCGAACGCAACGGCGCGCTGCAGCAACCCGGCACTGCCGCCTCGCCCGACTTCCTCGCGACGGACGGCCTCACGATCAAGCTCACCAACGCGGCGACGGCCGACGAGCAATTCACGGCTTACCTGTTCTCGACGTTCAGCGTTGCGGACGCTGTGAAGCGCTCAGGCGATGCGATGGGCGGCCCGCTCGCGCTGTATGCGGGCTCGACTGTCTCGGCGCCGGCGGCCGGCGACAACAGCCAGAACGTCATCAGCTCGGGATGGTTCAAGAGCGAAGCGGCGAGCGAGGCGAACATCGGCACCGCGAAGGTTGCGACGCAGGCGCAGACCAATGCCGGCACCGACGACGCGACGATCGTCACGCCGAAGAAGCTGCGCGCCGGCTTCTCTGCATCTTTGGGTGCGAGCGGGTATGTAGCGTTCCCGACGTGGATGGGCGGTTTCATCATCCAGTGGGGTGGCGGTGCGTCATCGACTAGCGCGGCCGTTGTGCAGAGCTTGCCAATCACCTATCCAACCGCGCACTGGCGTTGTCTTGCGTGCTCCGTTGACCAGGTGAACATCAACACCGTCTCCGTGAACAACTCCGCGAATTCGTCTGTGACTTTCTCCGCGTGGAGTGGCGGCGCGCGTGTCTCGACAACCGTTTATTGGCTTTCGATCGGGTGGTAATTCAAATGTCTCTCGCATCCAATCTTGCCGCCCTTGGGCGGGTTCTCACGGCCGCAGCAGGCGGCATTGTCAAAGCCATTGCGCCGGCCGCCGGCGACAGCAGTACGGCGCTTATCACCTCGGCTTGGTTCAAGGGCGAGCAGGCCGCCGAAGCAACGCAGGGCACCGCGAAGGTTGCCACGCAGGCGCAGACCAATGCAGGCACCGACGACGCAACGATCGTCACACCGAAGAAGCTGCGCGCAGGGTTTGCAATCTCGCTTGGCGCGATTGGCTATATCGCGTTTCCGACCTGGCTCGGCGGCGTGATTATCCAATGGGGGATGACGACGGGTAGCGGCACCTCTGCGGGCGCCGTAGTGACGTTGCCGATTGCCATGCCTACCGCAATTTGCCAAATCGTGACGTCCGATAGCGGTAGTTCGCTTTTTACGGGCGGCACGTTGTGGACGGGTAAAACGCAATTCACTCTCTACACCGGCAACTCTGGCGGCGGGTACTACTCAACCGGCGTCCTGCGATGGATCGCAATCGGCTACTAACTGAGGAAAATCATGGGCCAAAAATACGCAACTTTTAATGACGCCACGCGGGCAATCACCGGCTTCTACGACGACGCTATCAGCTCGCCGCCGCAGGGCTCGCCGGCTGTAAAGCTCACGGCCACGCAGTACAGCGCGATGCTCGAAGGGCAGAGCGCCGGCAAGCTGCCGGGCGTCGACGCGAGCGGCAATCCCGTGCTGCTCGATCCTGCGCCGCCATCTGGCGACGCGCTCGCCGAGCTGAAGCGCGTCGAACGTAATGCGGCCATCACGGCGACCGACTGGATCGTTGCACGCCACCAGGACGAGCTGGCGCTTGGCGGCGCCACCACACTCACGGCCGAGCAATACGCAACGCTGCTCGCGTATCGAAAGACCCTGCGCGATCTGCCCGAACAGGCCGAATGGCCGAACGTTGAACTGCCGGCCGTGCCGGATTTCGTCACGGCCCTGTAACGGCCGCCTTTCCTCTCTCACCCTCATCGGAGAAATTGAACATGCCGCAGGACTATCACCACGGCGTACGCGTGCTGGAAATCAACGAAGGCACGCGGCCTATCCGTACCGTGTCGACGGCCGTGCTCGGCCTTGTCGCGACTGCCGAAGATGCCGACGAAGCGACGTTCCCGCTCAATACGCCCGTGCTGCTCACGAACGTCGTTGCAGCGCTCGGCAAGGCCGGCACCAGGGGCACGCTTTACAAGGCGCTGAACGCGATCGGCCTGCAGACCAAACCGGTCACCGTTGTCGTGCGCGTGGCCGAAGGCAAGGACGACGCCGAGACGACGACCAACGTGATCGGCACCGTCACGGCCGATGGCAAATACACCGGCATCAAGGCACTGCTCACGGCGCAGGCGAAGCTCGGCGTAAAGCCCCGGATTCTCGGCGCTCCGTTCCTCGACACGCAACCCGTGGCCGCCGAGCTCGCCTCGATCGCGCAGACCCTTCGCGGTTTCGTCTACGCCTTCGCGAACGGCTGCAAGACCAAGGAGGAAGTCACGACCTACCGCAAGCAGTTCAGCCAGCGCGAAGTCATGGTGATCTGGCCGAATTTCCTCGCATGGGACGAGACGACGGGCGCAGCGGTCGAAGCGCCGGCCGTCGCGTATGCGATGGGCCTGCGCGCCAGGATCGACAACGATACGGGCTGGCACAAGACGCTCTCGAACGTCGCCGTGAATGGCGTGACGGGGATCAGTGCTGACGTGTCCTGGGATCTGCAGGACCCGTCGACCGATGCGGGCTACCTGAACGAGCAGGACGTGACGACCCTCATCAACCGCAATGGTTACCGTTTTTGGGGATCGCGCACCTGTTCCGACGATCCGCTTTTCATGTTCGAGAACTACACGCGCACCGCGCAGGTAATCGCCGATTCGATCGCAGAAGCGCAGATGCCCGTTGTCGACGGCCCCCTCAATCCCTCGCTGCCCCGCGACATCATCGAGAGCATCAACGCAAAGATGCGCGAATGGACCTCGCAGGGCTATCTCATCGGCGGGTCGTCGTGGTGGGATGCCGAGCCGAACACGACCGACGTGCTCAAGTCCGGCAAGGCGTATATCGATTACGACTATACGCCCGTGCCGCCGCTCGAAAACCTGCTGCTGCGCCAGCGCATCACCGACCAATACCTCGCCGATTTCGCCTCGCGCGTCAACGCGTAAGCCGGCACTACACAGGAGCAAAACACAATGGCACTGCCGAGCAAACTGAAGGGGTTCAACCTCTTTCACAACGGCGAGAACTTCGCCGGCAAGGTTCCCGAAATCACGCTGCCGAAGCTGACCCGCAAGATGGAGGACTATCAGGCCGGCGGCATGAGCGGCCCGGTCAAGGTCGACTTTGGCCAGGAAGCTATCCAGATGGAATGGACGTGCGGCGGCCTCGTGAAGTCGGTTCTCACGCAGTACGCCGCGCTGAAGCACGACGCGGTACTGCTGCGTTTCGCCGGCGGCTATCAGGCGGAGGATTCCGACAAGTACGACGCGATCGAAGTCGTCGTGCGCGGCCGTCACTCGGAAATTGACCTCGGCAACGCGAAGGCGAAGGAAGACACCGCCGTCAAGATCACGACCGCAGCGAGCTACTACAAGCTTACCGTGAACGGCGAAACGATCATCGAACTCGACTTCGTGAACATGATCGAGAACATCAACGGCACCGATCTGCTGCAGGCGCTTCGCACCGCGATCGGCCTGTAATGCCACGGCAGACCGGAAACGGGCCGCCACGCCTTTCTAACCTCACCCCCTATACCCAGACGATGCAACGAGCAGACCAAGCCAACAGCGCCCCGGAAAACGAATCCAACACGTCGGCGGCCGCCGATCCGAACACGCACATTCTCGACACCCCGCTCGTGCGCGGCGAAGGAAAGCAGGTAATCGACCGCGTGACGCTGCGCAAGCCGCGATCGGGCGAGCTGCGCGGCGTGTCACTTTCCGACCTCGTGAACCTCGACGTTACGGCGCTTTCGAAAGTGCTCCCGCGTATCTCGACGCCGACCCTCACCGAGTTCGATGTCGCCAACATCGACCCGGCCGACCTCGTGCAACTGGGAGGTATCTTTGCCGGTTTTTTGATGCCGAAGGCCGCGAAAGCGCGCATGGAATCCCTGAGCATGTAGAAGACGCGATGGCTGATATCGCGACCATTTTCACAGGATGGACGCCTGTCGTAATGGACGAGTTCGGCCTTGCGGAATTGATGGAATGGCGCGAGCATGCGCGCCTCAGAAGCGGAAACGGAAACGATGGATAACGCCCTGAAACTTCGCGTCATGTTCGATATGGTCGACAACATGACGAAGCCCCTAAAAAACATCCTCGCCGGTAACAAGGGGCTCGCCGGCTCACTCAAGGAAACGCGGCGCGAGCTGGCCGAAATGGGCAAGACGCAAACGACCATCGGCGAGTTTCGCGAGGTGCGCAAGGGGCTCGCCTCGACCGCTTCCCAGCTCGACACCGCGCGCGGCCGCGTGAGCGAGCTGGCCGCCACGTTGAAGGCAACCGCCAATCCTTCGCGCCAGATGTCCGCGGAGTTCGAGAAGGCCAGGCAGACGGCCGCGAGCCTTGGAACCGAACACGAGCGGCAATCGGCCCGCGTGCGTGAGCTGCGCAACCAGCTCGCGGCCGCCGGCGTGAACACGGGAAACCTGTCCCGGCACGAGCGCGACCTGCGCAGCAGCATCGCATCGACCACCTCGACGATGAACGATCAAATGCGCAAGCTCGAAGCGATCGGCGATCGCGAAAAGCGCGTGGCGTCTGCTCGCCGAAGCATGGAGAAAATGCAGGGCGTTGCGGCCGGCATGGCTGTCGGCGGCTACGCAGCACGCTCGACCGGCACGCACGTACTCGGCGACCTGCGCGAATCGCTCAACGAGGCGAAGGAATTCCAGCGCGAGGAAATGCGCGTTCGTGCGCTCGGCCTCGGCGATCGCGCATCGAATGACGCCGTGGGTTACGTCAAATCGATGAACCAGTACGGCGTATCGCGCAACGACAACATGGTGATGATGCGCGACGCGCTGAGCGTTTTCGCCGACGAGCATCACGCGCAAATGGTGATGCCGACACTCGCGAAAATGAAGTTCGCCAATGATTCCCTTTATGGGAGTGAGGACGCGCACGCGAACGAAGAAAAGTTCATGAACATGCTGAAGGTGATCGAGCTGCGCGGCGGCACGAAAAACGAAGCGACGTTCAAGGACGAAGCGAACATGGTGCAAAAGGTTCTCACGGCGACCGGCGGCCGCGTGGGCGGCGACGAGTGGCGCAACTTCATTCAGACCGGCGGCGTTGCTGCGAAACAGATGCGCAAAGACGCGTTCTATTACCAGATGGAACCGCTCATTCAGGAAATGGGCGGCCATGCTGTCGGCACTGGCCTGATGTCGGCGTACAGCAACATCTATCAGGGCAAAACGACCGTGAAGGCGGCGAAGGTCATGCAAGGCCTCGGACTGCTCGACCCGAAGATGGTCGAATACAACAAGATCGGCATGATCAAGCAAATCAAACCCGGCGCGCTCGCCGGCGGCGACGTGCTGAAAGCCTCGCCGCTCGAATGGATGGAAAAGGTCCTGCTTCCGAAGCTCGCCGCGAAGGGCATCACGGACCCGGACAAGGTTAAGGACATGATCGCGACGATTTTCACGAATCGCACGGCCGCGAACCTGTTCACGACGATGTACATGCAGCGCGAGCAGATTCACAAGAATGAACACCGGAACGCCGGCGCCGATGGTATCGACGGCGCGGCCGGGAAGGGCGCGCAGCTATCGCAGGGCCGCGAGCTGGAAGCGTACCGACAGCTCAAGGACCTGAAAACGGAAATGGGCGAGAAAATCACGCCGATGTACAACGCAGGCCTCGAACTGACGGCGAGCGCTACACAGAAGGTTGTCGGGTTCATGAAGGAACACGGCACGGCCGCGAAAGTGATCCTCACGGTTCTCGCCGCGCTCGCCGCGATCCTCGTTGTTTGCGGCACGCTGACGATCGCGCTCGCGGGCGTGCTCGGCCCGATGGCCGTGCTCAAGTTCAGTATGTCGACGCTCGGGATGCAGGGCGGCATTCTGGCGCGCGTACTCGGCATGGGGGCCGGCGCATTCCGTATGCTCGGCTCGGCGATCATGTTTGTGGGCCGCATGATGCTGATGAACCCGATCGGCCTCGCGATCACCGCGATCGCGCTCGGCGCGTACCTGATTTACCAATACTGGGAACCTATCAAGACGTTTTTTGGCAGCCTGTGGGATGGCGTGCGCGCGACGTTCGCGGGCGCGATGACGTGGTTTTCTACGCTGCCGGCGCAATTCACGGCGTTCGGCTCGAACATTGTCAGCGGCCTCGTGAATGGCCTCACGGGCGGCCTCGGCACGGTCAAGGATGCGATCGTGAACGTCGCCAGCTCGACGGTCGGATGGTTCAAGGAAAAGCTCGGCATTCACAGCCCTAGCCGGGTATTCGCTGAACTCGGCGGCTTTATGAGTGAGGGCGCCGCGATCGGCATGGAGGGCGGGCAAGGGCGCATCGCCAGGGCCGCCGCAGGCCTCGCCACCGTTGCGGCAACAACGTTCGGCGTGCCGGGGATGGCCGGCGCCGCGCCGCTCGTGCGGCCGACCGTGCCGATCGACACCCGCGCGCCGATCGCGAGCCAGCCGGCGGCCGCTGCTGCCGCGAGCACGCCGGCGCCGATCCTCATCAACATTTATCCGCAGGCCGGCGCCGATCCGCAGGCGATCGCTCGCGCTGTCGCGGCCGAGCTGGACCGCCGCGAGAGTGCGAAGCGTTCGCGCATCGGTTCGAGCCTTTCCGATCGCGGGTAATCGATAAGCCAGGAGGAAACCCAAAATGATGATGGCGCTCGATCAATTCGTGTTCAGCCTGTCGACTGCGCCTTACAAGGAGCTGCAGCGTCAACGCAACTGGAAGCACCGCACCAGCTCGCGCGTTGGCGTGCGTGATGCGAGCCAGTACACCGGCGCCGGCGACGACACGATCACGCTCAACGGAACCGTCGTTCCGGCCGAGTCGTTCGGCTCAGTCGCATCCATCAAGCAGCTCGCGACGATGGCCGATGCCGGCGACGCTTACGTGCTCGTCGACGGCGCCGGCAATGTGTACGGCGCCTATATCATCGACGGCCTGAACGAAAC
This sequence comes from Paraburkholderia sp. J8-2, assembly GCF_905220195.1. Lineage (NCBI taxonomy): Bacteria > Pseudomonadati > Pseudomonadota > Betaproteobacteria > Burkholderiales > Burkholderiaceae > Paraburkholderia > Paraburkholderia sp. J8-2. The sequence continues at coordinate 44,789 of NZ_CAJMZA010000045.1, forward strand.
GCAGACGTTTCACACGGCCGAAGGGGCGCCGAAGAAAATCGAATTCACGCTCACGCTCAAGCGCGTCGCCGACGAAACACTCGCCGTTACTGCCGACAGCGACAAGACGCAGAGCGAGGCAAAGCAATTGCTCACGCAGGCGGGCGCCGTCGCCAAGGTCGGCACGCAGGTTGTCGACAACGTGAAAAACCTGAAACTCAGCAACGTGAAATCCGCGGCGATCACTGCCGTCGTCACTGTCGCGCCTGACGTTGCCGAAGCGACCGTCAAGGGGCTCTCGACCGCTAGCGGCATCTCGCTTGATAAAGCCCTGAAGGCGGCGAAGACGATTAGCAGGGACACCGGCGAAGCCGTGAACACGGTCGTTGCGTATGTTCTCGAAAAGACGGGGGGCGCATGACGGACAAGGCCGCCGAAGTCGTATTGCGCAAAGAGCCGCAGGCCGATTACCGCATCACGCTCGACGGGCGCGACCTCTCGCGCCTGATCGCGCCGAACCTTATCAGCCTGTCGCTTTCCGAATCACGCGCTGAAGAAGCCGACACGCTCGACCTCGTGCTAGACGACTCGAAAGGATCGTTCGCGATTCCGAAGCGCGGCGCCGCGATCAAGGTTGCGATCGGATGGGTCGGCGAGACGCTTGTCGACAAAGGCACGTTCACCGTCGACGAAGTTGAACACAGCGGCGCCCCCGATATCATCACGATCCGCGCGCGCTCGGCCTCGATGACAGAAGCGATGCACGAGCGGCGGGAACAGAGCTGGCACGCGCAGACGATCGGCGCGATCGTGAGCGCGATCGCCGGCCGCCACTCGCTCAAGCCGGCCATTGCCGAAGCGCTCGCGAAAATCGTCATCGCGCATATCGACCAGACGCACGAGAGCGATATGTCTTTTCTCACGCGCGTCGCGAAGCGTTACGACGCCGTGATGAACGTCAAGGATTTGCGCCTGCTGTTCATGCCGATCGGCACCGGCAAGACCGCGAGCGGAAAGGCGCTCAGCGTGCTCAACATCACGCGCAGGAGCGGCGACCAGCACCGCTATCACGTATCGCAGCGCGAGAGCTATGCGGCCGTGCGTGCGCATTACCATTCAAACGGGCAGGGAAAGCGCAAGTCGGTCATAGTCGGCGGCGAGAACAATCACAACGTCAAGGTATTGCCCGAAGACTATGCGACCGAAGCCGAAGCGCGCGCGGCCGCCGAAGCGGAGTTTGCGCGCACGCAGCGCAGTCAGGCAACGCTCGACTACACGCTCGCGCTCGGGCAGGCGGAGATTTTCCCTGAGCTGCCAGTGATCGTTTCAGGATTCAAAGCTGAAATGGACGAAACGCCCTGGCTCGTAAAGAAAGCGACGCACACGATCGGCGATGGAGGTTTTACGACCACGCTGGAACTGGAAGTGCGCGACGACCCGACAAGCGACAGGCACCGGTCGCATTTCCATAAGGTCGGGTAGGGGATGATGTGATTACCCCCATGCCGCCACTTCCGGCCACTCGTCTGACCCGCGGAGTTGCCATTCTGACGGCTGCTATGCACCGTTGCAGGACATTTATGACGGTAGTCGGCGGGGGGCGGGGCACAGTGAATCCCATATCATTGCCACCACCACCATCGCGATTGGCTACAGGTATAGCAGCCGCTTTGCGTATCAGCTTGTGGACAAAGTATCCACAATGTCCCGTGGCACCCAGCGATCTATCACACGTAATGTATCCCATAGCAACCGTACGGACGTATGGCCAGTGTTCTATGGAGTGCCGGTACACTGATACTCTACAGTGACCCTCCAACGGTCGCAGCTGCCGCCCGATGACTCGACGCAATCTTTTGTCGCACCGCCGAATGGTTCAGCTTCCTTATACCCCCATGCCGCACATCGTTGTGTGGCTGCCGCAGCGCCTTGTGCTGCGTTCACTTCGGGCACCTCGAACATGCCATATTCATATGACATTCTTACGGTGCCGTCGGCCTTGCTGCCGCCTGTAGCGACCATTTCTTTAGGTGCTGCGCAGGCCCCTAAGAGAATTGCTGCGCCCAAGAACATTGCGATTTTCTTGCCCATTTTTCCCTCCGCCGTTTGACAAGTGCCAATTAGCGCTGACTTGCAACGCTAAGCAATGCTTACTTTTGTTGTACGCGGACTAACCAACCAAGTTTCGCACCCATCGGCCTTTTCACTCTCCGACGCGCCGGGAATTCGGCGAAGTGTGCGTAGTAGCCTGGTCGATGCCCACCTAAATTCGACTGCTCACTACGCTCGAGCTGGAGATGCGCGACGATCCGACAACCGACCTGCATCGACGACATTTCCGTAAGGTCGAGTAGGGGAGGTTGAGATTGCCCCATGCGCGCGGGAAGGGACACTTATCAAGCCATACGCTGGAAGTCCAACCGACCATCAATTTTCGAGACATAAACCGTCCTTCGGAACCTCTCCCACTAACGAGTTCGTCGGAATATCCCAATTAACGTAGGCGCGGTAATCAGGCACAGGCCAATGACCACAAAGACCCAGAATACAACTATGCCAAGTCTTGTTAGCTTTACCGCGTCATATCGTTCAAGAACGTCCGCAGCGATATACCAGGTAACATGCGAGTTGCCGGGTGAGCAGGCCCCTATCGATCCGGGGCTGAAGCAATAGGTTGTGTGTTGATCTGCATTGCTTATGCAATTCGGTTCCACGACTTCATATGTGCAAGAGGCATCGACTTGCTTGACGTGGACATTCCTGTAGTTGAGGTTGTCAGGTATTGCGAGCCGCGCGAATCCTTTTGGCCCGCCGTGCCCTCCGTCCAAAGTCATCGTGTCGCCCCGAATCTCTGTGTAGGGTGTGAATTGAATCATCCCCGCCAAATACATGGCTTGCTTGATATCGTCCGCGACGTTTTTACTAAACGCATCATCCAATTTCCCCATCGCCGTAATAAGTGAAGCCAGCGCGGCGACTACGAAGGCCAACCCTCCAAGCCACCGACCAAATGTCTTGGCCCATTGTGGGTGGTCGGCCATCTTTGAAGCGGATTTGCGTTGTTGGGGAGCCGTGCTCATGGACGCCTCAATTGTTGTGGTGAGCCAAGATGGATATCAAGTTGCAGTTTAGTCGCAGCGGGCCAAAACGAAAGCTCGCCAAAGCGGCTCGATACCATGAATGACCCTTGGCGCGTGGACGCGGTTGTGAGGTCCGACGAGCGGAGAGCATCGTTCGCGCTCCTTGCGGTCAGTTCACAGTGTGATAGTAAGCGGGCGGCCCATTGTCGTTGACCAAACGGCCCGATCGCCAGGACTTTGGCAATTCGTGCGCAAGAACGCGCCAGCTCGCGAGAACGTCGGAAAACGTGCCTTCGCGTTTCGCGCGGCGGATCTTGTCAATGACGTTCCAGCCGCGCACGTAGAGGGCGAAGCTGCGTTGGCTCGAAAGGTAATGCGGAGCGTGGACGCCGACCCATGCCAGCAGTTCGGCGGGGGGTACATCAGGTGCCGCCGGATCAGGTTCAATGTTGGCCGCCAATACAACGTCGGGATCGGCGGACCGGGCTTCAGCAGCTGGAGTTGCAGCAGCACTTGGCTCGTGCTTGAGCAAGCGCAGGAGCTCGATGCGATGCCAAGGAATTGGGGAGCGGCCGGCGACGTAGTTACGGACGGTGCGGGTGCAGCAGCGAAGGATATTGGCGACATGGGCGACTGACAGACCATCCGTCAGCTTCAGGAAGTCGGACAATTCGCCATGTCGGGGAGCTGCGGCAATCATGGGCGGTAAGGCTGAATTTCTGTAAGTGTTTGTAAGTATGTTTACAAACGTATAACTCAACCTGTCGAAATTGATAGCTTCTCAATTCGTTAGCCCCCGCAATTTGACATAACATAAATTATCAACTTTTTCAC